>JALORN010000048.1 GCA_025458905.1 Steroidobacteraceae bacterium
CAAGGTCATCAAGCTCGACCAGAAGCGCAACAACGTCGTCGTGTCGCGCCGCGCGGTCGTCGAGCAGGAGTTCTCCGCCGAGCGCAGCGCGCTGATGGAGAACCTGCAGGAGGGCGCGGTCGTCAAGGGCACCGTCAAGAACCTCACCGACTACGGCGCGTTCGTCGACCTCGGCGGCATCGACGGCCTGCTGCACATCACCGACATGGCGTGGAAGCGCGTCAAGCACCCGTCGGAGGTCGTCAAGGTCGGCGACGAGATCGACGTGCGCATCCTCAAGTTCGACCGCGAGCGCTCGCGCGTCAGCCTCGGGCTCAAGCAGCTCGGCGCCGACCCGTGGGAGAACATCGCCCGCCGCTACCCGCCGAACACCCGCGTGTTCGGCAAGGTCACGAACATCGCGGACTATGGCGCGTTCGTCGAGATCGAGGACGGCGTCGAGGGCCTGGTGCACGTTTCCGAGATGGACTGGACCAACAAGAACGTCAACCCGGCCAAGGTCGTGCAGACCGGCCAGGAAGTCGAGGTCATGGTCCTGGACGTCGACGAGGAGCGCCGCCGCATCAGCCTCGGCCTGAAGCAGTGCGCCGCCAACCCGTGGCGCGAGTTCGCCGAGAACTACAACCGTGGCGACCGCGTGTCCGGCCAGATCAAGTCGATCACCGACTTCGGCATCTTCATCGGGCTGGCCGGCAACATCGACGGCCTCGTGCACCTTTCGGACATCTCCTGGGACGTCGCGGGCGAGGAAGCCGTGCGCAACTTCCAGAAGGGCCAGCAGCTCGAGGCGATGGTGCTGTCCATCGACCCGGAGCGCGAGCGCATCAGCCTCGGCATCAAGCAGCTCGCGAAGGATCCCTTCTCGGGCTACATCGCCGACAACCCGAAGGGCAGCATCGTCCGTGGCACCGTCAAGGAAGTGGACGCGCGTGGCGCGGTCATCGACCTCGGCAACGGCATCGAGGGCCAGCTGCGGGCCTCCGAGCTCGGCCGCGACCGGGTCGAGGATGCACGCACCATCCTGAAGGTGGGCGAGGAGATCGAGGCCAAGTTCCTCGGCGTCGACCGCAAGACGCGCACCATCTCCCTGTCGATCAAGGCCAAGGAAGCCCACGAGGAAGCCGAGGCCGTGCAGAGCTACCGCACCGAGCAGGGCGGCACGACGGGCACCAGCCTCGGCGAGCTGCTCAAGGCCCAGATCGGCGGCGGCGACCGCGATCGGGGCTGACCGGAACCGCCGGCGGCGCGCGAGGCGCCGCCGGCCTTCCTCGGCAGCATGCAGCACGTCGACACAAGAGCATGACGCGAGGCGCCCGGTCCTCCCGGGCGACCTCGTGCGCGATCGTCACGGGGCCCCACATGACGAAGTCCGAACTGATCGAGATCATCGCGGCCAAGCAGAAGCACCTGCCGGCCAAGGACGTCGAGCTCGCCCTGAAGCAGATGCTCGAGATCATGAGCGACGCGCTCGCCACCGGCGAGCGCATCGAGATCCGCGGCTTCGGCAGCTTCTCCCTGCACTTCCGTCCGCCGCGCCAGGGCCGCAACCCCAAGACCGGCGAGGCCGTCGCGCTTTCCGGCAAGTACGTCCCGCATTTCAAGCCCGGCAAGGACCTGCGCGAGCGGGTCAACGAGGGCACCGACAAGCCGATCCGCGACTGAGTCCGCGGCCGGCATCGACTCACTCCCTGTTTCCGCGCGGGTCGCGGGTCGCCTCGGCCGGCGATCCTTCGCATCGGTAGCGGCGCGCCGACTGCCAATCCGGGCGAACCCGCCAGTTTAGGTGCCTCGCGCCCGCGAGCCGTCGCCCCTAAGGTTCTCTCCGCGGCATCCCGCCGCATACCGGAGAACCCCGATGAAGCTGCTTTCCACCCTGCTGCTCGCGCTCGCCATGCTGCCGGCCGTCGGCCGTGCCGAGCCGGTCAACATCAACACGGCCGACGCCGCCACGCTCGCGCGCGAGCTCAAGGGAGTCGGCGAGGCGCGCGCCCAGGCGATCGTCGAGCACCGCGCCAAGCATGGAGCGTTCCGCTCGGCCGACGAACTCGCCCTGGTGAAGGGGATCGGGCAGAAAGTCGTGGACCAGAACCGCGCCAACATCCGCGTGGAGCGCGCGGCGCGCGCGGCGGCAGCGACCGTGCCGGCAGCGCGGCCCGCCCCGCCGTCAACCGTTTCCGGCCGCCCCTAATGTGACCAGCGCCACGGTTCCGCAGCGAACATAGCGTTGCGGAACTGTGAAGCATTGCCACCGGGCGCACCTACCGGCGCCGGCCCATCGCGTATGATCTCGCCGCTTGCTCCACGGAGAGACGACGATGGCGAAACGCCCGCTGATCGAGACGGCGGTATTCCCGGTTGCCGGCCGCGGCACGCGCTTCCTGCCCGCGACCAAGGCGAGCCCGAAGGAGATGCTGCCGGTCGTCGACAAGCCGTTGATCCAGTACGCCGTCGAGGAGGCGCTCGCAGCCGGCGCCCGGCGCCTGGTGTTCATCACCGGCGCGTCCAAGCGAGCCATCGAGGACCACTTCGACTCGGACCAGGAGCTCGAGAAGCTGCTCGAGTCCCAGGGCAAGTCCGACCTGGTGCAGCAGCTGCACAGCGTGCTGCCCTCGTATGCCACCTGCATCTACATCCGCCAGCCCGCGCCGCTCGGCCTCGGCCATGCGGTGCTGTGCGCGCGCCCGGCGGTCGGCAACGAGCCGTTCTTCGTACACCTGGCAGACGACCTGATCGACGCGGACGTGCCCTGCCTCGAGCAGATGGCGCAGGTCTACGACGCCAAGCGCGCCAGCGTGATCGGCTGCGAGGTCGTGCCGCGCTCCGAGACCGACAAGTACGGCATCGTCGAGGTCGAGGGCAAGGACGCGACCACCAGCCGCGTGCGCAGCATCGTCGAGAAGCCGAAGCCGGCCGACGCCCCCTCCAACCTCGCGGTCGTCGGCCGCTACCTGCTCGCGCCCTCGATCTTCCAGCACCTCGAGCAGATCGGTAAGGGCGCCGGCGGCGAGATCCAGCTCACCGACGGCATCGCGCGGCTGATGCGCGAGGAAGCCGTCTACGCCTACAAGTTCGAGGGCAAGCGCTACGACTGCGGCAGCAAGCTCGGGTACCTGCAGGCGACGGTGGCCTATGCGCTGAGCCACGAACAGCTCGGCCGCCCGTTCCGCAGCCACCTGCTCGAGCTCGCGGGCAGCCTGCGTCGCCAGAAGGCGCCGGGCGCGGCCACGGCGCGGAAGCGCAAGCCGACCCGCGCGCGGCGGGCAGGCTGACGGGGTCCGCGCCAGTCATCAAGGCCGCCCGATGAAGAGGTAGAGCGTCCGCTCCCCGCCCTCGCCGAAGCCCGCCCCGAAGTAGAACGGCCCGATGGCCGTGTCCGCCGCGACGAACAGCGAGCCGGCCATCAGGGCATTGCTCGAATCACTGCCGTTCAGCCGCTCGCGGATGTCCGCGGCCTCCAGCGAACCGCCGAGGTAGAGGCCGCGCGCCAGGGCGCCGCGCTCCCCGACCTGATAGCCATAGACCACCCGGCCGAAGCTCGTGCGGTTGGCGAGGATCTGCCGGTCCTGGTAGCCGGAGAGGTTCTGGAAGCCGCCGAGCTGGAAGGCGTCGAACAGCGGCAGGTCGGTGCCGAGGGAGTCGCCGTGGCGTAGCAGCATCGAGACCGTGTGCCGGTCGCGGCCGAAGGCGCGCTGCACCTCCACCAGCGCCTTGCGGTAGTCGGTGCCAGAGCCCAGCGTCCTCGACGCCTGGCTGAGCTCGCCACGCAGGAAGGCGCCGCGCCGCGGGAAATCCCAGTTGTCGAGCCGGTCGACGATCACTCGGCCGAACACCTCGCCGGAGCGGCCGTCGGAGGACGCGAGGCCCAGGCCCGTGACCGTATTGGCGTCGAACCAGGAGCGTTGCAGGCCGAAGGCGAGCTCCGCGTCGGTCGTGTTCCGGCGGCGCATCTCGAAGCCGATGCGGCCGACGCGGTTGCGCAGCCTCGACACCGAGTCGTCGCCGACGAACAGCTCGTCGAGCCGCTGCTGCGCGTCGAGGTAGCCGACCGTGGTCCAGCGCCTGGCGACGTCCACCGGTTGCCCGAGTTCGGAGCGCAGGCTCGTCACCTGCCCGACGGTGGCGAGATTGCGCCATTCGAGCCCGCGGCGATTCAGCCAGGTCCGGCGGTACTCGGAACCGATCGTGAAGCCGCTTGCGCCGGCGAGGTCGGTCGTCAGGGCCACGCCGAAGCGGACGTAGTCCGGCCCCCAGTCCTTCTCCCGCGGTTCGATCACGATGTCGTCCCGGCCGGCGTCGCGCTCGCGCCGGATCGACACCTGCCGGAAGTCGTCCATCGCATAGAGCGCATCGACCGCGTCGTTGACGGCAGCCCGGTCCGAGCGCCCCTGCAGCGCCTGCGAGAACACGGCCTCGACGGTCTCCGGGTTCACGCGTCGCAGGCCGCCGGTCTCGACCCGCACCTTGCCCGGCGCGAAGCTCGCCATCGCCGCCGACCGCCCCGACTGCAGCGCCGCGTAGCGCTCCGGGCTGACCGACAGCGCCGCGAGCCTCGCCGCCGCGGCGCGGGCCGCGCGTTCGCCGATCTCGATCGTCGTCCAGGCGCGCGCGAAATCTGCTGCGCTGAACGCGCCGAGCTCGGGCGTGATCAGGATGTCCTCGTCGCGCAGCTGCGCGAGCGACGCCATGACGTTCTGCTCGGTCAGGATGTTGATCATCTGCCCGGCGACCCCTACCAGGGAGTCGAGCTGGTCGCGACCCGAGAGCGGCGTGCCGAGGTTGACGGCGATGATCCGCGTCGCACCGAGACCCCGCGCGACGTCCACCCCGAGGTTGCGGACCAGGCCGCCGTCGACCAGCAGCCGCCCGTCGCGCTCCTGTGGTGCGAACACGCCGGGCACCGACATGCTGGCACGCACCGCGGCGTTGACGCTGCCACCGTCGATCACCACCATCTTCCCGGTCTCGATGTCGGTGGCGATCGCGCGGAACGGCACGCCGAGCGTGTCGAACGAGGCGCGCGCCAGCGGCGTGCCCATCAGGGACTGGAGGAACAGCTCGAATTGCTGGCCGATCACTGCCCCGGCGGGCAGTACCGCGTTGGCATCGCGCACGCCGAGTTCGGCACCGATCACGCGCAGTCGCTCGAGTTCCTTGCTCCGGAACGAGCGCCTTGGACGATCCGGCTGGTCCGCCAGCACCACGTCCCAGTCGGCCGTGCGCAGCGACTCCTCCATCTTCGCGACCGGGACGCCCGACGCCCAGGACGCGCCGATGATCGCGCCCATGCTGGTGCCGACGACGCAGTCGACCGGCACGCGCAGTTCCTCGAGCACCTTGAGCACACCGATGTGCGCGGCGCCGCGTGCCCCACCGCCGCTCAGCACGAGGCAGGTGCGCGGACCGGCGGGGTCTGCGACGAGGCCGCCCCGGGCCGCGGTGTCCGCCGCGGAGGAGGGCGGCGGCAACAGTGCGCAGAGCCCTGCGAGCAACCACGGGAATGCCGAGAGGAAGCCTCGGTGCGACCGACCGGCCGCCCGCCTCGTGAGACGCGCGCGTTGCATGGATGACCCGGATGTGTGAAACGCCCGGGGGGATTGTAGTCAGGGTCCGCAGGCCGCGCCCTGCGTCGCCGATGCGCGACGCGCTTCAGCCCGGGCGGTCCGGCTCATGGGCCTGCCGGCGCAACTCGCGCGCCCGCGCGGCATAACCCTGCGGTGCCGTCGCCGGGTTGGCCGGGCGGAACTTGCGTCGCGGCTCGGCGCTGCTGCGACGCGCCGTCAGTGGCGGCGTCGAGCGCGCGGTACCCGCGTGGCCGTGCGGCGGGACGGCAGCGACCGCCGGCGCCACCGCCTGCAGGGACGGCGTGACCGGGCCATGCACTTCGCGCCAGAAGCGCCGCGAGCACAGCAGCGGCTTGCCGGCCGCGTACGCCTGTCGCAGCGCGGGGACGGCGCGCAGGAAACCCGCCAGCTCGGCGAGCAGGCTGCGCAGCTCGCTGAAGAAGCGCGCACGGTCGTGCTCGGCGATGAAGCCGAGGTCGCTCTGCGGATGGTGATACAGCACGCGACGGACGCCGAACACGGCGCTGCCGCGCCCGTAGAACGACTTCTCCTGCACCTGGACGCGATCCTTCAGCAGGGCCCGCGGCAGCAGGAAACCCTGCAGGGTCAGCAGCCGCAGCAGCTGCCGCAGCGGTTCGCGGCGAGCGGGGCGCGGGGCGCGCAGCCGCAGGCCGTGGCGCTCGAGCGGCCGCAGCGTCTCGGCGGGCTGCCACGCGGCGATCTCGCCGCGCACCTGCGCGAGGTCGAGCTGCTCGCGGAAGAACCCCGGCCCGCGGCGCACGTGCCGCAGGGCGAGCGTGAAGGCCCGGGCCGAGGCGTAGTGGTAGGCGCACAGCGGCTTGACGAACTGGTTGCTCACCAGCCGGCGCATCACCCGTGCGAAGCCCCGGGGGCGCAGCAGGGCGTGGACCAGGTGATAGCGGGCGTCGAGGTAGGCCGTCAGCGGCCCGTGCTTGACGCGGAACTCCTCGCCGAGGCACGCGACACCGTTGAGGGTGTGGATCTCGAAGCGGTTGTCCAGGCTGAAGAACACGTCGTCGCCCCGCACGAAGAACGGGAAGGGATAGTGCTCGACCGCCGCGACCGGGAAGGCGAAGAACCACCAGCCGCCGTAGTCGGGCCGCGACTCGTGGCGCTCGGTCAGTAGCAGCTGCGGAAGGTCGCGCAGGTCGCGTCCATGGTGCAGCGGCACGCACTTGCCGTCGAAGCAGGCGCCTTTCTCCATCAGTCGCCAGGGCTCGGCCTCGCTCAGCAGCGCGCCGGCGACGGCGAGCCGCGGCGAGGCCGCATGGCGCAGCAGCGCGACGCTGCGCAGCACCGACTCGCCCTCGCAGGACGCGTCGTCGTCCATGAACAGGACGTGCGTGTTCCGCGGGTCGGACTCGAGCTCCAGAAGGCCACGCGCGAAGCCGCCCGAGCCGCCGAAATTGCGGCTCGCGATGCGGCGCACCCCGGGGCCCTCGGCGAGTAGCAGGTTGTCGGAGTTGTCCACCACGGTGAGGGAGATCGACGCGCCGAACTCGGGGTGCTGCAGCACGTCGCGGCGCAGCCGCTCGATCGCCGGCAGCACCTGCTGGGGCCGGTTGAAGTGAGTGATCACCATCCCGAGCCGCACCGGCTGTGAAGGCGGGTCCGTGGTGCGCCAGCTGGCGCGTTCGAGCACGGCGGGTCCCCGCGCGCAGAGCCTGAGGAAGAGCATCCCCTGCTGCAGGCGAGCCCAGGCCTGCAACGGCCAGCGGCGCGGCTCGCCGGGCCGCAGCTGGACGTCGTGTTCGGCGAGCCACTGGATGTCGTGGCCGATGCGGTGCAGGCCCACGGCCACGACGAAGCGTCCTTCGCCGGCGACTTCGAGCACCAGTGTCCCGACCGGGCTGCGCTGCTTCCAGGTGGCGACGTCGAGACCTCCGTAGAACGTGTCGGTGGTGCAGGTGCCGCCGTCGAGGAAGCGCAGGCGTGGGCTGGCGCGCTCGCAGCTTACGCGGCCATCGTGGCGGACGTAGAGGGCATCGTCGCCGTGCAGGTCCAGGTTCGGCAGCACGACGCTCTGCAGGGTCTCCATGGTCGTTCCTCCAGCTTCCGGGGCCTCGGTCGCTCAGTCCATCGACTGCGCGCGCACCATCGCCGCATAGCGGCCGCCGCGGCCCATCAGGGATTCGTGGTCGCCGCTCTCGACCAGGCGCCCGTCGACGAGCACGTGGATCCGGTCGGCGCGGCGGATGGTGCTGAGGCGGTGCGCGATCAACAGGAGCGTACGTGCACCCCGCTGGCGCTCGAGCGCGGCCTGTATGCCGCGCTCGGACTCCGAGTCGAGCGCCGACGTGGCCTCGTCGAAGATCCAGACGGGTGCGTCCTTGTAGAGGGCCCGCGCGATCGCCAGCCGCTGGCGTTGGCCGCCGGAGAGGCGGTTGCCGTTGGTGCCGACGCGCGTACGGGCCCCCTCGGGCAGGCCGGCGACGAACTCGGCCAGCCGCGCGGCCTCGAGGCAGGCGGCGATCCGAGACGGGTCGGGCGGCAGCGCGTAGGCCACGTTCGCCTCGATCGAGTCGTCGAACAGCACGATGTCCTGTGACACCACCGCGAACTGGCGCCGCAGCGCTGCCTTGCGCAGCGTCCGCAGGTCGTGCCCGTCGAGGCAGAGCATGCCGGCTTCGGGCTCGATGAAGCCGAGCAGTGCGTTGACCAGGGTCGTCTTGCCGGCGCCCGAGGGGCCGACCAGGGCGACGGTCTCGCCGGCGCGCACCCGCAGGTCCACGTCATGCAGCGCAGGTCGCTCGGCGCCCGCATGCACCACGCGCAGCGCGCGCAACTCGATGGCGCCGTGGGCGCGCCCGAGGTCGAGCGTGCCGTCGTCGGGCTCGGGTGGCGTGTCGAGCAGCTCGAAGCAGGCGCGCGCCTGTATCAGCGCACCGACGATGGGCTGGGTGACGTCCGTCAGTCGCCGCAGCGGCGTGCTGGTCATCAGCAGGGCCGTGATGAACGCCACGAACTCGCCGACCGTGGCGGCGCCGCGCCGCGCCTGCCAGAGCGCGAGCGTCAGGATCAGGGCGACGCCGACGCTCGCCGTGACCTGGGTCAGCGGCGAGAGCATCGCGCCCGCCGCGACGCTCTCGACCGTGCCGGCGCGCAGCCGCGCTGCTTCCTCGTCGAAGCGCCGCTGCTCGAACTGCTGCGCGTCGAAGGTCCGCACCACGCGCCAGGCGCGCGCGATGTCGTCGATGATGCCGGTCAGCCGCACCTGCGAGGCATAGGTGCGGCCACCGACGTCCACGACACGGCGGTGGATGCGCCGCATCACCACCGTCACCAGCGGCACGACCGCGAGCGCGACCAGGGTCAGCATCCAGTCGAGCCAGAACAGGTAACCGAGCAGCACGACGAAGCCGATGCCGTCGCGCAGCAGGGTGGTGATCGCCTGCGTCAGCGCACCGAACGCATTCTGTGGCTCGTTGATCACGCGAGCCGTCGCGACGCCGGGGCTCAGCACCGTATAGAGCGCCGCGTCGGCCTGCATGATCGCGCCGACCAGGCGCCGTCGCAGGTCCAGGACCGCCTTCGAGGTCGCCCATGCGAACAGGTAGGCGCCGCCGAAGCTCGCCGCGCCGCGCACCACGAAGATCCCGACCACCACCAGCGGCACGAGCCACAGGGGGAACGGCGCCTGCCCGTCGAACCCATGGTCGAGCAGGTACTTGAGCAGGGCGGGCACGAGTGGCTCGAGCGCAGCTGCGACGAAGAAGCACGCCACCGCCCCCAGGATGGCCGAGCGCCAGGGCCAGAGGCCGCGGGCGAGGCGGCGCGCGGTGCGGGGTAGCGTCTCCACAGCGCCGTCCGGCCCGGGCTGGCGCCCAGAGGCAGGACGGCGCGCGGGCCCGTGGTCGAACTCAGTCGCGGGGGCGGTGCTTGCGCCGTCCATGAAGCTTCCGCAGGCCGTAGAGAAGCCGGAGCGCCGCCGGCAGCGGGACCTCGCGGATGCGTCGCGCGAAGGAGTACTTGGCCTCCGCACGCACGTCGTGCAGGCCGTACTTGCGCAGCACGCGCTGGGCATCGGCACGCGGGTCCATCTCCGGATGCCGCGCGTACAACTCGCCGCCGCAGGGTCGGGTGTGCCGCACGGGCGTCGCGTCGATGACGGCCATCCGCTCGAGCCCAGCCTGCTGGCAGAGTCGCGGCCAGAGCCAGTCGAGCCCCCAACCGCTCGGGCTCTCCGAGAAGCTCGGGGCGCAGATGCGCAGCGCCTCCCGACTGAAGATCGGCGCCATGATCTCGACGAAGCGGTTGAAGCGCAGGTGGCAGCCAGGGTCCTGCCGGAGCGTGCGCCAGGTGCAGTACGAATCGTGCGTCAGCGCAGGCTGTGCGAGGTTCAGTTCGAAGGCATGGAAGAACGCGAACATCCGGTCGAGGGTCGCCGGATCGGCGGCGAGGTCGTCGTCCGGGAACCACACGCAGTCGTAGGCGGCCACCAGGCCGTGGTGCTCGCGGACCAGGTCGGCGATGCAGGGCCACTTGGGGCCCGGCCGCATCTCGTAGAAGTCGGCGCCCTCGGCATGGCGCCCGGGCACGCGCCCGAAGTAGCTGACGAACACGTCGAAGTCGCGCCGGGCGGCTGCCAGCCAGGCGCCGTGCAGCGAGCGATCGCCGGCGCGCAGCACGATGAGGTTGCGGGAGCGCCGCGGCGGACGCGCGGACGCAACCCGCGGTATGACGACCTCCGCTTCGACGATGGCCAAGCCTTGCTCCCGGGCGATTCGCGCCAGCGTGCAGGAGCATGCCGGTGGCGCGGCAGCCCGCGAGTCGGCGCCGGCCCGCCCGCAGACGTCAGGGCGGCGGATAGCCGCGCCGGATCAGTCCGACGCCGTCGCTACCCAACGGGCGCGAATGCGGGATGCGGCGGGGCGAGAGCGCTCGCCCCGCCGCACGAGCTCAGAAGGTCATGCCGACGTTGAGCTTGTAGAAGTCGCCATCGAAATCGTCCTCGAGGTCGGTGCCCCCAGAGAAGCGCGCGAAGAAGCCCTTGGGCAGGCTGAACTGCACGTAGGGGCCGGCCCAGCGGTAGACGTCCGCGCTAGTCCCGCCGGGGTACGAGTTACGCGAGTTGCGCAGGTGTTCCCAGTGCAGGCCGGCCGACACGTAAGGACTGAACTTGTAGCCCGCGTTGACCCAGTAGTGGAGGAAGTCGAGCCCGGAGTCGTTGCGGTTGCGCAAGGCCATGTAGTAGCCCAGGTAGGACTCCGCCTCGAACTTCTCGGACGAATAGTTCAGCGTGAGGCTCGGCACGAGACCGTCGGCGAAGTTGCTGCCGGTCACCCGGGTGCTGCCGCGCGGCCCGGCGGGATTCGGGTTGATGTCGCCACCGGACAGCAGCGAGCCGTTGGTGATGCCGAGCAGCGGCTTGACCAGCAGCTTGCCCTCGAGCGCGCGCAGGGTGACCCCGGCGCCGAACTCGGTCCAGAGGTCGTCGCCACTGTTGCCCTGGCCGAGCCCGAACGCAGGCTTGGTCCAGAGGATGCCGTAGAACGCGAAGTCGAGACCCTCGCGCATCTCGAGCTGGCCGGTAAAGCTCGGGTAGAAGCCGAAGAAAGAATCCTGGTTGAGCTGGACCGTGTAGCTGTTGTCGGGTGCAGCGTCCTGGGCCTGGGCAAGCGATACCGCACCGAGCAGGGCAAGCATCGTTCCTGCCAGCAGGGCAGGGGATCGGGAAATCCGGGTCATCGTCTCCTCCTTGGATGTGTTGTGGATCGTCCTGGATGGATCCCGACCCCGCATCCACGGTGGCGGCAGCGACCTTCCGGCTGCCGTGGTTGTGTGGGCGCCACGGGTCCATCGGGTGCGGCGACGCAGCGCGCGCCGCACCCCGGGAGCGCTCCTTGCACGTCGCGTGCCAGAACAGATCGACCCGAAAAGCCGGAGAAAACAGGAAATTCGATGAGGGCGATGCACCTGCTTGGGGCGTGGGGCCTGCGGTCCGCCCCGGTACGGTTCAGCAGGCCCGGTAGCAAGGAGCGCCCCGTGTCAGGCCACTGCAACACGCCGGCCACGCGCGTCGCCTAACATCCACTGCGATGCGCCTGCCAGCCCGCCTACGCTTCCCGGCCCTGTTGACCGCCTGCGGCATCGCGAGCTTTGCGGTGGTGATGGCGCTGCGCTGGCCCCAGACGCCGCCGAGCGATGTTGCGCGAAGCGAAGCCTCGCCCCGGGAGCCGGAAGCGGGGTACGAGCCAGCGGATGCGGCGGCGGATCCAGCCCCGGCACAGGCCGCGGCACCCCTCGTCCCGGACCAGCCCGCGCCGCGGCACGCGCCCGCAACGAACGCGGCCGAGGGCGTCGACGTGACCGACGAAGCGACCGAGGTCATGCAGCCCGGCCCGGCCCCTGGCACGACGCCCGGCCCGCCGGGCGAGGAGGTCGAACTGGTCGAAGGCGAGCCGGTCGCCGCGCCGCGCTGAGTCCCTGCAGCGCAGGCACGACGGAGGGGCTGCGTCGCCGCAGCCCCTCGTCGCCATCCGGGTGACTCCAGGCCCTAGGTCACTCCGGTCGAACCGGGGCGCGCTCGGCCTGCGGATAGGGCAGCAGCCGACCGAAGAGCGTCAGGTGCATCATCCGGTAGACGTCGACGTTGTCGAAGCGCTCGCTGAAGGTCGTGTTCAGCAGGCGCGCGTTCCAGCCCGCCGCACGACTGAGGATGCCACCCGAGTAGTCGCCGGTGCCGGGCCACACGACGCCGAACTGCATGCGCTGGCCGAACTGGTCGGGCTCGGTCACGAACAGCGGCGACTGACGGCCCTCGATGCCATCGACGAAGCTGTTGACCGCCGTGCTGGCCGGGGTGGTGCCGACCAGCGGGGTCGACGACGGGTTGACACCCACCGTGCCGGCCACGTCGGGGGCGCGTCCGGCAGCCAGCACGTTGGTCTGCGGCGTGCCGGCGGGATTGCCGGAGACGTTGGGCGAGATCACCTGCATGCCGCCTGCGTCGCTGTCGGCGGCGGTCAGCACCAGCGTGCGCGGCCGCTGCCGGACGAAGTCGAGCGCGATGCCGATCGCATCATCGGTGTCGCGCATCGACTCGAGCAGCCCGATGGCGTTGTCGTTGTTGCCGAAGTTGTCGTTCGACTCGGGTTCGCCGACGAGCAGGAAGCGCCGCGCTTCCGGGCGCTGCTGCTGGCGCGCGGCACGGTCGAGCACCGTGATCGCGACCTGGGTCATCTCCGCGAAGGTCGGCGGGTTGAAGCCAGGCTGCGCCGGATCGAAGTCCCCGCGCAGCACGAGGCGGCTGGCCTTGCCCGGCAGCACGGCATTGGCCGGCGCGCCCGCCCGCACGAAGCCGCGATTGATCAGGTCCTGCTCGTTGCGGTCGTTGAACAGGTCCTGGAACGCGAACAGCCCAAGCACGTGCGGCGCATAGCGGGGGTTCGCGGCCAGCGCCGTGCGCAACCGCTCGAACTCGGCGCGGGTGCGCAGCACGACGTAGTCGTCGAAGCGCAGCGGGTCGTTGCTGAGGTCGCCACGGCCACGGGCGTTCCATTCGGCCTGGAGGTTCAGGTCGTCCTCGCGCAGGCTCACGTTGCCGTTGGGGGCGGCCGCGCCGCGTTCCTGGTTGACGTTGCGGTGCAGCAGCGTCGCGCCCTTCGGCAGCGTGTCCGCCTCGCCCCCGCCGAGGATGACCCAGGGGTCCACGTCGCGCTTCCCCGGCCGACCCTGGATCATCTGGCGCGTGATCTCCTGCCAGTCGTTGCGGTTGCCGACCTCGGCGAGGAACACGCCGGTGCCCGGCTCGCCGATGTGTCCGTCGTTGACGACGCCCACCGGGATGCCGGCGTTCGCCGCCTCGCGCATGATCGAGCCGCCGAAGCCAGAGAGGCCGAAGATGAACTTGTCGGTCGGGACCGTGAGGTCGCCGTCGCCATCCTTGCCGAAGGATCCCAGGCCATCGACCTTGTAGCCGAACGCATGGGTGGTCGCGCCGCCGTTCGAGGTGCCGTTGATCACATTGCCCATGTGGCCACGGTAGAAGGCCATGTGCCGCATGCGATCCCAGTTCAGGCTGCCATCGAGGCCCTTGTAGTACATGCGGGCGATGCCCCAGTGGTTCGCTGCGGTGCCGTCCGGGTGGAAGAAGATCACGTTGCCGGGCGGGAAGAAGCGCGCCCCGGGGAGGTCCTTGTCGTCGTCGTCCGCGCCGCTGGCCGTGCCTGCGACGGCTAGCCCGACGGCCAGCGCGATCGTCGTGGCGAACTTCGAGGCACGTGAAGGTCGATGCATCATGAGCCATGCTCCTTGGCAAGTTTGAGTATCGGGAGGTGCCGCCGTCCGACACACCGGCCAACGGGTGGCGGAAGTCGCCGGCGCAGCGGCAGGGCGAAATTTCGCTGTGCAACGTGACATGCCGATGAATCGCCGCAGGGCGTGCCGCAGGGCACGCCGGGACGACGTCCACGTGCGGCCCGTCGAGGGCCTGCTGGCGCTGGTCGACGTCAGCGAGCGCGAGGTGATCGGGCTGCTGGACCTGGGCGGTGCACCGGTTCCGCGGGACGCGCCGCGGCGCCTGGTGGAGCGGATGTCGCCCCGGGGGACGAAAGTCGCCCGGGACGGAGGCCATGTCGTCGCGGCATCAGCCCGCCGGGTCTACCTCGATCCTCAGGTTGCGGCCATCCCAGCCCGCGGCGGCCGCGGCGACGTCCCGGTAGAGCCGGGACAACCCCTCGCTCGGCCAGTAGACCTCGACGAAGTGGCCGAGCCAGGCTCGCGTGTCGACGTAGGCGGCGCCGCGGCCCGAGGCGGTGCGCAGCTCCGTCACGACCTCGAACCCGGCCTCGGCATAGCGGGCCAGCAGGGTGTCGTAGTCGTCCGGCACCACGGCGACGTGATGGAAGCCTTCCTGGCCGGCGCCGAACATCTCGCGGAACGCCGACGGCGCGTCGTCGTGCTGCGTGACCAGCTCGACCATGATGTCGCCGGCCTGGACATAGGCCGCCGAGATGTCGAGCGAGGCCTCCATGCCGCGGTAGCGGACCTGCGGCAGCGCGATGTGCCGGCGGACGAAGAACGGACCGAGCCCCCAGCGCGCGTGCCAGCGGTCGATGGCGGCGTCGAGGTCGGCGACGAAGTAGGCGTTCTGGATCGTCCGGTGCCGGAATTGCACGACCCGCGGCCTCGCGTTCAGTGTCCCGCGGTCGCCCGCACGTGCTGCGGATAGCTGCCGAGGGTGGGCAGGATCGCGGCGCCGAGCAGGAACATCGCCGCGGCGATGTAGAAGCTGATGTCGTAGCTGGCCGTCACGTCGTACACCCTCGCGAACAGCATCGGCGCCGTGCCGCTGCCGAAGGCCAGCAGCGCATAGAGAATCGAGTAGATCTTGGCATAGTGCCGCAGCCCGAAGTAGCGGGCGGCGAAGAACGCCATCAGGTCGAGTTCAGCGCCTGCGGCGAAGCCGATCAGCAGCGCGGCGGACACCGCCGCGGCGAACGACGGGTCGCTGCCGGTGAGGACCAGGCAGCCCGCCACCGGCAGCGACAGCGAGACCAGTGCCACCGCCGGCGCCCAGAAGCGATCGACCAGGTAGCCGACGACGAGCCGCCCGACGATGATCGACAGGCCGTACGCGCCCTGGACCGTGGCTGCACTCGCCGCCGAGAAGCCCTTGTCGGTCAGGGCGGCGATCAGGTTCGGACTGATGCCCGAGACCGCCATGTAGACGGCGAGGATCGACAGGCTCAACACCCAGAAGCGATAACCGCGGATCGCCTCGCCGAGCGTCAGGCCCCAGTGCTGCGACGCCGCCGTCGCCGGCACGGCGGCTCCGCCCGCTGCCGGGTCCGATGGACGGAACCCGTACCAGACGATCGGCCCGGCCAGCAGCAAGGGCAGCAGGCCGATGCCGACATAGGCGCCGCGCCAGCCGAACCGCTCCGTGAGCCACACGGCATACGCGGGCGCGAGCATCGCGCAGATGCCGGTACCGGTCAGCGTCAGGCCGAGCGCGAGGCCCCGCTGGCGGTCGAAGCTCGTGGCGATGGCGCGGGTCCAGGTGATCGGCGTCGTGCCCGCGCCGAGGATGGCCATCGCGCCGTAGGCGAGGAACAGCATCCACAACTGGCCATCCATGCTGGCGGCCAGGAAGAAGCCGGACGCGAGGCCGACGAGCCCGGGCAGCACGAGCGCACGTGGCCCGTAGCGGTCGCTCAGCAGGCCGACGACCGGCGCGGTGAGGATGCCGAGGCCCGAGCTGAAGAGGATCCCGAGCTGCACGTCGGCGCGCGCCCAGCCGAATTCGCTCGTCAGCGGCTTCACGAGGGCGCCGATCGTGTAGAAGGGCAGCACGACGGAGCTGCAGATGATGCCGGCGCTCGACGCGAGGATCAGCAGCCAGCCCCGGCGGATTTCGGTCACGGTCGGCGGTTTCCCCCGGGCGTCGCAGTGCGCCCGTCGTGCGCGCAGCTTACACGCCCGCTGCGGCGGCGCCCGGGCAACGCCGTATGGCTTGATCGACCGCGGCCTGACGGTATGATCATCGCCCTTCCGTTGCAACGTGAAGCGGCCGGCCGTGACCGTGGCACGGCGTGCCGGCCATAGAGGGAAACGTGAGCACCGTCACCGTCACCGGCTTCAAGCAGGCCAACCAGGCACTGGCCCTGGCCGATCTCAAGCAGTCGCTGTACGACGAGGGCAAGGTCCTGATGGACAGCGTGCTCGTCACGCTGCACGGCGAGGAGCACCGGCGGCGCCGGCTGCTCGAGATGCGGATCTTCAAGAAGGATTTCTTCAACTACTACGAGAAGGAAGTCCTGCCGCCCGTCGTCGAGCGCACGCTGGCGAAGTTCCGCGGCCAGGGCCGCGCCGACCTGATGGATTTCGGCCGCCGCTCGATGCTCGACCTCACGGCGGATTTCGCGGGCATCGACCGTCCCAGCAACAGCGACGCGGAGCGCGACGAGCTCGTCGGCATCATCCACGGTCTCGGCGCGGCGGCCACCCTGGGCCAGTACCAGGGCGACCGAGAGGCCGTGCGCGAGGCCGTGCGCCGCACGTTGCGACAGTTCGACGAGCGTTTCTTCACCCCTTCGGCGGCGCGCCGGCAGGCGTTGATCGACCGGTTCCGGGCCGGGGAGATCGGCGAGGCGGAGTTGCCGCGGGACATCCTGACGATCCTGCTGCGGAACGAGGACGGGCTCGACCTGCCGCGCGACATGATCCTGCGCGAGACCGGCTTCTACTACCTGGCCGGTGCGCACACCTCGGTGCATTCGCTGACCCACGCGATGCACGAGATGTTCGAGTGGGTTCGGGACCACCCCGAGGATGCCGAGCGGATCCGCGCCGACCCGCTGTTCGTGCAGCGCTGCGTGCACGAGAGCCTGCGGCTGCACCCTTCGAGCCCGATCGCGCAGCGCCGTCCCACCTGCCCGGTACACCTGCCCTCGGGCGAGGACGTGACGCCGGACGACACGGTCGTCGTCGACCTGTACCGCGCGAACCGTCAGGTCGACACTTTCGGGCCCGACGCCGCGGTGTTCAACCCGCACCGCACGCTGCCGCCGAACCTGCCGCCGTATGGCGTGACGTTCGGCGTGGGCATCCACACCTGCCTCGGCCGCAACCTCGCGGCCGGCGACGTGGCCCGGCCCGGAACCGATCCGGAGAAGCACCAGTACGGCACGATCACCCTGATCGCGCGCGCGCTGATCGCCAACGGCGCGCGGCCGGATCCCGAGGACCCGCCGCAGCGCGAGCCGAACATCGCGCGCGAGGCCTGGGCCAGGTATCCCGTGCTGCTGGGCTGATGTCCGGTGCGACACCGGCGTCCGGTGAGCCGTCGCCCGGCGAAGTCGTGCGCTCGTTCATCCGCGCCTGGAACGCGAACGACATGACTGCCGTCGTCGCGCACCTGCATCAGGACGTGCTGTACCACAACGTCCCGGTCGAGCCGATCCGCGGCCGCGAGGGCGTGCGTGCCTACCTGGCGTCGAAGGGTGGCTTCGACTGGGTCGACTGGAAGCTGCTCGCACTGGCCGAAACGGGCTCGCGCGTCCTCACCGAGCGGCTCGACGAGTTCGGGATCGGCGGCCGGGACATCAGCCTGCCCGTCATGGGCATCTTCGAGGTCGAGGATGGCCTGATCAGGCTGTGGCGGGACTATTTCGACCTCGGGACTTACCGCCGCCAGCTCGGGGCGCTCCCGGGTCCTGGCGGGGCCTGACGCGATGGACCTCGGACTGCGCGGCAGGGTCGCCCTGGTTACGGCAGCGAGCCAGGGCATCGGGCGCGCCACGGCGCTCGCGTTCGCGCGCGAGGGCGCGAAGGTGGCCGTGAATGCGCGCGACGCCGCCGTGCTCGACCGACTCGCGACGTTGCTGCGCACCCAGCACGGCGTGGAGGCCGAGGCGTTCCCGGGCGACCTCACCGACCCTGCGCAGGTCGAGGCGATGGTCGCGGCGGTGCTCGCGCGCTTCGGCGCGGTCGACGTGCTCGTCAACAACGCCGGTGGCCCGCGCCCAGGCAGCTTTGCGGAGGTCGACGACGCCGACTGGCAGCGTGCGTTCGAGCTGACGCTGATGTCGGCGGTGCGCACCACGCGGGCGGTGCTGCCGCAGATGCGACGACGGCGCTGGGGCCGCATCGTCAACGTCTCGTCCTATTCGGTGAAGCAGCCGATCCCGGACATCCTGCTGTCCAACAGCCTGCGGCTCGGGGTGGCCGGCTGGGCCAAGACGCTCGCGGCCGAGGTCGCCGCGGACAACGTCCTCGTCAACACCGTCTGCCCGGGCTGGACCCGCACGGACCGCGTGACGCGTATGCTCGCCGCGCGCGCGGGCGAGGCGCCGGCCGGGGCAGGGGCGGCCGAGGCGGCCCTCGTCCGCGGCATCCCGCTCGGGCGCCTGGCCGAGCCTGGCGAGATCGCCGACGTCATCCTGTTCCTGTCCTCCGAGCGCGCGAGCTACGTGACCGGCACACTCGTGACGGTCGACGGCGGCGTCGTGCAGAGTGCCACCTGATGAGCATCGAGACCGCACGCACCGTCGACATCCACGCGCACGCCGTCCTCGAGGAGACCTTCGGCACCGCGGGCGCCCATGGTCCGGAGCTGACCACCGGTCCGGACGGACGGCCGCTGTTCCGCGTCGGGGGCTACCGGCTGCACGGCGTGCGCTACCGCAGCAGCCCGTTCATGGACGTCGACCTGCGGCTCGCCGCGATGGACCGTGCCGGCATCGATTTCCAGGTGCTGTCGCCGAACCCGCTGACCTACTTCCACTTCATCGAGCCCGAGGCCGCGGTCGCGTTCTGTCGCCGGCACAACGACGTCCTCGCCGCGCTGGTGCGGCGGCATCCCGGCAGGCTCGCCGGCCTCGCCGCGCTGCCGATGCAGGCCCCGGACGCGGCGATCACCGAGCTGCGACGGGCGGTCGAGGAACTCGGGCTCTGGGGAGCCTACGTCGGCACCGAGTTCGGCCTGCGGCTCGATGCTCCGGAGCTCGACCCCGTGTACGAGAGCTTCGTGCGGCTCGACGTGCCGCTGTTCCTGCATCCGTCTCCTGCAGGCATCGACGGGCCGCCGGCCTTCCCGCCGCTCGACCGCTTCGACCTCGACCTGCTGGTGGGATTCGCGGCGCAGGAGACGATCGCGGTCGGCACGCTGATCTACGGCGGCGTGCTCGATCGCCATCCGGGGCTCGAGGTCTGCGTCAGCCATGGCGGTGGCGCCATCCCGTTCCTGCTCGGGCGCTTCGCCGAGGCCGCACGCAAGCGTCCCTGGGCGAGTGCGGCGCTGCGCGGGCCCGGCGCCTTCGAGGCGCGACTGCGCCGGCTGTGGTTCGACAACCACGTGCACAGCGCCGCGTCGCTCGCGATGCTCGAGGCGGTCGTCGGCCGCGACCGTCTCGTGCTCGGCACCAATTTCGCAGGCTGGGACCAGCCTGCCGACGGCAAGGCCATCGACGCGCCGGCCCTCCTTGCCGACAATGCCCGCCGGCTGCTGCGCAGGGGACATCGCGCATGACCGCCACGCTGATCGCCCACGGCCGCGTGATCGACGGCACGGGCGCCGCACCCCGCCACGAGTCCGTCCTGATCGACGGGGAGCGCATCGTCGCCACCGGCGCGGCCGCCGATGCCGGCGCCGCAGGTCGCGCCGACCTGCGACGCATCGATGCCACCGGGCTCACCGTGATGCCGGGGTTGATCGACGGCCACTGCCACATCAGCTTCGACGAGCCGAACTCGAACGACGAGCTGTTCTTCCACCGCCGCCACGGCCTGGCCGCGATCGTCGCGGCGCAGAACGCTCGGAAGGTGTTGCAGGCCGGCGTGACGGGCATCCAGGACGCCGACTCGATCTTCGAGATCGGCATCGACCTGCGCGACGCGATCGAGGCGGGCATCGTACCCGGCCCGCGCATCGCCAGCGGGGCGTACGCGCTGTGGACCAGCGTCGGCGGCACGGCCGGCCGGCTGATCCCCGACCGCGGCGTCATGGGCTACGGCAAGGTGGTCTCCGGGCCCGGCGAGATCGTCGGCGAGGTGCGCCGGCAGATCAAGAACGGCGCCGACTGGATCAAGGTGCACGTCACGGGCCTCGTGCCCCGGCACCCGCTGCGCGGGGAGGTCAAGAGCTGGACGCGCGACGAGCTCAAGCTGGTCTGCGACACCGCCCACGAGCTCGGCATCCCGGTCGTGGGCCACGTGCGCGGCGCCGATTCCATCATCGACTGCGTCGCGGCGGGCATGGACCTGATCCTGCACGCCACGCTGATGGACGAGCCCGCCCTCGAGGCGATCGTGCGCTCGAAGACGCCGCTGATGCCTGTGTTCACCTTCCAGGCCAACCTCGCCGACTACGGCGCCGCGATCGGCGCCGACCCGATGGTCCGGGAGATGTTCCGGCGCGAGATCGCCGACAGCGCGCAGATGATCCGCCGCGCCTACGACGCCGGTGTCCCGCTGCTGTCGGGCAGCGAGTCCGGCTTCTCGATCACCCCCTATGGTGACTGGCACTACCGCGAGCTCGAGGTGTACGTGCGCGATCTCGGCCTGACGCCGCTGCAGGCGATCCAGTGCGCGACGCAGGCGAACGCGTTCGCGCTGCGCCTGCCGGGCCAGGTCGGCGAGATCGTCGCCGGCAGGCTCGCGGACGTGCTGGTGATCGACGGCGACCCGACCCGCGACATCACCGTGCTCGGGGACCGGACGCGGCTTCGACACGTGCTGCTCGGGGGGCGAGAGGTCGACCTGACGCCCGCGCCGCCGCGCGGCGATCCCCCGGGCTGGCGGGTCAGCACCTACGGCGCCCGGCTCGGCCGCGAGGTCGCCGGCGGCCGGGCAGCGGCGCCGCATGCCGCCACGCCCATCCACGAGCCCTGACTCCCCGGAGGGTCCCATGGCCACCGTCACGCTCGACCGGATCCCGGACGCGCTCGCTGCGTTGAAGAACGAGAACCTCGCCCAGTCGCTGTACGACGAGGGCAAGGTCATCATGGACGGCACGCTGCTGGTGCTGCACGGCGAAGCCCACCGCGCACGCCGCATGCTCGAGTTCCGCGTGTTCCGGCGCAGCTTCTTCCGCCACTACGAGAGCCAGGTGTTCCCGCGGGCGCTGGCCGAGGTCCTCGGCCCGGTCGTCGCGCGCGGCGGCTGCGACCTCGTCGAATTCGGCTACCGCATCACGATGAACCTGACGGCAGACTTCGCGGGCATCGACCGCCTCGCGCGCACGCCCCAGGAGACCGAGGCGCTGCTGGCGCTGGTGATGACCTTCAGCGAAGGCGCGACGCTCGTGCACTCGACGCGCGACAAGGAGCAGGTGCGCGCCGAGGTCCGCGCGGCGCTCGCGGAGTTCGACCGGCTGTTCCTGCAGCCTTCGATCGCCCGGCGCGAGGCCCTGATCGCGAGCCTGGCGCGCGGCGAGATCGAAGAGGAGGACCTGCCGCGCGACGTGCTCACCGTCCTGCTGCGCAACGAGGACCGCCTGGAACTGCCGCCCGACCTGCTGCGCCGCGAGATCGCGTTCTACCTGCAGGCCGGTTCGCACAGCACCGCGAACTCGACCGTGCACGCGCTGCACAACATCTTCCAGTGGATGGCGGCGCATCCGGAGGATCGCGAGCGCATCCTGGGCGATCCGCTGTTCCTGCAGCGCTGCGTCCACGAGAGCCTGCGGCTGCATCCGGCGAGCCCGGTGGCTTGGCGCAAGCCGGTCTGCCCGGTGCGACTGCCGACCGGCGCCGAGGTCGGCACGGAAGACCGCGTCGAGGTCGACCTCTGGACCGCGAACCGCTCGCGGGACGTCTTCGGCGAGGATGCCGAGCTCTTCAACCCGCATCGAGTCGTGGCACCCGGCCACGAGCCCTTCGGCCTGACCTTCGGCACGGGCGTCCATACCTGCCTCGGACGCGACCTCGACGGCGGGCTGGTCGCGCGCGGTGCGGTGGATCCGGCGACGCACGCGTTCGGCATCATCACGCTGCTGGTGAAGGCCCTGCTCGCGGCGGGCGCCGCGCCGGATCCCCGCGATCCGCCGCAGCGCGCCACCTACACCGCGCGCCCCAACTGGGGCCGCTATCCCGTGATCTTTTCCGGAGCCATTGCATGACCCGTACCGCGATCGTCACGGGCGGCGCGAGGGGACTCGGCGCTGCCATCTGCCAGCTGGCGGCCAGCCAGGGCTACCGCCTGGGAGTGCTCGACCTGCGGCGCGAGGACTGCGCGTCGCTGATCGGCACGCTGCCCGGCAGCGGCCACGTCGCACTGCAGGCCGACGTCACCGACGAGCACTCGATGCGCGCCGCCTTCGACGAGTTCGGCGTGACGCCCGACGTCATGGTGAACAATGCCGGCATCGTGCGCTTCGGCGCGCTGCTCGAGCAGTCCGTGGCGGACTTCCGCGCGTCGGTCGAGGTCAACCTCGTCGGCACCTACATCGGCGCGCGCGAGGCGGGGCGGCGCATGGTGGCGCAGGGGCGCGGCGCCATCGTCAACATGACCTCGCTGAACGCGGTCACGCCAGGACCCGGCGCGGGGGCCTACCCGGCGGCGAAGGCTGGCGTCGCCAAGCTGACCGAGCACCTGTCGCTCGAGCTCGGCCCGCTGGGCATCCGGGTCAACTGCGTCGCGCCCGGGTTCATCGACGGCGGCATGTCCACGCCGGTGTATGCGGACCCGCGCGTGCGGCAGCTGCGCGGCGGGGCGGTGCCGCTGCGGCGCCTCGGCCTCGTCGAGGAGGTCGCGAAGGCCGTGATGTGGCTCGCCTCCGACGACGCCGCCTACGTCACCGGCCACCAGCTGGTCGTCGACGGCGGCGTCGCGCACAGCGTGCTGCTGCAGCTGCCGCGCAAGGTCGACTGAACCCGGTCCCCGCGATCCCGCGGCCATGGCGCAGGCGCTGATCTTCACCGGCGGGATCTTCCACCCGTTCCCGCAGGCGGCGCCCGCGCTCGGCCAGATCCTGGCGGCCGCCGGCTTCGCGCCGCGCGTCACCTTCGACCTGGAGGAGTGGCTCGGGTGGATGGCGGCCGACCC
>JALORN010000093.1 GCA_025458905.1 Steroidobacteraceae bacterium
ACGATCGACAGCACCGCCGCGAAGATCGGGCGGTCGATGAAGAACCGCGAGGCGTCGAGCTTCATGGGACGATCGAGCCTGCCGGGTTCAGCGCGCCGGTTCCGCAGCAGCGGCGGCGGGCGGCGGCGGCACGGCCTCGGGCTGGTCCATCGGCACCACCACCGGCTTCACCGGCATGCCGGGGAAGAAGATCTTGCGGACGCCGTTGACGACCACGCGATCGCCCGGCTTCAGCCCCTGGCGGACCACGCGCAGCCCCTCGGCCTTGCCGCCGAGCTCGACGTCGCGGCGCATCGCCTTGCCGTCGTCCCCGACCACGTAGACGTAGCGCCGGTCCTGGTCGGTGAGCAGCGCGCGCTCGTTGACCAGGATGGTGTCGCGCAGGCCGCTGCCGAGCAGCTGCACGCGCGCGAACAGGCCCGGCGTGAACACCCGGTCCTTGTTCGACAGCACCGCACGGGCGCGGATCGTGCCGGTGGCGGGGTCGAGCGCGTTGTCGACGAACACCATCTCGCCCTGGTGCGGGAAGCCCTGCTCGTCGGAGAGTGCGACCCGCACCGGGTTGCGCGCGTCGCGCGAGCTCGGCCGCTCGCCGTTGCGCGACATCGACTGGTACTTGAGGTACATCCGCTCGTCGCCCTGGAACTCGACGTAGACCGGATCGACCGAGACGATCGTGGTGAGCAGCGTCTGCCCCTCCACGACCAAATTGCCCGGCCGCACGGCCGCGAGGCTCACGAAGCCCGCAATCGGCGCGCGCACCCGCGTGAACTCGACGTCGAGCGCGGCCTGTCGCTCCTGCGCCTGCGCCGCCGCGCGCTCGGCCTCGGCCTGGCGCAGCTCGCCGCGACGCGTCTCGAGCTCCTCCGCGGAGACCGCGCGCGCCGCCGCGAGCTTCTCGGCCCGCGCGTACTCGGTGCGCGCGACCTCGAGGCGTGTCGTGGCGCGGGCCGTGTTGGCCTCCGCGCTCGCGAGCGCGGCGCGGTACTCGCGGTCGTCGACCGTGAAGAGGAGCGCGCCCTTGCCGACCTCGCCGCCCTCGCGGAAATGCACGCCGGCGAGGTAGCCGGTGACGCGCGGACGCAGCTCGACCGACTCGATCGCGGTGATGCGGCCGTCGAAGGTGTCCCATTCGGCGACCGGCCGCGAGGCCACGACCGCGACGTTGACCTCGGGCGGCGGCATCTCGGGCGGGCCACCGGGCGCGCAGCCGGCGGCGGCGGCCAGCGCGGCGCAGGCCACGAGCGCGGCGCGCGCGCGGCGGAAGCGGAGGACGGCGGTCTCTGTCATCGTGGCACCCGGCGATCGCGGCAGATACCCCAGCGTCGGCTCCGGCGCGAGGCAGGGAGCAGCGTGTCCGGTGGGGAGACCCGAGGACGATCGTGGAGGCCACGGGCCGACACTTAGTCTACCCCGCGCGGCGGGCGATCCCCGCGCGCGGCGCCCGCGACCTGCGCGCCTAGTCGTGATGCGGTCGCCGCGGCGCCGGCCTGCACGCTGACGGTGCATGCACCGGGGCAGCGCGTCGCATCGAGGGGCGATCGTGACGCCGCGATGACGGCGCGATGACGACCTGCGGTGCGCTCCGGCCGCGCGCCCCCGACCCGGCGCGAGCCTGCTACAGCAGCCCTTCGATCGGCAGCAGCCCGAACAGCCCGACGGCGAGCTTGCGACCCAGCCCCGCACCGGGTTCGTCCCGGTAGCGGCTCTGGCTGCCGTCCGCGTGCCCCTCGATCCACTCCAGCCGTCCGCGATCGTCGAGCTGGACGCGATACGCCGCGCGCGGCACCCGGCGCTCGAACGCCTCGGAGAGGCCCTGCGCCCAGTCCGGTGCGTCGATCACGACGCCGAGTTCGGTGTTGTAGAGCGCCGAGCGCGGGTCGAAGTTGAACGAGCCGACGAACAGGCGCTCGCCGTCCACCGCGAAGGTCTTGGCGTGCAGGCTGGCGTCGGAACTGCCGAGGCGGCCGGAACCGCCCGAGCCCGTGCCGCTGCCGCCTTCGCCCTCCGCGGCGACGCGCGTCGCGGGCGCAGCCGCCGGTGCAGGCGCAGGCGCAGGCGCGGGCGCGGGCGCGGCGCGGGACGCCGGCCCGGGGTCGGGCCCACCGGAGGCGCGGGCCGCCCGTCGTGCGCCCCGGCCCGGCCCGCGCGGCCCGACCCGCACGCGGCCCGCCTCGCGCCGCAGTTCCCACAGCTGCACGCCGGCCTCCAGCAGGGCGCGGCGGCGCCTGGCATAGCCCGAGTGCACCGCGGCGACGTCGGTCGATTCGAGCGCGTTGGTCAGCACCTTCACCGCGACGCCGCGGCGTGCGAGTGCGGCGAGCGTGCGCGTTCCCTCGCGCCCCGGGACGAAGTACGGCGAGACCAGCGCGAGCTCCCGCTCGACCGGACCGTCGAACAGGGTGCCTAGGCGGTGCAGCAACAGGTCGTCCGTCGACGCCCGGCCCAGGCCCTTCGCCGGCTCGTCGACCACGAGTCGCGCAGTGGCCCAGCGGAACGGCAGTTCCCGTGCCACCAGGTCGCGCATCACGCGCGTGTCGCGGATGCGCGTGAGGTAGCGCTGCGCGCCGGGCAGCACGCGGACCTCGTCGCCGAGGCGCGCGAGCGACGCGCGCTGCGGCGGGGTCGCGGGCGGCAGCAGCGCGGCGACCGGGTAGGCCGACTCGCTGCGCCAGTACGCGTCGAACGACTGCGCGACGTCGCGGACGATCGGGCCGACCGCGACCACGTCGAGGTCGACGAAGCCGAGGCCGTCGCCCGCGCCGAAGTACTCGTCGCCGACGTTGCGCCCGCCGACGATCGTCGCCGCGCCGTCCGCGGTCATCGACTTGTTGTGCATCCGCCGGTTCAGGCGCGCGAAGTCCGTCAGGAATCCGACCAGCCGCAGGCGGCGCTGCACGAACGGGTTGAACAGCCGCACCTCGACGTTCGGGTGCGCATCGAGCGCCGCGAGCAGCGGGTCGAGGCCGGCGGTGTTGTTGTCGTCGAGCAGCAGCCGCACGCGCACGCCGCGCCCGGCCGCGCGCTGCACCGCATCGAACAGCAGCCGGCCGGTGACGTCGGCGTGCCAGATGTAGTACTGCACGTCGAGCGTGCGCACCGCCGCATCGACCAGCGCGATGCGGGCGGCGAACGCGTCCTCGCTGTCGCTCAGCGCATAGAAGCCCGACAGCCCCGGGTGCGCCGCGAGGCCGCTGGCGAGCGCATCGGGGATCGGTGCGCCGGCGCGGCTTTCGATCGTGGTGCTCTCGGTGCGGCCCTCGAGCGCCGGCAGGCCGGCGCAGCCGGCGAGCGCCAGCACGAGGCACGCCGCCAGCCACCTCGCCCGCGTTGCTCGATGCAGCATTCAAAGCCCCCGACGGCGGCGCAGTGCCCCGATCCGGCGCCGGATGCTAGCGGCTGGCCGCCCGGGGGTCGAGGCGAGGGGGGCCAGGGGTCGTCGCACCGGATCGGGCAGGCAGGCCTAGCGCGGCGGACCCGGGGGCGGCGTGGCGTCCTTCGCGCAGCGGAACCCGAGGTGGTCGGTGCTGCTGTCCACCTCGCCCTTGCCGCGCGTGCCCACCTGGTAGCGCGAGCAGTACTGGTCGGTGCACAGGAACGAGCCGCCGCGCTGCACGCGCTTGGGGACGCCGGGCTCGTCCGGATCCCACGAGTCCCCGGGCCCGGTCGGGTTGCGGGCGACGCCACCCGCCGCGGCGAGCTGCGCGTAGTGGTCGGGCCGGTACCAGTCGCTGACCCACTCCCAGACGTTGCCCGCGACGTCGTACAGGCCATAGCCGTTGGGCGGGAACTGCGCGACGGGCGCCACCTCGGCGTGGCCGTCCGCGCCGCTGTCGCGATCCGGGAAACGGCCCTGGTGGCTGTTGGCCATCCAGCGCCCCTGCGGACGGAACTCGTCGCCCCAGGGATAGACCTTGCCGTCGAGTCCGCCGCGGGCTGCGAACTCCCACTCGGCCTCGGTCGGCAGGCGCTTGCCGGCAGCGCGGCAGAACGCCTCGGCATCGGCGAACGCGACGTGCACGACCGGATGCGCGTCGCGACCCTCGAGCGAGCTGCCGGGCCCGGATGGCGCGCGCCAGTTCGCCTGCCGCACCCAGCCCCACCAGCGCAGCGGATCGTCCAGCGGCACCGGCGTGGCCGGCGGCGTGAACACCATCGACCCGGCGACGAGCATCTGCGGCGGCGCGGTCGGGAACTCCGCGCGCGTCGGCGCGATTTCCGCCACGGTCCGATGGCCGGTGGCCGCCACGAAGCGCGCGAACTCGGCGTTGGTCACCTCGGTGCGATCCATCCAGAAGGCGTCGACCGCGACGCGATGCAAGGGCCGCGAGTCGGCGGTCGCGTGCATGCCGACCGCGGCGGCGTCCATGCCGGCCGGCGCGGCGGCACCCATGGTGAACTCGCCGCCGGGGATCCAGGCCATGCCCGGCGGCGGCGGCGCGCCGGCCGGCGCGCGCCGCGGCCGGAACGCGAGCAGGCTGTTGTCGCGATCGGCGGTCACGAAGATCGTGCCGTCGTCGCCGGCGGCGACGCCAGTCGGCATGAACACCGGCGCGGGCGTGCGCGTGAACATCTGGCCGAGCGGCAGGCCGCGCGCGATCACCCGCGGCCGGCCACCGCGCGCGGCGACCCGCGACAGGCGGCGCGCGCCGACCTCGGCGACCGCGATCGCGCCATCGGGCAGTACCGCGATGCCCTCGGGCTGGGCGAGGCCGCGCGCCAGCACCTCGCGCGCGCCGTCCGCCGGGTCGATGCGCAGCAGGCGACCTGCGGCGGCCTCGGCGACCAGCAGCCGTCCCTGCGCGTCGCGGGCGAGCCCGACGGGACCTGCGAGCCCGGCGGCGACGATGCGCCGTACGTCGCCGGTCGCCACGAGCTGCACCAGCTCGCCGCTCGCGTGGTCGACGACGAAGATCGTGCCGTCCTCGAGCGCGACCACGCCCATCGGCTCGCGGAAGCCCGCGAACGTGCGCAGCACCCGGCCGCTGGCGCGGTCGAGCACGGTCACCGACGCACGCCGCACGTAGCCGAGCACGACGTGGCGCGCGGTCGCGGCGATCGTCGAGGAGCCGTTCGCGACCAGGTCGAAGGGCCGCAGCGTCACCACGCCGGTGGCGACGTCGACCTCGCGCCAGCCCATGGCGTCGGCGACCAGCAGGGTCGCGCGCCCGCCCTGGCGCGTGAAGGCGAGGCCGCCGGGCGCGGCGAACTGCCCCTGCACCACGCTGCGCTGCGCGCCGCTCCCGGGGTCGATCG
Organism: Steroidobacteraceae bacterium; assembly: GCA_025458905.1. GTDB lineage: Bacteria > Pseudomonadota > Gammaproteobacteria > Steroidobacterales > Steroidobacteraceae > UBA964. The sequence goes on from JALORN010000093.1 coordinate 5,257, forward strand.
CGACGATGCCGTTGTCGCTCGGCCGCGAGACGTAGATCGTGTCGTCGGGGCCGATCGCGAGGTTGTCGAGCGGCGGCGTCACCGTCGCCAGCGTGCGCGTCGCGCCCGTCGACGGGTCGATGCGGATCACGGCGCCGGCCTGCCAGTCGATGGTCACGAGCCGGCCGCGCGAGTCGCGCTTGACCGCGACCGGCTGCGCGAGGCCGGTCGCGAGCACGGAGAGCGCGCCGCTCGCCACGTCGATGCGCGCCAACGCGCCCTTCTCCGCCAGCGGCACGAGCAGCGCGCCCTGGCCGTCGTCGGTGAATGCGTTGATGCCGCCCAGGCCGCGCGCGATCGGGCGCAGCGGGCGGATGCCGGCGGGATCGAGCTCGAACAGCGTGTCCGGCTGGCCGATCTGCCCGGCGAACAGCCGGCCCTGCGCGTCGAAGTGCACCGGGTTCACGAGCGGCAGGCCGGATGCGAGCGTCTCGACGCGGCCGTCCCGGCGGCGCACGCGTACTTCGCCCGAGAGCAGCGCGGTCCAGGCGAGCGTGCCGTCGGGCGCGACCGCGACGTCGTCCGCCTCGCCGAGCGGCGCACCGACGACCTCGGTCAGCGTGCCCCGCGCGAGGTCGATCCGGTAGATGCCCGGCCCGACCAGGCTCGCCGCGTACAGCGCGCCATCTGGCCCGAAGTCCAGGCCGTTGATGCCGTGCGGCGCGATGCCGCGCGCGGCACCGGCGATCGGCGGCACGAGCAGGCTGCGCTCGTAGGTCTGCGCCGCGGCCACGGGCACGCCGAGCACCAGCGCCGCGGCCATCGCGCCCGTGCGTGCCGGCGAGCGACGGCAGCGTCGCAGGTGCAGGGCCGCAACCGCGACGACGCGGGAAAGGATCGCTGCAGCACTCATGGGTGCGCCGATGCTAATGCATCGGGCCCGGCCGCAGGCCGGCGCCTGCAGCGGCTATACTCGCGCGCTCCGGTCCGACCCGCCGGGCCAACCGGCCGAGCCATGCCCAAGACCTTCCAGGAACTGATCTTCGCGCTGCAGAAATACTGGTCCGACCAGGGCTGCGTGATCCTGCAGCCCTACGACATGGAGATGGGCGCGGGCACCTTCCACACCGCCACCTTCCTGCGCTCGATCGGGCCCGAGCCCTGGAGCGCGGCCTACGTGCAGCCCTCGCGCCGCCCCACCGACGGCCGCTACGGCGACAACCCGTTCCGGCTGCAGCGCTACTACCAGTTCCAGGTCGTCATCAAGCCCTCGCCGCTCGACATCCTCGACCGCTACGTCGGCTCCCTGAAGATGCTCGGCTTCGATCCTCTCGTGCACGACATCCGCTTCGTCGAGGACAACTGGGAATCGCCGACGCTCGGAGCGTGGGGCCTCGGCTGGGAGGTGTGGCTGAACGGCATGGAGGTCACGCAGTTCACCTACTTCCAGCAGGTCGGCGGCCTCGACTGCCGCCCGGTGACCGGCGAGATCACCTACGGCCTCGAGCGTCTCGCGATGTACCTGCAGGGCGTCGACAGCGTGTTCGACCTCGTCTGGACCGACGG
>JALORN010000094.1 GCA_025458905.1 Steroidobacteraceae bacterium
CTCAAGGGCGTGCTCAACGACCTCGCGAAGCAGGAAGGCCAGGTGATCCTGTTCGTCGACGAGCTGCACACCATGGTCGGCGCCGGCAAGGCCGAGGGCGCGATGGACGCGGGCAACATGCTGAAGCCCGCGCTCGCCCGCGGCGAGCTGCACTGCGTCGGCGCCACCACGCTCGACGAGTACCGCAAGTACATCGAGAAGGACGCCGCGCTCGAGCGCCGCTTCCAGAAGGTGCTGGTCGACGAGCCCTCGGTCGAGGACACGATCGCGATCCTGCGCGGCCTGCAGGAGCGCTACGAGAACCACCACAAGGTCGAGATCACGGACCCCGCCATCGTCGCCGCGGCGACGCTGTCGCACCGCTACATCACCGACCGCCAGCTGCCCGACAAGGCGATCGACCTGATCGACGAGGCCGCGGCACGCATCCGCATGGAGATGGACTCCAAGCCCGAGGAGCTCGACAAGCTCGAGCGGCGCATCATCCAGCTGAAGATCGAGCAGGTCGCGCTCAAGAAGGAGAAGGACGAGGCCACGAAGAAGCGCCTCGCGGCGCTCGAGGAGACGCTCGGCGCGCTCGAGAAGGAATACGCCGACCTCGAGGAGGTGTGGAAGAGCGAGAAGGCCTCGCTGCAGGGCGCCTCGACCATCAAGGAAGACCTCGAGAAGCTCAAGCTGGAGCTCGAGGCCGCGCGCCGCAAGGGCGACCTCGCGCGCATGGCCGAGCTGCAGTACGGCAAGATCCCCGAGCTCGAGAAGCGCCTCGGCGAGGCGCACGCCGCCGAGGGCAAGGCGCGAACCAGCCTGGTGCGCAACACCGTCACCGACGAGGAGATCGCCGAGGTCGTCTCCAAGTGGACCGGCATCCCGGTCTCGAAGATGCTCGAAGGCGAGAAGGACAAGCTGCTGCGCATGGAGGAGGCGCTGGCGAAGCGCGTCGTCGGCCAGGAAGAGGCCGTGCGCATCGTCTCGAACGCGATCCGCCGCTCGCGCGCCGGCCTCGCCGACCCGCGCCGCCCCAACGGCTCGTTCCTGTTCCTGGGCCCCACCGGCGTCGGCAAGACCGAGCTCTGCAAGGCGCTCGCGGAATTCCTCTTCGACACCGAGGAGGCGATGGTCCGCATCGACATGTCCGAGTTCATGGAGAAGCACTCGGTCGCGCGCCTGATCGGCGCGCCCCCGGGCTACGTCGGCTACGACGAGGGCGGCTACCTCACCGAGGCCGTGCGCCGCCGGCCGTACGCGGTGATCCTGCTCGACGAGGTGGAGAAGGCACACCCGGACGTGTTCAACGTCCTGCTGCAGGTGCTCGACGACGGCCGCCTCACCGATGGCCAGGGCCGCACCGTGGACTTCCGCAATGCCGTCGTCATCATGACCTCGAACCTCGGCTCGAACGTGATCCAGGAGTACGCCGGCGAGAAGAACTACGTGCGGATGAAGAGCGCGGTGATGGAGATCGTGCAGCAGCACTTCCGTCCCGAGTTCATCAACCGCATCGACGACATCGTGGTGTTCCACCCGCTCGGCACCGAGCAGATCCGCGCGATCGTCGACATCCAGCTCGGGCTGCTGCGCCGCCGCCTGACCGAGCGCAACATGGACCTCGTGCTCGACGACGCGGCGCGCGACCTGATCGGCGAGGCCGGCTTCGACCCGGTGTACGGTGCACGGCCGCTGAAGCGCGCGATCCAGCAGCAGATCGAGAACCCGCTGGCGCAGAAGCTGCTGCAGGGCGCGATGGGCCCCGGCGACCGGATCCGGGTCGCCGCCGAGGACGGCAAGCTGGTGTTCACCAAGGCCGCGGCCTGAGCGCGCGTCGCCCGCCCGGCGCATGCCGGGCGGGCGACCGCCGCCGCCTACCGAGTCCGCCGACGCCGCGCCCCGGCATGCGCGGCGCCGCCGCTATACTCTGCGTCAAGGGAGGTTCCGGATGCCGTTCTACGAATACGAGTGCTCCAACTGCAAGTACTACACCGAGGTGTTGCAGAAGGTCAGCGACCCGCCCATGGCCAAGTGCCCATCGTGCGGCAAGAAGACCTTCAAGAAGCTCGTCTCGGCTCCGGTATTCCGCCTGAAGGGTTCCGGCTGGTACGAGACCGACTTCAAGTCCGACAAGGAGAACAAGCGCAACCTCGCCGAGCGCGAGGAAGCGAAGCCGGACGACAAGGACAAGAAGGACGCCGCGGCCAAGCCCGAGGCCACGAAGCCGGAGGCCTCCAAGGCCGAGGCGACGAAGTCGGAGCCCGCCAAGTCCGCCGCCAAGCCCGCCGCCGCGAAGCCCGCGGCACGCCCGCGCCGGGCCGCAGCGTCGAAGGCCAGGGCGCCGGCGAAGGCGAAGCCGGCCGCGCGCAAATCGCGCCGCTGAGCCTGTACCGGCCGGCCGGAGCCGCCCGCTCGATGCCCGCACGGACGAGGAGGTCCGCAAGATGCTCAAGGACGAACTGATGGCCCTGGTCGATTCGCAGGACGCGAACGGCGGGTTCTCCGACGAGGTGTTCGCACGCCTCGGCGAGCTGGTCGAGGCGATCCGCGCCGAGTCGCCCTGGCCGGAGCCGACCCGCACGCTCGAGCGCATCGAGGGCCGCTGGGAGACCGTGTTCGCGCACTTCGGCGGCAAGGTCAACGCCGGCAAGACCCGGATCCACGACTCCACGCTGGCGCTGCAGAGCTGGAACCGTTTCCCGGCGGTGCCGATCCGCGTGCAGCGCATCTGCCAGGAGATCGCGCGCCGCGGCAACGCCTACAACAACGTCATCGACTTCACGGCGGCGGACGGCCGGACGCAGGGCGCCGTCGTCGTGCGCGGCACCTTCCGCGACGATCCCGGCAACGCGCAGCGCTTCCACGTCGAATTCACGCGGATGGAGGTGGTGCCGGCGCCGGGCGGCAGCGAGGCCGGCCTGCGCGCCGCCCTCGGCCTCACGGCGGGCGAGCCCCTGGTGGCCGAGATGAAGCCGCCGCGGGTCTCCTCCGACGTGGTCTACCTCGACGACCAGATGCGCATCAACCTCGGCAGCCTGGGCGGGATGTACCTGCTGCGCCGCTCGCCGGAGCCACCGGTCTCGGTCGACCTCGGCTGAGGGCTCGCGAGCCGCGCACAGACCGGCAGTGCGGAGCGGCCCGGCCGTCCGCAGCGCCCCACAGCCGCAGCCTGCGGCGGCGCGCGCCTCAGCCGTCGGTGGCGCGCCGGCCGCGGGCGATGCGCCGCTCCTCACCGATGTAGGCAGGGCTCGAACGCAACGAGGTGCCGTCGTCGAGCAGCCGGCGCGGGCCGGCACGGCGATCGTCGTGGTGTTTGTAGACGCAGCGGCAACCCAGCGGGTTGCTGCAGCTGGCCAGGGGCAGCATCGGCGCCTGGCCCGACAGGAAGCGCTGGCCGGCGAGCCGCTGTGCCGGCGGGCAGCCCTGGCGGCCACAATCGATCGAGACCGCATGCCAGGGGTTGGTGATCCGGATGCGCGTGCCGGTCGCGGCGGGGTCCGCCGCCGGCTTGCGAGACCCGAAGAGCTTGGTGCGGATCACCATGCGCGCAGTAACGCGGGTCGCGCAGTTTCTGTCAATACCCGCTCCGGGTGAAACTTGTTGCGCCAGCGCAAAGTGCCCATGTTTCAATGGCTTGTTGCGCGTGTTCCGGCGCGTCCGTAACATCCCCGCCCCTTATGCGCACTCACTACTGCGGACAGATCGACGAGCGGCTGGCCGGCGAGACCGTGTCGGTCGCCGGCTGGGTTCACCGGCGGCGCGACCACGGCGGGGTGATCTTCGTCGACCTGCGCGATCGCGAGGGGCTGCTGCAGGTGGTGTTCGACCCGGACCAGGCGGCGATGTTCGCCGAGGCCGAGAAGCTGCGTAACGAGTACGTGGTGCGCGTCACCGGGCGGGTGCGCGAGCGGCCCGCCGGCACCCAGAACACCAACCTGCGTTCCGGCAAGGTCGAGCTGCTGGCCAGGGAGCTCGAACTGCTGAACCGCTCCGAGCCGCTGCCTTTCCAGCTCGACGAGCAGGCCTCGGAAGAGGTGCGCCTGCGCTATCGCTACCTCGACCTGCGCCGCGAGGTGATGAGCCAGCGGCTGCGCCAGCGCCACCAGATCACGCGCGCGATGCGTCACTACCTCGACGATGCCGGGTTCGTCGACATCGAGACGCCGATGCTGACCAAGGCGACGCCAGAGGGCGCGCGCGACTATCTCGTGCCGTCGCGCACCCATCCCGGCAAGTTCTTCGCGCTGCCGCAGTCGCCGCAGATCTTCAAGCAGCTGCTGATGGTCTCGGGCTTCGACCGCTACTACCAGATCGTGCGCTGCTTCCGCGACGAGGACCTGCGCGCCGACCGCCAGCCCGACTTCACGCAGCTCGACATCGAGTGTTCGTTCCTGTCTCAACAGGAGATCATGGACACGATGGAGCGGCTGATCCGTCACGTCTTCGAGACCGTGGCGCAGGTCGAGCTGCCGGACCCGTTCCCGCGCATGACCTACGCCGAGGCGATGCGCCGCTACGCCAGCGACAAGCCGGACCTGCGCGTGGCGCTCGAGCTGGTCGACGTCGCGGACCTGGTCGCGGACTGCGACTTCAAGGTGTTCGCCGGCCCGGCGAAGTCGCCCGAGGGCCGCGTCGCGGCGCTGCGCGTCCCCGGCGGCGGCAAGCTCACCCGCAAGGAGATCGACGACTACACCGCGTTCGTCGCGCGCTACGGCGCGAAGGGCCTCGCATACGTCAAGGTCAACGAGGTGGCGAAGGGCCGCGACGGCCTGCAGTCGCCGATCATCAAGTTCCTCTCGGATGCGGCGGTCGCGGGCATCCTGCAGCGCACCGGCGCGGCGGACGGCGACCTCGTCTTCTTCGGTGCCGACTCGGCGCGCGTCGTCAACGACGCACTCGGCGCGCTGCGGCTGAAGGTCGGCAACGACATGGGCCTCGCCGAGCAGGGCTGGCGGCCGCTGTGGGTCGTCGACTTCCCGATGTTCGAGTTCGACCCGGAGGAGAAGCGCTGGGCGGCGATGCACCACCCGTTCACCTCGCCGAAGGACCTCGACCCGGAGGCGCTGCGGCGCGACCCGGGCGGTGCGCTCGCCAAGGCCTACGACATGGTGCTGAACGGCTCGGAGATCGGCGGCGGCTCGGTGCGCATCTTCCGCCAGGAGCTGCAGTCGACCGTGTTCGACCTGCTCGGCATCGACCCGGAGGAGGCGCGGCGCAAGTTCGGCTTCCTGCTGGACGCGCTGAAGTACGGCGCGCCGCCGCACGGCGGCATCGCCTTCGGCCTCGACCGCCTGGCGATGCTGATCTCGGGCGCCGACAGCATCCGCGACGTGATCGCCTTCCCGAAGACGCAGACCGCTGCCTGCCCGCTGACGGATGCACCGACCGAGGTCAGCGAGAAGCAGCTCCGCGAGCTGCACATCCGCATCCGCCAGCCGCAGGTGCCCGGCACGACGGGCTGAATGGCGGACGCCGCGCGGCTCGTCTTCGTCCACGGCCTGTGGATGTCCGGCGTGGAATCGCGCTGGCTCCGCCGCCGCCTCGAGTCCGGGTTCGGCTTCGAGACCGAGACGTTCGGCTACCGCACCGTCAGCGAGCCGCTCGAGCAGGTGCTCGAGGGCCTGCGGCAGGTCGTCTGCCGCACCCCCGGGCGCACCGTCCACCTGGTCGGCCACAGCCTCGGCGGACTGGTCTGCTACCGGCTGTTCGAGCGCTACCGCGACCTGCCGCCGGGCCGCGCGGTGTTCCTCGGCTCGCCGCTCTGTGGCAGCCTCGCGGCCCGCGGCCTCGAGCGCTTCGGGCTCGCGCGGCGCCTGATGGGCGGCGTGGCGATGGCCGAACTGCTCGGCGAATGCGAACGGCGCTGGACCGCGGACCGCGAGCTCGGGCTGATCGCCGGCACCCGTGGCGTCGGGCTCGGCCGCTTCTTCGCCGGCTTCGCCGAGCCCAACGACGGTACCGTGGCGGTGCGCGAGACGCGCCTGGAGGGCGCGACCGACCACCTGCTGCTGCCGGTCAGCCACATGGGCATGCTGCTGTCGGCGCGGGTCGCCGACGAGTGCGGGCGCTTCCTGCGCGACGGCCGCTTCAGCCTGCGCGGCTGACCCCGCGCGGCCGCGTGCCGCGGCGGCGGGCGCGAGCGAGTCACTCGCGGGCCAGCCTCGCGAGCTCGTAGACGAGGTCCAGTGCGGTGCGGGGGGTCAGGCCGTCGGGGTCGATCTCCCGCAGCCGCGCGCCCAGGCGGGCCTCGGCCGGGGACTGCGCCGCCGCGGCGTCCGGCGGCGGCCCGAAGGCCAGCTCGCCCTGCGGACCCGCGTTCGCGGCCGCATGCCGCGCCGCCTGCGCCTCGAGCTCGCCGAGATACTGGCGCGCCCGCGCGATCACCTCGCGCGGCACGCCGGCGAGCTGCGCGACCGCGAGGCCGTAGCTGCGGCTGGCAGGTCCGGGCTGCACGGCGTGCAGGAACACGATGCCGTCACGATGCTCGGCGGCGTCGAGGTGCACGTTCGCCACCCCCTCGACCTCGTCGGCGAGCGAGGTCAGCTCGAAGTAGTGGGTCGCGAACAGCGTGAAGGCGCGCACGCGCTCGGCGATGTGCCGCGCGGTCGCCCAGGCGAGCGACAGCCCGTCGAAGGTGCTGGTGCCGCGGCCGATCTCGTCCATCAGGATCAGGCTGCGCTCGCTGGCGTTGTGCAGGATGTTGGCCGTCTCGCTCATCTCGACCATGAAGGTCGAGCGCCCGCCCGCGAGGAGCCGATGTGCGCGAGGATCGCGATCAGCGCCGCCTGGCGCATGTAGGTGGACTTGCCGCCCATGTTGGGGCCGGTGATCACCAGCATCCGCGTGCGCGCGTCGAGCCTGAGGTCGTTCGGAACGAACGGTGACTCGCTGTAGCGCTCGACCACCGGATGGCGGCCCGCGACTACTTCGAACACCGGCTCCGCGACCAGCGTCGGCTCGCTCCAGCGCAGCGTCGTGGCTCGCTCGGCGAGCGTGGCGAGCGCGTCGGCCATCGACAGCGCCGCGGCCGTCTCCAGCAGGCCGGGCAGCCGGTCGACGAGCTGCTGCAGCAGCTCGTCGTAGAGCGCCTTCTCGCGCGCCAGGGATTTCTCGCGGGCGCCGAGCACCTTGTCCTCGAAGCCCTTGAGCTCGGGCGTGATGAAGCGCTCGGCGTTCTTGACGGTCTGGCGGCGCAGGTAGTCCGGTGGCACGCGCTCGGCCTGGGCACGGCCGATCTCGATGAAGAACCCCTGCACCCGGTTGTAGCCGAGCTTCAGCGAGGCGATGCCGGTGCGCTCGCGCTCGCGCGCCTCGAGCTCGAGCAGGAAGCCGTCGGTGTTCGAGGCGATGTGCCGCAACTCGTCGAGCCCGGCGTCGTAGCCCGCGGCGATCACGCCGCCGTCGCGGACGAAGGCCGCGGGCTCGGCGGCGATCGCGCGCTCGAGCAGCGCGAGCTCATCCGGGTGCTCGCCGACCGCCGCATGCAGCGACTGCAGCAGCGGCGAGTCGAGCGTGGCGAGCGCGGCGCGCACCGCCGGCAGCCGCGCGAGCGAGAGGCGCAGGCCCGCGAGGTCGCGCGGCCGCGCCGAGCGCAGCGCCACGCGCGCGAGGATGCGCTCGACGTCCCCGACGCCACGCAGCTCCTCGCGCAGCGCCTCGTGGCGCCGCCCCTCGACGAAGCTGCCGACCGCGTGCAGCCGCTGGCGCAGCGTCGCATGGTCGGTGAGCGGGCGGTTGAGCAGCCGGCGCAGCGCGCGCGCGCCCATCGCGGTGACGGTGGTGTCGAGCAGCGCCCGCAGCGACGCATCCTCGCGCTCGCCGGCGGCCACGTCGAGCTCGAGGTTGCGGCGCGTCGCCGCGTCCATCTGCAGCGCCTCGCCGCGCTCTTCGACGCGCAGCGCCCGCAGGTGCGGCAGCGCCGCCTTCTGCGTGTCGCGAACGTATTGCAGCAGCCCGCCCGCCGCCCGCACCCCGAGCGGCAGCACGTCGGCGCCGTAGCCGCGCAGGTCGAGCGTGCCGAGCTGGTCGGTCAGCAGTCGCGCGGCGGTCGCGAACTCGAAGTGCCACGGCGGGCGGGCGCGCAGCGCGCCGCCGGTGCCCGGCGGCAGCCCGGGCAGCGTCGGCGCCGCGGCGGACGCCTGGAGCGGCCCGGGGCCGCCGGCGCCCGTGCCGGCCTCGGCGGACAGGCGCGCCCCCGGGACCGGGCCCGCGCCGTGCACCCCGGCGGCCCACAGCTGGTCCTCGGGCGCGAGCAGTTCCGCCGGCCGCAGCCGCTCGAGCTCGCCGGCCAGCGCCGCATCGTCCGCGCCCTCGAGCACGCTGAAGCGACCGGCCGCGAGGTCGAGCCAGGCGAGGCCGAAGCGCCGCCCGTCGCGCACCACCGCTGCCAGCAGGGTGTCGCGCTTCTCGTCGAGCAGGGCCGAGTCGGTGACCGTGCCGGGCGTCACGACGCGCACCACCTGGCGCTCGACCGGGCCCTTGGACTTCGCCGGGTCGCCGACCTGCTCGCAGATCGCGACCGACTCGCCCTTGCGCACCAGCCTGCCGAGGTAGTTCTCGACCGCGTGCACCGGCACGCCGGCCATCGGGATCGGTGCCCCCGCCGACTGGCCGCGCGCCGTCAGGGTGATGTCGAGCAGGCGTGCGGCGCGGCGCGCGTCGTCGTGGAAGAGCTCGTAGAAGTCGCCCATCCGGTAGAACAGCAGCACGTCGGGGTACTGCGCCTTGATGCGCAGGTACTGCTGCATCATCGGGGTGTGGTCGGCGAGTGCGCCCTCGTGCATCGGGTAAGCTTAACGCATGGTTTCCGACGAAGACCTGCTGCGCCTTTCCGTGCGCACCGGCCGGCACCTGCTCGGCGCCGGCCTCAAGCTCGCCACCGCCGAGTCCTGCACCGCCGGCTGGATCGCCAAGGCGCTGACCGACGTGCCCGGCAGCTCAGACTGGTTCGACGGTGGCTACGTCTGCTACTCGAACGAGGCCAAGCAGCGTGACCTCGGCGTCGCGGCCGCGACGCTCGCCACGCAGGGCGCGGTCAGCGAGCCGACGGTGCGCGAGATGGCCGCCGGGGCGCTCGAGCGCACCGGCGCGGACGTCGCGATCGCGGTCAGCGGCATCGCCGGCCCGACCGGTGCGGTGCCGGGCAAGCCCGTCGGCACGGTGTGGTTCGCGCTGGCGCACCGGCGCGGCCGGGCGGTCGAGCTGAGCGCGCGCGTGAAGTTCTTCAAGGGCGACCGCGACGCCGTGCGGCGCAAGTCGGTGCAGTTCGCGCTGCAGCTCGTGCTTGCGCTCGAAGTCCCCGCCGCAGCCCGTTGATAGACACGGGAATTGCGCTCCGCCGGGTTGGCGCGGCGCGGTGGCCGGGCGGCCTCCGCGCCCATACAGTATCGGCTCCGTGCCACTCCTGTATGCGCCGTGGCCACGCGTGAATATTCTGCTTTTCACCTGTTTTCCAGCGTTCCCGCGGTGTTTCGCTGTGGGATAATTTCGCCCTCACCGAACAGGGGAAGTTCAGATGGACGACAATCGCAAGAAGGCCCTGGCCGCGGCGCTCGGGCAGATCGAGAAGCAGTTCGGCAAGGGCTCGGTCATGCGCCTCGGCGACGCTTCCGCGGCGTACGACGTCGAGGCCGTGTCGACCGGCTCGCTCGGGCTCGACATCGCGCTCGGCATCGGCGGCCTGCCGCGCGGCCGTGTCGTCGAGATCTATGGGCCGGAGTCCTCGGGCAAGACCACGCTCACGCTCGAAGTCATCGCCGAGGTGCAGCGCAACGGGGGCACCGCCGCCTTCGTCGACGCCGAGCACGCGCTCGACCCCGCCTACGCCGAGAAGCTCGGCGTCAAGATCGACGACCTGCTCGTGTCCCAGCCGGACACCGGCGAGCAGGCCCTCGAGATCACCGACATGCTGGTGCGCTCCGGCGCGGTCGACGTCGTCGTCGTCGACTCGGTCGCGGCGCTGACGCCCAAGGCCGAGATCGAGGGCGAGATGGGCGAGCTGCAGGTCGGCCTGCAC
>JALORN010000095.1 GCA_025458905.1 Steroidobacteraceae bacterium
TCCGAGCGCATCCTCACGCAGTTGCGCGTCGAGGGCTACGAGGTCGCCCCGACCTACGACGCCGCCGACGTGGTCGTCGTCAACACCTGCGGCTTCATCGACTCGGCGGTCGACGAATCGCTCGATGCGATCGGCGAGGCGCTGGCGCAGAACGGCAAGGTGATCGTCACCGGCTGCCTCGGCGCGCGGCCCGAGCGCATCCTCGAGCGCCACCCGCGCGTGCTCAAGGTGACCGGGCCGCAGGCCTACGAGGACGTGCTCGCGGCGGTCCACGAGCACCTGCCGCCGAAGCACGACCCGTTCATGGACCTCGTGCCGCCCCAGGGCATCCGCCTGACGCCGCGGCACTATGCCTACCTGAAGATCTCCGAGGGCTGCAACAACAAGTGCAGCTTCTGCATCATCCCCTCGATGCGCGGCCTGCTCGCGAGCCGACCCATCGACGACGTGCTGCGCGAGGCCGAGCGGCTGGTGCGTGCCGGCGTGCGCGAGATCCTGGTGATCTCGCAGGACACCAGCGCGTACGGCTCGGACCTGCGCTACCGCAGGGCGCGCTGGCGCGACACCGAGTACGAGACCCGCTTCCTCGACCTCGCGCGCGCCCTCGGCACGCTCGGCGCCTGGGTGCGGATGCACTACGTCTATCCCTACCCGCACGTCGACGAGGTGATGCCGCTGATGGCCGAGGGCAAGGTGCTGCCGTACCTCGACGTGCCCTTCCAGCACGGCAGCCCGACGGTGCTGAAGCGCATGCGCCGGCCGGCGCACGCCGAGAACACGCTGGCGCGCATCCGCGCCTGGCGCGAGGCCTGCCCGGACCTCGTGATCCGCAGCACATTCATCGTCGGCTTCCCCGGCGAGACCGAGGCGGAGTTCGGCGAGCTGCTCGACTGGCTCGACGAGGCGCAGCTCGACCGCGTCGGCGCGTTCAAGTATTCGCCGGTCGAGGGCGCGACGGCGAACGCCGCCGGCGTGCACGTCGACCCCGAGGTGCAGGAAGAGCGCCTCGCGCGCTTCATGGCGCGGGCGCGACGGATCAGCGCGGCGCGGCTCGCGACGCGCGTCGGCCGGGAGGAAACGGTGCTCGTCGACGCGCTCGAGGGCACGAAGGCGATCGCGCGCAGCCGCGGCGACGCGCCGGAGATCGACGGGGTGGTGCGCATCGCGCGCGCCGCCAAGCTGAAGGTCGGCGAGTTCGCGCGCGTGCGCATCACCGGCGCGGACGACTACGACCTGAAGGCGACGCCGCTCGCCTGAGCAGGCCGCCGCGGCCGCGCCGCGACGCCTCAGCCCTTGGTCATGCCGAGCGCGGCCATCACCTCGGTACCCTTGGCCTTGATCTCGTCGGCCTTGGCCATGGCCTCGACGAAGTTGCCGGAGGTCGCGGCCGAGGTCGCCTCGCCCCACGCGGACTTCATGGAGTCGAAGCTCGCGACCGCGGAGTCAAGCGTGGCCTTGTCGAGGCCCTTCGGCAGCTTCCTCGACTTGGTCAGGATGTCGAGCCGGCCCTGGATCGCCTCGACCATCTTCGGCAGGTCGGTCGACACCTCGCCCCACCTGCCCTTCGCGGCCTCGAGCGCCGCCTCGGCCTCGGCCTTCTTGTCGGTGACGGTCTTGCGCAGCGCGTCGACCTGGGAGACCAGCGCGGGCGCTCCGGCGAGGATCGCCTTGTAGTCGCCCTTCTCGAGGTTGGCCTTCAGCGAAGCGAGCGCCGCGTCCGCCGACTGCAACTCGGTGGCGGCGTACTTCGAGGCGTCCTCGCGCAAGGTGGCGATCGACGCCTCGACGTCCGCGACGGCCTTGGTGGCCGGCTCCTTCTGGCCGGCGCAGCCGGCGGCCAGCAACGCCGCGGCGGCGGCGACGACGAACAGGGACGAACGGTTCGGACGCATATCGGCAGCTCCTGGGTGAAGCGGAGGGTGGACGGAGGGGTCAGGGAATCCTGAGCTTCTGGCCCGGCCGGATCCGGTCCGGGTCCTTCAGGACGTCGGTGTTGGCCTCGAAGATCTTGGTGTAGAGCATCTTGTCGCCGTAGAACTCCTCGGCGATCTTCGACAGCGTATCGCCCTTCTTGACGACGTAGTGCTGCGCGTACGGGTTGTCGGTCGCGGGCTTGGGGTCTTGCTCGGCGTCGGCCATGGCGGGCCCTCCCGGTTTTCCTGGTGCGATCCGCTGGAGACTACTCGATTCTCGTGCAGCGGAGTGTTGCAGCCACGCGGCCGCGGCGGCTTCGCAGGTCGATGCGCCTGGCCTAGCATCGGGCCATGGAAGACCTCGACGAGCCCTGCGGCTGCTTCGCCACGCGCACGCCGGGCGAGCCGGGACCGACGCGGCGCGGCGTCGTCGCCGGGCTCGCCACTGCCGGCCTCGCCCTCGCCGGCCGGGCGCAGGCTGCGACCCCCGCGAGCGCCCCCGCTCGCCGGCTCACCACGCCGCTGCCGCGACGGCACTTCGTCCTCGAGGCGGGCGCGGCGCTGGTGTCCGAAGGTGGAGGCAGCGCGCTGCGGCGCGACGTCTCGATCGTGGTGGACGACGGCGCGATCGTCGAGTGGCGTGCGGGACGGATGCGCGGCCGGCTGCCGCGCGTCGATGCGGGTCGGCTGCTGGTCGTGCCGGGCTGGATCTCCGGCCACACCCACGTGGCCGGCGGCACGGTGACGCGCGGCCTGTTCGAGGGCCGCCGCTCCTATGCTCGGCCGCTGGAGCTCGTCGAGCGGCTCGACGACGAGTCGCTCGACGCGATCACCGCGCTGAACCTCGCCGAGCTGCTGCGCTCGGGCTGCACCACGCAGGTCGAGATGTCGCTGTCGCTGCGGCAGGCGCAGAGCTACGTGCGCGTCGCGCGTCGCTGGGGCGTGCGCGGCTACCCCGCGGGCATGATCCCGGGCGTGGCGCGCCTGTTCCCGATCTGGCAGCGGCGCGACGACGCCGTGCTGCGCGAGTCGGTGCCGGGCACGCTGGCCGAGATCGAGGCGAACCTCGCCTGGGCGCGCACCGTCGACGGCGCCGAGGGCGGGCTGATCCGGCCGATGATCGCGCCGCATGCCGCCGACACGCACACGCCCGAGACGCTGCGCGCGGTGCTCGCCGCGGCGCGGCAGCTCGGCCACGGCATCCACCTGCACCTCTGCCAGGGCCGCGGCGAGACCGAGGCGGTGCGCCGCGCCTGGGGCCTGCGCCCCGTCGAGTGGCTCGGGCAGCTGGGCCTCTTCGAGGAGCGCGTGTTCGGCGCGCACCTGTCGGCACCCGACCTCGTGAACGACCCGGCGATCCTGAAGCGCCACCGCTTCACCTACGTCACCTGCCCCTCCGGCGGCGGAGCGAGCGGCTTCACCCAGCCGTGGCCGGAACTGCTCGCCGCCGGCGTGAACACCAACGTCGGCATCGACACCCATTCGAACGACTACATCGAGAACCTGAAGCTCGCGGTACTGAAGGGCGAGGCACGCTGGTCGCTGGCGCGCGCCGCGAGCCCGGTGCCGATGACGCGGCCGACGATCGCGATGGCCGTCGACGCCGCCACGCTCGGCGCGGCGCGCGGCCTCGGGCGCGACGACCTCGGGCGGATCGCGCCGGGCGCGCGCGCCGACCTGTGTGCGATCGACGTGTCGGGTTGGTTCGTCGGCTCCGGCGCATTGCCGCCCGAGCCGCTGACGAACCTGCTGTATGCCAGCGGCCTCGCCGTGCGGCACGTGATGACCGACGGCCGCTTCCAGGTGCACGACGGCCTGCTGGTCGTCGACGACGAGGCGCAGGTGATGGCGCGCGCCGGCGCGGTGGTCGAGCGGCTCTGGGACCAGCTGCGGGCCGAGCGCTACTTCGACGACGCCTGAGCCGCGAGCGACTCGCGCAGGAAGTCGATCGCCACGCGCACCTTCTGTGGCAGGAAGGCGCGGCTCGGGTACACCGCCCAGGCTGCCGTGTCGAAGGTCGTCGCCGTCGCCGCCCAGCCGGGAAACAGCTGCCGCAGCCGGCCGCCGGCGAGGTCTTCGTCGATCAGCCAGTCGGGCAGCAGCGCTGGACCGAGCCCGAGCAGCGCGGCCTCGCGCAGCGCACCGGCGGGCGAGAGCGTGAGGTCGCCGTCGACGGGCACCGTCTCGATCGCGCCCTGCGCGTCGCGGAACAGCCAGCGGGTGCGGTAGGCACCGAGGGTGAAGCGCAGGCAGCGATGCGCCTGCAGGTCCGCGGGACGTTCGAGGGGCGGCGAACGGTCGAGGTACGCCGGCGCCGCGACCACGCGGTAGCGCGTGTCCATCAGCTTGCTCGCGACCAGGTCGCCCTCGATCGCCGGCGCGAGGCGCACCGCGAGGTCGATGCGGTCGGCGACCAGGTCGAGGTTGGCGTCGGTGAACAGGCACTCGAGCGCGAGGTCCGGATAGCGGCGCCGGAACTCGGGCAGGCGCGGCAGCAGGCAGCGCTGGCCGAAGGTGACCGAAGCGGTCAGCCGCAGTCGGCCCCGCGGAGCGCCGCTCACCTGCACCGCCGCGTCCCGCGCACGCCGCAGTTCCTCGGCCAGCGGCTCGACCCGACCGAGGAAGACGTCGCCTGCTTCGGTCAGGGCGAGGCGGCGCGTGCTGCGCTGGAACAGGCGCACGCCGAGGTCGGTCTCCAGGTCCGCGATGGCGCGCGACACCGAAGAGGGGTCGAGGTCGCGGGCATGGGCGACGGCCGCGAAGCTGCCGGCCCGGGCGACGTCCAGGAACACGTCGAGCGTCTTCAGGTCCATTCGTGCATATCGTGCACGAATGACGTGCACTCCGTCGCCTGTATCGGCCTTTTTGTCCTGAATAACCTGTCCTGGACGCGCAATGGTTGCGCCAGGAGAGCCCGATGACCACTTTCACCGTCCACACCCTCGATTCCGCCCCCATGGCCGCCCGGCCGCTGCTCGAAGCCACGCGGCGCGAGTGGGGCTTCCTCCCGAACCTGCATGCCGTGCTCGCCGAGAGTCCGCCGACGCTCGAGGGCTACCGCGACCTGTTCGCGCTGGTGCAGCGCTCCTCGTTCACGCCCGTCGAGCAGCAGGTGCTCTACCTCGCGGTCAGCGTCCATCACCGCTGCACCTACTGCGTCGCCGGCCACACCTACCTCGCGCGGGCCGCCCGGGCGGACGAGGCCGTGATCGCGGCACTGCGCGCCGGCACGCCGATCCCGTCGCCGCGCCTGCAGGCGCTGCGGGCGTTCGCCGAGCGCGTGGTGCAGGAACGCGGCTTCGCCGGCGACGCGGCGACCGAGGCGTTCCTCGCCGCGGGCTTCAGCCGCGCCCAGGTGCTCGAGGTGGTGCTGGTGATCGCGACCAAGACCATCTCCAACTACGTCAACCACCTGACCCACACGCCGGCGGAGGCCTTCATGGCCGATCCGGCGCTCGGCTGGCAGCCGGCCTCGGCCGAGGTCGCGGCATGACGCGGGTCACGGTGCTCGGCGCGGGCGCGATGGGCTCGCGGATCGCACGCCGGCTCGCGGGCGCGGGCCATGCCGTGACGGTGTGGAACCGCGAAGCGGCGCGCGCCGAGGCGCTCGCCGACGTCGCCCGGATCGCCGCGACGCCCCGCGCCGCGGTCGCGGACGCCGAGGTGGCGATCGCGATGCTGCGGGACGACGCGGCCTCGGCGACCGTCTGGAGCGGACCGGACGGCGCACTCGCCGCGCTGCCCGCCACCGCCGTGGCAGTCGAGTCGTCGACGCTCTCGCCGACCTGGGTGCGCGAGCTCGCGACCCGCTTCGCCGGCGCGGGACGCACGTTCGTCGACGCCCCCGTCGTCGGCTCGCGGCCGCAGGCCGAGGCCGGCCAGCTGGTCGTGCTCGCGGGCGGTTCGACGGAAGCGCTCGCCACGCTCGCGCCGACGCTGGCTGCCTATGCATCGCGGGTGCACGCCACCGGCGCCGTCGGCAGCGGCACGGTCGCCAAGCTGGTGGTGAACGCGCTGTTCGCCGTGCAGCTCGCGGCGCTGGCCGAGTGGCTGCCGGCGGCGGCGGGCGCGGGCCTGGCGCCCGCGACGCTGCGGGCCGCGCTCGCGGCGACACCGGTGCTCAGCCCCGCGGCCAACGGCGCGGCAGGACTGATGCTCGCGCAGGCGCACGCGCCGTCGTTCCCGCTGGAGCTGGTGGCGAAGGACCTCGGCTACGCGCTGCAACTTGCCGGCGGCAACGCCGCCGCGCCGGTCACGACGACGGTGGCCGCGCTGGTCGAGCGCGCGATCGGGCGGGGCTGGGGGGGCGACAACGTCACGGCGCTCGCCCGGCTGCACGCCGGGTGAGCGCGGGCTGCCGGCCGCGCCGAAGGCGCCGGCACCGCGGCCGGGGCACTACTCGACGGTGACGCTCTTGGCGAGGTTGCGCGGCTGGTCGACGTCGGTGCCCTTGAGGATCGCGACGTGGTACGACAGCAGCTGCAGTGGGATCGTATAGACGATCGGCGCCTGCGAGTAGCTGACGTGCTTGGGCAGGTGGATCACCGTGACCCCCTCGCTGCCCTCGATGCCGGACTCGGGGTCGGCGAACACGATCAGCTCGCCGCCGCGCGCGCGCACCTCCATCAGGTTCGACTTCAGCTTCTCGAGCAGGTCGTTGTTCGGCGCGACGGTGATCACCGGCATGTCGGCATCGACCAGCGCCAGCGGGCCGTGCTTGAGCTCGCCGGCGGCATAGGCCTCGGCGTGGATGTAGGAGATCTCCTTGAGCTTCAGC
>JALORN010000096.1 GCA_025458905.1 Steroidobacteraceae bacterium
CTCCTCGCGGCCGATCGAGTGGCCGCCCCAGCAGACGACCAGGTTCGGCCGCAGCTTGTGGTCGAGGATCCGCGCGTTGCGCAGGATGTGGAACACCGCGTTGGTGACCGCAGCGGGCTTGGCGAGGTCGAAGCGCCCGCCGTCGACGATCTCGTTGGCGATGTAGACGACGTCGCGCAGCACCGAGAACAGCAGTTCCTTGATGCCGCGGATCATCTCGCCGTCGACGAAGGCCGCGGCCGGCGCGTTGCGGATCTCGAGCTTCACGCCCCAGGCGTGGCGCACGATGCGGATGTCGAAGTCGCGGTACTTGTCGAAGATCTCCTTGGAGTTGTCGCTGTCGCTGCCGGCGTTCAGCACCGCGAGCGCACACTGCCGGAACAGCGGGTACAGCCCGCCCTGCCCGCTCGACAGCAGCTTCTCGATCTCCTCCTGCGAGAGGCTCTCGAGCGCGCCGCGCGGACCGACGCGGGCGTCGACGAATTCGGGGATGACGATCGTGGATTCCAAAGGACGGACCCCTCGGGCGGCGGGTGGCTCGGGCCGGGCGGGCATTCTGCCCGTTTCGGAGGCTTTGGCGAATCGGGTGGCGGGCTCGAACCCTGGCGGCGGAACCACCGGGAGACGGCTGCGCCGACCGCGAGTGCTTCAGGGCTCGTGTGCAGCGGCGGTGCCGGCGGCGTCGCCGCGACTAGGGCTGGATGTCGATGGTCGTCCCGTCGGACACCAGCATCCAGATCTCGAGCATGTCGGCATTGGAGACGGCGATGCAGCCGTCGGTCCAGTCGCGAGTGGCGTAGTAGTCGAGCCCCTTGCGCGGGTCGTTCGGCAGGCCGTGGATCATGATCGAGCCACCCGGGGCCCAGCCATTGCGGCGCGCGCGCGCGACGTCGTCGGGATTCGGGTAGGAGACCTTCATCGACATGAAGAAGTCGCTGCGCGGGTTGCGCTTCACCAGCTGGTAGCGGCCCTCGGGCGTGCGGAAGTCCCCTTCGCGCTCCTTGTGGCCGACCGGGTTGAGGCCGAGGGCGACGCGATAGGAGCGCAGCACCTCGTCGCCGCGCATCAGGTACATGCGCCGTTCGGACTTGCGGACGAGGACGCGGTTCGCGGTCGGCAGCGTGTCGCCGGCGCTCGGTCGCGCCGGCGGCAGCGGCGAACCAGCGGGACCGGGCGTGCGCGGCAGCGAGTCGACGAAAGGCGTGGCAGCGACCGAGACGCCGTTCGCGACGACCAACAGGCCGCCGAGGAACGCCGCTCGCAGGCAAGTGAGCAAGCTCATGAACGGGATTATAGACAGAGCCGAAGCCCGGGTTCCGTAACGCTTTTCGTCGGAAGCTGTGACCGCCGTCTCCAATCGGCGACCCGCGTACCCGATGGCGGCCGCTTCCCGGTCGGGCCGGCCGGCGGCACACCTCGGCGACGCCCCTATAATCCGCGGGCAGGACACCACGTCGACGTGGGACAGGGGATCATCGTGGCGAATACGAACCTCGAGGGCGGGATCGGGCCGGCGCGCCGGCGCGCGGTGCGCGCTCTCGCGACAGCCCTTGCGCTGCTCGCGGCAGGCTGCGCCGCCGTACCGGACAACGCCGTTTCCGAGCGTCTCGACGAGCGCACCGGCACGACGCTGACCTCGATGCGGCGCCCCGTCGAGCTCGTCTCGACGGAGCCGCGCGGCAACAACAGCGACCCTTTCGCCTACGTCGCGCCGTTCGAGACCAACCGCATGGGGCAACGCGCGCTGTACCTGTGGGTCGCGGTCCCGGACGAGCGCGGCGGCGCGGCGGCACCAGTGGTGCTCGTGAACGGCGCGCCCCTGCCCGCGAGGCCGCTCGCGGCGGACGCACGCGGCCTCGGCCTCGGTGCCTTGCCCTATGCTGCGCCGGCGCCGTGGTCGTCGATCGGCGTGTTCGCGATCGACGAGGCGGCGCTGCGCTCGCTCGCCGCGGCAGGCACGATCGAGACCACGGTGCGCTACGCCGACGGCCGGGTGATCCGCTTCGTCGGCTCGCCGCGCCCGGCGGACATCCTGCAGCAGTTCCTGCGCACCCTCGGGCTCTGAGGCCGGCGCGGCGCGTCAGCGGCCGGCGACGACGCCCGTCTGCGCATCCTCGAGGCGTGGCACGACCAGCTGCGCGCCGGTGCGCAGCGCGCCGAGCTCGAGGTCCGGGTTGTACTGCTGCAGCAGCCACACCGGCACGCCTGCATAGCGCTGCGTGATCGACCACAGCGTGTCGCCGCGCCGGACGATGTAGACCTCGGTGCCGAGGATGCGCCGCTGGGCGAAGAACGCGGCCTGCAGGCGTGCGTGGAAGTCGCGGCGCTTCTGCTCGAACTCGTCGGGCGTGGTGCGCGAGAAGTCCAGCTTGAGCGTCCTGCCGAGCAGCACCGCCTGGCCGTACTTCATCCGGTTGAGCTCGCGCAGCCGTGCTGCGCTGACGCCGAGCCAGTCGGCATAGTGGCCCAGGGTCTCCTCGGCGATCACCCGCACGCTGCCGTCGCGCACGGCGAGGTCGATCGCGTCGGCGAGCGGCGGCGGCATGCCCGCCCCCGGCCCGATCTCCGGGCCGAGCGCCTCGGCGGTCACCGGCTCGCTGGCGCGCGGCGCAGGCTCGTTGCGCGCCGACGCGGGCGCAGCCGATGCGGTACCCGCACGCCCGGTCGCCGGCGCAGGCGCGGTCGCCGGCGTCACGCCCGGCGCCGTCGCGCCGGACGCGCGTCGGGTGCGCGACGCGGCGCTCGACGACGTGGAGAGCGCGGCCTCCTCGCTGGCGTTCTTGGCCGCGGCGGCGGCCGCTGCCACCACGGGCGCTGCAGCCGAGGGCGGCGCAGGACGCGCGCCGGCGGCCGGCGACGGCGTCTCGACTTCCCCGTCGTCCGGCCCGGCCGGCGCCTCGGCGACCGCCGTCGCGGCGGCGAGCGCGGCCGGGTCCGCCGCGACGCGCAGCCGCTGGCCCTCGAAGATGAAGTCGGCATCGCGGATGCCGTTCAGCGCCATCAACTCCCGGGCCGTCAGGCCGAAGCGCGCCGCGACGCCGAACAGGGTGTCGCCCGCGCGCACGACGTAGCTGCGGCCCGGCGACGCCGTCGCGCCGCCGGCCGCGGCTGCCTCGGCTGCCGCCGTGTCTCCCTGCGCGACAGCGGCCGACACGGCTGCGGCGGTGGTGGCGGCGGCCACGGCGGCGACCGCTGGCGCCGACGCCGGCGCGACTGCGGAGCCGGCGGCGGGCCGTGCCTCGGAGGCGGCCAGCAGTGGCGGGCGCGTGTCCGGCAGGCGCAGCGTGCGACCGCGGCGCACGCGCGCGCCGGTGGCGAGGCCATTCAGGTCGGCGAGCTCGCGCTGCGACAGGCCGTAGCGCCGGGCGATCGACGCGAGTGTCTCGCCCTTGCGCACGCGATGCGACCGCGACTGGACCTGAGCGGCGTAGAGCTCGTTCGCGCCGATTCGCGCAGTGAGCCACTCCGGCGTGAGTTCGCCGGGGCCGGGCGGCAGCCGCAGGCGATAGCCGCGCGGCACGTAGCGCGACCCGTCCCAGATCGGGCCGCGCAGCGCCGGGTTCAGCTCGCGCAGCGTGGCACGCGGCACGTCGACCGCGCGCTCGACGACCGCGACGCGCGCGTAGCCGGGCATCGCCACCTCGCGGAAGCGGATCTCCGGCGCGCGCTCGATCGCGCCGAAATACTTCTCCGGGTCCTGGTCGATGCTCAGCGCGGCCAGGAAGGAAGGATAGAAGTTGCGCGACGCGAAGCCGAAGGTCGGTCCCCGGTAACGGCGTGCGATGGTGACGAAGTCGTCGGTGCCCATCGCCTCCTTGGCGCGGCGCATGCCCGCGGCCCCGTGGTTGTAGGCCGTCAGCGCGAGCGGCCAGGTGCCGAGGACACGGTAGTTGTAGGCGAGCAGCTGCGCGGCGGCCTCGGTGGAGCGGAACGGGTCGAGGCGTTCGTCGACCACGTCGTCGACGCGCATGTAGCGTCGGCCGGTCGAGCGCATGAACTGCCAGAGGCCGGCGGCACCCACCTTGGAATACGCGCTCGGCGTGAACGAGGACTCGACGTGCGGCAGCGCGGCGAGCTCGGGCGGCAGGCCGAGGTTCGCGAAGGCCTCGGCGATGTGGGTCTCCCAGGCACCCGAGCGGATGAGGCCGGCCTTGAAGCGGTCGGCCTGGCCGAGTTGGAAGCGCACCCCGCGGGCCGCCTCCAGCAGCCGTTCCGGCGTCGCCGCCACACCCCAGGCCGAGAGCACGCGGCGCTCGTCCTCGCCCAGCGACGCCGCGTCGGCCGGCGCGCCGGCCGTGCGGGCGGCGATCGCGGCGGCCGCGTTCTTCAGCGCTGCGACATAGCGCTCGCGCGCCGCGTCGACCGCGTCGCGACGCGCACCCGGCTCGGTGTCGGCGGGGAACTGCAGCTTGGCGTAGACCACGGACAGGTCCCACTCGTCGTGCAGCAGGCCCTCGGCAGTGGTCACCTCGGAATAGATCCGGATCCAGAAATCGACGTCGCGCTGCAGCTCCGGTGGCCGCGGGATGGCACTGGTCGCCGGTGTCGCCAGCGCGACCGGCGCCGGTGGCGGCGGGACGCCCATCGGCGGCGCAGCCGGTGCCGAGGTCACCGTACGACCGGTGCCCTGAGGTGCCACGACCTGCGCCTCGACGGACGCGGCGAGCAGGACAAGGGTGCAGAGTGCCGCCGTTCCGGCGGCCGGCCGGCGCCGGATCTTGACGTAATGTCGGGCCGCAGGTGTCGAAAGCATTTACGGGGCCCCTCGCGGGCCTAACTGATTGATTCGTCGGGAGTCGCGCGCCTAGGGCGGGCTGGCAGGGAGCGTATCCTGCCGCGGCGGCGTCGACAATTCTGACGATCTGGGGCTGTGACGCGCAGCAGACTTAATCCGGCCGCGCCACCGGGCCGCGCAAATACCTGCCGCGGGTCACATTTTCGGCTCAGCCCGCGCGACATATCGACGCTCTCGCGCCTCGTGGCCCGAGGTGGCACGTCGATTGCTTCGTAAGGGGGTACAAGAACAAGAAAGAGCTTAGAACTCCTCCACAAGCAAGCAAGCGACCAATGCCCCGCGCAAGCGGGGCTTCTTTTTTTGGAAAAAGGGGACGGATTTATTTTCCGGGGAAAAAGGGGACGGATTTATTTTTTCTGGACCGGACAGCTGCATAGCTGTCCGGTCCAGAAAAAACAAATCCGTCCCCTTTTTCCCCGGAAAATAAATCCGTCCCCTTTTTCCTCTTTTCCTCTCTCAGGCGGGGCGCTGGCGGACCTGGAGGTAGGCCTCGGGCACGGGGTAGCCGGCGGCACCGAAGGTGTCGCGGATCGCCTTGTTGGTGTCGAAATAGACCTGCCAGTAGTGGTCGGTGTGCACGTAGGGACGCACCGCGAGCACCGGGCCGCGCTCGGTGAACGCGAGGATCTCGACGTCCGGCGGCGGGCTCGGCACCACGTTGGCGATCCCCGGCAACACCGCCTTCAGGCGGCGGATCGCATCGTGGGGGTCGACGGTGTGGTCCAGCTGCGCGGTCAGGTCGACGCGGCGATGGGGGTTGTGCGAGAAGTTCTTGATCGTGCCGCCCATGACGGCCGCGTTGCCCACCGAGGTCAGCACGTTGTCGGGCGAATCGATCGAGGTGGTGAACAGGCCGATGGCACGGACCGTTCCCTCGACGCCGCCGGCCAGGACGTAGTCTCCGACCTTGAACGGCCGCAGCACCAGGATGAAGGCGCCCGCGGCGAAGTTCGACAGCAGCCCGCCCCAGGCGGCGCCGATCGCGATGCCGAGCGCGGCGATCAAGGCGGCGAACGAGGTGGTCTCCACCCCGAAGTAGCCGAGGATGCCGATCACCAGCATGACGTTCAGCGCGACGGTGACCGCATTGCCGATGTAGCGGATCACGGTCGGCTCGACCTTCTGGCGCTCGAGCGCGCGCGTCAGCAGGCCGGTGACGACGCCGATCAGCCAGCGGCTGACGATGTAGATGACGAGCGCGCCTGCGACCTTCAGCGCGAACGCGACGAGCTGGGGCTCGATGCTGGCCCAGCGTGCGGACAGGTCCATGCCCTTGTTCTCCCCGATCTCGTAGTGCCGCCCGGCGCGGGATCGCGCGCAGGAGTTCGTTGCATCGTGCTTATAACACCGCGACGGAACGAGTGGCCATCGTCGCGGGCGAACCGGCCGGCGCCACGGACCGCCGCCGTGCGAAGCGCGGACGAATCGTGTCCGGACCATGTCCGCAGCCGCGGCGACGCGGCCCGCGAACACCAGCGGGCGGACGGGCGAAACGGCCAGCGTGAGAAAAAAACGAGGCGGTCTTTCGACCGCCTCTGAGAAGCGCGCCATCCCGTCAGGGCTGGGTTGCCAGGCGGGGAGCCTGGCGCTGGCGCGGGTTCGGGTGTTGCTGGCTCGCGCCGGGCGGCGGGCCCGGCGCGACGCCCGTGTCAGGCCGCGGCGCTCAGCCGCACTTGGAATCGCCGCAGTTCAGGCAGGTCATGCACCCGTCCATCATCACGACGGCCGCAGTGCTGCACTTCGGGCAGAGCTGCGCGCCCTCCGGGAAGACGGACTTGGCGAAGGCATCGGTCTGCTTGTTGCGCGCCTCGAACTCGGCGCGCTTCTCCTCGACCAGCTTGCGCTGGTGCTCGTCGAGCTCGACCTTGCGGATCAG
>JALORN010000049.1 GCA_025458905.1 Steroidobacteraceae bacterium
GGCTGGCTCGACAGCACCATCAGGACGACCCACTTGAGCTGGGCGACATCCAGCTCCTCGGTGTCGAGCGCCAGCAGGCGCTCGATGACGATCTCGCGCTGCTGCGGCGAGAGGATGCCGGTGCGCTCGAGCTGCAGCAGGTAGCCGCGGCAGTCGGCGGGCAGGCGGGCGCGCTCGCTGTCGGTGTAGATGCGCATGGCGCGCGGGCCGGCGGCCTCGAGCGCGGGGCGGTCACGCTCGCCCGCGAGGTCCGCGAGCCAGTCCAGCGCCCGCTCGACGTGCTCGCCGGCGAAGCCGGCGCGCTCGAGGTCGAGCGCCAGCTCGTCGCGCTCGGGCACGTCGGGCGTGTCGGCGAGCATGTAGCGGTCGAACACGTAGATGAGGATGTCGAGGACGGTGCCGGTCATCTCGGCCATGTCGAAAACGTCTCTATACAGAGTGGCGGCCCGCGTCATGGACCGGGCGCCCGGATATAGCGGCCGCCGGGCAGCGTCTCGATGCGCCCCTCGAGTTCGAGAACGAGCAGCATCGATGCCACTGATTCGGCTGAGAGGCCCGTGCTCGCGAGCAGCGCATCGACGCTGGTCGGCTCGAAGCCGACGGCATCTAACAGGATTTCCGCCGGGTTGTCCAATGCGCCAGCGCCTTCGCAGGGCGCGCGCGCGAGCGCGGACAGCCTCGCAAGTGACTGTTGCGTAAGGACATGGCGGAATTCGGATACGACATCATCTGCCTTCTCGACGAGCGTCGCGCCCTGGCGGATCAGGTCGTGGCAGCCCTTGGAGAGCGGGCTGTGGATCGAGCCCGGCACCGCGAACACCTCGCGTCCCTGCTCGCCCGCCCAGCGCGCGGTGGACAGCGAGCCACTGTGGCGTGCCGCCTCGACGACCAGCACGCCGAGTGACAGGCCGCTGATCAGGCGATTGCGTTGCGGGAAGTTCGCACGGCGTGGTTCGGTGCGCGGCGGGAACTCGCTGAGCAGGGTGCCGCCGCCGTCGACGATCCGTTCGGCGAGCGCCGCGTTCTCGGTCGGGTACATCGTGTCGAGGCCGGTGCCGAGCACGGCGATGGTGCGGCCGCCGGCGAGCAGCGCGCCGTCGTGGCTCGCGGCGTCGATGCCGAGCGCGAGGCCGCTGGTGATGGCGAGGCCGGCGCTCGCGAAATGGTAGGCGAACTCGCGCGCGGTGCGGCGCCCGAGCGCAGTGGGATGGCGGCTGCCGACGACGGCGAGCTGCGGCGCCGACAGCGAGGCGACGGCGCCGCGCACCCACAGCACGGGCGGCGCCGCGGCGAGGGCGGCGAGACGCGGCGGATAGGCGGGGTCGGTGGCCGGCAGCAGCACGAGGCCGTGGCGCTCGATCGCGGCGAGGTCGCGTTCCAGCGCGCGCAGGTCGGGTGCACAGAGTGCGGCGACCGTGGCCGGATGCAGGCCTAGTGCCTCGAGCGACGCGGGCGAGGCGGCGACCAGCGCGTCGATCGAACCGCTGGCGGCCACGCACTCGAGCAGCCGCGCGGCATCGAGCCGCGGCGCGCGGGCGAGCCGGCAAAGTGCTTCGGGCGTCGTGGGCATGGGGGACATGGTGGCAAAGGCCGCGATCGCCGGCGACGCGCATTTCGGGCGCGAATCGCCAGATCCGCGCCCGCCGGAGAAAAGGGGAAAAAGGAAAAAGGGGACAGATTTATTTTCAGCCCGGGGTTCTCCGATACGGAGAACCCCGGGCTGAAAATAAATCTGTCCCCTTTTTCCTTTTTCCCTCTAGGGCTTGCGGACGACGTCGGCGACGCGGATCGGGTTCGACGCGCCGACGATCAGCGCATAGCTCATGCGGTCGAACACGCGGAACACCAGCATCGTGCCGCTGCGCTCGTTCGGCAGCTGTACCTTCGAGGTGAAGGCGCGCGAGGGCTTCACGCCGCCGCGGTTCCTGCGGGTGCGGTCGCGCGCGACGTCGCCGGCCTCCTCGATCGCCAGCACGTGGCCGGGCTCGAGGCCGTGCTTCGCGCCGCGGTTGATCGCGACGATCTTGTACTGCCCGATCAGCTGCACGCCATCGACGACCGACACGATCTGGCCGCGCACGTCCTGGTCGGGCGCGCGCGGCACGAAGTTCAGCGGGACCTCCGCGTCGGTGCCGAGCAGGCGGTCGCCCTCGAGCGTCTCGCGCGCGGAGTCGGTGAGCGCGGCCTTGGCCGGCTCGCCGGCGGTGAGCACCACCGCGGTCGCGGTGTATATGCCCTGGTAGCCGAGCAGGTCGCCGTCGTCGGGGTCGCGGATCTCCTCGCCGACGTGCACGACGTTGAAGCGCTGGTTGACCTCGCCCCGGTCGAGGCCGCGGACGTAGGCCTCCATGCCGGAGCCGCCGATCATGTGCTTGTCGCGGAACGCGAGCACGCGCGGCGCCTCGCGGATCTGCTCGCGCGTCAGCAGGCTCGGGCGCTCCAGGAAGGCGGCGATCGCGGAATAGGGGATCGTGGCGATCGCCCCGTCGAGCGCCGAGCTGCGCAGCTGCGGGTCGAGCCGGGCGCCGCCGCCGCGCGCCAGCGAGATCGCCGGCCGGCCGTCGGCGCCGAAGGTGAGCGTCAGCACGTCACCCGGATAGATGAGGTGCGGGTTCTGCACCTGTGGGTTGACCTGCCAGATCTCGGGCCATAGCCAGGGGTCGCGCAGGAACATCGTGGAGATGTCCCAGAGCGTGTCGCCGCGCTGGACCGTGTAGCTCATCGGTGCGCCCGGGTTGACGATCGAGCGGTCGATCGCCGGTGCGGATGGGGTCTCGACCGGCGCGCCCTCGGGGTAGCGGGCGACCGCAGCCTCGGTGGCGGTCAGCTCCGGGTCGGCCGGGGCGCCGTCGGCGTTCGCGGTGGCGCCTGCGGCGACGCTGGGCGCGCGCGAGGCGGTGTCCCGGTCGCCGACCGTGGCGCAGCCGCCGAGCAGGAGGAGGGTGGCCGGGGCCAGGCAGAGCGCCAGCCGGGACCGCGTGCGCGACCCGGCAGGGGCGGCGCTAAGTGCTTGATTCAAAACCATCCTCCACTCCTCGTGACGGGTGGGGCGAGCGACCTTGGCTGTTATACTCGCTCGTCCGCGCCGGCAGCATCGTCAAACCGTGGCTTTGTGCTCTGGTTCACGGCGGAGGAAGCGACCGAGACCTCCCGCGGGAACCCGACGGACCCCTGGCCGGGCCCGTCCGGCCGGACCGTACCACCGGGCCACGTCCGGGCGGTACCGTCGAACTGCCGAGCCGGACCGTCGAGTTGCACGATCAAATCTCAACAGTTTTAGAACATTAGCAAAAGTTCTGCGTCGAATACACGAAGAACCTCGGAGCGCCCCATGGCCCGCCTGACCATCCTCGAATATCCCGATCCACGGCTGCGCACCCGCGCCACGCCCGTCACCGTCTTCGACGCGGCCCTGTCCGCCCTGGTCGACGACCTGTTCGAGACCATGTACGCAGCGCCGGGCATCGGGCTTGCCGCGTCCCAGGTGAACGTGCACAAGCGGCTGATCGTGATCGACGTCTCCGAGAACCACGACGCGCCGCGGGTGTTCGTGAACCCCGAGATCCTGTCGAAGGAAGGCGCAGCGGTCGGCGAGGAAGGCTGCCTGTCGGTGCCGAACATCTTCGACAAGGTGCCGCGCGCCCAGAGGATCCGAGTCCGCTCGCAGGATCGCACCGGCGCCGTCGTCGAGGAGGACCTCGAGGGGCTGCTGGCGGTCTGCCTGCAGCACGAGATGGACCACCTCGAGGGCAAGCTGTTCGTCGACTATCTCTCGGACCTCAAGCGCGAGCGCATCCGCAAGAAGCTCGAGAAGGAGCGGCGCGAGCGCGCGGCGCGACCGGCCGCCGCCGCCGCGGGTGCCACCACGGCGCTCTGAGCGCGTCGCTTCGGCGCAGCGGGCACGGCACGGCCGGCACGGCGGGTACGCACACCGTCGCCGGCGGTCTCGGCGGGTGCGGCTGGCCCCGCCCGCGATGAGCCGGGGCCGGACACCGCTCGCCCGCCGCCCCGCGCCCTCCACCTCACCTCAAGATTCCTCCGCAGGTCGCCCCTTACTTATGCGCATCGCCTTTGCCGGCACCCCCGACTTCGCGGTGCCCCCGCTCGCCGCGCTGTGCCGTGCGGCGCCGGCCCATGCCGTCGTCGGCGTGCTGACCCAGCCGGATCGCCCTGCGGGCCGCGGCCAGCGTCTCGCACAGGGCCCGGTCAAGCAGTACGCACTCTCGCAAGGGCTGCCGGTCGCGCAGCCGCCGACCCTGCGCGACGAGGCCGGGCGCGCCAGCCTGCGCGAGTGGGCGCCGGACCTGCTGGTGGTGGTCGCCTATGGCCTGATCCTGCCGCCGGCGGCGCTCGCGATCCCGCGGCTCGGCTGCCTCAACATCCACGCCTCGCTGCTGCCGCGCTGGCGCGGTGCGGCGCCGATCCAGCGCGCCGTGCTCGCCGGTGACCCCGAGACCGGCGTCGCGATCATGCGGATGGAAGCCGGCCTCGACACCGGCCCGGTGCTGCGCACGCGGCGCGTCACGATCGGCCCGCGCTCCACCAGCGGTTCGGTGCACGACGTGCTCGCGGCGCTCGGTGCGGCCGAGCTGGTCGCGGCGCTCGGGCAGATCGAGGCGGGCGAGGCGCACTTCGAGCCGCAGCCGGCCGAGGGCGTCACCTATGCGGCGAAGATCGACAAGGCCGAGGCGCGGCTCGACTGGCGCGAGAGCGCGACGGCGCTCGACCGGCGCGTGCGCGCCTTCGATCCCTGGCCGGGCGCCGAGGCGCGCCTCGGCGAGGAGCCGCTGAAGATCCTGCAGGCGCAGCCGCTGGACGACGCGGCCGCAGGACGCGGCGCGGGCATCGCGCCCGGCACGGTGCTCGGGCTGCGCGGCGGCGCGCTGCACGTGGCCTGCGGCGCCGGCGTGCTGGCGATCGAGCGGCTGCAGCGCGCCGGGCGCCGGCCCGTGAGTGCGCGCGAGTTCGCCAACGGCGTGGCGCTCGATGGTGGGGTGCTCGGGTGAGGGCGGCGCGCGGGCAGGACGGCGGCGCGCGCGCGCGGTTCGCGCCGGGCGCCGAGACGCTCGCCGCGGCGGTGCGTGCCGTGGCCGCGGTCGCGCACGACGGGCAGAACGCCGACGACGCGCTCGCCTCGGCGGAGACGCGCGAGGACCGCGCCGCGGTACGCGCGATCGCGCTCGGCACGATCCGCTGGTACCTGCGGCTCGCGCCCGTGGTCGCGGACCTGGTGGCGCGGCCGGCCGGGGAGCTCGACCCGCTGCTGCGCGTGCTGCTGGTCGCCGGCGCGCACCAGGTGGAGCATTCGCGCGGTGCGCCCGAGGTCAGCGTGCACCTCGCCGTGGATGCGGCGCGCGCGCTCGGTCTCGCGCGCACCACCGGGCTCGTCAATGCGGTGCTGCGCCGCTTCGTGCGCGAGCGGGTCGAGCGGCTCGCGGCGGTCGACCGCGAGCCCGCCACGCGTCACGCGCACCCGCCGTGGCTGGTCGAGGCGCTGCGCGAGGCCTGGCCGGCGGACCTCGACTCGATCCTCGACGCCGCCAACCGGCACCCGCCGATGACGCTGCGCGTCGACCTGTCGCGCGGCACGGTCGTCGACTACCTCGCCGAGCTCGCGGCCAACGGCCGCCCGGCGCGGGCGCTGCCGTGGCGCGCCGGCGCGGTCACGCTCGAGCATCCGGCGCCGGTTGCCGCGCTGCCGGGCTTTCGCGACGGCCGGGTGTCGGTGCAGGACGCGGGCGCGCAGCTCGCGGCGCCGCTGCTCGACGTGCAGCCGGGCGAGCGCGTGCTCGATGCCTGTGCGGCGCCGGGCGGCAAGACCGGCCACGTGCTCGAGCTCGCGCCGCAGGCCGGCGAGCTGGTCGCCGTGGACCTCGACCCGCGGCGCATGGCGATGGTCGAGGAGACGCTGCGGCGGCTCGGCAGGCAGGCGGCCTGCCGCGTGCTGGACCTCGCGCAGCCGGGTGCGCTGCGCGAGGCGGGGCCGTTCGACCGTGTGCTGGTCGATGCGCCCTGCTCGGCCACCGGCGTGATCCGGCGTCACCCCGACATCAAGCTGCTGCGGCGCGCCGCCGACGTCGAGCCGCTGGCCCGGGCGCAGCAGGCGATCCTGCGCAACGCCTTCGACGCGCTCGCGCCCGGTGGCCGGCTGGTCTATGCCACCTGTTCGCTGCTGCCGCAGGAGAGCGAGGCGCAGGTGCTGGCGCTGCTGGCGGCGCGGCCCGCGGCGACCGTGCTGCCCTGGCCGGGAACCGTACCGCTCCCGCCGGGCGCGCGGCGACTCGAGGCCGGCGTGCAGCTGCTGCCCGGCGCCGAGGCGGACACCGACGGCTTTTATTATGCTTGCCTCGGCCGGAGACCCGCTGGATGACCGCACCGTCCGTCGAACGCAGGGCCCTGAGCGACGCGCGGCTGCCGGCCGCCGCGGCCCTCGCCCCGTGGCGCGGCGCCGCGGCGTGGCGCGCGGCGGCGGCCTGGCCGGGGCGCGCGCTGGCCCTCCTGGTCGGTGTCACGTGGCTTGCCTGGCGGGTCGTGCGGGCGGTGGCGTGCCTGGCGGTCGCGACCGCGCTCGCGGCGTCGCCGGCTCTCGCGGCGCCGACCGAGGGCGAGATCGACGACGCGCTCGACGGCGAGCTCGAGGTGCAGTCGGCGTTCGTCAACCTCGCCGACGGGGTCTACCAGCTGCACGCGCGGGTCAAGTACCCGGCCAACGCCGAGACCTCGGCGGCGCTGCGCGAAGGGCTCTCGTTGTCCTACGACCTCGACGTCGAGGTGGCGCGCGCGCGGCGCTTCTGGTTCGACGCCGACCTCACCCTGCTGACGCTGCACCGCGAGCTCACCTTCCACGCGGTCAGCGAGCGCTACGTGGTGCGCGACCCGCGCAGCGGCACGCAGTCCTCGTTCGCGACGCTGGCCGAGGCCCTGGCGTCGCTCGGCACGGTCGACGGCTGGCCGATCCTGGTCGCCTCGCAGGTGCCCGGTGACGCCGAGTGCCGCGTCAGCGTGCGCGCCAGCGTGCGGCGCGGCCGGCTCACCGACGCGCTGCGCGTGATCTTCTTCTGGAACGACGGCTGGCAGCGCGAGAGCGAGTGGTACTCATGGTCGCTGCCGCGCTGAGGAACTACCGCACGCCGGCGCTGATCGCGGTCTCCAGCATCGTCGTGCTGGGCGCGCTGTTCGCGCTCGCGCTGTCGGCGCAGAACTCGGCGCAGTTCGGCCGGCTGCAGCCGTGGATCCTGCTGCTGAGCGTGGCCGGCGTGATCGCGCTCAGCGTGATGCTGGCGCGCAAGGTGCTGCAGCTGGCGCGCGCCTGGCGCGACCACGTGCCCGGCTCGCGCCTCACCGCGCGCACGGTGACGGTGTTCGGCGCGCTGGTGGCGATCCCGCTGCTGACGGTGTACCTCTTCTCGCTTGAGTTCCTGAACCGCGGCATCGACAGCTGGTTCCGCGTCGAGATCCGCCAGGGGCTGAACGACGCGCTGGTGCTGTCGCGCGCCGCGCTCGACCTTCGCATGCGCGAGTACTCCGAGCGCACCGAGCGCTTCGCGCAGCGCATCGCCGGCATGCCGGGCCCGGAGGCGATCTACGCGCTCGACGAGGAGCGCCGCGCCTCGGGCGCGGTCGAGCTGGTGCTCTACGGCCAGCACGAGCGGATCATCGCGGCCAGCAGCCGCGCCGTGCCCGACGCGTTGCCGACGCGACCGCCGCCGGACGTGGTGCGCCAGGTCAGCGAGGGGCGCACCTACGTCAGCCTCGAGCCGGTCGCCGAGGGCCTGTACGTGATCCGCGCCGCCGCGCCGCTCGCCGGCGCCGTCGGTGCGGGTCCGGACGCGGGTGCGGGGGCAAGTGCGGGCGCGGGGGCGGGCGGCGCCGGCCGCTACGTGCTCGCGATCTACGAGGTGCCGCGCCAGCTCGCCGCGCTCACCGACGCGGTGCAGCGTTCCTACTCGCAGTACGGCGACCTCGCGGCGCTGCGCGAGCCGCTGAAGTACAGCTTCCGCCTGACGCTGACCCTGGTGCTGCTGGTGACGCTGCTGTCGGCGATCTACGGCGCGATCTTCTCCGCCGAGATCCTCTTCAAGCCGGTCCAGGACCTGATGGCCGGCACGCGCGCGGTCGCCAAGGGCGACTTCGGCACGCGGCTGCCGCTGACCTCGCGCGACGAGATGGGCTTCCTCGTGCAGTCCTTCAACGACATGACCAAGCGCCTGCGGCGCGCGCGCGAGGAGACCGAGCGCAGCCGGCTCGCGGTGGAGCGCGAGCGCGAGCGCCTGGCGATCATCCTCGCGCGCCTCTCCACCGGCGTCATCGTCGTCGACCGGCAGCTCAAGGTGCAGGTCGCCAACGAGGCCGCGGGCGGCATCCTCGGCGTCGACTTCGCGTCCCAGGCGGGGCAGGCGCTCGACGAGCTCAGCGGTGGCGACGCGCGGCTGCGGCAGTTCGTCGCCGAGCTCGGCTCGCGGCTCGCCGCCGGGCGCGAGGAGTGGCGCGACCAGCTGGAGCTGCCGGCGGCGCCCGGCGGGGCGGCGGCCGTGGCGCTGGCCGGCGCGCCGCGCGTGCTCGCCTGCGCCTGCGTGCCGCTGTCGGCCGAGGGCGGCGCGGAGCGCAGCTACGTGATCGTGTTCGACGACATCACCCAGCTGCTGCAGGCGCAGCGCGACGCCGCCTGGGGCGAGGTCGCGCGCCGCCTGGCGCACGAGATCAAGAACCCGCTGACGCCGATCCAGCTCTCGGCGGAGCGGATGCGCCGCCGCTTCCTCGGCAGCATGAACGACGAGGACGCCAAGAT
This sequence comes from Steroidobacteraceae bacterium, assembly GCA_025458905.1. GTDB lineage: Bacteria > Pseudomonadota > Gammaproteobacteria > Steroidobacterales > Steroidobacteraceae > UBA964. The sequence goes on from JALORN010000049.1 coordinate 8,789, forward strand.
CATGGACCGCGCGACCCACACGATCGTGCAGCAGGTCGAGGCGATGAAGCAGATGGTCAACGCCTTCAGCGAGTACGCGCGCACGCCGACCATGAGCGTCGCGCCGTTCGCGCTGAACCAGCTGGTCGCCGAGGTCGCCGACCTCTACCGCGCACAGGCCGGCGCGGTCGAGATCCGGCCAGTGCTCGACGAGCGCGTGGAGGCGGTCGAGGCGGATCGCACCCGTGTGCGGCAGATCCTCAACAACCTGCTCGTCAACGCGCTCGAGGCGCTCGAGGGCGTGCCCGGCGCGCGCGTCGAGCTCGGCACCGGGATCGGCGAGATGGACGGCCAGGCAGTGGCGGTGCTGACGGTCGCCGACAACGGTCCGGGCTTCCAGGGCGAACTGCTCGCCCGGATCTTCGAGCCCTACGTCACCAGCAAGCCGCGGGGCACCGGCCTCGGGCTCGCGATCGTGAAGAAGATCGTCGAGGAACACGGCGGCCGGATCGAGGCCGACAACCGGCCCGAGGGCGGTGCCCGGGTCCGTGTTATGTTGCCGCTCAAGGACCGCTCGCGGGCTGCCGCCGTCCGCGAGCGCCGGGCGGAGTTGCGGAGGGAGCGGGCATGAGCGCAGCGCGCATTCTCGTGGTCGACGACGAGGCCGAGATCCGGGGCCTCCTCAAGGAGATCCTGTCCGAGGAGGGCTACGAGGTCGAGGTCGCGGCGGACGCGTCCCAGGCCCGCACCAGCCGGGCGCGCCAGGCGCCGGACCTCGTGCTGCTCGACATCTGGATGCCCGGCACCGACGGCATCACCCTGCTGCGCGAGTGGCAGGGCAGCGCCACCGACGGCAGCCCGGTGGTCATGATGTCCGGCCACGGCACCGTCGAGACGGCGGTCGAGGCGACCCGCCTCGGTGCCTTCGACTTCGTCGAGAAGCCGCTGTCGCTGGCGAAGCTGCTGCGCACCGTCGAGCGCGCGCTCGAGGCCGGGCGCAAGCGCCGCTCCTCGGGCAAGCTGCTCGCGGCCTCGGCGGTCGCGCCGGTCGGCAAGAGCAAGGTGATCCAGCAGCTGCGCACCGAGCTGCAGCAGATCGCCGGGGGGCCGACCCCGGTGTTGCTGGTCGGGGAGCACGGCTCGGGCCGGGAGGCGTTCGCGCGCTTCCTGCACGAGTCCGGGCCGCGTGCCGGACTGCCGTTCGTCACCGTCGTCGGCAGCGCGCTGCGTGCCGCCGACGCCGACCTGGTGCTCTTCGGCCGCGGCGCCGGCGCCGGCGCCGCCAACGGCGCCGACGCCGACGGCGCAGGGCCTGGCCTGCTCGAGCAGGCGGCTGGCGGCACGCTGTTCCTGTCCGAGATCGAGGACCTGCCGGCGAACGCGCAGCGGGCGCTGCTCGGTGTGCTGGAGACCGGCAGCTTCACCCGCGTCGGCGACACCCGCCAGCAGCCGTTCGCCGCACGCATCGTCTCCTCGGTGCAGCCCGGCATCGAGAGCCGCGCCGGCGCCGCGCCCGGCAGCTTCCGCCGCGACCTGCTCGCGCAGCTCAACGGCCTGGTCGTGCGCGTGCCGTCGCTGCGCGACTACGCCGAGGACGTGCCCGAGCTGCTGCGCCACTATGTCGACCGCGTGGTCGACACCGAAGGCCTGGCGTTCCGGCGCTTCAGCGTCGCGGCGCAGAACCGCCTGCGCAACTACCCCTGGCCCGACAACGTCCGTGAGCTGCGCACGCTCGTGCAGCGGCTGCTGGTGCAGGGCGGGCCCGAGGAGATCCGCCTCGAGGAGATCGAGCGCGAGCTCGCCCAGGCGCAGCCGGCGGACGAGCCGCTGGTCAAGCAGGACCTGCTGGCGCTCAGCTTGCGCGAGGCGCGCGAGCAGTTCGAGCGCGCCTACCTGCAGCAACAGCTACTGCTCTGCCATGGCAAGGTCGGCCAGCTCGCCAAGCGCGTCGGCATGGAGCGCACCCACCTCTACCGCAAGCTGCGCTCCCTCGGCGTCGACTTCCGCAGCGTCGGCGACGACGGCGAGTGAAAAAGGGGACGGATTTATTTTCCTTTCTTCCCATCCTTGTGGCTGGGAAGAAAGGAAAATAAATCCGTCCCCTTTTTCGCGTCCGATTGGGCGAGCGAGAGCAATCTGAGCTTTTTTCGCTCTTGCGCTGCAGCACGCAGCGAATCGAGAAGCGGTTCTCGACCGGACTCCAGACGCCGTCGTTATCCTCCCTACGTTACTGGAACGTGGCGTCGCACTAAGTCGACGGCACCCACCGGAAGACTGGTCCGGCAGATCGCACGAAGGGAGAACCATGATGCGCGCGATCATTGCGATGGTGGCTGTACTGGCACTGAGTGGATGCGCGTTCACGGTGCACGACGTCAAGCTCGATTACCGTTACGAGCAACCGCTCGAGGTGTCTCTCGGTGGTACCGCGCTGCGCGTCGGCAACGTCGTCGATTCGCGTGGCGTCGCCAATCCGCGGATGCTCATGAACATGACCAACCTCAACGGCGATACCACCTCGGGCGGCTGGCAGGCCGAGAAGCCCTTGAACGAGATCGTGCGGGAAGGTCTGGTGCAGGCGCTCGGCAAGGCCGGCGTGGCCGCTGACGGGGGCAGCGGTGCGGCGATGCTCACCGGCGAGCTGATCGACTTTCAGGTTCAGACCATCATGGGAATGTGGGAAGGGACCTTGAGCGGCAAGATGACCGCCAAGTTTCAGATTGCCCGCGCGGGATCCGGTGAGATCCTCTGGAAGGACACCGTAGTGGGCAGCTCTCAGGTCAAGGGTGGTCAAGGCGCAGCGGGCGCCTTCAAGGCAACGCTGGACGACCTGCTGACGAAGCTTCTCAAGGACGACTTCTTCCGCCAGAAGGTGGCCACGGCCCCGTCGATGTAGCCTCTGTTCAGGGGGCGCCTTGCCTCGCGTCGTTCTGGCCGGCGACCCGGCGATTCGCCGGCCGAGGTCCCCGGCGCGGCTGTCTCCCTCGAGCCCGGTACCACGTACGAGTCTTCCTACGCGGCCTCGCGCATCGCGCGAATCTGTTGCCGCGGTAGCCTCGGTTCGATGGCTCCTGCGTCCCACACACCCCGGCATGCATCAATCGGCGGCCGCGGCCCCGCGACCGATCATCGCCGCGCCGCCGACGGCGCGCGCAACAGCGACGACGACCGCGACCTCGCCGCCCGCCACGAGCTCTCGCCGCTGCGCCACACCACGACGGCCACGGGTGCCGCCGATCTCGCCCGCGAGCAGCTGCGCCACTTCTCGATCGACGCCGGCAGCGACGCCGGGCGCGCCCTGCTCGCCCTGGTCGAGAAGCTCTACACGGCGCACGAGGCCGCGCACGAGCTGTGGCGCTGCATGCTCGAGGGGCTGGACGGGCTCGACCGGCGCGACCGCATCGCCTGGTTCAACGCCAAGCGCTTCGCCTGCTTCCAGCTCGCGAAGATCCTCGACACCCTGCAGAACCCGCTGCGGCGCACCTGGCAGACGCTCGACGGTGGCGGCGTCGACGCCGCGGTCCGCGGCCCCTATCCGTTGTTCGACAACGTCAGCGCGATCTTCTCGGCGACGCCGGTCATCACCCGCACCGCGACCTACCTCTACGCCTGCACCGAGTGGGTCGAGGACGCGTTCCGCGGCAAGGAGCTGTTGCACCAGGTGTATTCGCGGCTGCTGAACCCGACCTCGATCAGCCTCGCCAACCAGATCGTCGAGGTCGAGGCCGGCACGCTCGCGCCCGAGTACTTCGCCTGGAACTTCAACTCCGGCATGGCGGCGATCGACGCGGTGCTCGCCAACGTGCTCGGCCGCGGCGACGTCGTGCTCGCCAGCCGCAACGTCTACGGCGGCACCTGGCAACTGCTGCACGACTGGTACGGGCGGCGCGCCAACCTCGACGTCGCGGTCGAGTCGTTCGACGGCTTCTCGGCCGCTGACTTCCAGGCAGCGCTCGGGCGCACCCGGCTCCGCCACGCCGACCGTCTCGAGGGCGGCCGGCAGGTTTACGTGTTCCTCGAGTCGCCCTGCAACCCTCACGGCTACGTGCTCGACGTGCCGGGCATCTGCGCCGCGGCACACGCCGCCGGGCTCACGGTGATCTGCGACGCGACCGTCGGCACGCCGTTCCTGCAGCCGGTGCTGCAGCGCGCGGACCCGGCGGAGCGCCCGGACTTCGTGGTCCACTCCTACACCAAGGACCTTGCGGGCTCGGGCACGACCACCGCGGGCGTCGCCATCGCGCGCACCGAGCGGATGTTCATCCCGAAGGGCGAGAGCGTCACCGCGCCCGGTCCCGATGGCCGGCCCTGCGAGTGGCGCTGGGACCGCACGCTCTTCTGGAACGTGTATTACGTCAAAGGGGCCTTCCTCGACGCCGACAAGGCCTTCGACGTGATCGACGGCATGCGCACGCTCGAGATGCGGATGCTGCAGAAGTGCATCCATACGGTGGTACTGGCCCGCGTGCTCGCCAGCCACCCGCGGATCCGCGTGCACTGCTCCGCCGTGCGCGGCGACCCGAACCACGAGCTCGCCTCGCGGCTGCTGCACCTCGGCCTGCCGGCGCCGCTGTTCACGATCGATTTCGAGCCGGCGCGCGGGGAGACCGCGTGGCTGCCGCCCGCGGCCTTCAAGCGCTTCTTCGACAACCTCGAGCCCGCCTTCGGCCTGCAGGTCAGCCTCGGGCAGACCAACACCGTGGTACTCGGCCCCGGTGTCACCAGCCACTCCGAGCTCCCGCCCGAGGCGCTGCGCGAAGCGGGCATCGCCCCGACGACGATCCGCATCGCCGTCGGCGACGAGGATCCGCGCCGGCTGCTCGCGCAGTTCATGCACGCCGCCGCGCTCGCGCTCGAGCCGGTCGACCCGGGCTTCTGTGCGCGCTTCCCGTCGGCGCGCGCGATCGACCGCTTCCACGAGCGCACCTGGATGCGCTTCCAGCGGCGGCGCATCCGCAGCCGCCGTCCGATGGCCGACTGGCTGGGACCCGGCTGGCCAGCCGGTCCGAGCGCCGCGCCCGGCAGCGAGGAACAGGGCGTCGTCCATCGTGGTTCGCCCCACGATGTGAACTGAATCACGGACCTGCGGATCCTTCGTCAAATCGGATCCAGAAGCCTTCACACATCCGCTGCGCAGAAACGAAAAAAAACCTGCGCGGCATCTTCACTCGGAGGGCCGACGATGCTCAGAATCCGGGTAACTGGCGACAGGGAGCACAGTCGCATCATGGAAGCCGTCTCGCGTTCCGACAGGGTCCCCGGCGATGAGTCCACGCTGCGCGCCGCCGCGCCGGCGACCATCGAGCGGCGCTCGCGCCTCTCCACCGCGGAGTTCCTCGAGCGCTACGTGCTGCCGCAGCGGCCGGTGATCGTCACCGACGTCACCGCCGACTGGCCGGCCATGCGCCGCTTCACCTGGGACTTCTTCCGCGAGCGCTACGGCCACATCGAGAAGACGATCGGCGGCCGCAGCTACACGCTCGCCCAGGCGATCGACCTGATCCACGCCTCCTCGCCCGGGAACCCGGCGCCGTACCCGTTCAACCTGAACGTCGAGACCTACTTCCCCGAGCTGCTCGCCGACCTCGCGCCGCACCGCATCTACGGCCGGCTCGACCGCGTGAACCATCCGCTGCTGCCGCGCTTCTTCATGCGTGGCACCGAGGTCTACGAGCTGTTCTTCGGCGGCCGCGGCGCGAGCTTCCCGCGGGTGCACTACGACGCGCTCTGCACCCACACCTCGATCACGCAGGTCATCGGCTCGAAGGAATTCTTCCTCTACCCGCCGGACCAGGGACGCTTCATGTACCCGAGCCCGGAGAACGCCAAGACCTCGCAGGTCGATTTCGCGCACCCCGATCTCGAGCGCTTCCCGATGTTCGCGTTCGCGACCCCGATGGTCGCGACCGTCGGGCCGGGCGAGACGATCTTCTTCCCGATGGGCTGGTGGCACGCCACCCGGATCCACGAGCCCTGCCTGTCCTTCGGCCGGGTGTACCTCGACGGCGGCAACTGGTCGCGCTACGTCGGCGACGTCCAGGCCTACTGGAAGCAGGGTCGCAACCCCTGGTTCGCGTCGGTCGCCGGCGCCTACCTGCGCGGCGTCGGCCGCATTCTGGACCTCCGGGAACGATTGATGTGAGCACCCCGGCGCGCGACGACGCCGCAGTCGCCGGGCCGGCGACCACGCAGGGGCCCGGCGGCCTGGTGCCGGCGCTGAAGGCCGGCGTGCGCCGCGTGCTCGGCATCGACCCGCAGTCCGACGTCACGCCGCTGGCGCGGCTGCGCTGGATCGGCTCGCAGACCCACGGCTACATGGTTCCCGAGAGCCTGCTCGACGCGCGCTCCACCTGCTACTGCGTCGGCGCGGGCGAGGACATCACCTTCGACACCGAGCTCGCCGAGACCTTCGGCTGCCGCGTGCGCATCCTCGACCCGACGCCCGTCGGCACGCGGCACTACGCGCTGGTGCGCGAGAAGGTGCTCGCCGGCGAGCCGCTGTGGTCGCAGAACGGCGAGCCGTTCCGCTACCGCATCTCGCCCGAGCGCCTCGCGCTGCTGAAGTACCTCGAGGTCGGCGTCTGGGACACGGCCACCACGCTGCGCTTCTACGAGCCCACCAAGGAGAACTACCCCTCCTACTCGGTGGCGATGTTCCAGGAATCGGGCCGCTACATCGAGGCGCCGGTCGACCGGCTCTCGGCGATCATGCGGCGCGAGGGCGACGCCTCCATCGACCTGCTGAAGCTCGAGATCGAGGGCGCCGAGTACAAGGTGCTCGAGACCATCGTCGCGGACCGGCCCGACATCAAGGCCATCCTGGTCGAGTTCGACGAGGTGTGGCACGTCAAGGGCACGCGCGCGCATTTCTTCCGCATCCGCGACGCCTCGCGCGCGCTTATCCGCGCCGGCTGGCGCCTCGCGCACTCCACGCCGATGTTCAAGCGCCTGTTCGTGCGCGAGGACGAGTTCGCACGCCTCAGTGCCGGCCGGCCTCGCCCCGCCTGACCTGCCGGGCGATCAGCCGCACCAGCTGCACCACCGAGTAGGGCTTGGCGAGGTGGGCCTGGAAGCCCGCTTCGACGCTCCGTGAGCGGTCCTCGTCGCGCGAGAACGCGGTCACCGCGATCGCCGGCAGCCGCGTGGCATCGATGCGCAGCTCGTCGCGGATCCTGCGGACCAGCCGGTAGCCGTCGAGCTCCGGCAGCCCGATGTCGCTGACCAGCACGTCGAAGCCTTCCCCACCATGCTCCTGGAGCAGGCGCAGCGCTTCGGCTGCCGTAGCCACGGCGCGCACGGTCGCGCCGCGCTCCTCGAGCGTGCGCTGCATGAACTCGCGCATCGCGGCCTCGTCCTCGACCGCCAGGATGCGCAGGCCGCGGCAGGCGTCGGCATCGGCGTCCGGTCCTGGCACCGCGTACGGGTCGCCGCCCGGCGCCGGGTGGCGTTCCGCGCCGGCGCTGCCACCCGAGTCCGGCTCTGGGGGCTCCGTGCCGGGCGTGCCCCCCGGTCGCGAGCCGGGGTCGAGCGCGCTCGCCGTCGGGGCCGGGCCGCAGGCGGCGTTCGCGGGCAGGAAGACGCGGAAGATCGCGCCGCGGCCGCGTCCCTCGCTGTGCGCCGTCACGCTGCCGCCGTGCAGTTCGACCAGCTGGCGCACCAGCGACAGCCCGATGCCGAGGCCGCCGTGCTGGCGCGAGGCCGAGCTGTCGCCCTGGCGGAAGCGGGCGAACAGCTGCGGCAGCAGCGCCGGGTCGATGCCCTCGCCGTCGTCGATCACCTCGATCTCGTAGCCGGCCCCGGCGCCGCCTGCGGCGGCCGCGAGCTCGACGCGGACCTGGCCGCCGGCGGGCGTGAACTTCAGCGCGTTGGTCAGCAGGTTGCCGAGCACCTGCCGCAGCCGCCGCGCATCGCCGTGGATGCGCTCGTCCGCGCCGACGTGGCAGGCGTACTCGAGCCGCAGGCCCGCGTCCGCCGCGGCCGGGGCGTGCGACTCGACGCACTCGGCGACGAAGGCGCCGAGCGCGAGCGGCGCGCAGTCGAGCCGCAGCTTGCCCTCGACGCTGCGGCTCATGTCGAGCAGGTCGGAGATCAGGTTCGACTGCGCGCGCGCGTTGCCGGCGATGATGCCGAGCCCGCGGCGCACGGCGTCGGCGTCCCGGCCGAGCGACTGCTGCACCACGTAGGTCCAGGAGACGATGTTCGCGAGCGGCGTGCGCAGCTCGTGCGAGATGGTCGCGAGGAACTCGTCCTTGAGCCGGTTGGCGGCCTCGACCTCGCCGCGGGCGGCGCGCTCGGCGTCGAGCAGGCGCTCGCGGTCGGCCGCCAGCGCGGCGCTCGCCTCCATCGCCTGCGCGGTCTCGAGCGCCGGCCAGAGGCGTCCGGCGACGCTGCGCACCAGGTCCACCTCGCGCACCGTCCACTGCCGCGGCCGTGCCTGCCAGACGCCGAGGGTCGCCGCGAGCTCGCCGCCGCGACGCAGCGGCACCGTCACCAGCGCCCGCACGTCGAGGCGGGCGAACAGCGCGAGGTGCGCCGCGGCGCGCGGGTCGGCCGCGACGTCGGCAACCACCATCGTGGCCCCGCTGCGCAGCTCCGCCGCGAACGCCAGCCGGGGGTCCTGCATCGGCCGCGGGCCGGTGAACGGCGGGTCACGCCCCGGGAGGTACTCGCGCAGCACCGTGGGCGGCCCGGCGCCCAGGGGTGCCTCGACCACGCCGCAGCGGTCGACGCCGAGGTAGTCGCCGAGGCGCCGGGCCGCGGCCTCGGCGATCGTGGCGCGGCCGCGGCAGCGCTGCAGCGCGTCGCCGAGCTCGAACAGGAAGTCGCGGTCGAGCTGCGACTGGCGGCGATCGGTGACGTCGGTGCTCGCGCCGACGTAGCCCAACAGCGTGCCATCGTCGAGGAAGCGCGGCTCGCCGTGCGACTCCATCCAGCGCCAGGCGCCGCTCGCGTCGCGCACGCGCGTCTGGGCGTGGAAGCTGCCGCGCTCGCGCAGGCAGCGCTCGAACTCGGCGACGTAGCCGGGCCCGTCGTCCGGGTGGATCAGCGGCTGCCAGCCGGCGCCGGTGACCTGCGCCAGCGTCACGCCGAAGAAGCGGCAGTACTCGCGGTTGACGAACACCAGCGCACCGCGCGCGTCGTGGACCCAGACCGGCATCGGCAGGCCGTCGGCCATCAGCCGGAAGCGCTGCTCGCTCTCGCGCAGCGACGCGCCGGCGCGGGCGATCTCGAGCGCCGCCCAGAGCCGCTCGGCGACCGTCTCGAGCAGCCGCGTCTCGCGCGGGCTCCACTGGCGCGGCCGCGCCGAGCCGATCCCGAGGCTCGCGACCCACTGTCCGCCGCGCAGCAACGGCGCGACGACGAAGGCCCGGGTGTCCGACTGCGCCCGTACCAGGGCGCCGGCGGCCGGGTCGCCGCCCACGTCCTCGACCACCCAGGGGCAGCCCGAGGCCAGTCGCCGCAGCGCCGGCGAGTCGATCGGCTCGATGTCCTGGCCGGGCTCGACCTGCGGCACGCCCGGTTGCGTGACCTCGCGGATCACGCGGCTGCGCCGCGAGGCGACGTCGACCTCGGTGAGCCGCACGCGATCGGCGCCGAGGTGGGCCCGCAGGCTGCGCAGCACCGTGGCCGCCAGCGTGTCCGGGTCGCCGGCGCCGAGGCGCATCTGGTCGGCGAGGTAGAGCAGGAAGGCCGCGTCCTGGTCGGCGCGCTTGCGCTCGGTGGTCTCGCGCAGGAACACCGCGACGCGGGCGCCCTGGGTCAGGCCCAGTGGATACGCATCGACCTTGAACCAGCGCTGCTGCAGGCCCGGGTCGCAGTACTCGGACTCGACCGCCGTGCCGCCGGCGAGCACCCGGGCGCAACACTCGAGCCAGGGCAGCTCGCGCCCGGCCGCGGCCTCGCGCAGCGTGCGGCCGACCGCGCCCGGCAGCGCCGCGAGCCGCGCGAACGCGGCGTTCGCCTCGACCAGGCGCCACTCGGGCGTTGCGGTCCCGGACCCGCACCCGGCCGCGGCCGCAGCGCCGACCGGCATCGCCTCGACGATGCCGTAGCCCTCGGTCATCGCCTCGAACAGCGTGCGCAGCTGGGTCTGGCGGGCGGCGAGTTGCGACTGCACCGTGCGCAGCGCGGTGACGTCGAGCATCGTGCCGATCGCGCCGCGCGCCTCGCCCGAGGCGTCGCGCAGCGGCACGGCGCTGACCAGGATCGAGCGCACGTCGCCGCCCGGCAGCTCGACCTCGTGCAGCGCATCCGTCACCGCCCGGCCGGTGCGTGCCACCTGTTGCAGCGGCAGGTCGGCCGGGTCGAGCGTCGTGCCGCCGCGGCGCACCCGGTAGGTGGCCTGCGGGTCGCCCGGGGGCCGTGCGACCAGGTTGGCCCCCGGGGCGGCGCCCACCAGCCGCTCGGCATAGGCGTTGCCGTGGATCACCTCGCCGCGCGCATCGCGCGCCACCGCGATGCCGACGGGCGCGAGTCGCATCAGCGACTCGAACTCCTCGACCGCGTGCCTCAGGCGGCGGTCGGTCGCCTCGAGCTCCGCGATCGAGCGGTCGCGGGCGGCCAGCGCCTCCTGCAGCGAGCGCGCCTGCTGGCCGAGCGCGGCCAGCGTCTCCTGCAGCCGCGCACCGTGGTGCAGGGCGCGTTGCTGGCTGCGCCGGGCACGTTCGCCGAGCACCGCGAGCAGGATGCCGAGCGCGGCGAACAGCAGCAGCGACACCCGCTGCGCGGGGCTCGCGATCGCGAAGCTGCCGGCCGGGGGCAGGAAGAACCAGGCCGCGCTGGCCGCCGCGAGGCCCGTGGCGAGCAGGCCGGGCCAGAGGCCCCACCACACCGACGCCAGCGCGATCGCGAACGCGTAGGGCAGCAGGGGGGAGGCGGTCCCGAGCCAGTCGTCCAGCAGCAGGCGCGCCGCCGTGGCCGCGACGAGCAGCCCGACCACGGCTGCGCCGAGCCGCAGCGCCGCGGCGCGCGGCAACTCGCCGGCAGGCTCGATCGGCGACGGTTCGGTCGCGGCGGCGGGGGCGGCAGCGGGGCTGCCCGCGGACTGCAGGGGCGTGACGGGCGGACCTGGCGGGAGCATCGCGCGCATCATTGGCAGCGCGCCGCCGCATTGCCAGCGCGGCTCGGTGCGCGAGGTCACACAGCGCCGCCGATCGTGCCAGCGGTGGCGCTTCAGTCGCCGACGCGGATCACCAGCGCGTCCAGCTCGGCGTTGCGCAAGCGGGTGCGCAGGCCGTTCACCTCGTCGAGGTCGGTCAGCGGGCCGATGCGCACGCGGTGCCAGACGTCGGCATCGACCGCGACGCGCTGCACGTTGGCGGTGATGCCCTGCAGCGCGAGCTGCTTCTGGATGCGCTGCGCGTCCTCGATGCGGCGATAGGAGCCTGCCTGCAGCACGTAGACCCCGGGGCGCTCGATCGGCGAGGCGGGGATGTCGCGCTTGACCTCCTGCTCCTTCTCGGGGACCACCACCTCGAACTTCGGCAGCATCTCGTAGAAGTCGTAGGAAGCCGGTGCCTCGCCGGCGGCGGCCTCGTCCTCGCCGGCTGCACCGGCCGCGCCTGCGGGCAGGCGGCGCGGCTCGGGGCGCGGTGCGTCGACGGCGCCACGGGTCGCGCGGTCGAGGGCGTTGCGCTGGTATACGAACAGCGCCAGCGCCACGACCAGGCCGAGCGCGAGGCCGGCGGCGAATTCCTTCCAGCGCCCGAGGTCGAAGCCTGCGCCGCCGTTGCGGCTGCGCTTGTAGTCACGCGCGATCGGCCGCGTGCTCATCGCCGTCCCCCGCCGCCGCGCCGCTGCGCCGCCGGGCTCACATGCTCTCCGGCGCCGAGACGCCGAGCAGCCCGAGACCGTTGCGCAGCGCCTGCTGCACGCCGGTCAGCAGGTAGAGGCGGGCATGGCGTGGCTCGTCCTCCGGCACCAGCACCCGCTCGGCGTTGTAGAAGGTGTGCAGCGTGTTGGCGAAGTCGCGCAGGTAATGCACCAGGGCGTGCGGCGCGCGGTTCGCCGCGGCCGACACCACGACTTCGGGGTACCTCGACAGCGCGCCGAGCATCGCCTGCGCATGCTCGCCGCCGAGCAGCTCGTCGCCGCGGGCGAGCACGACCTCGCGGGCCTTCGCGGCGTCGTAGGTGAAGCCGCGGGCCGCGGCCTCCTTCATCACGCTCGCGACGCGGGCATGCGCGTACTGGATGTAGAACACCGGGTTCTCGTTCGACTTCGACTTGGCGAGCTCGAGGTCGAAGTCGAGCGGCTGGTCGTTGCTGCGCATCAGGTAGAAGAGGCGGCAAGCGTCGTTGCCGACCTCCTCGCGCAGCTGGCGCAGCGTGACGAAGGTCGCCTCGCGCTTGCCCATCGCGAGCTTGACGCCGTTGCGGTACAGCGCGACGAGCTGGATCAGGCAGGCCTCGAGGCACCCGGCGGGGTGGCCGAAGGCCTGCAGGCCGCCGCGCACGCGCGCCACGTAGCCGTGGTGGTCGGCGCCTAGCACGTCGACCAGGGTGTCGAAGCCGCGCTCGCGCTTGTCGTGGTGGTAGGCGATGTCGGCGGCGAAGTAGGTCTTCGCGCCGTTCTCGCGGATCACGACGCGGTCCTCGTCGTCGCCGAACTCGGTGGCGCGGAACCAGGTGGCGCCGTCCTTGACGTACAGCCGGCCCTGGCCGCGCAGGCGCTCGAGCGCGCGGTCGATCGCGCCGCTGTCGGCGAACGCCTTCTCGGAGGTCCAGGTGTCGAAGTGCACGCCGAGGCCGTCGAGGTCGTCGCGGATGTCGGCGAGCATCGCGTCGCGGCCGAACACCGTCAGCTCCTGCCACGCAGCGTCGCCGAGGAGCGCGCGTGCACGGGCGATCACGGCATCGATGTACTGGTCCTTGTCGCCGTCCGGGGCGTCGGGCGGCAGGTCTGCGAGCAGGTCGGCGGACGCGCGACGCAGCGAATCGCCGGCGCGCTCGCGCAGCGCCTTCGCCACCGGCAGCAGGTAGTCACCGCGATAGCCGTTCGCCGGGAAGGGCAGGCTCTCGCCGCAGGCCTGGAGGTAGCGGATCCAGAGGCTCGCGGCGAGGATCTCCATCTGCCGCCCGGCGTCGTTGACGTAGTACTCGCGGCCGACCGTGTAGCCCGCGGCCTCGAGGATCCGGCACAGCGCGTCGCCGTAGGCAGCCTGGCGGCCGTGGCCGACGTGCATCGGGCCGGTGGGGTTGGCGGACACGAACTCCACCAGCACGCGGTGCGGCTGCGGCAGCGTCGAGCGGCCCCAGCGCTCGCCGAGCTCGTGCACGCGCGCGAGCTCCTTCAGGTACAGGTCCTTGGCGAGGCGGAAGTTGATGAAGCCGGCGCCGGCGACCTCGGCCTTCTCGAGCAGCGCGCTCGCCGGCAGCGCCGCGACGATCGCCTGCGCGAGCTCGCGCGGGTTGCGCCTGGCCTGCTTCGCGAGGCGCATCGCGACGTTGGACGCAAAATCGCCGTGCGCCGGGTCGCGGGTGCGCTCGAGGCTCACCCACTCGGGATCGATCGGCGAGGGCACGAGCGTGCCCTCGAGTTTCTGCAGCGCCTGCAAGAGCAGCCGCGCGAGCTCGGTTTTCAAGGGAAGCAGGTACCCCGGACTTCGAAGGGAGAGAATTCTAGCCGGGCAAAAAGGGGACGGATTTATTTTTGGAAAAGGGGACGGATTTATTTTCGATGTCCCCTTCTGGGGACATCGAAA
>JALORN010000050.1 GCA_025458905.1 Steroidobacteraceae bacterium
CTTCGCCGAGAGGTCCTGGATCCAGCCCATGAAGGGCGCCTGGCGCATCTCGACGCTCTCGAGCAGCACCCAGTAGAACGCGAAGAACACCGGCATCTGCACCAGGATCGGGAGACACCCCGCGAGCGGGTTGATCTTCTCGCGCTGGTACATCTCCATCATCGCGCGGCCGAGCTTCTCGCGGTCGTCCTTGTAGGTGTCCTGCAGGTTCTTGATGCGCGGCGCGAGCACGCGCATCTTGGCCATCGACTTGCCCGAGGTCTCGGACAGCGGATAGAACACGAGCTTCAGCAGCGCGGTGATCAGGATGATCGCCCAGCCCCAGTTGCCGGTGAGCTTGTGCGCCTGCTCGAGCAGCCAGAAGAGCGGCTTGGCGAGCAGCGTCAGCATGCCGTAGTCGGCGACCAGGTCGAGTCGCGGGCCGGTCGCCTCGAGCTGGGCCTGCAGCTTCGGGCCGACGAACAGCTTCTCCTTCACGATCGACGTGGTGCCCGGCCCCACCGGCTGCAGCGGGCCGGCGGTCGACAGCAGGTACTGGTTGCCGTCGACCTTCATCGAATAGCGGTACTCCGCGGCGCCGGAGGGCACCACCGCCGAGACGAAGTGGTGCTGCATGCCGGCGATCCAGCCGCCCTCGATCTGGCCGTTCAGCTCGGCGGCATCCTCGAGCTTCACCTTGTGGTACTTGGTGCCGTCGTAGTACGCCGGGCCCTTGAAGGCGTAGGTCTCGACGTTGAACATCGAGCGCTCGATCGGGATGTCGTCGCGCAGGATCTGCGCATAGGAGGCCACCGACCACGGCGCGCCGCCGGAATTCTCGATCGTGTACTCGAGGTCGATCGCGTACTGCCCGCGGCGCAGCACGTAGGCCTTGGTGACGGTGACGCCCGCAGCCGGGTCGGTCCACGACAGCGGCACGCGCAGCTCGTCGGCACCGGCGGCGAGCTCGAAGCGCGTCGCGGGCGCGGCGAAGGTCGCCAAGTGCGTCGGATAGTTGGCCGCGCCCGGCGGCCCCGCGAGCCCGGTCTGCAGCACGTAAAAGCCCTGCGGGTCGCGGTTGAAAAGCCGCACCGGGCGCGCCTCGCCCTTGACCATCGGGTAGCGCAGCAGGTCGGCGCGGCGCAGCTCGCCGCCGGCGAGGCCGATCTCGAGCTCGAGCACGTCGGTGCGCACCGTCACCGAGCCACCGGCGGGCGCGGCGACGGCGGCCGCAGGTGTCGTACCGGGTGCAGCAGCCGCGACGCTGGCCGCCGGTGCGGGGATCGTCGCATCAGCCGACGGGGCGCCGGCGGGTGCCGGGACGGTCGCATCGGCGGCGGGCGTGGGGGCTGCGGCCGCGGGTGCGGACGTCGGCGCACCGGCCGAAGGAATGCTCGCCTCGAGCGAGGCCGAGGGCCCGGCCGGTCGCGCGCTCGTGGCCGCGGACTGCGAGCCGGGCGTCGGCCCGTAGTCGCGCATCCAGGCGTCGTAGTTGAGCCAGAGCGCGAGCACCAGCCCGAGCCAGAGGAAGACACGTGCGTTGACTGATGAGCTCACGACATTCCTTCATGTTGGTCGACCGGCGCCGCGCGGACCGCCGGAGCGGCGGCGCGCGGCACCGGATCGAAGCCCCCCGGGTTCAGGGGATGGCAGCGCCCGATGCGCCGCACGGCGAGCCAGCTGCCGCGCAGCGCGCCGTGGACCTCGAGCGCCTCCAGCGCGTAGTTCGAGCAACTCGGGTGGAACCGGCAGCGTGGGCCGAGCCAGGGGCTGACGACCAGCTGGTAGCCGCGGATCAGGATGCGGAGGACGGCGCGCATCGTGAGGCGATCCTGTTCCACAGCGCTTCGAGGCTCTGGCGCCGCACCGGGTCCGGCGCGCTGCGGGCACCGGGTTTCGCGCCCACGATGATATCCGCTGCCGGCAGGCGATGCTGGGCGAGGCGGAACGACTCGCGGATCAGTCGTCGCAGGCGATTGCGCGCCACCGCATTGCCGATGGTGCGTGCCGCGATCGCGAGACCGAGCCGCGGACCGCCGACGTCGTTGGCGCGGAGGGTCATGGTGAAGAGGTTGTCCGAGAGGCGTCGGCCACGCTTGTAGGCCGCCTCGAATTCGACCTTGCGACGGACGCGCCGTTCCGGCGGGAACGTCAGGCGCTGCGGCGGGGTGCGGTCGACGGACACGTCGGCACCCGGGGCGGATCGCCGGGCCGCGCGGCGCGGACGCTCAGGGGATCAGCTTCTTGCGGCCCTTGGCGCGGCGACGGGCGAGGACCTTGCGGCCATCGGCCGTCTTCATGCGGGCACGGAAGCCGTGGGTGCGCGCGCGCTTGACTTTGCTGGGCTGGTAGGTGCGCTTCATGGTGGGGTTCCGCCCTGACTGATGTTTTCGCCCTAACTGGCGATAAAGCGTCGAAAAAAAGGCCGCAGAGGGTAAGCACCAGAGTCGGGGATGTCAATGGAGCGCGCCGGCGCCTGTGGAAAACTCTCTTCAGGGGCCTCGCCGCTGGGTATAGACTTCCGGCCCCTCCCTCCCTTGGCCCGCCGAACCCCAGGAAGTCTGCGCCGTGGACGCGTCGCTGTGGTCCCGCTGTGCCCGCGCGCTCGAGGACGAGCTGCCGGAACAGCAGTACAACACCTGGGTGCGGCCGCTGCAGGCGGTCGAGGGTGTCGGCACGCTGAAGCTGCTCGCACCCAACCCGTACGTCGTCGACTGGGTGAACACCCATCTGCTGCCGCGGGTCGGCGAGCTGCTGAGCCAGGTCGTCCAGGGCGACCCGCCGATCATCACGGTCGAGGTCGGGTCGCGACCGGTGGTCGCCGTCAATGGCGCACCAGCGGGGCTGCTGCCGAGCGACGCCGGTGGGACGGGCGGTGCGGCGGGCATGCGGCCGGGCGGCTCGCCGGGGGTGGGCCCTGCAGGCGGGTTTGCGCGTGGCAGCGGCGGCGGGCGGGCGGAAGGCCTGGTGATCGGCGGCCGGCTGAACGCCGACTCGACCTTCGATAATTTCGTCGTCGGCAAGAGCAACCAGCTCGCCAAGGCGGCGGCGCAGCAGGTCGGCGAGAACCCGGGCAAGGCCTACAACCCGCTCTTCATCTATGGCGGCGTCGGCCTCGGCAAGACGCACCTGATGCACGCGGTCGGCCACGCGATCAAGGCGCGCAATCCCGATGCGCGCGTCGCCTACGTGCACAGCGAGCGCTTCGTCGGCGACATGGTGAAGGCGCTGCAACACAACAGCATGAACGAGTTCAAGACCGCCTATCGCTCGCTCGATGCGCTGCTGATCGACGACATCCAGTTCTTCGCCGGCAAGGAGCGCTCGCAGGAAGAGTTCTTCCACACCTTCAATGCGCTGCTCGAGGGCCAGCAGCAGGTGATCCTCACCTGCGACCGCTACCCGAAGGAAGTCGAAGGCCTCGAGGAGCGGCTGAAATCCCGCTTCGGCTGGGGCCTCACCGTCGCGATCGAGCCGCCGGAGCTCGAGACCTGCGCCGCGATCCTCATCAGCAAGGGCGAGGCGTCGGGCGTCGCGGTGCCCGAGGAGGTCGCGTTCTTCATCGCCAAGCGCATCCGCAGCAACGTGCGCGAACTCGAAGGCGCGCTGCGCCGCGTGATCGCGAACTCGCGCTTCACCGGCCAGCCGATCACGGTGGAGTTCGCGAAGGATGCGCTGCGCGACCTGCTGTCGCTGCAGGCGAAGCTGGTGACGATCGAGAACATCCAGAAGACCGTCGCCGACTATTTCAAGGTGCGCGTCTCGGACCTGCTCTCGGAGCGCCGCAACCGCTCGATCGCGCGGCCGCGGCAGGTGGCGATGGCGCTCGCCAAGGAGCTGACGAACCACAGCCTGCCGGAGATTGGCGAGGCGTTCGGCGGCCGCGACCACACGACCGTGATCCATGCCTGCCGTCGCATCAAGGAACTGCGCGATTCCGAGCAGCGCATCAGCGAGGACTACCTGAACTTGTTGAGGACTCTGACCGGATGATGTGGATAATTTGTGGGTGCGGTGCGGCCCCGAACTTACCCACATTCGACCGACAGCGTCCCCACGGTCGATCCGGTGCGCGGCGTACAGGGAGGCGGGCCGCAAGGCGCTGATCGCACGGCGCTTTCCCGGTTTGCCCAGATACCCACATCGCCAATAACGACAATCATCATTCTTCCTAGATAAAACCCAAGAATTAAGAGCCCGACATGAAACTCACCGCCCCGCGTGAAGAGATCCTGGCCCCGCTGCAGAGCGTCATCGGCGTGGTCGAGCGCCGCCAGACCATGCCGGTGCTGTCGAACGTGCTGGTCTCGGCGCGCAACAACCGGCTGAGCCTGACGGGCACGGATCTCGAGGTGGAGCTGGTCAGCACGCGCGAGCTCCAGGTGCAGCAGGCGGGCGACGTGACGGTGCCGGGTCGGAAGTTCCTCGACATTCTCAAGGCGCTGCCGGAGGCGGTCGAGGTGACGATCTCGACCGACGGAGATCGGCTCGTGATCAAGGCAGGTCGCAGCCGGTTCACGCTCGCGACGCTCC
Source organism: Steroidobacteraceae bacterium (assembly GCA_025458905.1). Classification (GTDB taxonomy): domain Bacteria; phylum Pseudomonadota; class Gammaproteobacteria; order Steroidobacterales; family Steroidobacteraceae; genus UBA964. The sequence continues at coordinate 4,513 of JALORN010000050.1, forward strand.
CTGCAGCGGAGTTTCCACTGGTAGACGAGATCAACGCGCAGCAGACGCTGAAGCTGCCGCATGGGGAGTTCCGACGGCTGATCGACAAGACGCATTTCTCGATGGCGCAGCAGGACGTCCGCTACTACCTCAACGGCATGCTGCTGGAGGCCGAGGGCAAGCAGCTGCGCGCGGTCGCCACCGACGGGCACCGGCTCGCAATGGCCGAGACATCGCTGGAGATCGCTTCACGATCGAAGCAACAGGTGATCGTTCCGCGCAAAGGCGTGCTCGAGCTGCAGCGCATCCTGGGCGAGGAGGGAGACATCGAGCTCGCGATCGGAACGAACCACGTTCGCGCCCAGATCGGCGGAATCCGCTTCACATCGAAGCTGATCGATGGCCGCTTCCCCGAGTACGGCCGAGTCATTCCGGCCAATGCTTCGCGGCTGATCGACGCTGATCGCGACACGTTGCGCCATTCTTTGCAGCGTACGGCGATCCTGTCGAACGAGAAGTATCGCGGCATCCGCCTGAACATCAAGCCCGGCATGCTGACGCTGCAGGCGCACAATCCAGAGCAGGAAGAGGCTGAGGACCAGCTCGAGGTGGGCTACACCGGCGAGGAGATCGAGATCGGCTTCAATGTGAATTACCTGCTCGATGCGCTCGCGGCGATCGATACGGATCGGGTGACGATCGCGCTGACGGATGCGAACAGCAGCTGCCTGATCACGGCGCCCGGCTCGTCCGCCGCGAAGTACGTCGTGATGCCGATGAGGCTCTGACGTCCGGATGGCGCTGGCGGAGCTCAGCCTACAGGATCTCCGCTGCATCCAGGCCGCCGAGCTGAGTTTCCAGCCCGGCAGCAACCTGCTGTACGGCGCCAACGGTGCCGGCAAGACCTCGGTCCTCGAGGCGGTCTTCCTGTTGGGACGCGGCCGGTCGTTCCGGACGCGCCTTAACGAAAAGCTGATCCGGCATGGGCAGCCTCAGCTGCGAGTGGTTGGACGGAGCCAGTCCGGCCCCCTGCAACACACCCTCGGCGTCGAAGTGGCGCGCGACGGCGGCACGCGTGCGCGTCTGGATGCCCAGAGCGTCCGTAGCCTGGCGGATCTCGCGACCGCCTTTCCCGTGCAAGTGCTGGACCCCGATGCGCACCGGCTGATCGAGGACAGCGCAACCCGGCGCCGGCGGTGGCTCGATTGGGCGGTGTTCCACGTGGAACCGGGATTCGCGGCGACCTGGGCCCGCTATAGCCGTGCGCTCCAGCAGCGAAACGCCGCATTGAGGTCCGGGCAGGGCGATCTCCGGATCTGGGACCGCGAGCTGATCCAGGATGGCGAGCGACTCAGCGCAGCACGTGAGCGGGTGCTGGGATGTCTGCAGCCCTATTGGGAAGACGTATCGCAGACCCTGCTGGACGAAGGACTGACCCTCGGATTCCAGGCGGGCTGGGATCGGGATCTCGGCCTCGCCGAGGCGCTCGCAGGTGCCGGTTCGCGAGATCGACTGCGCAAGACCACGACGGTGGGCCCGCATCGCGCCGATGTAGCCATCCGGATTCGCGGCAAGCCGGTGCGTGAGGTGCTGTCCCGCGGGCAGCAGAAACTGGCCGCGGTAGCGTTGACGCTGTGCCAGCTGGAGTTCCTGAAGCAGGAGCACCAGGTCCTACCCACCTTGCTGCTCGACGATCCGTCAGCGGAACTCGATCGAGGACGACTCGACCGCTTCATCGACCGCGTCAAGGCGCTCCAGACCCAGCTCATCGTCACGGCGTTGGACCGGGACTTTGGACTGTTCGGTACTCCCGATGCGGTGTTCCACGTGGAACACGGGCGAGTAACCCCGGGCTAGCGTTCACGGCCGGAGGCACACTGGAACCCGCTTTGGCGTTCCCCCCCGGCGCGCCGAGCGACAGTGATCGATCGAGAGGAGGCGCCCTTCCGCTTAGCCGGGTCGCGCTCGAGGCAGGGTGGTTGCCGAAGCCGGTCCACGAGGATTCGACCCCCTGTGCTCTTCGGCGTCCAGCCCCTTCGAGTAGAGATCGGCGTTTCGTGTCCCACCGCACCCGAACCCTCGCGGTGTCGATCCGCGCATCTGGCCCCGGCCCGGGTCACCCCGTCCTGATCTTCCCGGCGCGCTCGCGGCAGCGCCGGCCGGTCCCTGCGGCGGTCCGCAGGTCGACCCCGGCCTTCGGGATCCGCTGTTTTCGCCGGGCTTACCGCTGCCTCGCTGCCCGTCCCGCTCCGCCGCCCTAAGCCACTGATTGGAGACAGGTTTTCGAGCCTTCAGGGTGTATGAATCGCAGCCCGCGCCGGCTATAATGGGCGATCGAATCTCCGGCGCATCTCATGGACGAAAAAAACGTCTACGATTCCAGTAAAATCAAGGTCTTGAAGGGCCTCGACGCGGTGCGCAAACGGCCCGGCATGTACATCGGCGACACCGATGACGGCACCGGCCTGCACCACATGGTGTTCGAGGTCGTCGACAACTCGATCGACGAGGCGCTGGCGGGCCACTGCGACCGCGTGGTGGTCACCATCCACGCCGACGAGTCGGTCACCGTCGAGGACAACGGGCGCGGCATCCCGGTCGACATCCACGCCGAGGAAGGCCGTTCCGCAGCCGAGGTCATCATGACCGTGCTGCACGCGGGCGGTAAGTTCGACGACAGCTCGTACAAGGTCTCCGGCGGCCTGCACGGCGTCGGCGTCTCGGTCGTCAACGCGCTCTCCGACGTCCTGCAGCTGACCATCCACCGCGAAGGCAAGGTCCACAAGCAGGAGTACCGCCTCGGCGAGCCGCAGGCGCCGCTCTCCGTCGTCGGCGAGACCACGCAGCACGGCACGATCGTGCGCTTCAAGCCGAGCGCCTCGATCTTCACCAACATCACCTTCGTCTACGACATCCTCGCCAAGCGCCTGCGCGAGCTCTCGTTCCTGAACTCCGGCGTGCGCATCGACCTGATCGACGAACGCGAAAACAAGTCCGACATCTTCCAGCACGAAGGTGGCCTGCAGGCCTTCGTCTCGCACCTCAACCGCACGCGCCAGGCGATCCACCCCTCGGTGTTCTGGTTCCGCACGCAGGAAGGGCCGATCGGCGTCGAGGTCGCGATGCAGTGGAACGACTCCTACCAGGAGTCGATGTTCTGCTACACCAACAACATCCCGCAGAAGGACGGCGGCACGCACCTCTCGGGTTTCCGCGCCGCGCTGACGCGCACGCTGAACGACTACATCGAGAAGGAAGGCGTCGCCAGGCGCGAGAAGGTGCCGACCACTGGCGACGACGCGCGCGAAGGCCTCACCGCGATCCTCTCCGTGAAGCTGCCAGACCCAAAATTCTCCTCGCAGACCAAGGACAAGCTGGTCTCATCCGAGGTGAAAGGCGTGGTCGAGACCGCGGTCGCGCAGAAGCTGCAGGAGTTCCTGCTCGAGCATCCGCAGGAAGCCAAGGCGATCGCCGGCAAGATCATCGAGGCGGCGCGCGCCCGCGAGGCCGCGCGCAAGGCGCGCGAGATGACGCGCCGCAAGGGCGCGCTGGACATCGCCGGCCTGCCCGGCAAGCTCGCCGACTGCCAGGAGAAGGATCCCGCGCTCTCCGAGATCTTCATCGTCGAGGGCGACAGCGCCGGCGGCTCCGCCAAGCAGGGTCGCGACCGCCGCACGCAGGCGATCCTGCCGCTGCGCGGCAAGATCCTGAACGTCGAGCGCGCGCGCTTCGACAAAATGCTCTCGTCGGCGGAGGTCGGCACGCTGATCACCGCGCTCGGCTGCGGCATCGGGCGCGAAGAGTTCGACATCGACAAGCTGCGCTATCATCGCGTGATCATCATGAGCGTCGACGGCGACGATCACGTCTTCGTCCGTGAGTCCGGGCAGATGGCCCGGATGGTGCGCATAGGCGAGTTCACCGACCGCATGCTCGACGCCCACCGCGCCAGCGGCGCCGTCGAGAGCGACGGTCATGCGGAGAAGGTCCGCCACCAACCCCTCGGCGAGGTCATGTGCTTCGGCGTCGACGATCGCCGGATCCGCTTCCGGCCGATCAAGGCAGTGATTCGCCACCCGCTGGAAGAAAAACTGTTCGCCGTGCGCACGGCGTACGGCCGCCAGGTCCGCGTCACTTCGAGCCACAGTGTGTTCGTCCACGAGCGCGGCGCGATCCGCCTCAAGCGCGGCGACGAGCTGCGGACCGGCGATGCGCTGGTGGCACCGCGCCAGCTGCGCCTACCGGAGACCGCGCCGTCGCGCATCGACCTGCTCCGGACTTTGCATGTCGATCCCGAGGCTGCGTCCCAGGTTTGGGTCCGCGGCCCCGCGGTCGAGGCCTGGTGCCGGGCGCGTGTCGTGGCGCGCCACGCGCCGGGCTCGCACCTTACGGCGCCGCGGATCGAGATTCCGCCGGAAGTCCGTGCGAACCTCGCGGCGCGCCGTCGCGCGAGCGGTCTCACCAATCGCGCGCTGTGCCGCGAGATCGGCATCCATCAGCCGGTGACGTTCTACGCCTGGGAGAAGGGCCAGCAACGCCCCACCGTCGAGCACTTCCACGCCTATCTCAAGGCCGTAGGCGCCGACGCAGCCGAGGTACTGCCGCAGGTACGCGTCTCGGAGAGCCGCCTGGAGCGCACGTGGTCGACGCAGTACCGCGGCTCTGGCCGCAATGCCGTCCGCGATTACGTGCGGCTCTCGAGCCTGACGACCGCCGACCTCGACTGGTTCGCCGACCGTGACGACCTCGAACTGACGCCGGAGCACTACGCCGGCCACGGCGTTCCGCGCTTCCTCGTGGTCGACGAAGACCTGCTCACCCTGCTCGGGTTCTACGTCGCGGAAGGCAGCTGTTCGGACCGCAACGGCCTCCGCCTGAGCATCGGCAACGGCAATCGCGCGTTCGCGGGCGAGATGGCGCGTCGCCTCGAGTCGGTATTCGGTCTCGCGCCGACCCTGCATTCGAGTCCCGAACGCGCCGGCGAACTCAAGCTGGTGAATCGCGTCGCCGCGCTCGCCTGGCAGGTGGCCTTCGGCTTCCGCGGCTGCGAGTCCCACACCAAGAAGCTGCCCGACCTCGCGTTCAACGTCGGCGAGCCGCTTCGTCTCGCCTTCCTGCGCGGCTACCTGCTCGGCGACGGCACGGCCGCGAACGGACGCATCATGCTCTCGACGTCTTCGTACGATCTCGCCAGCGGCCTCGTGTACCTGCTCGGCTCGTTCGGCGTCGTTGCCTCGCTGAGCGAGCACCAACCCGACGGCGTGGTGCGCGAGATCCGTGGCCAACCCTGCGTCACGCGCCACCGCTACTGGACGATCACCGTGGCGGCGGCCGACGACCTGAGCCGCATTGAACCGGCGTGGAACGACCATGCCGGCGCGGAAAGCGTCCACCGGCACATCGCCTCCGTCGGCGAGCACGGTGGCCGCAACCGGCGCTTCCAGGCGCTGGATGGCGACCTGATGACACTGCCCGTCACGGCCATCGACGAGGTAGAGCCCAGCAACGGCTATGTCTACGACTTCTCGGTGGAGGACGACGAAAACTTCGTCGCCGGCATGGGCGGCCTGTGCGCCCACAACACCGATGCGGACGTCGACGGCTCGCACATCCGCACGCTGCTGCTGACGTTCTTCTACCGCCAGATCCCGCTGCTGATCGAGCGCGGTCACATCTACATCGCGCAGCCGCCGCTCTACAAGCTCAAGCGCGGCAAGCAGGAGATGTACGTCAAGGACGACACCGAGCTGAACGCGATGCTGCTGACCAGCGCGCTCGACGACGCCGGGCTGCACGTCAACGCCGGGGCGCCGCCGCTGCGCGGCCCGGGCCTGGAGACGCTGGCCCGCAAGTACATGGAGGTGCAGTCCATCATCGGGCGCTGGTCGCGGCGCTACGACGCGCAGCTGCTCGAGCAGCTGGTCTACCTGCCGCAGGCGTCCTCGGCCGACTTCGACCGGCCGGACTGGCTGCGGGGCTGGATCGACGATCTCCAGCGCAAGCTGAACGCGCGCGACGACGGCCTCGGCACGCGCTACCAGCTCACGCTGCGCGAGGCGGCCGACGGCAACGTGGCCCGCATCCACGTGCAGAAGCACGAGCACGGCACCACCACCGACAAGTTCCTGACGCGCGAGTTCTTCGACTCGGCCGAGTACCAGCGGATCGCGGACCTCGCGACGACGCTCGCCGGACTGATCGGCGAGGGGGCCTTCGTCGCGCGTGGCGAGGCACGCCAGGAGGTCGGTTCCTTCAAGGTCGCGATCGACTGGCTGTTCGAGCAGGCGAAGAAGGGCCAGCAGATCCAGCGCTACAAGGGCCTCGGCGAGATGAACCCGGAGCAGCTCTGGGACACGACCATCAATCCCGAGACCCGTCGCCTGATGCAGGTGCGGATCGAGGACGCCGTTGCGGCCGACGACATCTTCACGACCTTGATGGGCGATGCGGTCGAGCCGCGGCGCGAGTTCATCGAGCGCAATGCGCTGACGGTCGCGAACCTCGACGTCTGAACGGGGTGTCGCCGGGCTTGCCGGCGCGCCTTGCGTGACCCGATGGCTGGCCCGTCTACCGGCGGCTGCGTCGGGAGGTCAGCGCGCTCGGCGCATGGCCCCAATACGCCTTGAACGCATGCGTGAAACTGGTGGCATGCAGGAAGCCCGCGGCGCGCGCCACCTGCTTCACCGAAGTGCCACCTTCCAGCAGCGCGCGGCGGGCCGCTTCCAGCCGCGCCCGGTACACCGCCTCGCGCAGGGCCTCGCCGTGGTAGCACTCGTACAGCCGCTGCAACCGTCGCACCGGCAGGCCGACCGCCTGCGCGAGGGCGAGCATCGTCGAGGGCGGCGCCGGCGAGTCCTCGAGGCACTCCCGCGCCCGGCGCAGCCGCACGGCGTCGCCGGCACCGATCCCGCTGCGCACCGCCCCGAGCCCTAGCCGCTCGAGTCCGGTCGCGAGTGCCTGCAACGCCAGCGACTCGGCCTGTAGTCGCCAGCCCGCATCGCGCTCCCGCTCGATCGAGACCGCGAGGCGCAGGTGCGAATACAGCGCCCGCTGTGCGCCCGAGGAGAACTGCGTCGGCGTCCGCCCCGCGTCGAACAGCAAAGCGTGGGCCTCTGCGCTGTCGCACCAGTGCCGCAGCGCCGACGCGGTCACGTCCACGCTGATCACGTCGACGCGTCCCCCTCCGGCGATGCGCCAGGCCACGCCGCCGGCCGGCGGCCGGAACAACGTCGGCACGCGCGGCAACAGGTCGTGCTCGCCGCGGCTATCGACGAGCCGCCCCGCGCCACCGGCGAGGAACTGCAGGTGGGCCCGCGGCTCCCCGGCCGCTGGGGCTTCGAACAGCATTGGCCGCGGACAGCGTCCCTCCAGCTGGCACAGCGCAAGGCCGGCCGTCAGCGAAACCCGCTCGCAATGCAGCTCGCTGCGCCCGCCGCGCAGCACGCTGCGTCCCTGTGGCGGAGCGCTGGCGTGGGCGTTTCCCCAGTCGACGGTCCAGGCCGAGTCATCCATCGCACGTCACTCCCGAGGCCGCCTGTGGATCACAGCAAACGCCTCCGTATCACAGCTTGCCGGGCTGGTCTCGCCGCCGCTCGCGTGGATCATCGCTCGACGTGCGCGCCCACGGAAAGGTGCCGCAGGGAGGTCGAGCATGCGTCGGGATCGAGCTTCGAACGCCGGGCGGGGACGCCTCTGATGCCGGGCGGCAGTCGCATGGCGCGGTGGGCGGCGGCAGCCGTGCTCTGCGCCGCCGTCCAAGGCTGGGCGCAGTCCCCTGATCCCCTCGTGCCGCCGAACGCCACCATCATCCTCGACGACGGCTCGCGCAAGGTCTGGGTCGTCCCGCGTCCCGGCGGCCATTACCTGCTGACCGACCAGCGTGGCAAGACCATGACCGGCACGGGCGGGCGCCTCGCCGACCTGCGCGCTGCCTATCCGGACCTGGACTTCAGCGCACTGCCCGAAGCCGACGCCGCGCCCGCGGCCGGTTCCCGGCCGCGCGGCAGCGGGCTGGCGGAGCTGCGCGCCTCGCGCGATCGCCTGGTCGAGACCACGCCGGGAGCGCGCGCGGCCATCGATCGAGCGCTGCACCGCGGCCAGGTGATCGAACTCACGGCGGATGCGCTCGAGCACCTGGTCGAGGGCATGGGAGGCTCGCTGGCGATGCCGCGCGAGCAGCTCGACGCGCTGCTCGCGACCAACGCCAACAGGATCGGCCTGGCCAGCAGCGATATGAAGCTGCTGCTGAAGGAGGCCGGGCCGAACGGCATAACGCTCGCGCAGATCGAGGAGATGATGCCGCCGAAGGGCGAGCGGCGCCCGCCCGACGGGCCCGCCGGCCGCAAGACCGCGGACTGTCCAGGACTCGAGTACGGCACGGGCAAGCGCGCGATCTGCCTGCCGCTCGGCGAGCTGTCGTTCGCGGACACGGCCGTCCGCTTCACGCCGGGCGCGAAAACTTCGCGCACGCCCTTCGACTTCCCGCCCTCCGCGCTCGGCGAGCCCGACTACCGCAGCACCACCAGCGCGGACTTCATCTCGCTGGGCTGCGACGGCGAACTCGTGCTGCAGTTCGTCGACAACGTGCTGGTCGACGTCGAAGGCGTCGATCTCTACGTGTTCGAGATCGGCCCGATCGTCGAGCGCACCTCGCTCGCGATCTCGGTCGACGGCCGCGACTGGATCGACGTCGGCGTGATCGAGGGCGCGCGTTCCGACGTCGATATCCGCCCGTTCGCGAAGAAGGGCGAGCGCTACGGCTTCGTGCGCCTGCGCAACGCCGGCAAGGCCTGCGGGGGCAACCACTCGGGCGCCGACATCGACGCCGTGGCTGCGGTCGGCGCCGAGATCCGCCTGTCGCTCGACAGCGCGCTGCTGTTCGACGTGGGCAAGTCGGACCTGAAGCCGGAGGCGCTGGCCGCGCTCGACACGCTCGCGAAGCAGGTGCAGGGCTACGGCAGGGACATCCGCGTCACCGTCGAGGGGCACACCGACAGCACCGGCGCAGACGCCGCCAACCTCGCCCTGTCCGAGGCCCGTGCGCGGTCGGTCTGGGCCTACCTCGGCAAGCGCGTCGTGCTGCCCGCCGACCGAATCAGCATACGCGGCTACGGCGAGTCACGACCCGTGGCGCCGAACGACACGGACGAGGGTCGCGCGAAGAACCGGCGCGTCGACCTGCTGATCGCGCCCGCCTCTGGCCGGCGCTGAATCGAAACCGACCGAACCGAACCTGACCGAACCTACCCGGAATGCACTGGAGAGCTTCGATGTACGTTTCGCGCTGTCCTTTCCTCGCTGCCCTCGCCACCGGCCTGGTGCTGGCTGTCATGCTGGTCTTCGCGCTGACTGCATCGCCGCCGGCCGTCGCGCAGTCCAAGGCCGCTGCAGCTGCGCGCTGGGACGCGCTCACCCGCCAGTCCCCCTGCGACTGGCTGCCGCCCGCGGTGGTCGCGTCGATCCTCGGTCCCGACGTCAAAGGCCAGCTGCGCACGACGCAGGCTGATACCGGCTGCAGCTGGCGCACCGCGCGCGGCAACCCGATGCTGACCGCGACTCTGGCAAAGTGGAACTCCGCCGCCAACATGGTCGCCGAGCGCGACACGCTGCTGCAGCAGATCGCGCAGTACGGTGGGGCCGCGTTCACGCGGCTGCCTGCGCCGGGCGGGGCCGCGACGATCGTGATGCGCCGCGATCGTGGGCGCATCACGGCCTTCCCGACCGCAAACGACGTGGTGACGGTGATCAGCATCAACCCGCACCTGGTGATGAAGGAGGACGAGACCCAGAAGGAGGCGCGACGCCAGCGCGCGATCGCGTTCACCGCGGCACTGGTGAAGCAGCATGGCCTCTGACTCGCGCTGCAGTCTCGCGTTAGTAGCCGCCGGCTGGCTCGGACTCGCGGCGGGTCTCGTCGCACCCGCCGCGGCAGAGCCAGTCGCGGCACCCGGCGACGAGACCAAGGCCGCCAGGCTGAAGCTCGCCGCGAAGCGCGGCGAACCCGGGCAGTGGGCGCGAGCGGAAGCGCGGCTCGCCGCCGACGGCGAGCGGCGCTACTACATCGGCGGCGCGAACGTCTCGGCGCCGCTCTCGATCCAGGTGATCGCCGAGCGCAGGGACGTCCCCATCCAGGTCTCGCTGCACCGGCAGTCCTGGGCCGTGGTCGAGGCGGAGGGCACGACTGGCGCGGCCGGCCTGTATCGCTTCGAGGGCCGTGCGTACGGCGACGTCGGCATCCGGCTGCGCGCCGCCGGCGACCGGGCGACTCGCGCCACCGTGCTGGTCTGGCAGGGCGAACCGGTGCCGCCGCCGTTGCAGGCGGTGTACGCGCCACCGGACTCGGCCCGGGTGGCGGCGGCAATGGCCGCCGGAGGCGTCGCGACGCGGCCGGCATCCGCGGGCGCGACGACCGCCGCGAGCGGCGCGGGCGCCGCCACCGGCGCCGGTGGTGCTGCACCGGCGGCGGCGGGCGGCACCTCGCCCGTGATGCTCGCGATCCTCGGTGCGCTCGTCGTCATCGCCGGACTGCTCGCGGTGCTCGTGTTCCGCCGTGGCGGCGCGAAGGCGGCGACGGCGCTAGCCGCGCTGTCGCTCGCGCTGGCGTTCGCGGCGACTCCCGGCCCGGCGCGGGCGCAGGCCCCGGATCCGTTCGAGGTGCCGAAGGAACTGCAGAAGCCACCGCTCGATGCCGACAAGACGCCGCGCGGCCCGAAGTCCGCCGAGCCGAAGCCCAAGGACGACGTGAAGTCCAAGGACGACGCGAAGCCCGCCGAAGCGGATCGGCGGGCCGGGCGCGCCGAAGATGCGCGCGGCTCCGACGTCCCCAAGGATCCGTTCCGCCCGAGCGATGCGCCCAAGGATGGCGATGGCGACGGCGATGGCGGTGGGGGCGGCGACGGCTCCGGCAGCTATCGCGAACGCATCGAGGCCGCCGAGCAGAGCGCGCGCGACCTCGCGACCCAGGTCGCGGCGACCCGCGCGGAACTGGAACGGCTGCGGATGCTGCTCGAGTCCGACCGCGACAACGAGACCGATCCGGATCGTTTCCCGCCGATGCCGATTTCCTGCCGTCCGCCGCGCTTCGCCGGCGGCGATGGCGTCATGACGCCGTCGCAGTCGGAGGCGATCGACGCAGCCTGGGAGAACTACGAGGAGTGCACGCAGTGCTACCGCGAGCCGCTGGCCGACTTCGAGCGCCAGCTAGAGCTGTACGAACGGCTGCGGGTGCTGTACTCGGACACCAGCAAGTTCGTGACCAAGGTGATCGCCGTCGGCGACCAGGCGGCGAAGCCGCATTACCTGCTGGAGAACGCCTGGGCCGCGCAGAAGACCAAGATCCGCGTCGACTTCGCGAAGACCCAGGCGGCCTATGACGCGAAGCTCGAGGAGTTCAATGGCCGGCTGAGCGAGATCCTCGACCGCATCGGCGCGTGCGAGACCGAGCTGAACGACAATCCGATGTGGCGCAAGACCAGTGGTACCTTCTTCTACCACGCGACCGTGAACGCCTATAGGCGCACGGATTGAGCCGGCGCGTACTGGCCGCGTGGTACGAGCGCCGCGCGGGCAGGCCCTGCCGCGCCCGGTTCCCGACATGCGGGTCCTCACTCCGCCGCTTCGACCCGCGCGCCGTCCGCGATGCCGCTGCCGGGATAGACGATCACCCGGTCACCGGGCGCGAGCCCGCCGCGCACGACCCTGTAGGCATCGTCCGCCGGTCCCGCCTGCACCGGCGCGAGCGTCGCGCGGCCGTCCTCGACCTTGAACGCCGCCCAGTCGCCGCCGTCGCGAAACAGCGCGCCGAGCGGCACGCGGACCGCGTCGGCGATCTCCTCGACCACGACCCGGGCGTCGACGCGGTAGTCGTGTCCCAGCCGCCGCGCCTCCGCCGGCTCGACGAACTCCAGGATCACGTTGGTGCGCTGCTCCTCGACGCCCAGCGCCGAGATTTTGGTGCGCGCGAGCGGCTCGATGCGCTCGACGCGCGCGGCCAGCGGCGGGCCGCCCCAGCCTTCGATGGTCGCCGCGGCACCGAGCTGCATCTTCACCGCGTCCTGCGACAGGAACTCGGCCACCACCTCGATCCGCGAGGGGTCGCCGATCTCGACCAGTGGCGCGCCGGCGGGCACCACCGCCTCGCTCTCCTGCGGCACCCGCAGCACCACCCCGGTCGCCGGCGCGCGCACGGCGACGGTGCCGCCGCCCCTCGCCGCCGGCTGCAGCAGCGCACTGCGTGCGCGCTCGACCTCGGCCCGCGCCGACGCCAGGGCTGCCCGGTCGGCGTCGAGCTGCGTGCGGGCCTGGTCCAACGCTGCATCGGCGACCAGGCGATCTTCCCGCAACCTCGCGGTGCGCGCGTACTCGCGCTCGGCGAGGTCGGCGCGCGCCTGCGCAGCGCGCAGCGCCGCGGATGCCGCCTCGACGGCGGCACGGGCCTCGCGGTCGCTGCGCGGATCGAGGAATCCGGCGGCGGTCGGTGTCATCTGCGCGAGCGTCGCGCCCGCCTTCACCTCGTCGCCCGGGTCGACGTCCACGCGCAGCACCCGCCCGGCGACCGGTGCGCTGACGACGTACACGTCGTGGTAGCGCGTGCGTCCCTCGTCGACGATCTCCACGCGCAGCGTGCCGCGATCGACCACTGCCGTCTCGACCGGGGTCGGCCGCGGCCAGAGCGCAAAGGCGAGGAAGGCGGCGAGCAGCACACTCCCGCCGATCCAGAACCCGCGAGCGCGCGCCCGTCGGCGCGACACGGCCGCGCCCATTGCGCCCTCGTTCGTCCGCCGCCCAACCGGCCCTGCGTCGTCCGCCACGTCAGTCCCTCGATTTCAGCACGCCGACCATGTCCAGCCGGTCCACCCCGCGCCGCACGAACAGTGCCGCCACGACCACCGCCACCGCGACGAAGGCCACCGACTGACCGTAGGCCGCGGGGCTCAGCACGTGCGGGAACGAGAACAACTCGGTAGCGAACTGCGACATCAGCCAGCGCGTCAAGAGGTACCCGAGCACGATGCCGAGCGGGATGGCCGCGAGCAGCAGTGCGCCGATCTCGCCGAGCAGCACGTAAGAGGCTTCGCGGCGCCGAAAGCCGAGCACCCGCAGGGTCGCCAGGTCCCGCTCCTGCTCCGCGAGGGTCACGCGGGCCGCCGAGAACGCGACGCCGGCGGCCATCATCGACGAGAACACCACGAACAGCGCCGCGAAGAACCCGCTGCCCTCGTTGAACAGCCGCCGCAGGGTGTTCTCGGCATTGTCGGCATAGGTCACGCCCGCGATCGCCGGCAGCCGCTTGACCTCGCGGCTGAACGCCTCGCGTGCGCGGGCATCGACCAGCAGGTAGGCCGCGGTCACGCGCTCGGGCTCCTGCAGCAGCCGGTTCAGGGTGTCGAGCTCGAGGTAGGCCGGCGCGCCGACGAAGGGGTCGACGATCGCCACCACCGGGATCTCCAGGCTGCGCCTCCGGCCGTCGGTGGCCTGGACGCGCACCCGGTCGCCGACCTGCACGTCGAGCTTGCGGGCCAGGACGCGCGCGATCGTCAGGCCGTCGGCGCGCGGCGGCACCGGCCGCTCCTCGCCGTCGAGCACGCGGTTCAGCCGCGCGCCGGCGGGGATGCCGAGCAGGCTGTCGCGCTGGCTGCGCGTGCCTGCGCTCAGGATCACCGGCGCCGAGCGCATCGGCTCGACCGCCAGCACGCCGGGCAGCCGGCGCACGTCGCGCAGGATCGAGGCATCGTGGACATCGGCGAACGCGAGCGTCACGTCCATGCGCTGCGCCGCGCCGAAGTTGACGTCGACGATGTGGTTCATCGCCACCGGGAAATGCTGCGAGGTCACGAGCAGCGCGATCGCCGCGGCGATGCCGGCGACGGTGCTCAGCGAGCGGCGCGGGAAGCGCACGATGCGCCGCACGATCATCCGCGACTTGGCGTCGAGGCTGCGCGCGGCCCGCTCGACGCGCTCGCCGAGGCCGCCGAAGCGGGTCGGCGCGGGTGGCGCCAGCGCCGCCGCCGGGGGCAGCCGGATCGCGCGCCGCACGGCCCGCGCCGAGCCGAGCACGGCGGCGGCGATGCCGACACCGATCGCGCCGGCGTAGACGAGCGGCCCGGCGTCGAACTGCAGGTCGGGCAGGCGGTAGACCGAACGATAGATCGACGCCATGTAGTCGCCCCCGACCTGGCCGACGGCGACGCCGAGCACCGTGCCGAGCGCGGCGAAGGCCAGCGAGAACTTGGCGTAGTGCGCGGCCACCGCGAGGTTCGAGTAGCCGAAAGACTTCAGCAGCCCGATGTTGGAGCGCTCGGTGGCGATCAGCCGCGACAGCGACACGTTTACCAGGAACACCGCGACCGCGAGGAACACCGGCGGCAGCACGCTCGCCATGGTCTGGAGGCTGCGCAGCTCGTCCTCGAGGAACTGCGCCGAGATCATCCGGTCGCGGCCGTAGGCGCCGCGGCCGCCATGCCGCGCGAGCAGCCGGTCGACGGCCGCCACCAGCTCGCGCGGCTTGGCGTCGCGGGCCTGTCGGATCGCAACGTCGTTGAACGCGCCGTCGAGGTCGTAGGCCCGTGCCAGGCCCTCGCGGCCCATCCAGAACACGCCGAAGCGCTGCGGCTCGGGCGTGATCTCGCCGGGCGCGACCGCGAACACGAACTCCGGGCTGCTGGCGACGCCGACGATCTCGAGCGTGCGTCGCCGGCCGTAGAGCACGGCGGCGAGCGTATCGCCCGGCCCGAGGCCGTTGCGCTCGGCGAAGGCCTCGTTGACCACGATCTCGTTGTCCCGTTCCGGCGCCGGCAGCCGGCCGGTGTGCAGCACGATGTCGTTGACGCGCGCCTCGCGGCCGCGGGGCAGCGACACGACGCGTGCCGAGACCGGTTCGGACACGCCCGGCAGGTCGACCAGTGCGATGCCGCTGACGCGGGTCTCGACCGCGTCGACGCCGGGCAGCGCCGCCAGCTGCGCGCCCACCGACTCGGGCGCCCGCACCACCGAGGCGGCGAGGTCCGCCATGCGTTCGGCAGCGTAGTACTGGTCGCGCGAGCGCTGGATCGAGCCGTAGGTGCCGGTGGCCATCACGAACAGCGCGATGCCGCAGCCGAGCACCGTGCCGACCGCGACGATCTGCAGCCACATGCGGCGCAGGTCGCGCAGCAGCTTGTGATCGAGCGGCGCGAGGCGGATCACCAGTGCAGCTCCCGCGGCGCCACGCGTCGCGCGTTCGACTCGATCGAGCGGATCCGGCCGTCGGCGAAGCGCACCACGCGATCGCCGATCCGCGCGATGTCGGCGTTGTGCGTGATCAGCAGCGTGGTGGTGCCGAGGCGCGTGTTCACGTCGACCAGCGACTCGAGTACGCGCACGCCGGTGGCGACGTCGAGCGCGCCCGTCGGCTCGTCGCAGAGCAGCACGGTCGGGCGCTTGGCGATCGCGCGCGCGATCGCGACGCGCTGCTGTTCGCCGCCGGACAGCTGCGACGGGAAGTGGCCGCGCCGCTGCCCGAGGCCGACCAGCCCGAGCGCCTCGGCCGCTGGCATCGGGTCGTCGGCGACCTCGGTCACGAGCTCGACGTTCTCCTCGGCCGTGAGGCTCGCGATCAGGTTGTAGAACTGGAACACGAAGCCGACGTGGTGGCGCCGATAGTCGGTGATCGCCGCGTCGTCGGCGGCACCGAGGTCGAGGTCGCGGAACAGCGCGCGTCCCGCGGTCGGCCGGTCGAGGCCGCCGAGGATGTTGAGCAGCGTCGACTTGCCGGACCCAGAGGGTCCGAGCAGCACCAGCAGCTCGCCGGCCATCACGTCGAAGTCGAGGCCGCGCAGTGCGTGCACCGCGGCCTCGCCGCTGCCGTAGACCTTCTCGACGCCGGCGAGGTGGAACACGCGGACGCTGCCGCGCGCCGCGGCCGCCGGCAGGCTCATCGGCCGGTGCCCCGACCGGCCGCGAGGGGCTGGGGCTTCGTTCGGCACCCCGTCATGGCGAGCGTCGGCCTCCTCGGGTCGGGGACGGGACGCCGCGCCTCGCGGGCCCCTCGACCGCGAGTCTAGACGCGCCGCCGCCGGACCGCGGCCGTGGCCCGGCCGGACACCCGGTGTTGCGGGTAGCCAACAATCCGGGATTCACGGAAAACGCCCGTATCCCGGGCGAGTCGACTCCCGGCCGTACCGTTGTTGCCGCGGAGCCTCGATACTGCACGCGAACGTACCCGCGCTGCCGCGGGCCCTACCCAGAGAGGTATGCCAGTGTCATCGATCCAGAAATCCCTCGCGGGTGCCGTGGTGGCGGCCGTCGCTGCCGCGCTCAACCCGGCCACCGCCTCCGCCCAGGATTCCGCCGACGTGAGCCTGCTCGAGGAAGTCGTCGTCACCGCCCGCAAGCGTGAAGAGACGCTGATCGATGTCCCGGTCTCGATCGCGGTGCTGACCGCGAAGGACATCGAGCAGAAGGGCATCCAGAACCTGTACGACGTGGCGATGTTCACGCCGGGCCTCACCTACTTCGACGCGATCCAGAACCAGCTGGGCACGCCGGTGATCCGCGGCATCTCCCAGACCAACCTCGGCACCCCGGACCGCAACGTCGCGGTGTTCTACGGCGGCGTGTACCTCGCCAACCAGAACGCCCTGAACCTCGAGCTGCTCGACGTCGAGCGCATCGAGGTGGTCAAGGGTCCGCAGTCGGCGCTCTACGGCCGCAACGCCTTCAACGGCGCGATCAACTACGTGCCGGCGAGCCCCACCGACGACTTCTTCGCCAAGGTCGGCGCCACCGTCGGCAGCGACGCGCGCTACGAGGCGCGGGCGACCGTATCGGGCCCGATCACCGACACGATCCGCGGCCGCATCGCGATCAGCTACAACACCTTCGACGGCAGCTGGGAGAACCAGGCCGAGCCCTCGGGCGGCCTCGGCGGCTTCGAGACCAAGAACGTCTCGGCGATGGTCGACTGGAAACCGAACGACGCGTTCTCGGCGCGCCTCTTCGGCTACCGCACCGAGGATCTCCGCGATTCCGCGGCGATGTACCTCTTCCCGTCGCTGAACTGCGGCCCCGCGGGCGTCGCCCCGACCGTGTTCTGCGGCGACATCCCGACGCGCGACACGCTGTCCGCGAACGCCGATTCGCTCGCCTTCCAGCGCCACGTCTCGCTCGGCTCGCTCGACCTGAGCTACGACTTCGGCCCGGTGCAGATCAAGAGCCAGACCGCGGTGTTCAACGCCAACACCGACAACTACTCCGACCAGACCCTCGGCGAGGCGAACGGCCAGGGCTTCTTCTTCAACATCGTGAACCGTGCGGCGCCGACCACCGTGCTGCGCCGCCAGCGTGTGCCGGTGTTCAACGGCTCGGGCAAGGGCGATTCGCGGGCGCAGAGCCAGGAGCTGCGGCTCGAGGGCCAGGTCGGCAAGAACTTCGACTGGTCGGTCGGCGGCTTCCTGTTCAACAACGACTTCGTCAGCTTCGGCCGGCTGGTCTACGACGGTCGCGTGCTGGCGCCGACCGAGCGCCCGCAGACCGACATCTTCTTCTTCGTGAACCTGAACCCGAACACCGCCGCGCCCAACGTCGAGCCCTGGAACAACATGGTGAACCTGTCGCGCAACGAGGCGCAGGACGAGCAGCGCGCGTTCTTCGGCACGGTCGAGTTCCGGCCGACGGACCAGTGGACCGTCG
>JALORN010000051.1 GCA_025458905.1 Steroidobacteraceae bacterium
CAACTCGCAATCGTTTCGCGAAACGATTGCGAGTTGGGAAAATAAATCCGTCCCCTTTTTTCCAGAGAAAATAAATCTGTCCCCTTTTTCCCTCAGGCGGTGCCGCGGCGGGGCTGGAGCAGGACCCAGGCGACCGGCAGCAGCGACGCGACGATGATCGCGATCGTGACGATGCCGAAGTTGTCCTTGACCAGCGGGATGTTGCCGAAGAAGAAGCCGCCGCCGACGAAGGCCACCACCCAGGCGACGGCGCCGCCGACGTTGAAGGCCTGGAAGCGCCCGTAGTGCATGTGGCCGATCCCGGCGACGAACGGCGCGAAGGTGCGGAGGATCGGCAGGAAGCGCGACAGCACGACCGTCTTGCCGCCGTGCTCGGCGAAATACGACTCGGTGCGCCGCAGGTACTCGACCTTCAGAAGGCGGTAGCGGCCGCTGAACGCCTGCGGCCCGACCCAGCGGCCGATCGCATAGTTGGTGGTGTTGCCGAGCACCGCGGCGACCACCAGCAGCGCCGCGAGCGCCGGCGCCGACAGGGTGCCGCTGGTGTCGATCGCGGCGAGTGCGCCGGCGGCGAACAGCAGCGAATCGCCCGGCAGCCAGGGCGTGACGACCAGCCCGGTCTCGCAGAAGACGATCAGGAACAGGATGCCGTAGATCCAGGCGCCGTACTGCGCCATCAGGTCGACCAGGTGCCGGTCGAGGTGCAGCACGAAGTCGACGAACAGGTGCACGAGCTCCACGGTGCCCGCCCCCTCAGCGCGACGCGGTCGCGGTGACGAGCCGCGGGCTCGCGGCCGGACGGCCGGTCTTCAGCGCCTGCAGCGCCTGGCGCACCTCGCCGTCGGCGGCGACGTCACCCGGCGGCTCGTCGGGCCCCTGGACCACGAGGTCCGGGTCGATGCCACGCTGGTCGATCTTCGCGCCCGAGGGCGTGGCGTAGTGCGAGGTGGTGAGCTTCAGCGCGCGCCCGTCGGCCAGCGGGATCACCGTCTGCACCGAGCCTTTGCCGTAGGTGCGGCGCCCGACGAGCACGGCACGGCCGTTGTCCTTCAACGCGCCGGCGAGGATCTCGGCGGCCGACGCGGAGCCGCCGTTGACCAACACCGCGATGCGCGCGCCGGCGAGCAGCTCGCCCGGCGTCGCGTCCATCCGGAAGCGCGCGTCGGGCGTGCGGCCGTCGGCGGTGACGATCACGCCGGAGTCGAGGAACGCGTCCGCGACCTCGACCGCCGAGTCGAGCACGCCGCCAGGGTTGTTGCGCAGGTCGATCACCAGGCCGTCGAGCGCCGTGCCGTGGCGGGCGCCGAGCAGGTTCGAGACGGCGCGCGTGACATCCTGCGCGGTGGTGTCGCTGAACGTGGTGATGCGCAGGTAGCCATAGCCGGGCTCGAGCGACTCGGCCGAGACGCTGTGCACCTCGACCTGCGCACGCTCGAGCGCGAGGTCGACCACCTGCGGTGCGCCGGGGCGGCGCACGCTGAGCTTGACCTGCGTGCCCGCCGGGCCGCGCATCTGGTCGATGGCCGCGTCGACGTCCGACTGCACCGGCGCGTCGTCGATGCGCACGATGACGTCGCCACTGCGCAGGCCGGCGCGCTCGGCCGGCGAGTCGGCGATCGGCCGCAGCACCTTGATGCCCTCGGCCTCCGGCGCGACCTCGACGCCGATGCCCGGATAGGTGCCGGAGGTGCTGAGCCGGATCTCGTCGTACTCGTCGCGATCGAGGTAGGCGGAATACGGGTCGAGGCCCGACACCAGGCCACGCACCGCGTTGTCGATCAGGGTGCGATCGTCGACCTCGTCGACGTACTCGACACGCACGCGCTCGAGGATCTCGGCGAGGCGATGCACGTCCTCGGGGGGCACGCCGGCCAGTGGCGAGAGGCCGCGCTGCGCGGCGGCCGCGCGACTCGCGACGACCTCGGCGCGCGGCGCCGGGTCGCGCTCGGCGAGCACGGTGCCGGTCATCGTGACGGCCGCGCCGAGCGCGATGCCGCCGAGGAGCGCGAGAGTGGTTCGCGAGCGGACGGTCATGCGCAACCTGTGGGCCGGCCCTTCATCGAAGACGACCCGACGATGGTACCGCCCGGTCCCGGCGCGGGCTATCCGCGCAGAGCGCCCGAACCCACGTTGGCGCCCATCCCGTGGCCGTCGCCACCGGTCCGTGACTCTGCGAGCCGGGCATAACGGGCACTGGCCGAGGCGTCCGCGGGCAGCACGTTGGCGCTGCAGAGCAGCGGCAGTTCCTCGAGCAGCCCCACGAGCGGCTGGGGACGCCCGACCGCGAAGCCCTGCGCGTAGTCGACACCGAGGGCGACCAGGCGCGCCTCGATCTCCGGGGTCTCGACATATTCCGCGACCGTGCCGATCGACATGCTGCGCGACAGCTGGGCGATGGCCTGCACCATCGACTCGGCCCGCGGGTCCTTGAGGATGTCGCGCACGAAGCTGCCGTCGATCTTCAGCAGCGTCACCGGCAGTGCGCGCAGGTAGGACAGGGACGACAGGCCGGTGCCGAAGTCGTCCAGGGCGACGCCGCAGCCGAGCTTGCGCAACCGGCGCATCAGGCCCTCGGCCTTGGCGATGTTGGCGACGGCGTCGCTCTCGGTCAGCTCGAAGCAGAACACCGACGGGTCGATGCCGGCACGATCGAGCCGCTCGAGCAGGAAGTCGTGGAAGGTCTCGTCGCCGAGCGACTGGCCGGAGAAGTTGATGCTGAACACCACCGGGCGGTCCTGCAGCCATCCCGACACCGTCGAGAGCTGCGAGATGGCCCGGTCGATCACCCAGCGATCGATCGTCGGCATCATCTGGTAGCGCTGCGCGGCGGAGAGGAAGCGATCCGGGCCGACGGTCTCGCCCTTCGGACCGATCATCCGCAGCAGCAGCTCGTAGTGCGGCACCGCGTGCTGGCCGTCCTGGCCGATGGGCCGGATCAGCTGCGCATCGAGGCGCATGCGCCCCTCGTCGATCGCCGCGCGCAGGTCGCCGGCGGTGGTGATGTCGGTGAAACGGCGGATGATGCTGACGTCCGCCTCCTCGTAGGCCTCGACCCGGTTGCGGCCGCGATCCTTGCCCGCCTTGCAGGCCGACTCGGCCGCGGCCATCGCGTGCGCGAGCGCATCGGCGGAACGCTCGACCTGGGCGACGCCGATCGTCACCGTGAAGTGCAGCCGCGCCTTGGGCGACAGGGTACCGAGCTGCTCCGCACCGAGGCGCAGCTGGTCGGCGAACTCGGTCGCCTCCTCGCGCCGCAGCGGCAGCACGAGCGCGAAGCGGTCGCCCGAGATGCGCGAGCCGAGGCCGCCGGGCGGCAGGCGCGAGCGGATGAGCTCGCCGAGCTGGGCCAGCACCTGGTCGCCGACGTGCATGCCGAAGTTCTCGTTGGCGACGTGCATCTGGTCGCAGTCGAGGTAGAGCGCGCTCCAGGTGCGGCGGTTGGCGTCCTCGGCGAGCGCGGCGCCGGCACGCTGCTCGAGCGCAGGGCGCGTCAGCAGGCCGCTGAGCGCGTCGTAGCTCGCCTCGATGCTGGCCGAGGCGCGGCGCGCGAGGATCTCGGCGAGCCGCGCGTCGCGCTCCTGGAACTCGGCCCCGGCCGTGTCGCGATACAGGGCGAGCATCCCGGCCACGCGGCTGCCCGGCAGCTTCAGCGGGCTGCAGAGGATGCGATAGGGCAGCATCTCGCCGCCCGCGCCGACGCGGTTGATCACCACCGACTCGCGCCGCGTGGTGACGAGCTGCAGCAGCTGGCGGTGGGTGCGCGCGACCAGCGAGCCGTCGACCTGCCGGCCCTTTCCGGGCCGCATCATCGCGATGTTCTTGTCCGGGACGATCAGCGCGACCAGCGCGCAGCCCATGTGGTCGGCGGCGTTCTGCAGCAGCAGCTTGAGCTCGTCGACCTTGTCGCCGCCGGCGACGTTCGGCGTGTCGGTGACCTTCAGCAACAGCTCGACGTCCTTGTCGCGTGCCGACAGCGAGTCGTGCATCGACAGCAGCGCGCTCTGCGCCGCGAGCTCGCGGCGCAGGCACTCCATCGCCGGGCGCACCAGCTGGTTGACGAAGTCGAAGCTCGCGGGCTCGGTCTCGATCGACCTGCGGGTCGAGACCGCGACCACCGCGATGAACGCACCCTCGTCGTTGCGCAGCCACCAGACGTAGTAGGGAAAGTCGTCGCCCTCGATCTGGACCCGCCGGCCCGCCTCGTTGCGGTGTGCGATCGCGTGCGGCAGGAGCTGCTGGATCGCGTTCGGCAGGTCGGGACCCTGGGTCGACTCGGTGGTCCAGCGCAGCCAGCCCTCGGCATCGAACACGCTGATCGCATCGGCCCGCGGCAGCAAGGAGCTCACGAGCTGGGCGTAGGGCTCCAGCTTCTTCCAGATCTCCTTCTCGGCGGGGGAGTTCGTCGACATCTCGTGGCGCGGTCCTGGGGTTACAGGGGCCGATCCATCGGCCACCCATGTAGGGTGCACGGTGCGATTCCGGTGCGCCTTGACCCAGTGCGCGTTTACAGATTGCGCGCCGACCGGAACGTGACCTGCGTCACGCTGGCGGCGGCCGCCCGCCGCCGCGCAGTCGCAGCGCGCGGCTCACGGCCGAGCGTTGCGGAACCAGGGCCGCGGGTCGATCGCCCGGCCGCCGCGGCGCAGCGCGAAGTAGAGCTCGGGCTGGGTACGCCCGCCGCTGTCGCCGGCGGCGGCGACCGGGTCGCCGGCGGTCACCCGCTCGCCGACCTTGCGATAGAGCTCGTCGTTGTGGCCGTAGAGGCTGAGGTAGCCGCCGCCGTGGTCGACGATCACCAGCAGGCCGAGGCCCGCGAGCCAGTCGGCGTAGACCACGCGCCCGTGGTAGACGGCACGCACCGGCGCGCCGCGCTCGACCGCGAACAGCATCCCGTCCCAGCGCAGGCCGCCGGCACGCGTCTCGCCGTAGCGTGCGACGACGCGGCCGGCCGCGGGCCACGCGAGCTTGCCGCGCAGCTGTGCGAACGCGCCCTTCGAGTCGCTCGGGAACTTCTCGATCGTGCGCCGCAGCTCGCGCAGCAGCTTCTCGAGCGCCGCCTGCTGGCGCTGCAGCCGCTGCAGCTGCGCCGCGCGCGAGCGCGACTCGGCCTTGAGGTTCGCGAGCACCTGGCCGCGCTCGCTGCGGGCCTGCTCGAGCTTCGCGAGCTCCTCGTTGCGCGAGCGCTCGAGCTCGACCAGCCGCGCCTCCTCGCCGGCCAGCTCGGCGTCGAGCTCGGCGATGCGCGCGACGTGCTGCTCGATGCCCGCGATCTGCCCGGCGCGCGCGCGGCCGAAGTAGCCGTAGTAGGCGAACATACGCCCGGCCTTCGCCGGGTCGCGCTGGTTCAGCAGCAGGCGCAGCGGCTCGGCGCGCCCCATCTGGTGGGCGGCGCGCAGCTGCGCGGCCAGCGCCTCGCGCTCGCGCGCGAGCGCCGCCTCGCGCTGCCCGCGCTCGCGCGCGAGCTCCGCGCGGCGGCGGTTGCGCGCCTCGCGCTCGCGGCGCAGGCGCGACATCTCGCCGCGCACGCCGCTGACCGACTGTTCGGTGCGGCGCAGGTCGCGCTGCAGGCGGTCGCGCTCGGCCGCGTCGCGGCTGACCTGCTCGCGGACGCGCTCGATCTCGCGCTGGATCTGTCGCAGCTCGGCCTCGGTTCGGGCCCGGTCCGGGCCGTCGCGCCCCTGGCTGGCGGGCGTGCGGCCCGACTGGGCCGGCGTGGGTGCGGGCAGGCCGGCCGCCAGCCCGGCACAGGCCAGCAGCACGACGAGGGCCGACGGGGAAGTGCGGGGTGACGCGCGCAAGCCGCGAAGTGTAGCGCGGGGTCCGGGGAAGCGGCCCGGCCCGGGGCAGCCGAACCCGATATAATGAGGCTCGCCCTCGCAACGGACCTGCCGCCCCTGCCATGGACCGCCTGATCGAATACGCCGGGAACCATCCCTGGCTGCTGGCCTTCGCAGGCGTCGCCGCGCTCCTCGTCATCGCCTTCGAGATCCGCGTGCGCCAGCAGGAGTTCGCGGCGGTGTCGCCGCAGGAGGCGATCCGGTTGATGAACCAGGGCGCGCTGGTCCTCGACCTGCGCAAGGCCGAGGAGTACGCCGCCGGCCACCTCAATGGTGCGCGCCGCATGGACTCGGCCGAGATCCTCAAGGCAGGCGAGTCGCTGAAGAAGCACAAGGAGAAGAACGTCCTGGTCTACTGCGAGAGCGGTTCGCTCGGCGCCTCCGCCGCCCGCATCCTCGCCGGCCAGGGCTTCGCCAAGGCGGTGAACCTGCGCGGCGGCCTCGCGGCGTGGCGCGGCGAGGGGCTGCCGCTCGCCAAGGATGGTGCGGCGCGGCCTGCGACGGCGAAGGCCTCGAAGGACGCGCGCGAGAAGGAGAAGGCCGGATGAACCCTGCCACGCCGGGCCAGGCCCAGCCGCGCGTCGTGATGTATGCAACCGACTGGTGCCCCTACTGTCGTCGCGCCCGCAAGCTGCTCGAGTCCAAGGGCGTCTCCTTCGAGGAAATCGACGTCGACCTGTCGCCCGAGGCGCGCGCCGAGATGCAGCGGCGCAGCGGTCGCACCAGCGTGCCGCAGATCTTCGTCGGCGACGTGCACGTCGGCGGCTCCGACGACCTGCATGCCCTGGAAGCGCGCGGCGGGCTCGATCCGCTGCTCGGCCGCGCCGCTGCGGCGCGCGGCGCCTGATCCGCCCGGCGCGCACCGCCGCTTCGACAAGCTCCCATCGAGAACGTTTCCACCGAGGACTGACCGACCATGGCCGATTCCGACCCGGGCGCCGCCGGCGCCGCCCCTCCTGCCGCCGACCCGAACGCCCCCGAGTTCTCGCTGCAGTCGGTCTACCTGAAGGACTGCTCCTACGAGGCGCCGAAGGGCCCGCGCATCGAGGGCCAGTGGAACCCGCAGATCTCGCTCGACCTGAACACCGCGGCGGAGGCGATCTCGCCGGAGCTGCGCGAGGTCGTGCTGACGATCAGCGTCACGGCGAAGGTCGGCGAGGCCACGGCGTTCCTGGTCGAGGTCAAGCAGGCGGGGGTGTTCGGCGTGCGCAACCTCGGCGAGGAAGACTATCGCCGGGCCATCGCCAGCATCGCGCCGAACGTGCTGTTCCCCTACGCACGTTCGGTCGTCTCGCAGCTCGTGTCGCTCGGTGGCTTCCCGCAGATGCTGCTGCCGCCGGTGAATTTCGACGCGCTGTACGCCCGCTCGCTCGCCGAGGCGCAGCAGAAGGCCCTGAACAGCTGAGGCGCGCGTGAGCGCCGCCGCGACGTCACCGGGAAGCCCCGCGCCGGCGGCGCCGGCGGCCCCCGTGGCGGTGCTCGGCGCCGGTTCCTGGGGCACGGCCCTCGCGATCCAGTTCGCCCGCTCGGGTCACCCGACCCGCCTCTGGGGTCGCGACCGCGAGCAATCGGCGCGCATGGCGCGCGAGCGTCGCAACGCGCGCTACCTGCCCGACGCGCCGTTTCCCGATGCCCTGCAGGTCGCCGCGACGCTCGATGCGGCGCTCGAGGGCGCGCGCGACCTGCTGGTCGCGGTGCCGAGCCACGCGCTGCGCGCGACGCTCGGCGAGCTGCGTCCGCGCCTGCGCCTGCGCCCGGAGCTGCGGCTCGCCTGGGCCACCAAGGGCTTCGAGCTCGACAGCGGCCTGCTCCCGAACGAGGTGGCGCGCGAGGTGCTCGGCGAGGACGTGCCGATCGCCGTGCTCTCGGGACCGACCTTCGCGCGCGAGGTGGGCGCGGGCCTGCCGACGGCGATGGTCGTCGCCTCGCCCGAACCCGCCTTCGCGACCGCGCTCGCCACCAGCCTGTCCTCGTCGAATTTCCGCGCCTACACCTCGACCGACATCACCGGCGTCGAGGTCGGCGGCGCGGTGAAGAACGTGATGGCGGTCGGTGCCGGCCTCTCCGACGGACTCGGTTTCGGCGCCAACACGCGCATCGCGTTGATCACCCGTGGCCTGGTCGAGATGACGCGCCTCGGCGTCGCGCTCGGCGCGCGCCGCGAGACCTTCATGGGACTCGCCGGACTCGGCGACCTGGTGCTCACCTGCACCGACGACCAGTCGCGCAACCGCCGCTTCGGCCTGGCGCTCGCCCGTGGCAGCGGTGCCGAGGCGGCGCTCGCCGGGATCGGCCAGGTGGTCGAGGGCTACGTCGCCGCGCGCGCGGTGCACGCGGTCGCGCTGCGCCACGGCGTCTCGATGCCGATCGTCGAGGGCCTGTACCGAACCCTGTTCGAAGGCGTGCCGGCGCGCGAGGTGGTGCGCGCCCTGATGACCCGCCCCATCAAGTCCGAGTTCGACTGAAGGAAAAAAGGGGACGGATTTATTCTTCTGCTTCTCGCTGGGCCCGGCCCAGCGAGAAGCAGAAAAATAAATCCGTCCCCTTTTTTCAGGCGAGGAAGTCGGCGATCGTCTGCGCCTTGCCGGCGAGGCCCTGGGGCGACCAGCCGTCCTCGATCACGACCTGGCGCGCGCCGGGCACGAGCGCGGCCGCGCGGGTGACGCCCGGCCGCGTCGGGTCGGTGGCGTCGGCCATCAGCAGCACCGGGTGCGCGGCGAGGCGCGGCAGGCGCGACTCGAGGCGGTGGCGGAACACCGCGCGATAGGCGAGATGGTAGGTGGTCGCCGCCTTCAGCAGGTCCACGGTCAGCGTATGCAGCAACTCCGGCGGCATCGCGCCGCCGCGCAGGTTGTGCGCGGCGTCGCGCCGGAAGTGCGGGAAGAACCACGCCATGTCGCGGATGAACTGCAGCGCGGTGAACACCTGGGTGCCGTTGGCGTCGGGCACCAGCGGCGGTGCGTAGTGCGCGAGGTAGTCGGCCCGCTCCGCCTCGTCCTCGAGCCACAGCAATCCATCCAGCACCAGCCGCCGCACCCGCGACGGATGGGCGATCGCCATCTCGATCGCGACGTGCGCGCCCGTGTGGTAGCCGTAGAGGTCGGCCTGCGCGATGCCGAGCGCGTCGAGCGCGCGCACGAACGCGTCGGCGTAGTCGGCGACCTCGGGCTGGGGCACGGCGAGCGGCGCCGAGTCACCGTTGCCGGGCGTGTCGGGCGCGACGATCGCGCGCCCGTGCCGCGCGGCCAGGGCGAGCGCCAGCGGCTCGGTGCTGCGCGACGAGGCCGGCGAGGCATGCATCATCCAAAGCGGTGGCAGTTTGCCCGGGCCCCCGTCGAGCGCGCCACTTGCAACACCGCCACGACCGACGGCGCCGGCGTGGCCGGCAACCACCGTGCTGCCCGGGGGGCTCGGCCAGCCGGCATGCCGGTAATGGAGCAGGCCCTCGGGCAGCCGTACGAACGCTCGGTCGCAGTCGCCCAGGCTCGTCATCGCGCACACTCCCCACCGTCGATCGGCACGACGGCGCCGGTCAGGTAGTTCGCGCCCGGCCCGAGCAGCCAGGCCACCGTCTCGCCGACATCCTGCATCGCGCCGGGCCGCTGCATCGGCACCTCCGCGAGGCGGGCAGCGATCACCGCCGGGTGCTCGGCGCGCACCTGCTCGAAGCGCTCGGTGGCGACCAGGCCCGGCGCGATCACGTTGACGCGCACGCCGTGTGGCGCGTTTTCGAGTGCCGCCGCCTTGGTCATGCCGATCAGCCCCCACTTCGCTGCGCAATAGTCCGACAGGTTGGCGAAGCCGCGCGTGCCGCCGATGGAGCTGTTGTTGACGATGGCGCCGCCACCGGCCGCGCGCATCAGCCGCAACTCGTGGCGCAGGCAGTGGAACACCGCCACCAGGTTGATCTCGAGCGTCTGGCGCAGGCGCGCGGTCGGCGTGTCCTGCAACGGCGAGCTGCCGAGCGTGCGCCCGACGTTGTTGAACGCGCCGTCGAGCCGGCCGAAGCGCGCCTCGATGGTCGCGAACAGCGCCGCCACCGCGGCCTCGTCGCTGACGTCGGCCGGCAACGCCGTCGCCTCGCCGCCGCTCGACCGGATGCCCGCCGCGACCTCTTCGCACAGCGCGGCGCGCCGCGCCGCGAGCAGCACGTGCGCCCCGTGGCGCGCCAGCGCCTCGGCGGTCGCACGCCCCATGCCGCTCGAGGCGCCGGCCACGAGCACGATCCGTCCGTCGAGCATTGCCACCTGTCGTCCTCCGGGCCGGACCGCGGCCGGCCGCCATTCTCGCGGGCCCGGCGACGCGACGCCACGTCGGGTCACGACGGGCCGGGCCGGGCCGTGCCTGGCCACGCCACGCCCGCCGCTTGTTGGCCCGCCACCGGAGGCAGACAATCGCGCTCCGGCCCGCCGGCCATCCTGGCCGCGGGCGAGCTCGGCACGGTGCCCGCCCCCGATGGACGCCTCGACCCTGTCGAAGCCTGCGCAGGCATCTCCCGCGATCGATCCGGGAGCCATGCTGGCGTCCGCCCCGGGACTCGCCGCCGTGGTGGCGACCGCGGAGCTCGCCCGGCGCGCCACGCGGCCGCCGCAGCATGCGCTCGAGAACGACGCGCTGCTGCGCGTGATGGATGCGCTCGCGACGGACCCGGAGGCGATCCTGCAGGTCCTCGCCGACACGATCCTCGGGGCCTGCCGGGCCGGCTCGGCCGGCATCAGCCTCGCCGACGACGCCGAACGGGCCAGCGCCGCCGGCACCCGCACCGGCCTCGGCGCGGGCGGCACCGCTGCGTGCTTCCGCTGGCGCGCCGTCAGCGGCGAGCTCGCCGCGAGCGAGCGCAGCGCTGCCGCCCAGCCGCACGTGCTGAGCCGGCTCGCGATCGAGCTGGACCCGGGGGGCGTGCAGCTCTTCCGCCGTCCGGCCAGCGCCCACCCCCAGTTCGACGCGCTCGGCGTGCCGGTCGAGGAAGTGCTGATGACGCCCTTCACGGCCGGTGAGCGGCCGGTCGGCACGGTCTGGGCCGTGCAGCACCGCACCGATCGCCACTTCGACCGCGAGGATGCGCGGCTGCTGGCGCGGCTGTCGCGGGCCGCGGCGGTCGCGTGGCGCCAGCATGCCGCGACGCTGGCGCTGCGCGAGAGCGAGGCCCACGCCCGGCACACCGTCGAGCTCAACCCGCAGGTGCCGTGGACCGCCGACGCGCAGGGCCGGATCCTCGATTTCAGCGAGCGCTGGCTCACGCTGACCGGCATGACGCGCGAGGAGGCGCTCGGCGCGGGCTGGACCGAGGCGCCGCATCCCGAGGACTTTCCGGCCATGTCGGCCGAGTGGCACCGTTGCCTCGCGAGCGGCGACACCTACGACGTCGAGCACCGGATCCGCGTCGCCGACGGCAGCTACCGCTGGGTGCACACCACCGCGCGCCCGCGCCGCGACGCCCAGGGCCGGATCGTCCGCTGGTACGGCAGCACCGAGGACGTCGACGACCGCAAGCGCGCCGAGCAGGCGCTGCTCGAGCAGCAGACCGAGACCGCGCTCGCACTCGAGGCGACCGGCGTCGGCGTGTTCCGCTACGACGTCGGCACGCGGCGCCTCGCGTTCTCGCCGCACCTGAAGCGCATCTGGGGAATGGCGCCGGAGACGGTGCCGGACCCGGTGCAGGTGGTCGCGCAGGTGCACCCCGACGACCGCGGCCTGCTGCAGGCGGTCCGCGACTCGCTCTCCCCGCAGGCGGGCGGCGAGTTCTCGCTGGAGCTGCGCATCTTCACGGCCGCCGGCGAACCGCGCTGGATCCAGGCACGCGGACACACCGAATTCACGTGCGACGATCCCGGCACGCGGCGCGCGTTGCGCTCGGTCGGCACCGTCGTCGACGTCACCGACCGGCGGCGCGCCGAGCAGCAGCTGCTCGCGAGCGAGAAGCGCTTCGCGACGCTGGTGGCGTCGCTGCCGCAGCTCGCGTGGTCGTCGCGCGCCGACGGCTCGACCGACTACTTCAGTCCGCAGTGGCTCGACTACACCGGCCAGACCCCCGCGCAGGCCGAGGGCTTCGGCTGGCGCGCGACCGTGCATCCGGACGACCTCGCCGCGATGGCGCAGGCGCGCGAGGCAGCGTTCGCGGGCGACGGCGTGTTCACCAGCGAGCTGCGGATCCGCGACCGGACGGGGCGCTACCGCTGGTTCCTGGCGCGCGCCACGGCGATGCGCGACGAGCGCGGCGCGATCGTCCGCTGGTACGGCACCTGCACCGACATCGACCTCGCCCGCAACGTGCAGGACGAGCTCGCGCGCCGCGAGGCCCAGCTCGACCTCGCGACCCGCATCGCCGGCGCCGGCATCTTCGACCACGACTACCTGACCGGGACGCTGTGGTGGTCGGATCGCCTGCGGGAGATCCACCAGCTGCCGCGCGACGTCGAGCCCAGCCTGCACGTGCTCGGCGTGCAGATGCTGCCCGAGGACAACCCGCAGCACATGGCCGCGGTCGCCGCCGCCGGCGACCCCGCGGGCAGCGGCGCCTTCGTCAGCGAGTTCCGCATCCGGCGCCCGGACGGCGAGCTGCGCTGGATCCTGGCCCGTGCCCGCACCTTCTTCGCCGTGGTCGACGGACAGCGACGGCCGGTGCGCACCGTCGGCGTCGAGCTCGACATCACCGAGCAGAAGAACATCGAGGCCGCGCTGCGCGAGAGCGAGCGCCGCTTCGTCGCGCTCGCCGACAGCGTCCCGGCCCTCGTCTGGACCACCTCTCCCGAGGGGCCCTGCGACTACCTCAACCGGCGCTGGTACGAGTACACCGGGCAGGCACCCGCCGAGGCGACCGGGTTCGGCTGGCTCGCCGCGGTGCACCCGGACGACCGCGAGCCCGTCGGCGCGCTCTGGACGCGCTCGCTGCGCTCGGGCGAGCCGTTCGAGACCGAATACCGGCTGCGCCGCCACGACGGCGCCTACCGCTGGTTCAGCGCGCGCGCCAACCCGCAGCGCGACGCCTCCGGCGCGATCGACCGCTGGATCGGCAGCTCCAGCGACATCGACGAGATCCGCCGGCTGATCACCGCCAGCGAGCGCGCCGCCGACCGCCTGCGGCTCGCCACCGAGGCCGCGCAGCTCGGCATCATCGAGTATTTCATGGACGGTGCCATCCACTGGGACGAGCGCGCGCGCAGCCTCTGGGGCCTCGCGCCCGACGCACCGCTCAGCGCCGATTACTTCATGTCGCGGATCAACCCCGAGGATCGCGCGCTGGTGCAGGCCTCGATCGACCGGGTGCTCGACCCCACGCGCTCGAGCGGGCGCTACGAGGCCGAGTACCGCGTCGCCGGCCAGCACGGCGTCGAGCACTGGGTGCGTGCCACCGGCAGCGTGCGCTTCGCGGACGGGCGCCCGCACCACGTGATCGGCACGGTGCAGGACATCAGTGCGCAGAAGGCCATCGAGGCGCAGCTGCGTGCCGCCGACCGCCGCAAGGACGAGTTCCTGGCGACGCTCGCGCACGAGCTGCGCAACCCGCTGGCGCCGATCCGCAACGCGGCACAGATCCTCGCCTCGCCGAAGCTCGACGACCGCGCGCTGCAGTGGTCGCGGCAGGTGATCCAGCGGCAGGTCACGCACATGGCGTGGCTGCTCGAGGACCTGCTCGACGTGGCGCGCATCACCCAGGGCAAGCTCGAGCTGCGCCGCGAGCGGATCGTGCTCTCGACCGTGGTCGAGACCGCGGTCGAGGCGGCGCGGCCGCTGATCGACGGCAAGCGCCACGTGCTGGCGATCGAGCTGCCGGTGCCGGACGTCGAGATCGACGCCGACCCGCTGCGCCTCGCGCAGGTGATCTCGAACCTGCTCACCAACGCCGCCAAGTACACCGACGCCGGCGGCCGCATCGCGCTGACCGCGCAGCTCGCGCCACCGAACCTGCGGATCGCGGTGCGCGACAGCGGCATCGGCATCGCGCCGGCGGCGCTGCACTCGATCTTCGAGATGTTCTCGCAGGTCGCCGACACGCTGCACCGCTCCGAGGGCGGCCTCGGCATCGGCCTCGCGCTGGTGAAGGGCCTGGTCGACCTGCACGGCGGTTCCATCGAGGCGCGCAGCGACGGGCCCGGCCGCGGCAGCGAGTTCATCGTCCACCTGCCGCTGCCGATCGGGAGCCGTGGCGCCGGCGACGAGCCGGACGCGCGCCTCGCCGCCGCCGCGCCCCGCAGTGGCCGGCGCGTGCTGGTCGCCGACGACAACCGTGACGCCGCCGACAGCCTCGGGCTGATCCTCGGCATGTCGGGCCACGAGGTGCGCGTCGCGCACGGCGGCCGCGAGGCGCTCGCGGCCGCCGCGACCTTCGACCCCGAGGTCGTGCTGCTCGACATCGGGATGCCGGACATGAACGGCTACGACGTGGCGCGCGCCTTGCGCGCCGCCCCGGGCGGCGGGCAGCTGCAGCTGATCGCCCTCACCGGCTGGGGCCACCCCGACGACAAGCGGCGTGCCGCCGAGGCGGGCTTCGATCGCCACCTCACCAAGCCGGTCGACCCGGCCGAGCTCGAGGCGCTGCTGCGCGCGCCTCCCGGGCAGGACGGCACTGCCGGACCGCGGGGCTGAGCGGCGGGCGTCGCCGGTCGCCCGGTCAGGGCGACCGGCTCACCACGGCCGAGGCCAAGGCCACGGGCGGCGGCGGGGCCGGGGGCGGGGGCAGGGTTGGAGCCGCCGCCTGCAGCACGCGCGACAGGTCGGCGAAGTCCGCCGGCTTGACCAGGAAATCATCGAAACCGGCGTCGGCCGCACGGGCGCGGTCGCGCGCCTGGCTGTAGCCGGTCAGCGCCACGAGCCGGGGCTGTGGCGCCGCGAGGCCCGTGCGCACCCGGCGCGCGAGCTCGAAGCCGTCGGTGCCGGGCAGGCCGAGGTCGAGCAGCACGACCTGCGGCGCGAAGCGTTCGATCGCGGGCAGCACGCGATCGGCCTCGCAGACCCACTCGGCGCAGTGGCCGTCGAGCCGCAGCAGCTCCACCAGCGACGTGGCCGCGTCGAGGTTGTCGTCGACGACCAGCACGCGCCGTGCGCCGCCGTTGCGCGCCTCCTGGATGCGCCCGTCGTCGTCGTGCGCGGCGGCGGCCTGCGGCACCGCGTGGACCGGTGCCAGCGCGGGGTCGGCCACCGCGGCGCAGGGCAGGCGCAGCGTGAAGCGCGCGCCGCGACCCGGCCCGTCGCTGGCGACGGCGATCGTGCCGCCGTGCATCTCGACCAGCCGCCGCGTGACGAAGAGGCCGATGCCGAGCCCCCCTTGCTGGCGGTCGAGCGAGCGCTCGCCCTGCACGAAGAGCTCGAACACGTGCGGCAGCAGTGCCGGCTCGATCCCGGCGCCGTCGTCGCGCACCACGACTTCGACGATGCCGGCCCCAGGGCCGGCCTGCGCTTCCAGCTGGATCGTGCCGCCAGGCGGCGTGTAGCTCGTGGCGTTGTGCAGCAGGTTCACGAGGCACTGCACCAGCCGCACGCGATCGCCGTCGAGGCGCACCGGCGGCCAGGGCCGCGCGGGGCGCAGCTGCTGGCCGCGCGCCTGCGCAGCCGGCGCGATCGTCTCGAGCGCCTGGTCGAGCACGCCGCCGAGCTCGAGCCGCTCGCGCAGCAGCGTGATCCGGCCGGCCGCGATCCGCGACACGTCGAGCAGGTCGTCGACCAGTCGCGCCAGCTGGCGCGACTGTCGCTCCAGCAGCTCGACCGTGCCACGCGCGCCCGAGTCCGGCGGGATCCAGCGCTGCAGCAGCGCACTGGCGTGCCGGACCGAGGCGAGCGGGTTGCGCAGCTCGTGCGCGAGCATCGCCAGGAACTCGTCCTTCTGGCGCGCGGCGGTGCGCAACGCCGCCTCGGCCTCGCGCCGCTCGGTGACGTCGGCCGTGGTGCCGACGAAGCCGAGGAAGGCGCCGTCGCCGCCGAAGCGCGGCTGCCCCCAGGACTCGACGGTGCGCCAGCGTCCGCCCACCATCGCGACCCGCACCTCGGCATGGAAGGGCCGTCGCTCGCGCACGCAGGCCGCGAACTCCTCGACGTAGCCCGAGCCGTCCTCCGGATGCGTGAGCGCCTGCCAGCCGTCGCCGAGGATGTCGGCGGGCGAGCGGCCGAAGGACTCGGCATAGGTCCGGTTGATGAAGGTCAGCCGCCCGTCCGCGTCGTGCACCCACAGCATCAGCGGCAGGCCGTCCGCGACCTCGCGGAAGAAGCGCTCGCGCTCGGCCACTTCGCGCTCGAGCGCCAGCCGCTCCCAGGTCAGGGCGACGAAGTGACACACCGTCTGCAGCAGCTCGACCTCGGCGACGTCGAACTGCTCGCGCCGGCGGCTCGCGAACGACAGCGTGCCGAGCAAGCGCCCGTCGCTCGACTGCAGCGGATGGCAGGCATAGGCACGGATGCCGAGCGAGTGCACCAGCTGGCCGAGCGGGTCCGTCGCGATCCGTTCGGCATCGACGCTCAGCGGATGGCACGACGCTGCGACCGTGCCGCAGAACGCCTCGCCGAGCCGCAGCGTGCGCAGCACCGGCTCGGCCTGCAGCGGCGCGCCCGGCGTGGCCACGCGGCGCAGCAGCGCGCTGGCCGCATCGAAGCGGAAGTTGAACGACATGTCGAGGCCGAGCGGGCCCGAGAGCCGCTCGAACACCAGCTGCGCGATCGCAGCCTCGTCACGGCCACCCTCGAGCAACAGGCCGGTGAGGGAGAGCAGCAGCTCGCGGCGCGCGTCGTGGGCCGCGCCGTGCGCGGACGCGCGGCGCAACGGCTCGATGTCGAGGGTGCAGCCGGTCAGCCGACGCAGCCGGCCGCGCTCGTCGTACTCGAGGCGGCAGAGGCTCCGCACCCAGACGCGCCGGCCGTCACGGTGCAGCAGCGGATAGTCCTCGACCAGCGACGATTCGCCCTGCGCGGCCGCGAGCCGTGCGCGCGAGTCGAGGCGCTCGCGGTGCTCCGGTGCGACGCGCTCGCGCCACCATCGCTCGCTGTCGGGCACCTCGCCCGGGTCGAAGCCGAGATGCCGCACCAGGGCGGGGTCGCGGGTCGCGCGATCGGCGACGACGTCGATTTCGAACTGGAACACCGCCAGGGACGAGAGCAGGTCGAGTGCTGCCGGAGCGCCGACACGAGCCAAGGCCATACCCCTTCGATCGGGCCGGGGAAGGATCCGCGGAAGGCCCGGATCTTAGCGCACGCACTGGACGCGGCCGGCATGGCCGGACGTAGGAGGATTCCTACGCGGGCATGGCGGGCTCAAGCATGCGCGGCGAGCACCTCGAGGAAGCGCGCGCCGTAGCGCTCGACCTTCTGCGGCCCGAAGCCGCTGATCGCCGCCAGTGCCTGCGGCGAGGCGGGACGTGCGCGCACCAGCTCGCGCAGCGTGCGGTCGTGCGCGACGACATAGGCGGGGACCGCCTGCGCCTGCGCGAGCTCCAGTCGTGCCGCGCGCAGCGCGTCGAACAGCGCCTGCTCGGCGGCGTCGAAGGCTTCGGCGGCAGGGGCTGCCACGGCCACGCGTCGGGCGCTGGCGGCAGCGCGCGCCCCGGCGCCGCTGCGTGCCGCGGCGCCGCCCCGTGCCGCGGCGCGCGCCGCCCGCGCGGCCGAGGGTGGCAGCCAGCGCGCCGCGCGCTGGCCGCGCATCACCGCGACGCCGTCCTCGGTGAGCCGGACCACCGGGTGCTCGTCGCCGCTGAAGGCGACCCAGCCTGCGGTGACGCAGCGCGACAGGGCGCGCTGGATCCACTGCTGCGGACGGTCGGCGAGGCGGCCGAACGTCGGCACCTGCGTCAGGCCCAGGCGCTCGAGCCGTTCCTCGCGCTCGCCGTGCAGCAGGCGCACGACCTGCTTCAGGCCGAAGCGCCCGTTGAGCCGCGCGACGCCCGAGAGCAGGACGCGCGCGAGCTCCGTGGCGCGCGCCGCGGCCTCGGTGCCGGCCCACTCCGCGCCCTCTTCGCCATCGGCGCCGAGCGCGATGCAGACGTCGCAGCGACCGCAGCCCGCGAGCGTCTCCGCCTCGTCGCCGAAATAGCGCAGGATCGCATCGTGGCGGCAGCTGCCGCCTTCCGCCCAGCGGATCAGCTCGAGGAACAGGTTCCACTTGTGGTCGACGACCTCCGGATCCGGCGGCAGGTCGTCGAGCGGGCGCTCGAGCAGGCGGCGGCGCAGCGGCAGGTCCTGCTGCGACCAGCACATCAGCCCGATCGCGTCGGCGCCGTCACGGCCCGCGCGACCGACCTCCTGGTAGTAGGCCTCGATCGACCCTGGCGGCCCGAGATGCACCACCGCGCGCACGTCGGCACGGTCGATGCCCATGCCGAAGGCGTTGGTGGCACAGACGACGTCGACCTCGCCGCGCGTGAACGCCGCCTGCGCGCGCGTGCGCGCAGCCGAATCGAGCCCGGCGTGATACACCGCGACCCGCCAGCCCTGGGCCGCGAGCCGCTCGCCTTCCTCGTCGGCGAGGCGCCGCGTGGGCGAGTAGACGATGGCCGCGCCCGCGCCGGGCGTCGACGTCGCTTCCGACACGGCGGCGGCCGCGCGAGCCCCGGTGCCGCGCCATGTCGCACCGGCGCTGCCGGTACCCGGCCTCGCCGCAGGCTCGCCGAGCGCCTCGCGCAGCGCCGCGTCCACCTGCGCCTCGCGATCGCGCGCACCCGCGACCTCGGCGACGCGCAGCGCGAGATTCGGCCGCGCGAAGCCGCGCACCAGCTGCGGCGTCTCCGGCGGCATGCCGAGCCGCGCCAGGATCTCGTCGCGCACCACGGGCGTCGCGGTCGCCGTGCAGGCGAGCACGTGCGGCGGCGCGAGCTCGCGCACCAGCGTGCCGATCTGCAGGTACTCCGGGCGGAAGTCGTGGCCCCACTCGCTGATGCAGTGCGCCTCGTCGACCGCCACCAGCGGGCAGTCGAGCCGCGCGAGCCGCGCCCGGAAGTCGGGCGCGACCAGCCGCTCCGGCGCGACGTAGACCAGCCGGTAGGCGCCGCGCGCGAGGCCGGCGAGGCGCTCGCGCATCTGCGCCGCGTCGAGCGTCGAGGCGAGGAAGGTGGCGGCGACGCCGCGCGCCTCGAGCGCCGCCACCTGGTCCTGCATCAGCGCGATCAGCGGCGAGACCACGACCGTGGTGCCCGGCAGCACCAGCGCCGGCAGCTGGTAGCAGAGGCTCTTGCCACCGCCGGTGGGCGCGACCAGCAGGACGCGCTTGCGCGCGAGCAGCGACTCGATCGCCTCGCGCTGGCCGGGGCGAAAGCCGTCGTAGCCCAGCCGCGCCAGCGCCGCGTCGAGCGCGCCGGCGGGCGGGATGGCAGCGCCGTCGGGCAGGCCGGACGCAGGCTCGTGCAGCGGCAGGGTGGCGGACATCGGACGCAGAGAGTGGGGCGGGCCTCGGCAGATGACAAGCGGCATATCCGGTCGTTCGCACCGCACGGCCACTAGGGTCGCAGCGCACCTCCGGGTGGCGCCCACAGCAGCCACGCCACCACGAGCTTCAGCGCGAGGCCGAGCAATGCGATCGCAGCCGCGGTCGCGCGCGCACGCCTCCTGGACCTCGCGTTCCCGTTCGTCATGTTCGCGGCCTGGGAAACCGTCGGCGGATCGCGCTAGGGGCCCGGCGGGCCGGCGCGGAAGCCGTTCTGTCGCCACGCTTCGTACACCACCAGTGCGACCGCGTTCGAGAGGTTGAGGCTGCGGTTGCCTTCCTGCATCGGGATGGTCGCGACCGCTTCGGCGCCGACGCGCAGGATCACCGCCGGCGGCAGGCCGCGCCGCTCGGCGCCGAACAGCAGGGCATCGCCGGGCTGGTAGCGCACCTCGTCGTAGCGACGCAGGCCGCCGGTCTCGATCGCGACCCAGCGCAGCGGCGCCCGCGCCTCGCGCAAGGCCGCCTCGCAGGCGGCGAAGTGATCGTGCACGTGCACCCGCGCCATCCAGCGATAGTCGAGCCCCGCGCGGCGCAGCGAGCGCCGCTCGAGGTCGAAGCCGAGCGGTCGGACGAGGTGCAGCTCGGCGCCCGTGTTGGCGCAGAGCCGGATCACGTTGCCAGTGTTCGGCGGTATCTCGGGTTCGAAGAGGACGATGCGGAACATTCGGCGATGCGGCTCGCAGGGGCGGCGAGGTGGCGTCGGATCGGATCGAACGCGACGGGCATCGTGGTCGGCGGGCCGACGCTGCGCATCCACGACGATCATCGCTCGGGGCCGCGCGGCTTGCCAGGTCGCCCTCGCTGCCGCACGAACGCGCGGCACAACGTGTACGAAGCGTTCGTCGGCAGCAACGTCCCGGTCGTCGAGGTCCGGTCCGTGGTCGAGGTCCGGGAGCGGGACGAGCTCACCCAGCTGGCGACCGGATCGGACCTCCAGTCAACGCGGCGCGAGCACATGAACCCAGGAGCCGAAACGAACGAGGCGCTCCGAAGAGCGCCTCGTGGACCACCCGCCCGCTGCGCAACCGCGCATCAGCTCCTGGCGCGCCGCCGGGCCAGGCCGAGCCCCACCAGGCCGAGGCCGAGCAGGCCGAGCGTTGCCGGCTCGGGCACCTGCGCGACGGCGTGGTTGTCCGATTCGAAGGCCGGGCTGCTGCTGAGCAGGCGGACCTCGTTGAAGCCGCCGGTCGTGAAGGTGAAGTTCACGTAGCGATTGGTGAGGTTCGACGCCTGGTCGCCGAGCTGCGCGCCCAGCGCCGCCACCTGGGCACCGGTGAAGCTGCCGCCGGCGACCTGCGCGCCACCGGACCAGAACTGCAGCGTGTTGTAGGCATCCATCGAGCCCCAATAGAGGCCGAAGTAGTTGTAGGTGGTGCTGCCGAAATTGGCGATGGCGGTCGGCGAGACGACACCCGCGATCGGGGAGCCGACCGACAGGTAGGGCGTGTTGTCTCCCGGAGGCGCCGCGTACGAGCCTCCGAGCGAACCGGTGACGATCGCACCGCCGACGTAGCCGGACGGCAAACCCGCGTTGAAGTTGAACACCGTTGCGCCCGCGACGCTGGTGGTCAACCCGCCGTCCGCGGTCGGGGTGCCGCCGAAAGTCACGATGATCGCAGCCTGCGATGCGGTGGCGGACAACGCCAGCAGTCCGATGGCCGCTACCCTCGAGATCAGTGCCTTGATCGACTTCACTTCAGACCTCGCTGATCCGTCAACGCGGAATCCGATCCGCTCCGTCGAATAGAAGCAAACTCTGGGCCATCGGCGTAAGTCCATGATTCTTATGGCCCGCATCGGAGCGGCCTGAAAGTGCTGTCAGGATTTCCGACGCTCACGGCGCCTGCGCCGGTACCTCCCCCCGCCTCGCGCCGCGCCGCTCCCAGCGACGGCAGCCTGGCGAGCACCTGCGTATCATCGCGGCAGTCGCGCAGCGGTCGAGGCGCCACTGCGCTGGCGCCCCGGCTGGCCGCCCACGAACGCCTGGCCGCCCCCCACGCGGAAATCGAACGGACGATGACCGACCCGCCCCGCACTCCGGCATTCCGTTCGATCGCGTCGCGCCGCACCGACCGCATCGACTTCGCCACCGCCCGCTGGGAGCGGAACGAGTTCGGCGTCGACCTGCTGTTCCTGAGCCGCGACGCCGGCAACGGCGGCGTCAGCTTCGCGCTGCGCACGCCGGCCGCGTTCCATTACCCCGAGCGGCAGCACTTCTACGACTCCGAGGAAGAACTGTTCCAGTTCGAGGGCGATTTCCGCCACGACCGCGTGCATCCCTATCGCGAGGGCGACTACGTCTACCGGCCGGTGGGCACCGTCTACGGCGACGACGAGGGATCCGACGGCGGCGGCATCATCATCGCCTCGCTGGCGCGCGAGATGCTGCGGCACCACTTCGACGACCATCCGAAGCCCTGGACCGGCCACTACCTCGTCGACCGTCGCTGGAACCCGCGGGCCGAACAGCCCTACGTGCTCGCCGCGGCGTCGGTGCCCTGGCAGCCGCACGGCGCGGATCCGCGCGTCTCGTTGCGGCCGCTGCACGGCAAGCCCGGGATGCGGCGTACCGACGCAGCGCTGTTCACGCATTCGCCCTGGGCATCCGACTTCACGCTGATGCTGCGCATCGAGGCCGGCTACCGCGGCCCGATGCCCGGCTGGCCGGGATTCTTCGCCGAGACCCTCGCCTGCGCGGGCCGCGCCTCGATCGGCGGCGCGCCGTGGCATCGCGGCTGCTACCAGTTCGGCGGGCCCTTCGGGCACTGCGAGGTCGAGGAGACGCTGGAACTCTTCTGCCGGGTGTTCGACGGATCAGGCGCAGCGCCTCGATGCCGATGCGGATGTGCTTCTCGACGAACACGTCGGTGACCTTGCGGTCCGAGGCCTCGGTCTTCACGCCGTCGGGCACCATCGGCTGGTCGCTGACCAGCAGCAGCGCACCCGAGGGGATGCGGTTGGCGAAGCCCGCGGCGAAGATGGTCGCGGTCTCCATGTCGATCGCCATGCAGCGCGTCTTGCGCAGGTATTCCTTGAACGCGTCGTCGTGCTCCCAGACGCGACGGTTGGTGGTGTACACCGTGCCGGTCCAGTAGTCGCTGTCGAGGTCGCGGATCACGGTCGAGACCGCGCGCTGCAGGCTGAACGCCGGCAGCGCCGGGACCTCCGGCGGCAGGTAGTCGTTCGAGGTGCCGTCGCCGCGGATCGCCGCGATCGGCAGCACGAGGTCGCCGATCTGGTTCTTGCGCTTCAGGCCGCCGCACTTGCCGAGCAGCAGCACCGCCTTCGGCTCGATCGCCGACAGCAGGTCCATCACGGTGGCGGCGTTGGCGCTGCCCATGCCGAAGTTCAGCATCGTGATGCCGTCGGCCGTCGCGACCTGCATGGGCCGCTCGCGTCCCTGGATCGTCGCGTCGGTGGCGCGCGCGAACAGCTCGAGGTAGTGGCCGAAGTTGGTCAGCAGCACGTACTGGCCGAAGTCCGCGAGCGGCACGCCGGTGTAGCGCGGCAGCCAGTTCGCGACGATCTCGGCCTTGGTCTTCATGCGGCGCCGCGCCTCAGAACTCGAAGTCGAGGGCCATGATCTCGCCGTCGCGGCGCAGCGCCGTCGCCACCTCGACGTGGTACGGATGCACCGCATAGGCCGCGAGCGCAGCCTTGTCGTCGAGGATCACGCAGATGCCGAAGTCGTAGCCGTTGGCGCGGTCGGTGAAGTTGCGGCCGACGGTGACCGACTGTACGCCAGGCACGCGTTGCTGCAGCGCGCGCAGCGCGGTGGCGTGCGCCTCGATCGCCGCGGCATCGACGCCGGGACGGAACCTGACCCAGACCATGTGGTTGACTGACATCGCGGCGCACCCGGACACGCGCCGGCCTGCGGCGGCGAGATGCGTCCGAAGAGGCCGCCGCGCGCTGCCGCGCCACCGGGCGCGTGGTTCATCGTGACTGGCGGATTGTGACCTACGACGACCGCGTCGCCAACGTCGGGTCTGTAGGCGACAGGTCGAGTCGATGACCGGCCCTGACGAAACCGTCACCGCGCCGGGCACCGCGACCCCCCGGCGGGAGGCTCGCGGGCCCGGTGCAGCGGTGCTTCAGCGAGGCAGCGTCACCTCGTGCACGCCCCGGCCATCGTCATGCCGCGACCGGCTCAGCGATCGCCGCCACCCGACTGCTGGCCGCCCTTGCGGCCGGCTTCCGAGGCCCGGTCGGGATCGTCGGCGAAGTTGCCGCCTCCCTGCTGGCCGCTGCCCCGCCCATCCTGCTGTTGCTGCGACGGGCCGCCGGCCTGGCCGCCGGACTGCTGGCCGCCCTTGCGGCCAGCCTCGGCTGCACGCTCCCGATCATTCGC
This sequence comes from Steroidobacteraceae bacterium, assembly GCA_025458905.1. Taxonomy (GTDB): domain Bacteria; phylum Pseudomonadota; class Gammaproteobacteria; order Steroidobacterales; family Steroidobacteraceae; genus UBA964. The sequence continues at coordinate 23,591 of JALORN010000051.1, forward strand.
GAAGTTGCCGCTGCCGCCGCGTTCGTTGCCCTGGTTCGCCATGGTGGATGCTCCTCGTGATGCCGGCCGGTGGTGCGCTGCGCAGGACGGTGGCCAGCGACCGTGCCCTGCGCGGGTATCCACCATGGAACCCGGCGCATGCGCCGGGAGTCCGCGCGACCCGCGGATCGCTGCGGGGCGCGGGGGCCGGAACGGGTCGGACGGCGACGACAAGCCGGCAACGGCCTGGCGACGAAGACGGTGCGCGCGGCCGTGGCGCGTCGAAGCGCGGCGCGGCGCGCTCAGGCTGGCGCGGCGGGCTCCTGGGGCGGCACGCGCAGCGGCACGGTACGTGCCGCGTTGGCGAACGTCACGCCGGCATCGGCGAGCGCCGCGTGGATGCGGCGGTTGACGGCGTCGGTGACGCGCAGGTAGCGGCCGCCGCCCGGGTCCGGCACGAAGTAACAGATCTCGAACACCAGCGCGGTCTCGGCCAGGGCCTTCAGCACGCAGAACTCGAAGCGCGCCCCGGGCACGCTGCCGATGGCGTCGCGCACCAGTGTGGTGACCGACTCGACCTCGTCGGGCGGGGTCTCGTACGAGACCGGGAGCGCGAACAGCGCGCGTTGCTCGGGCATGCGGCCGAGGTTGCGGATGCGGCTCTTCAGCAGGTCGGCGTTGGCGACGATCACCTGTTCCCCCGAGACGCTGCGCAGTCGCGTGCTCTTGACGCCGATGCGCTCCACGCGGCCTTCGACATCGTCGATGCGCAGCACGTCGCCGACCGTGAACGGCTTGTCGAGCGTGATCGACAGCGAGGCGAGCAGGTCGCCGAGGATGGTCTGCACGGCGAGCGCGATCGCGATGCCGCCGACGCCGAGGCCCGCGACCAGCGCGGTGATGTTGACGCCGAGGTTGTCGAGCGCGAGCAGTATCGCGACCGAGAAGATCACGAGGTTCGCGACGAACATCGCGATGCCGATCGAGCCGCGGAACCCGGCCTCGCCCGCCGCCTCGAGCTTCTGCTGCTGGCGCTCGAGCGCGAAGCGCACCGCGGTGATGCCCCAGAGCGCCGCCTGGAACCAGACGACGAGCACGATCAGCAGCCTCGAGGCCTGCTCGATCCGCGGCGGCGACTCGAGGAAGCGGCCGGCGACGAACACCGCCAGCACCCACAGGAACAGCTGGCTGGTGCGCCCGATCAGCAGCAGCGCGAGCTCGACGCCGGCGGCGCCACGGCCGAGGGCCTCGAGCTTCGAGCGGCGCGACAGCACGAAGCCGCGCGCCAGCGGCAGCACGGTGAAGATCACGAGGAAGGCGGCGAGCGCGAACAGCCAGGCGCGCACGCTGTTGCCGAGCCAGACCTGCTCGAGGATTTCGCTGATCGGGACCATGGTGGGGGAGTCGAGGGCGAAGGCGCCGGATTATACGGGGCCGCGCCGTGCGGCACGGGCCTGGTGGACGTCGCCTGCAGGCGACGGCCGTGGCAGCGGCGCGGTGGTCGCGGTGCACGGCAGGCCCGCTCGGTGCACCGCCGCCCGGGTAGGTGCGCGGCCGGGGGCGGCCGCCGTCGGGGCGCGGGGCCGCCTGCTGCGCTGTACAGTGCAGGTGGCCGGGCGATCCGGACGAAGGGGAACCGAAGATGAAGATCCAGGACTGCGTCGCACTGGTCACCGGCGCGAACCGCGGCATCGGCGCAGGCTTCGTCGCGGCGCTGCTCGAGCGCGGCGCGCGGCGCGTCTATGCCACCGCGCGCGACCCGGCGACGCTGGCGGCGGCCGTGGCCGCCGACCCGTCGCGCGTGGTCGCGCTCGAGCTCGACGTCACCGATGCGACCGAGGTCACCGGCGCCGCGCAGCGCTGTCGCGACCTCACGCTGCTGGTCAACAACGGCGGTGCCGCGGCGATGACCTCGTTCCTCGCGCCCTCGCTCGACGGGGCGCGGCTCGAGATGGAGGTCAACTTCTGGGGCCAGCTGGCGATGGCGCGCGCCTTCGCGCCGGTGCTCGCGGCCAATGGCGGTGGGGCGCTGCTGCAGGTCCTGTCGATCGGCGCGATGACGGTGTTCCCCCAGGTCGGCACCTACTGCGCCAGCAAGTTCGCGGCGCACGCCATGTGCAAGGGCCTGCGCGCCGAGCTCGCGCCGCAGGACACCCGCGTGATGGCGGTGTTCTCGGGAGCGATCGAGTCGGACATGTCGCGCAATACGCCCGGACCCAAGATCCCGGCGCTGACCCACGCGCACAACTGCCTCGCGGCGCTCGAGGACGGCCAGGAGGAGTATTTCCCGGACTTCAGGTCGCAGAGGATGCGCGACGCGTTCCGCAGGGATCCGGAAGCCTTCGACCGCGCGCTGCGCGGCCGGCTCGGCGGCGGCTGAGCGCGCCGCGGCGGGCCGCCGTGCCGCCATTCGCGGCAGCGGCCGGCACGCCGCCGCTCAGTGGCGGCGCGCGCCGCCGGCGAGCGTCTTGGCGAGGAACAGGTTCAGCGGCCCGGGCCGGTAGCCGGCGAACGCCGCGCAGGGCCGGAAACCCGCCGTGCGATACAGGCCGAGCGCCTCGGGCTGCGCCGTGCCGGTCTCGAGCTTCAGCTCGCCGAGACCGAGCTGCGCCGCGCGTCGCTCGATCGCGCCGAGGATCGCGCGGCCGATCCCGAGGCCGCGCGCCTCGGGGGCCACGTACATGCGCTTCAGCTCGCCGGTGCGGCCGTCGAGCACGCGCAGCGCGCCACAGCCGAGCGCCATGCCGCCGAGCCGCGCCACGAAGAAGCTGACTTCCGGCGCGCACAACGACTCGACGTCGAGCAGGTAGTTGGCGTCCGGCGGATACAGGCCGTCGAGGTAGTCGTCGAGCGCGCCGATCAGGGCGCGCGCCTCGGCGGAACGCGGGTCCTCGAGCGCGACCCGCGGCTCGCCGGCCACGCCCCCCGGGCCCGCCGCGGCGCCGGGCTCATCCGGCGGCGTCGTCATCGCCCGGGTCGTCGGACATCCCGAGTTCCTTGAGCTTGCGGGTCAGCGTGTTGCGGCCCCAGCCGAGCAGCTTCGCGGCCTCCTGGCGGTGACCCTGGGTGCGCTTCATCGCGACGCGGATCAGCGCCCGCTCGAAGTCCGGCAGCGCCGTGTCCAGCAGCGGCCTCGCGCCCGCGCGCACCGACTCGCCGTCGGCCCACTGCGCGAGCGCCGCGGTCCAGGCGTCGGCGGCGCCGACGGCGGATGCGCCCACGATCTCCGGCGGCAGGTCCTCGGCGTGCACCGCGCTGCCGGGCGCCAGCACGGAGAGGCGCCGGCAGAGGTTGACGAGCTCGCGCACGTTGCCGGGCCAGGCATGGGCCTCCAGCGCCGCGAGCGAATCGGGCGCGAGCGACTTGCGCTCGACACCGAGCTCCGCGGCGGCGACCCCGAGGTAGTGCTCGAGCAGGTCGCCGATGTCCTCGCGCCGCATCCGCAGCGGCGGCAGCTCGATGCGGATCACGTTGAGCCGGTGGTAGAGGTCGTCGCGGAACAGCCCTTTCTGCACCCGTTCCTCGAGCTTCTGGTGCGTCGCCGCGATCACCCGCACGTCGACCTTGATCGGCACCTGTCCGCCGACGCGGTAGAACTCGCCCTCGGCGAGCACGCGCAGCAGCCGCGTCTGCAGCGGCGTCGACATGTCGCCGATCTCGTCGAGGAACAGCGTGCCGCCATCGGCCTGCTCGAAACGGCCGCGGCGCAGCGCGTCGGCGCCGGTGAAGGCCCCCTTCTCGTGGCCGAACAGTTCCGACTCGAGCAGCTCCGAGGGGATCGCCGAGGTGTTCAGCGCGATGAACGGCCGGCCGGCGCGCGGGCTGTGCTCGTGCAGGGCGCGCGCGACCAGCTCCTTGCCGGTGCCGGACTCGCCGGTGATCAGCACCGTCACGCTGGAGCGCGACAGCCGGCCGATCGCGCGGAACACCTGCTGCATCGCCGGCGCCTGGCCGCGCAGCTCCGGTATCCGCGCCGGGGTCGCCGCGTCGTTCGCGGCCTTGAGCCCGGACTCCGCGGCGCGCCGCACCAGGTCGATGACCTGGTCGATGTCGAACGGCTTCGGCAGGTACTCGAAGGCGCCGTTCTCGTAGGCCGAGACCGCATTGCCCAGGTCGGAATGCGCGGTCATGACGATCACCGGCAGCTGCGGGCGGCTGACGTGGATCTTGCGCAGCATCTCGAGGCCCGACTGCCCCGGCATGCGGATGTCGGTGACCAGCACGTCGGGCACGTCGCTGCGCAGCGCGTCGAGCGCCGGCTCCGCGGCGTCGAAGGTCTTCGGCGACATGCCGCCGTTCTTCAGCGCACGTTCCAGCACCCAACGGATCGATGCGTCGTCGTCGACCAGCCACACGCGCAGGGGTTGTGCGTTCATGTCGGGCTCTCCTTCGCCTCGAGCGGCATCAGAATGGTGAAGACCGTGCGACCGGGCTGGCTCTGGAACTCGATCGCGCCGCCGTTGCGGGTGACGATCTCCTGGGCGACCGCGAGGCCGAGGCCGGTGCCGTTGGGCCGGCCCGTCACCAGCGGGTAGAAGAGGCTGCCGCGGATCGCCTCCGGCACCCCCGGCCCGTCGTCCTCGACCTCGATGCGCACCGCGAGCCGGTGGCGGTCGAGGCCGATGTAGGCGTTGCCGACGATGCGCGTGCGCAGCGTGATGCGGCCGCGGTCGCCGACCGCCTGCAGCGCGTTGCGGGCGAGGTTCAGCAGCGCCTGCACCAGCTGGTTCTTGTCGAACGCGCCCTCGGGCACGCTCGGGTCGTAGTCGCGCTCGACCTGCACCGTGGCGCGCGCCTCGCCGCGCAGCAGGTGGTGCACGTGCTCGCAGACCTCGTGCACGTTCATCCGCTGCTTCTGCGGCAGCACCTTCGGACCGGCCATGGAGTCGACCAGGGCGGTGAGCCGGTCGGCTTCGCCGATGATCACCTGCGTGTACTCGCGCAGGGACGGCGTCGCGAGCTCGCGCTCGAGCAGCTGCGCGGCGCCGCGCAGTCCGCCGAGCGGGTTGCGGATCTCGTGCGCGAGCTGGCGGGTCATCATGCGGCTGCCGTCGAGCCGCGCGCGCAGCTCGCTCTCGCGCGTGAGGCGCGTGCGCTGCGTCTCGTCCGACAGCTCGAGCAGCAGCTGCGTGCCGGTCATGCCGTCGAGCGGCGTCATCGTGACGTCGAGCACCCGCGTCTCGCGCGGCGCCGCCGCCGGGCGGATCGTCACCTCGCGCTCGGAGTAGGTGTCGCCGGAGTCGCGCGCCCGCTTCAAGGTGGCGACCATGCCGCTGGATTCGACGAACAGCTCGGAGAACGGCCGGCCGCGCGCCTGGTTGAAGCTGATCGCGAGCAGGTTCTGCGCCGCCACGTTCGCGTAGACCACGCACAGCTGGCTGTCGAGCACGACGATGCCGGTGGCGAGCGCATCCAGCAGGTCGGCCGGGTCGTAGCTCGACAGCGGCGAGGGCGCGAGGCGCTCAGCGGACATCCGGCACCCTCCGTGGAGGGGGCCGCGTGCCGCAGGTCAGTTCGCCCGCGGCTGCGGGCGGTTCATCTGCTGGCGCACCGGGCTCAGCAGGGAAGGCTGGATCACGTAGAAGGTGACCGGCGCCGTCACGCAGGCCGCCGCGCCCGTCTCGCTGGTGATCGAGACGCGCGCGGTGTAGGTGCCGCGCGGGACCGGGGAGATGGTGAACGACTGGCCGGCCGGGGCGCGCCGCGTCTCGTTCAGCGCGCCGGAGAGCTGCAGCTCGGCCGTGCCGGCGCCCGGACCGCCACCTGCACCCCGGTAGCTGATCGTCACCGACTGGGCGTTCGGGAACGGCTGCTCCGGCGTCGGCGAGGTGATGCTGCAGGTCGGCGCGGGAGCCGCCGGGCGCGCGGCGCCGCTCGCGGGACGCGCGCTGGCCGGCGGCGGCGCGACGCGCGGCGCCGAGTAGGTCTGCGGCGCCTGTACCGGGACCGAGGTCGCCCCCGGCTGGGGCCGGTCGGAGTAGTGGACGGTGTTGTTCTTGTCGACCCAGCGATACATGCGGCCGCCGGGCGCGGTCGTCCCGCCCGGCGCCGGGCCGGACGCCGCCTCGGCCGGCGGGGCCTCGGCCGGAGACTGCGCCCGCGACGCACTGGTGAGGGCCGCCGCCGCGGCGAGCGCGGCGAGGGCGATTAAGTGAAACGTCCGCTGCGGCATCGTGTTCCAGCATACGCCCGGCTTCCCGCTCCAAAAAGAGGACCCGGTAGCGGTTTCCCGCCACCGGGGTCCCCGGGATTGCCAGTCCTGCGCGGGACAACGGTGCCGCGCGGCTTCAGCAGCTGTAGTAGAGGTCGAGCTCGACCGGGTGCGTGCTCATGCGGAAGCGCGTGACTTCCTGCATCTTCAGGCCGATGTAGGCGTCGATCACGTCGTTGGTGAACACGCCGCCACGGGTCAGGAACTCGCGGTCCTTGTCGAGGTGCTCGAGCGCCATGTCGAGCGAATGGCACACCGTCGGGATGTGCTTCGCCTCCTCGGGCTCCAGGTCGTAGAGATCCTTGTCGGCCGGGTCGCCGGGGTGGATCTTGTTCTGGATGCCGTCGAGGCCGGCCATCATCATCGCCGCGAACGCGAAGTACGGGTTCGCCGACGAATCCGGGAAGCGCACCTCGATGCGCCGCGCCTTCGGGTTCGAGACCCAGGGAATGCGGATCGACGCCGAGCGGTTGCGGGCCGAGTACGCCAGCATGACCGGCGCCTCGAAGCCCGGCACCAGGCGCTTGTAGCTGTTGGTGCCCGCGTTGGTGAAGGCGTTCAGCGCCTTGGCGTGCTTGATGATGCCGCCGATGTAGTAGAGCGCGGTCTCGGAGAGCCCGCCGTACTTGTCGCCGGCGAAGAGCGCCTTGCCCTCCTTCTGCAGCGACTGGTGCACGTGCATGCCCGAGCCGTTGTCACCGACGATCGGCTTCGGCATGAAGGTGGCGGTCTTGCCGTAGCCGTGCGCCACGTTGTGCACGGCGTACTTCAGGATCTGCACCTCGTCGGCCTTCTTGACGAGGCCGCCGGCGCCGATGCCGATCTCGCACTGGCCGCCGGTGGCGACCTCATGATGGTGCACCTCGACCACGAGGCCCAGCTCCTCGCAGGCCGCGCACATCGCGTTGCGGATGTCCTGGAACGCGTCGACCGGCGGCACCGGGAAGTAGCCGCCCTTGACGCCCGGGCGATGGCCCTTGTTGCCCTCCGGGTACTCGGTGTTGCTGTTCCACGCGCCCTGCACCGAGTCGATCTCGTAGGAGCAGCCGCGCATCTCGTTCTTCCAGCGGATGCTGTCGAAGATGAAGAACTCGTTCTCGGGGCCGAACATCGCGCCATCGGCGATGCCCGTGCTCTTGAGGTAGGCCTCGGCGCGCTTGCCGATCGAGCGCGGGTCGCGCTCGTAGCCCTGCATCGTGGCCGGCTCGATGATGTCGCAGCGGATGTTGACCGTGGCTTCCTCGAAGAACGGATCGAGGACCGCGGTGCCCGCCTCGGGCATCAGGATCATGTCGGACTCGTTGATGCCCTTCCAGCCGGCGATCGACGAGCCGTCGAACATCTTGCCGTCGCGGAACAGACCCTCGTCGACGACC
>JALORN010000052.1 GCA_025458905.1 Steroidobacteraceae bacterium
GAGGGCAACGACTTCTACCACGAGATGGCGGAGTCGGGCGTCATCGACCTCGAGAAGCTCGAGAACTCGAAGGTCGCGATGGTGTACGGCCAGATGAACGAGCCGCCGGGCAACCGCCTGCGCGTGGCGCTCACCGGCCTCACGATGGCCGAATACTTCCGCGACGAGGTCCGCGAGGACGGCGTCAAGGGCCGCGACGTGCTGTTCTTCGTCGACAACATCTACCGCTACACGCTCGCGGGCACCGAGGTGTCGGCGCTGCTCGGCCGCATGCCCTCGGCGGTCGGCTACCAGCCGACGCTCGCCGAGGAGATGGGCGTGCTGCAGGAGCGCATCACCTCCACCAAGACCGGCTCGATCACCTCGATCCAGGCCGTGTACGTGCCCGCGGACGACCTCACGGATCCCTCGCCCGCCACGACCTTCGCCCACCTCGACGCGACCGTGGTGCTGTCGCGCCAGATCGCGGCGCTCGGCATCTACCCGGCGGTCGACCCGCTCGACTCCACCTCGCGCCAGCTCGACCCTCTGGTCGTCGGCGAGGAGCACTACCAGGTCGCGCGCGGCGTGCAGGCCGTGCTGCAGCGCTACAAGGAGCTGCAGGACATCATCGCGATCCTCGGCATGGACGAGCTCAGCGAGACCGACAAGATGACGGTGTTCCGCGCGCGCAAGATCCAGCGCTTCCTGTCGCAGCCGTTCAACGTCGCCAAGGTCTTCACCGGCCAGGACGGCAAGATCGTGCCCCTTAAGGAGACCATCCGCGGCTTCAAGGGCATCCTCGCCGGCGACTACGACAGCCTGCCCGAGCAGGCCTTCTACATGGTCGGCTCGATCGACGAGGCCGTCGAGAAGGCGAAGACGCTGCAGTAACGCGGCGTCGAGGAATCATCCATGGCCGAATCCACGATCCACGTCGACATCGTCAGCGCCGAGGGCGAGATCTTCTCGGGCCCCGCGAAGATGGTGTTCGTCCCGGCCTCGCAGGGCGAGATCGGCATCGCACCGCGGCACGCGCCGCTGCTCACGATGCTGAAGTCGGGCGAAGTCCGCGTGCAGACGCCGGACGGCCAGGAGCAGTTCTTCTTCGTCGGCGGCGGGGCGCTCGAGATCCAGCCGCGCAAGGTCACGGTGCTCGCCGACACGGCGCTGCGCGCCAAGGACGTCGACGAGGCCGCGGCGCTCGCCGCCAAGCAGCGCGCCGAGGAGGCGCTGAAGGGCAAGATCGACAAGCTCGAGCAGGCCGAGGCGCTCGCCGAGCTCTCGCGCGCCGCGGCGCAGCTCAAGATGCTGGAGAAGCTGCGCAAGATCCGGCGCTGACGGGCGGTCGCGTGGCGCGCGTGGCCCCGGACCACGGATACGAGGGGGACACCGCATGCTCAGCCACGTGATGATCGGCACCAACGATATCGATCGCTCGCAGCGCTTCTACGACGCCGTGCTCGGCGTGCTCGGCGCGGGACCTGCGACGCGCAACGTCAACGCGACCGGCCAGGCCCGGCTCTTCTATCGCCACGACGGCAGCACGTTCTGCGTCAGCGAGCCGATCGACGGCGAGCCGGCTACCGTCGCCAACGGCGCCACCATCGGCTTCGAGTGCAGCTCGCCCGAGCAGCTGCGGCAGTTCCACGACGTCGCCGTCGCGCATGGCGGCACCTCCATCGAGGATCCGCCGGGGCCGCGGAACGGCCATGCCGTCCTGCTGCACCTCGCCTATGTGCGCGACCCGGACGGCCACAAGCTCTGCGCGCTCCATCGACCGAAGTGAGCCGCCGGTCGCCCGGACCCGCCGGGCGACGCTCGTCGCGTCCTCGACCGCCGCCGGTCCGGGGCGGTCCGATTCGTGCGCCGCAACCGCCGCCCGGATCGGCGCAACCCGCGCCATGCCTCCATTAGACTCGGCCGCATGAAACGCCGAACCTTCGTCCAGTCCGCTGCCGCGGCCGCTTCGATCGCTGCGCTGCCTTCGCTGTCCCGCGGTGCCGACGCGATGACTGCCACCCGCTACGACTTCGTCATCGTCGGCGCCGGCACCGCCGGCCTGCCGGCCGCGATCTTCGCCTCGCGCCGCGGCGCGAAGGTGCTGCTGATCGATGCCGCCGAGGATGTCGGCGGCACGCTGCACCTCGCCAATGGCCAGGTCAGCGCCGCCGGCTCGCGCACGCAGGTCGCCAAGGGCATCCAGGACTCGCCGGACCAGCACTTCGAGGAGGTGATGCGCCTCTCGAACGGGCTCTGCGACCGCAACGTCGCGCGGCTCACGGTCGACGAGGCACCGGCCACGATCAACTGGCTGATCGACGCGGGCCTGCAGCCGCTGCCGGACATGCCGCAGACGGGCGATGCCGTCGGGCGCAAGGCCTATACGATTCCCCGCTACATCTGGGCCAAGGAAGAAGGGCGCGCGATCCTCGCCGTGATCCGCCGCGAGCTCGCGCCCGAGGTGGCGAGCGGCCGCGTCGCCGTGCAGCTCGGCACGCGCGTCACCGGGCTGGTCACCGACCCGGGCGGCGCGGTCCAGGGCGTGCGTGCCACCTGCGACGGCCGCGACCTCGAGTTCCGCGGCCGCCACGTGCTGCTCACCACCGGCGGCTATGCGATGAACCCGGCGCGCTTCCAGCAGCTGGTGGGCGTGCCGCCGTACGCCGGCACGTCCTACCCGTTCCAGCAGGGCGACGGCCTCGACCTCGCGGTCAGCGTCGGCGGCTACCTGCGCGGCCAGGAGCTGCATCGCGCCGGCACCGGCTCGATCCTCACCTCCGACCGCTTCCCGGCGAAGGTCTACGCGCGCTTCAACACCACGCCGCAGACCCGCGCGCCCTGGGAGATCTGGGTCAACGACGCCGGCCGGCGCTTCATCCGCGAGGACGAACCGCTGGTCGTGAAGCGCGAGCAGGCGCTGCTCGACCAGCCGGGCCTGCGCTACCGCATCGTGTTCGACCAGGCCATCCTCGACGCCGCGCCGGTCGGCATCCCGAAGTGGACCAAGGAGCAGCTGCTGTCGCACTTCGACACGCACGCGATGTTCGCGCGTGCCGACAGCCTCGAGGCGCTCGCCGCCAAGACCGGCATCGACGCGGCCGGCCTGGCGCAGACGGTCCGCGCCTACAACGAGGCGGTGCGCAAGCGCGGCGGCGACGCGCTCGGCCGCGAGAGCCTGCCGAGGCCGATCGAGAAGGGCCCGTTCTACGCGATCACCCATCTCGGCCACTCCGCGACCTCCGCCACCGGCGTGGTGGTCGACGGCCGGATGCGCGTGCTGCGCGGCAACGGCCAGCCGATCCCGAACCTCTACGCGACCGGCGAGGTGCTCGGCAGCGGCGCCCTGCTCGGCAACGCGTTCGTGCCGGGCATGATGCTGACGCCGTCGCTGGCGATCGGGCGCTGGCTCGGCATGACCCTGCCGGTCGGCGCCTGAACGGCGCCTGCAGGCCACTTTGCCGGCGTGGCTCAGCGCCGGTCCAGCCTGAAGCTCACTCGCACGGTGTACGACGCCTCGACCGCCCGGCCGTCCTCGCGCGCCGGCCGCAGCCGCCAGGTGTGCCGCGACTCGGCGATCGCAGCGGCGTCCAGCCGCGGATAGCCGCTGGAGCGCAGCACGCGCGCATCCAGCACCCGGCCGTCGCGGCCGACGCGCAGCTCGAGCGTCACCGTGCCTTCCTCGCCGAAACGCACCGACGCGGCAGGGTAGGGCGGTTGCGTCAACGGATGGCGCGCGTCGACGGAGACGGCCTCGCGCCGCGGTGCCGCGATCGCTTCGCCGCCCGGGACGGTGTCGCTCCCGCCCGTCGCCGTCGGCACCGACGGTGCCGTCGGGGCTTCCTCTACGATCGTCGGGATGTCCGGTGGTGGCGGCGTGACCTCCTGTCGGCGCGGCACCGCAGGCGCCGCCGGCGGCGGCGGGGGCGCGACCCTCGCCTCCGGGTCGTCGATCATCCGCGCCTGCAGGGGCTCGGCCACGGTCGGCAAAGCGATCCGCAGTCCCAGTCCGTTCACCAGCAGCCACGCGAGCGCACCATGCGCGGCCACCACCAGCACCAGTCCCATCGAACGCGGGCGCATCACGACCCGCACGTCATCGCGTACGTTCATCCGGCTCTCCCCGTCGTACGGGCGCCGGCGGCGCCCCCTGCAGGGGTCAACGCAGCGCGGCCGCCGATCGGGTCGGTCCGTGGCACGACGGGTCGGTGGGCCACGGTGGACCCTCCGATCGCGCACGTCGCCCCGGCAGCCCCGGGCAAGGCCCTCGCGATCCGCCCGGCGACCTATACTCGGGACCGGACTCCACGATGGGATCGATGCGCATGAACGACCGCCGTGCCTTCGTCGGTTTGTGCGCCGCGACGGCGTCTTCGCTGGCGACCGGCGCCGCCGGCACCTGCACGCCCCCGTACGCCGGGATCATGGGCCGCGGCTATGCGCGCGGCCCCTATGGCCTCGTGCACTTCCACGACAACGCGGGCCTGGCGAAGCCGCGCGCGGGCGAACTGCCGCTGTTGCTGCTGCACCAATCGCCGTCTTCGGCGCGCCAGTTCGAGGCGGCGTTCCGTCCGCTCGCGCGGCGCGAGGTGCGCTGCGTCGCGATCGACACGCCGGGCTTCGGCTTCTCCGACCCGACGCCCTCGTTCCCGCGCGTCGAGGACTGGGCGAGCTCGTTCGTCGCGGTCATGGACCACCTCGGCATCGAGCGCGCCGACGTGCTCGGCCACCACACCGGTTCGCTGAACGCGACCGAGGTGGCGCTGCAGTTCCCGTCCCGCGTCCGGCGCCTGGTCCTCAACGGGCCGTTCCCGATCACCGCCGACGAGCGACGCCAGCGGATCGCCGCGGCCGAGGCGCGGCATGCGCGCGACCAGCCACGCCTCGACGGCTCGCACCTGCAGGTGAGCTTCGAGACGCGGCTGCGGATGAACGGGCCCGAACCCGATGCACGGGTGATCACGCGCGGCGTGGTCGACAAGTACCAGGCCCTCGGGCCCCACAGCTGGGGCCACGACGCCGCCTATCGCTACGACCATGCGGCGGCACTGCGGCGCATCGCGCATCCGACGCTGATCCTGACCAACACCGGCGACGACATCTACGAACTCGCCAGGCGTGCGGCGCAGCTGCGCCCCGACTTCGGCTATCGCGAGCTCGAGGGCGGCACGCACGACATCGTCGACCAGCAGCCCGAGGCCTGGTGCGATGCGGTCGTCGGATACCTGCGCCAGCCCCTCCCGGCCACGCCGGCCTGACGCCCACGAGCGAGGGCCGCCGGAGGTTGCCCCCCGACGGCCCTGGCCTGGATCAGCCTGTGCCTTCAGCCTCTCCGGCGATCACTCGCCGGAAGCGACTTCAGCGGCTGCTGCCGGTGCCGGAGCTGGTCGACGAACCCGACGACGAGCTGCCCGGCGAGGTGCTGCTCGACGAGGAGGACGTGTCGTTGTCGCTCTGGCTGCCGCTGCTCGACGTACCCGGCGAGGTGCCGGAGCCGCTGGTGCTGCTGCCCGAGCCCGAGGACGGATAGCTCGAGGAGCTGCTGCCGGCGCCCGAGCCCATCGTGTCCGAGGACGACGAGGAGCCGGAGCCCATCGAACCGGAGCCCGAACCCGTCGAGCCGGAGCCCATGGTGTCCGAGCTCGAGCCCGAGCTCATCGTGCCGGCGCCGCCGGAGCTGCCCGGCGAGCTGGAGCTGCCCGACGTGCCCGAGCGGGACGAGCCCGCGCCCGAGCCGGCGCCCGAGCCCATGCTGCCCGAGCTGCTGTCACCGCCGGAGGAACGGCTGCTGCCGCTGCCCGAGGTCGAGCCGGCCGACTTCTGCCACTTCTGGAACTCCGACTGCGACAGCGAGCCGTCGCTGTTGGCGTCCGCGGTGCTGAACGCACCGCTCAGCTGGGTGTGCATCGCCGCCTCGGTCTGCGAGATGCGACCGTCACGGTTTGCGTCCAGCGAGCTGAACGACGCCGTGCCCGAGGCACCCGAGGCACCCGAGGCACCCGAGCTCGACGCGCCCGAGGCACTCGAACCGGGGGTGGAGCCGGCGCCCGTGCCCTGCCCCATCGCCGAGCTGCCGCCCGAAGGCGAGCTGCTGCTGCCGGAGCTACCCTGGCTCGACGACGAGCCGGACGTGCCGCTGCCCTGGCTCTGGCCATAGGTGCTGCCGCCCGAGCTGCCGCCGCTGGTGCTGCTGCCCGAACTACTCTGCCCGTACGCGGTCGCGGCCATCACGGCGGCGGCGACGGCGCTGATCATTGCTGCTTTCTTCATGATCGGTCCTCGAAGATTGATGGTGGATTCCACGCGACCATGCTCCCCCTGCCTGCCACGGCACGGGGATGTGGAGAAACTCCGACAATCGCGGCGCAGGCCGCCGTGGGAGGCCGGGTCACGGTGTCCGACCCCACCCACCCGCGGCTGGGCCAGGGCTGCCCGCGCATGCGCGAGTTCGTCGAATAAGGCAGACCAATCATGGACTTGTGCGGCACGTCGGGCGGCTTGCGAGACGCGCCGGGGCGCAGCGGCCGTGATCTGCCGCACGCACCGGGGTGCCTGCTTTCCGCGACGTCTCTGCCCGTCCTACCGTGCATCGGCCCGTCTGCCGACCCGGCCCGCCGCGGCGGGTTGCGACCTGCCGCGGATCATCGCTGCGGGCCGCGAGGCTAGAATCGCGGCCCTCTGAAGATGCCAAGCGGAGACTGCGGCGTGAAGCTCTCGATCGTCATCCTCGCTGCCGGCCAGGGCAAGCGCATGAACTCCGACCGCCCCAAGGTGCTGCAGCCCCTCGCCGGCCGTCCGCTGCTGGGCCACGTGATCGCGACCGCCCGCACGCTCGAGCCCACGGCGATCGAGGTCGTCTACGGCCACGGCGGCGAGCAGGTCCGCGCCGCGTTCGCGGGCGAGTCGGTCGGCTGGGCGCTGCAGGCCGAGCAGCTCGGCACCGGCCACGCGCTGATGCAGGCGATGCCGTCCATCGCCGACGATCACCTGGTCCTGGTGCTGTACGGCGACGTGCCGCTGATCCGTCGCGAGACGCTCGCCGCACTGGTGGCGCTCGCGGGGCCGCGCGCGATGAGCCTGCTGACCGTGCAGCTGCCGGACCCGACCGGCTATGGCCGCATCGTGCGCGATGCCGACGGCCGCGTGCAGCGCATCGTAGAGCAGAAGGACGCGACGCCGGACGAGCTCGCGATCCGCGAGGGCAATACGGGCGTGATGGCCGTGCCGGCGGGCCTGCTGCGCCAGTGGCTCGGCAGGCTGCGCAACGCCAACGCGCAGGGTGAGTACTACCTGACCGACGTCGTCGAGATGGCGGTCGCGGACGGCGTCGCGGTGCGGCCGCTGGTCGCGCCGACGGTGCCCGAGGTGCTCGGCATCAACGATCGCCTGCAGCTCGCCGAGGTCGAGGCCGAGTACCGGCGGCTGCGCGCCCGCGCCCTGCTGCAGGCCGGCGTCACCCTCGCCGACCCGGCGCGGATCGACGTGCGCGGCACCCTCGAGACCGGCCGCGACGTGTTCATCGACGTCAATGTGGTGTTCGAGGGCCACGTGCGCCTCGGCGACCGCGTGCGCATCGGGCCGAACACCGTGGTGCGCGACTCGAGCATCGGCGCCGACACGCAGGTCTTCGCCTGCTGCGTCGTCGAGTCCGCGACCATCGGCGCCAGCTGCAACATCGGGCCGTTCGCGCGCTTCCGGCCGAGCTCGCAGCTCGCCGACGAGGTGCACGTCGGCAACTTCGTCGAGGTCAAGAACTCGCGGATGGGCAACGCCTCGAAGGCGAACCACCTCGCCTACGTCGGCGACGCGACGGTCGGAGCGCGCGTGAACATCGGCGCCGGCACCATCGTCGCCAACTACGACGGCGCCAACAAGCACCGCACGACCATCGGCGACGACGCGCACACCGGCTCGAACTCGGTGCTGGTCGCGCCGATCGTGGTCGGCGAGGGCGCGACCGTGGGCGCGGGCTCGACCGTCACCAAGGCCGTGCCCGCGGGCAAGCTGACCGTGGCGCGCGCCAAGCAGGTGACGCTCGAGGGCTGGAAGCGTCCCGTCAAGGCGCCGAAGGGCGGCGTTTGAGCGCGGCCGACACGCGCCGCGGCGCGCCGCGCTTCGAGCTCGCGATCTTCGACTGCGACGGGGTCCTGGTCGACAGCGAGCGGATCGCCAACGAGGTGTTTGCCGCCAAGCTGCGGGAGTTCGGGCTCGACGTGACGCTCGAGGACATGTTCGAGCGCTTCGTCGGCCACTCCATGGCCCACTGCATGCAGCTCGTCGCCGGCCTGCTCGGGCGCCCGCCGCCCGCGGACTTCCTCGACGACCTGCAGCGGCGCACCTTCGACGCGTTCCGCCGCGAGCTCGAGCCGGTCGAGGGCGTGGTCGCTGCGCTCGACGCGATCGCGCCACGGCTCGCGACCTGCGTCGCCTCCAGCGGCGACCACGACAAGATGCGCGTGACCCTCGGGCGCACCGGGCTCTGGTCGCGCTTCGAGGGCCGGATCTTCAGCGCCGTCGACGTCGCGCACGCCAAGCCTGCGCCCGACGTCTACCTGCACGCGGCGCGCTCGATGGGCGTCGCGCCGGCGCGCTGCGTCGTGATCGAGGACACGCCGATCGGCGTCGCGGCCGGCGTCGCGGCGGGCATGACCGTGCTCGGCTACGCACGGCACACGCCGGCGTCGCGGCTGCTCGGCGCGGGCGCGGGCGATACCTTCCTGCACATGAGCGAACTGCCGGACCGGATCGGGTGATCGACATCGCCGCCTCGGCCGCGTGTCAGACCATCGTCCGCCGGATGGCGGCGCCGCAGGGGACTCCGGGTATGGGTCTTGCCATGGGTGGGGCAACCGGCTGGGCGGGTCGTGGCCTCATGCCTGTCCTACTCGTCGTGATGCTGGTCTCCGCGGGCATTCCGCAGGTCTCGCTGGCCCAGGGCCTGCAGTCGGAACGAGCGCTGCAGGCGGCAGGGCCGCTGCCGGACGGGTCAGGAGATCGGGCGCACGCACCGCGCGTCGTGGTGCTGACCCCGGTCTTGCCGGCTCGCTTGACCATTGCGGGCATCGACGAGAAGGCGCTCCTGACCGCCGGGTTCAGTGATGCGCGGGGTCCCCGCCGCAACGACGTGCTCAATCAGCAAAGCCAGGATCCGACCTTCGAGCGGTCGGCGCACCTCCTGCAGGCACTGCTGACGGCCCTGCAGCCGTCGCCGTCGTCGCCGGCCGTGCTGAGCCTCGCCATCCCGCGCGAGGACAGGGCGGGACGGGCGTCGCTCAGTCGCGAGACGTTCCCCAGTGCAGCGATCGCACAGTTGCTGGCCGCGGGCTCGACGTCCGCGGCCAGTGGAGCGGCGGGCGCAGCCGCGCGGGTGCTGGACGTGACCGTGCACGAACTCGGCCTGCTCGCGAGCGGCGGCAAGGACGGCCGGCTGCGCCCGAGCGGCTACGCGACCTACCGGGTGCTCGACGTCGACGGTGGAATCGTCCAGTTGACGCGCCCGGTGCTGGTGAACTCGGCCGGTCCGCGCGCGGTGGGTCCGTTCAGCGCGAACGCGGGACCGGTCGCGCCGGCGAAGGATGCGCTGAAGCCTGACCCTGCGTGCGAGTTCCGGAGACTTCCCGAGGATCCGGCGGGGCTCGACCGGCTGCGCGCGTGCGTCAACGGCGTGCTGACACAGGTGGCGGAGGCTATTGCAGCGGATCCGGTTTTGCGGCCAGGTGCGGCGATGGGCGGTACCACCACGTCCGGGTCGGCGCCTCCATAGGGTCGTACTGCGAGCCGAGGACGTCGAGGCCGTCCGGACCTCTCTGCAGCGACGTCACAGGGGCCTGCGCCGGCGAAACCCGTGGACTCGGTACTGGGTCCCGGTCGCAGTGGTGAGGGGTGGCACCGAAGCGTAAGGGTTCTGGCAATATTCCCGGACCGAACCGGGAGAATTCCCTGTGCGCCGCGATACCGTCGACATGAACCGAGGGAGCGCGGGGCGACAAGTCCCCACTCAGGCTGCGCGCGATGCGCGCCTGCTGGGTCTCTTCGAGAGCAAGGACCTCCAGCGGGCGCTGCGCCGCTCCGGGAAGCTCAACCTGCAGTCCGTGGCGTCGCTCGCTGTAGAGGAGCTCGAGGCCGCTCCGCCGACCAGGAAGGCCTCGATTGCGTCCGATCCGGTCGCGATCCACGGCCGCCTCGTCGAGGGTCTGCCGGGCCTCGCGCTCTTCGTGTCCTCGGCGCTCGCGTTCGAATCCCTGCAGGAAGCCCTGCCGTACTTCGACGTCTCGGCGAAGACCGCCTGGGAGAAGCTCGATACGACCCTGAACCCGGCGCAGAGCGAGCAGGCGCTGCGCCTCGCTCGCGTCGCAACCCAGGCCGCCGAGCTTTTCGGCTCGGCAGAGGCCGGCCGTAAATACCTTAGGACGCCGAACTTCGGACTCGGCGGCGCGACGCCGCTGGGCCTTCTCCGGACGGGGCTGGGCGAGCAGCTGGTGCTGGCGGAGCTGCAGGCGCAGGCCGCCGGCGGACCGGTGTGAAGGTCTACCGCGCGCGGGCGATCCGCGGGCCCGTCTCTCCGACGTTCGATCCGCTGGATTACCGCGACTCGGTCGCAGGCCCGGCGGGCTGGCGCTTCAACGACCTCAAAACGGAGATCCTCTACACGGCCGAGGTCGAGGCCCTGGCCACGCTCGATGTCGCCGTGCGACCTGGATGGGAGACGATCCGGGAGATCCTGATCGCGACGATCGAAGTGCCAGACGGCTCGATCGTCGATCTGGATGACCTCGGCATCGTGCTGCCGCGCAACTGGAACGCCCGACCCGTGCAGGACGATAGTCGCGTGATCGCGAGGGAGTTCCTCGACGCGGTCGCGGCGTTGCCGGCGGGAAGGTCGAAGCCCGTCGGACTCCGGGTGCCGTCCGTCGTCAGTTCGTTGGACTACAACGTGCTGCTCGATCCGTCCCGACTCGCCGAGTACCGCGCTTCGATCACGAGCCGCATCCCGTTCAACACGCTACGATCTTCGCGTTCCTGAGCCACCGGCAACGAGGCGAACCGAAAACGAATCCTTCGAGCATGAGCGACGACTACGCGCGCGAGACCGCGCTGAGCGAGCGGGATGCCAAGCGATTCCTAGAGCTGCTCGAGCAATCCTCGCCATGGTCCCCGCGACTCGTCCAAAGCCTTAACGACTACAGACGGGCGACTGGCGGCGATCCGTCACTGCCGTTCGAGTGGCCACACCAAACGAAATCCGCGAGCTCGCGTGCGAGCCCTACGGGTAAGTAACGCCAGGGAGGGCTCACCGGCCTCAAGCCGAGCGGAGCGAGCGCCATACCGAGCACGAGCTCCGCATGCTGCTTCAGTGCTGAGAGGACGGCCTGCTGCTCATCAACCGAATAAGAAGCCCAGTCGTCGTGCCACGCGAGCTGGAGGCCTCCATACGTACACGGGTCAGGGCCCGCGTAGCCGATCTGCTTGCCGTCGGACACCCTGAAGATCCGCGCGGAGATCGCCGCGCAGGCATTGACGCCATCAAGGCCAGGCAATTTGCGCCGGACCAGAGACAAGCCGGGCGCGGCTTCGGGGGTATTGGACTTGAGCTCCGGCAAGAGCGCGATGACCGTGTCGAAGCCTTGCTCTTTGGCGAGGGACAACAGCTTCTTGGTGTCGATGGGCGCCCGACGATCACGTCCGCGAACGGAGTCGATCGATTCGACCTTCAACGGCTCTATCGTGGCGTTGCTCAATCGGCCAGATGCTGAAATTCGTTCCTGAAGCGCCTTTGTGAAGGCGGCATCGAAGTTCCAGTCCGGCACAACAGCTTCGAAGCTCTGATTCTGGAAACCAATCCGAGCGCGCGTGGCAGCAACTGGAGATCGGCGTGTCATTGATCGAGGAAGCGGGGGCGATCGCGGTCTGAGGGCACGAAGCAGGTGCTGCGCCGACCGAACCAGTGCAAGCGATGGCGCGCGACGAACCGGTAGGCAGCGTCACGCAGTCCCCGCGGCAGCCACCCGGCCAGCCTGGCAACGATTCTCCAAGGCCCGCCGATGTCCTCGGCAATGGCGAGCACGGCCTCCGACTCGCGAAGGCCACGGCCGTTCATGAGTACCAGGAAGGTGCTCGGATCGTCCGGGGAGAGCCCGTGTTCGACCATCAATTGCCGGCCAAGCGGAGACTGCAGGCCGACGAAGTGCCACCGCGCCGCAGGGTCGCGGCGGATGATCCATTGCACGCCTCCGCAGCAGAGCACGCAGGCCGAATCGAAGACGATCGTCCTCGGCCTCGCGTCCGCCGCAGTCGCAGTCATGGCGAAACCATGGCAGGGTCGTCGGGCCAGAGCGAGCCGCGGTAGTCCACCACCAGGCCGACGAGCGGCAAGTCGACACGGACCCCGAACGCATAGCTACCGTCCACGGCGGATTCGGACGCCGTGATGCCCGCCAGCCACGCGCGCGGCATCGGCAGCCAGCCCCAGAGCCTGCCGCCGCATGCATCCCAGCGCAGGCCCGAAGGCATGGCTACGAGCCGGAACGCCAGGTGCACGACGCCCACGACTTCCACCAACCTGTCGCCCTCGACGTGCAGGTGCGAGATCATGGGCGCACTTCCACCGAAGCGCCGTTCCCAGCGTTCAGTCGGCTTGCCGGCAACCGCGTGGCTAGATGCCTCGAGGGTCACCCGGAGGACGAGGTCGTGGCCCGGCGTGGGCAGGCCCGAGACGTAGCCACCCAGTCGCGACATCCAGCCCGAACCGCGCAGCACGGTGGCGTGACCCAGCAAGCGCATCGGACGGCGTCGATGGACGTCGCGAACGGCGGCGGGCAGCTGCGCCCACAGTCCATCGAGGAGCCGGGAGTGCAGGCTGCCCGTCGTCCCGTCTCGGATTGGCATGATCCGCATGTTCGCGCACCCGCGTGCGCTGCGGAAGACGACTCGTGCCCGGTTCGCCGGGCCGACCGCGGACTCGGGTCAGGCGCCCGCCGCCTGCGTCGCGGCGGCCGAATAGCAGCTGCAGGAGGCCGCCTCGAGTCCGCTGCGGTTGAGGATGGTGACGTGGCCGCGCCGGTAGCGGATCAGCCGGCGCCGCTGCAGCGCGCCCGCCGCCTGCGTCACGCCGACGCGGCGCACGCCGAGCATCGACGCGGCGAACTCGTGCGTCAGGTCGAACTCGTCCGACTGCGCGCGGTCCTGGTTCAGCAGCAGCCAGCGCGCGAGGCGCGCCTCGACGACGTGGAAGCGGTTGCAGGCCGCGGCGCGCGCGAGTTCCGAAAGCAGGTCCGCGAGCTGGCGCTGCACGACGCGCTGCAGGCCGGGCAAGCTGCCGAGGTGCTCGCGCAGCCGCGCCGCGTCGATGCGCAGCGCCGGGCCCGGTGACTCGACGATCGCGCGCAGCGGCTGGCGCTGGCGTCCGAGCGCGATCGGGAAGCCGAACAGGCCCTCGTTCCCGACCGAACCGACCTCGAGCGCGGCGCGCCGGTCGGCGCGCGCGATCAGCGCGATCGCGCCGCCGAGCGGGAAATAGGCATCGCGGATCCGGTCACCGGGCTCGCACAGCACCTCGCCGAACTGCATCTGCACCGGCTCGCAGTCCGCGAGCACCGCGGTCCGCTCGGCGCGGCCCAGCGAATCGAGCAGGCGGTTCCTCGGACGCGTGGGGCGTGTGAGTGGCAACGATCGGCCCTCCGGGAGGCGGAATGCTAGTCCGCGACGCTCCGCGGGTTCCGTACTCCACCGCACCGACCGCCCGTCGAGGAGCGCGGATCCTGCGAGCCCTTCGCCGCGAGACCGATCGATGCCGCAGGTCCACCTGCTCCCGCCGCTGCCCTACGACTACGCCGCGCTCGCGCCGGTGATCGACGAGCGCACGCTGCGCCTGCATCACCAGTCGCACCACGCCGGCTACGTGCGCGCGCTCAACGCCGTGCTCGAGGATCACCCGCAGCTGCAGGGTCGCACGGCGCTCTGGCTGCTCCTGAACCTCGACAAGGTGCCGCGCGCGATCCGCGCGGCCGTGCGCAACCACGCGGGCGGCCACGTCAACCACTCGTTCTTCTGGTCGGGCATGAACCCTCCCGGCGGCCGCACGCGGCCGGAGGGACCGCTCGCCGAAGCCGTCGCACGCGCCTTCGGCGGCATCGAGGGACTGCGGCTGGAGTTCGGGATGGCGGTGCGCAAGCTCTTCGGTCCCGGCTGGGCCTGGCTGGCCCGCGACACGCAGGGCAGCGGCGCGCTGCGCGTGCTGACGACCGAGCAGCACCTGCATCCGGCGATGCACGGGCACGTGCCGCTGCTGGCGTTCGACTGCTGGGAGCACGCCTACTACCTGCGCTACGAGAACCGCCGCCTGGAGGCGCTCGAGGCCTGGTGGTCGATCGTCAACTGGGCCGAAGTGGAGCTGCGGTTCGCGCTGACCTGGCGGCCGCGCCGCGACGAGGCGCGCGGCCCGCCCGCGCGCCGCAGGACACCCGAAAACCGACCGGAGAGCTGACATGGACGACACCACGCAACCGAAGGAACGCAGGCTCACCGACGTGGCGACGCTGCGCGCCCGTGCCCGACGCCACATCGAGGAGGGCGCGGTGACGCCCGGCTACGCCGCGGACCGCGAGGCCGTGGTCAAGCTGCTGAACGAGGCGCTCGCGACCGAGATCGTCTGCACGCTGCGCTATCGCCGCCACTACTTCATGGCGCGTGGCATCCACGCCGCGACCGTGGCGGAGGAGTTCCGCGAGCATGCCGCCGAGGAGCTGGGGCACGCCGACCAGATCGCCGAGCGCATCGTGCAGCTCGGCGGCGAGCCGGACTTCTCGCCGATGACGCTGCTCGCGCGCAGCCACGCCGAGTACGTCGAGGGCGGGTCGCTGCTCGACATGATCAAGGAGAACCTGGTCGCCGAGCGCATCGCGATCGACAGCTACCGCGAGATGCTGCTGTACATCGGCGACGCCGACCCGACGACGGTGCGGATGCTGGCCTCGATCCTGGCGGTCGAGGAGGAGCACGCCGACGAGCTGTCGGACCTGGTGGCGGGCCTGCCGACCTCGAAGGGCTGAGCCGGCCGCCCGCAGCGCGGCGGGCCGGCGCGCGCGCGGTCGCCCGTGCCGTCGCGTGCGTCCGCCGACCCACATCACGGGTCGTCCGGCCTTAGACTCGACGCATGTCCGGACGGATCCTCTGGAGGCTCGCGGTGGCGCTCGCCGCCATCGCGCTGGTCGCCGTCGCGTTGCTGCGGCTCGAGGCGGCGGGCGAGGGCGTGACCGTCTCGCGCCATGCGATCGCCGGCATCCCCGTCACGGCGTTCGCGCCGCGGCCGGGCGGCGGCGCGCCGCGTCCCGTCGTGGTGGTCGCGCACGGCTTCGCCGGCTCGCAGCAACTGATGCAGCCGTTCGCACTGACGCTGGCGCGTCGCGGCTACCTCGTGCTCACCTTCGACTTCCCCGGGCACGGCCGCAACCCGCTGCCGATGGCCGGCGGGCTGGTGGACTTCGCGGCCAGCACGCGCGCGCTGCTCGAGGCGCTCGGCGAGGTCGCGGTGGCGGCGCGGACCTGGCCCGGCGGTGACGGGCGCGTCGCGCTGCTCGGGCACTCGATGGCGTCCGACATCGTGATCCGTCGCGCGATGGCCGACCCGGCGGTGGTCGCGACCGTGGCGCTGTCGGCGTACTCGCCGGTCGTGACCGCGACCTCGCCGCGCAACCTGCTGGTCGTCGACGGTGCCCTCGAGCCGCGGATGCTGCACGAGGAGGGCCTGCGCATCGCGGGCCTCGCGCTCGGCGGTGCGCGTGCCGCCGAGGGCCGCACCTATGGCGACTTCGCGGCCGGCAGTGCGCGGCGCTTCGCGCTCGCCGACGGCGTGGAGCACATCTCGGTGCTCTACAGCCGCGAGGCGCAGGTCGAGGCGCTCGACTGGCTCGCGAGCGCGCTCGGCACGCCGCCGCAGTCCGGGCGCCGCTACGTCGATGCGCGCGGCGGCTGGCTCGCGTTGCTGTACCTCGGCCTGGTGGCGCTCGCCTGGCCGCTGGCGGCGCTGCTGCCACGGGCGCTCGCCGCGCCGGATGCCCGGCGTGACGGACGCGGCACGCCCGCGCTCGACCATGCCCCTGCCTCGAGGCCGGCCCGCGTTCCCTCCGTCACGCCCGTGTCCCCGCCCGGCGTGGCCTCTGCCCGCATCCGCAGCCCCGACCGGGACGAGCCACTCGACCTGCCGTCGATGAGCGCGCTCGATGACGCCACGCCGCGCACCGCGCAGGTCGCGCTCGCGGCCAATCCCTGGGGCGGTGCCGCGGCGCGGACCCCGGGCGCGCAGGCCGCGCGCGCCGGTGCCGGCCTGCTCGGCTGGCGCGGCTTCTGGCCCGTCGCCGTGCTGCCCGCGATCCTCACGCCGTTGCTGCTGTGGCGCGTGCCCGGCGGGTTCCTGCCGATCCTGCTCGGCGACTACCTGCTCCTGCACTTTGCGGTCTACGGGCTGCTGACCGCCGCTGGCCTGTGGTTCGCCGGCGCACGCCGTCCGCCGCTCGCCGGCGTGCGGCCGCTGGCGCTGGCGCTGGCGGCGCTGGCCGCCACGCTGTACGGCGTGTTCGCGATCGGCCTCCCGCTGGACCGCTACGTCACGAGCTTCGCGCCCGTCGGCGCGCGCGGGCTGCTGCTGGTGGCGGTGCTCTGCGGCGCCTTGCCGTACTTCCTCGCCGACGAATGGCTGGTGCGCGGCGCGAGTCGCGCGCGCGGCGCCTACGCCTTCACCAAGCTGATGTTCCTGCTGTCGCTGTCGCTGGCGATCGCGCTCAACCCGGAGCGCCTGTTCTTCCTCGCGATCGTCGTGCCCGCGATCCTGGCCGCCTTCGTGATCTACGGATTGTTCAGCCGCTGGACGTTCCACAGCATCGGCCACCCGTGGGCCGGCGCCTTCGCCAACGCGGTCGCCTTCGCCTGGTTGATCGCGGTGACCTTCCCCGTGGTCTCGCCCTGACGATCGCGGAGGTCGCGCTGCACACGGAGTCGCGATGAAGTACACCGACTACTACGCCGTCCTCGGCGTCGCGCGCGATGCCTCCGAGGAGGACATCAAGAAGGCCTACCGTCGCCTCGCGCGCAAATACCACCCGGACGTCTCGAAGGACCCGCAGGGCGAGGGAAAATTCAAGGAAGTCGCCGAGGCCTGGGCGACGCTGCGCGATCCGGAGAAGCGGGCGGCCTACGACCAGCTCGGCGTGCATCGTCCGGGCGAGGAATTCGAGCCGCCGCCCGACTGGGGCCGCCGCTACGGCGACGCGACCGACGGCGCCGGGGCGGGATCGGGCGGCTTCTCCTTCGAGGACCTCGACCTCGGTGACCTGTTCGCCGACCTCGCGCGGGGACGCGCCGCGGGCGCGCGCCACGCCGGTGCCGGGCGCGCGGGGGCGGGCGGCGGTGCCCGGCCGCTGCGCGGCGAGGACTACGAGGCGACCGCGCAGATCTCGCTCGAGGATGCGTTCGCCGGTGCGATCGTCGAGCTCGACCTCGCGCTGCCCGAGTACGACGCCTCCGGCCGGCTCGTGCGCACCCCGCGACCCTTCAAGGCCCGCATCCCGAAGGGCGCGACCGAGGGCCAGCGACTGCGGTTGCCGGGCAAGGGCGGCAAGGGCTGGAACGGCGGTCCCGACGGCGACCTCTACCTCAACGTGAGGCTGCGCCCCCATCCGCTGTTCCGCGCCGACGGCCACGACCTCTACCTCGACCTGCCGGTCGCGCCGTGGGAAGCCGCGCTCGGTGCGACCGTGGAGGTGCCGACGCTCGCCGGCCCGGTGAACCTGCGCGTGCCCCCCGGCACCCATGCGGGGCAACGCCTGCGCCTCGCAGGTCGCGGCCTGCCGATGCCGCGCGCGGGGGCGGGCGACCTCTACGCGATCGTGCAGGTGGTCGTGCCGACCGTGCTCGACGGGCGCGAGCGCCAGCTGTTCGAGCAGCTCGCGGCCGCGTCGCGCTTCGAGCCGCGCAGCCACTTCCCGGGCGCACGGAGGTCGTTGTGACCAGGATCGACCATACCGAGGTGCTGTGGATCGACGAGCAGCCGGCGTGCTCGCTGCAGCAGCTGGCGGAGGCTTCGCGGATCAGCGAGCCGGAGCTGCGCGAGCTGGTGGAGCTCGGCGCGCTGCATCCCACGTCGCCGCCCGCCGGGGCTGCGGGCGACGCGCACCAGCCGTGGTTCGCAGCGCGATGCCTGGTGACCCTGCAGTCCGTGCGGCGCCTGCGCGAGGACTTCGACCTCGACACGCAGGCGCTGTCGGTGGCGCTCGCCTTGCTCGAGCGCATCGAGGCGCTCGAGCACGAGGTGCGCAGCCTGCGCGCACGCCTGCCCGGCGGGCCGCCTTAGCGGCTCCCGCCGGGCCTGCGGCCTGCAGCGCCTCAGCGGGCAGGTGCGGTCGACGTGGTGCCGCCGGCCGGCGCGGCGCTGGTCCCCGGGGTCGCGGCCGAGCCCGTGGCCTCGGCGTTGTTCGACAACTGGGTCTTCAGGCGCTCCTTGGCCGACTCGTAGGTCGCCTCGGCGGTATCCTTGCACGACTTCTGCGCATCGCCCGGCAGCGCCTCGCACTTCTCCAGCGCCACCTTGCGTTCGCCCTCGATGCGCTGCTCCTCGACGTCCTGCGAGCTCTCGCGCATGTCGGCGGCGGCCGAGCCCATCTCCTCCGAGGCTTCCTTGCGAGCCTCGTCGAGTTCCTCGTTGGCCTCCTGGCGCGCTTCGGCGACGTCGGCGGCGTTGTCGGCCGGCGCCTCGGCCTTGTTGCAGCCGGCCAGCGTGGCGAACGAGATCGACGACACCAGGATCGCCAGCAGTTTCGTGTTCATCGCGGGACTCCTCGGGGTTTCTGGAGCGGCGATGATCGTGCCGGTCCGCCGCATCGTCGGTGCGCAGGCCAACCCTCGCCCGGCCAGGTGCGCCGTCGTGTCGTGCAGCGCACGCCGGCGTCGCCATGCGGAGACGGCAGGCGGCGCGCCGCAGCTAGGATTCGCGCTCGATCGCGGTGATAGCGCCGGTCTCCTCGAGCACCGCGAGCCGCACCTTCGCCGGCGAGTCGTAGCCGAGCTTGCGCAGGCCGGCGAGCAGTTCGTCGCGGCTCACGCCCTCGTGCTCGAGCGCGGTGTCGATCACGCGGCCTTCGCGCACCAGCGCGCGCGGGCGGCCGCGTATCGCGCGCCGTATCGCCGGCGAGGTGAGCGTCAGCCAGTTGAGGCCGCGATGCGCGCAGAACACGGTCACCACGAACACCACGGCGTTCGCCGTGCCGTCCTCCAGCGCAGTCTGCTGCAGCACGACGCCGAGGGTGATCAGGATGATCAGGTCGAGGGTCTGCATCTGCCCGGCCAGGCGCTTGCCGGAGATCCGCATGATCACGACCAGCGTGGCGTAGTACGCGAGCGCCTGTCCCGCCTGCCGCAGCCATTCCTCGAGCATCCGCGCATGTCCGTGCCGTGGGTTTGCGTCGGGAGAGTCTCGCCACGCGCCCGCACGGCGTCTGTTCGCTGCCGGACGAACCTTCGCGCGTGGCGTGCGGCCGGCCCGGCGCCATCGCGCGCTGCGACGCGCGCGGCGGCGCCGGGCTGCGCGACCTCCCGCTCAACGGCGCATCAGCACCGTCAGCAGCACGCCGGCGACGAACGCAAGCGCCAGCGAGGTCATCGGGTTGCTGCCCGCGTAGTCGCTCACCTGCTGCTTCACCTGCATGCTGCGCTCGCGCGCACGCTCGGCGGCCGTGCCGAACTGCTCGTTCATGCGCGACGCCTGCTCGCGCACCTTGCGCTCCGCTGCGCTTGCCCCGGCGGCGAGCTGGTCGATGCCCTCGTGTGCGCGCGCGGTCAGGTTCTCGGCAGTGCGGCTGCCCGTGAGGCTGATGTCCTCGCCGAGCGGATGGGGTGTGCTCATCGGTTCCTCCTGCAGTCGATGGGGAGCGCCCGAGCCTGCGGGGCACCTCGCCGCAGGTCTGTACGGCGCCGCCCAGACCCCGGCCGATGCAGCCAAGATGTTGAATCGCAAGGCCTATCCGCGGGATCGCTGAGAGGACGGTCACGGTTCGATAAGTCAAGCGAATTCGGTCGCGACGCGTTCAGGCAAACTACGCGTTCCCAGGAGGACCCCCTCGCATGTGTGGAATCGTCGGAGCCGTCGCCGAGCGCAACATCGTCCCGATCCTGATGGAGGGCCTGCGCAGGCTCGAGTACCGCGGCTACGACTCCGCCGGCATCGCGGTCCTCAACGGCACCGAGCACCTGAAGCGCGTGCGCACCGTCGGCAAGGTGAAGTCGCTGCAGGAGGCGATCGACCTGTCGCCGACCCACGGCAAGCTCGGCATCGCGCACACCCGCTGGGCCACCCACGGCGTGCCGTCCGAGCGCAACGCGCACCCACACATCTCGAACGACGGTCTCGCGATCGTCCACAACGGCATCATCGAGAACCACGACGAGCTGCGCGCCGACCTGCGGCGCCACGGCTATAGCTTCTCGTCCGAGACCGACACCGAGGTGATCGCGCACCGCATCCACCACCACCTCGGCACGCTCGGCGACCTGTTCAAGGCGGTGCGTGCCACGGTCGCGGAACTCGAGGGCGCCTACGCGCTGGTCGTGCTCAGCGAGAAGGACCCCGACCGGCTGATCCTCGCCCGCGAGGGCTGCCCCGTGGTGGTCGGCCTCGGCGTCGAGGAGAACTTCGTCGCCTCCGACGTCTCGGCGCTGCTGCCGGTGACGCGCCGCTTCATGTTCCTCGAGGAAGGCGACGTCGCCGAGGTGCGCCGCACCTCCATCAAGGTGCTCGACCGCGAGGGCAACTCGGTCGAGCGCCCGGTGCGCGACAGCGAGCTGTCGGCGGACGCCGCCGAGAAGGGCCAGTACAAGCACTTCATGCTCAAGGAGATCCACGAGCAGCCGCGCGCGATCGCCAACACGCTGCAGGAGCGCGTCGCCAACGGTCGGCTGCTGGAGGCGGCGTTCGGCCCGGCTGCGACCGAGGTCTTCAAGCGCACCGAGCACGTGCACATCGTCGCCTGCGGCACGAGCTACCACGCCGGCGCCGTGGCGCGCTACATGATCGAGCAGATCTGCAAGATCCCCTGCTCGGTCGAGATCGCTAGCGAATACCGCTACCGCAACCCGGTGGTTCCGAAGAACTCGCTGTTCGTGACGATCTCCCAGTCGGGCGAGACCGCCGACACGCTGGCCGCGCTGCGCCTCGCCAAGCAGGCGGGCTACCTCTCCTCGCTCGCGATCTGCAACGTCCCCGAGAGCTCGCTGGTGCGCGAGTCGGAACTCGTGATGCTGACGCGCGCCGGCCCGGAGATCGGCGTCGCGTCCACCAAGGCCTTCACCACCCAGCTCGCCGCGCTGTCGATGCTGGTGGTCGCGATCGCCAAGCACCATGGCGCCGACGCCGAGCGCGAGCGCGGCCTGGTGCAGCGCCTGGTCGAGCTGCCGGGCCTGGTCGAGAAGACGCTGTCGCTCGACCCCGTGATCCAGAAGCTCGCGCTGCGCTTCGCCGACAAGCACCACGCCCTGTTCCTCGGCCGCGGTGCGATGCACCCGATCGCGATGGAAGGCTCGCTGAAGCTCAAGGAGATCTCCTACATCCACGCCGAGGCCTATGCCGCCGGCGAGCTCAAGCACGGCCCGCTGGCGCTGGTCGATGCCGACATGCCGG
>JALORN010000097.1 GCA_025458905.1 Steroidobacteraceae bacterium
TTCGCGCTGCTGAAGGTCGGCGAGATCAACTTCGACTCGCCCGACAGCTCGCGCAGCAAGGTGCTGTTCGAGAACCTGACGCCGCTGCACCCGACGCGCCGCCTGAAGCTCGAGCGCGGCAACGGCTCGACCGAGGACCTGACGGCGCGCGCCATCGACCTCGTCGCGCCCATCGGCAAGGGCCAGCGTGGGCTGATCGTCTCGCCGCCGAAGGCCGGCAAGACGATGCTGCTGCAGAACATCGCCACCGCGATCACCGCGAACCATCCGGAGGTCTACCTGATCGTGCTGCTCATCGACGAGCGGCCCGAGGAAGTCACCGAGATGCAGCGCACGGTGAAGGGCGAGGTGGTCTCCTCGACCTTCGACGAGCCGGCCGCGCGCCACGTGCAGGTGGCCGAGATGGTGATCGAGAAGGCCAAGCGCCTGGTCGAGCACAAGAAGGACGTGGTGATCCTGCTCGACTCCATCACCCGCCTCGCGCGCGCCTACAACACCGTGGTGCCGAGCTCGGGCAAGGTGCTGACGGGCGGCGTGGACGCCAACGCCCTGCAGCGCCCGAAGCGCTTCTTCGGCGCGGCGCGCAACATCGAGGAGGGCGGCTCGTTGACCATCCTCGCCACGGCCCTGATCGACACCGGCTCGAAGATGGACGACGTCATCTACGAGGAGTTCAAGGGCACGGGCAACAGCGAGATCCACCTCGACCGGCGCATCGCCGAGAAGCGCGTGTTCCCGTCGGTCAACATCAACCGCTCGGGTACGCGCAAGGAAGAGCTCATCACCGACCAGGGCGAGCTCGCGAAGATGTGGATCCTGCGCAAGCTCCTGCACCCGATGGACGAGCTGGCCGCGATCGAGTTCCTGCTCGACAAGATGAAGAACACCAAGACGAACTCGGACTTCTTCGAGGCGATGAAGCGCTGAGCGCCGGGCGGCCGCGGCGGGCCACGGCCCGTGCCCCGGCGCTGTCCGCCTGCGCCACAACGTGCGGCCCGTCACGGAAATTCGGCCGCCGCGCCGCATTCCGTCAACCGTCTGCGACCTGCGACGCTGGCGGCGCCGTGCCCGCCTGTAGGATCATCGCCACGCTTGTGACGTGGAGTCCCCGCATGCCGATGCGTTTCGCGGTTGCCCTGGCCCTGGCATTGCCGTTCGCGGCCGGCGCCGCGATTCCCGGTGCGCCGGGCACCGCGCGGCCGCAGCCGAGCCCGCTGCACGACTACTTCGCGCTGCGCGGCAGCTATTTCCAGCCCGCACTGACCACCGCGGGTCGGTTCGACAGCGACGCTGGGACCCGCGGAACGGACTTCAGCGGCGAGGACGACCTCGGCCTCGATGACCGGGCCGACCAGGGCCGCATGGAGGTCTCGTTCCGCATGCGCGAGCGGCACCTGCTGCGGGTCGACTACCTGAAGCTGACGCGCTACGGCGAGAACACGCTGACGCGCACGATCAATTTCCGCAACCAGGTCTATCGCGTAGGCGACCGCGTCGCCACCAACCTCGACTGGCGGATGCTCGGCTTCAACTACAGCTTCGCCGCGCTGCGGCGCGAGACCTTCGAACTCGGGGTCGGCGCGGGGCTGCACCTGCTCGAGGCGGACGCCCGCTCCGAGGTTCGCGCGCGCAACTTGCGCGAGACGGGCAACGGCACCGCGGTGCTGCCGACGCTCGGCCTCGACGGGACCTGGGCCTTCCACCGCCGCTGGTCGCTCAACGGCTTCGCACGCTACCTCTCCGTGGGCACTGGCGACGGCGACGGCTCCTTCACCGACTTGCACCTCGACGTACAGTACCGGTGGCGACCGAACGTCGCGATCGGCCTCGGTTACTCGTCGATCGGCATCGACGTCGATGTCACGGACGCCGACCTGCCCGGCCGCCTGGACCTCGAGGCGGCAGGGCCCGAGGTCTTCTTCCGCGTCAGCTTCTGACCCCGAAAAGGGGACGGATTTATTTCCCACTATGGGAAATAAATCCGTCCCCTTTTCGAATCCGTCCCCTTTTCGCTAGAGCTGCGGGGAGAGGAGCGCGGCGGCTCGCTCGAGGAGTCTTTCGCGGAGCGGGCGCTCCAGCCAGCCGCGATGGGTCATCGGGCGCGCGCGCGCGAGGTCGTCCTCGAAGACGGCGGTGATGCGCTCGGCGAAGCCGGCGTCGTAGACGTTGAGGTTGGCCTCGTCGTTGAGTCGGAACGAGCGGTTGTCGAAGTTGGTCGAGCCAACCGAGACCAGCAGCCCGTCCACGATCAGCGTCTTGCAGTGGAACATGGTCGTCTGGTACTCGCGGATCTCGGCGCCGGCTTCCAGCAGCTCGCCCCAGCAGGCGCGCGACGCCCGGCGCACGAGCGGCTGGTCGATGTGCCGGCCCGGTACGACGATCCGCAGGCGGACACCGCGCCGCAGCGCCTCGCGCAGGGTCTGGCGCGTCAGCCGGTCGGGCACGAAATAGGCAGCCGACAGGTCGATGCTGCGCCGGGCCGCGGAGATCGCCATCAGGTACATCAGCATCATGCTCTCGCTGCCGCCGGTGGGCGAGCTGACGAACATCTGCGCCGGCACGTCGCCGCATGGCCCGAGTGGCGGGAAATAGGCTTCGCCCTGCAGCACCTCGCCGGTGGTCTTGATCCAGTTGTCCATGAACGCCGCCTGCATCTGCGCGACGGCCGGGCCGGTGACGCAGTAGTGCGAGTCGCGCCAGTGGTCCGGGTCCTGTGCCGCACCGTCCCACTGGTCGGCGATGCCGACGCCACCTGTGAACCCGATGGTGCCGTCCACCACCATCAGCTTGCGGTGCGTGCGGTTGTTGACACGGTTCAGCGTGAACCAGCGCAGCGGATGGTAGCGCTGCACCTGCACCCCGGCCGTCGTCATGGTCGCGAGCAGCGCCTCGTCCATGCGCTGGCTGCCGACCCAGTCGATCAGCACGTGCACGGCCACGCCAGCCCGGGCGCGCTCGGCGAGCGCCTCGGCGAACGCCCGGCCAATCGACCCCGACCAGTAGATGAAGGTCTCGAACGTGATGCTGCGCCGGGCGCCGCGGATCGCGCCGAGCATCGCGGGGAAGATGTGCTCCCCGTTCTCGAGGTTGACGACCTCGTTGCCCGGCAGGATCGGCGGTCCGAGCAGGATGCCGATCTCGCGCACGAACTGCGGGTCGTCGACGCCCCAGCGGTGCCGAAGCCGGTGCTGGATCCGCTTCTCGCTGGCCGTCAGGTTCAGCACGACCAGCAGCACCGCGACGGCGAGGAGCGCACCGACGAATCCCGCCATCAGCATCGCCCGACCTGCCCCCGTGCGGCATCGGCACACCGCCACGGCTGCGCCGGCGGGCGCGTCCCGCGTGCCGACACTAGCGTGCCTCGGGCGGCACCGTCGTTCGCTGGCACACGCAAAGGTCGTGCAGCGCAGGCGCCCCGAGCCCTGCGCCGCCCGCGTGGAGCGCCGCCGCTGGCCTCGCGGCCCGCGGCCCGCCCGCCGGGTGCACCGCCCGGCGGTTGGGAGTAACGTGGCGACCCATGAGCCAGGAGCGCGAGAAGAAGGTCTCGATCGTGGGTGCGGCGACGGTGGCGAGCGCCAGCGTCGGCGGCGGGGTGGCGACCGCGAGCGTCGCGACGGCCGCCGTCGGCGTGGCCGTGTCCGAGAGCGCCGGCCCTGCGGAGCGGTTGCTGCTCGCGCCGGACACGTCGGTGACTTGCCCGAAGTGCGAGCACGATTTCAGCCTGGAGGCGGGCTTCGCGAAGAAGGCGCTCGAGCAGCTCGCCGACAGCAGCCAGGGTGCGCTGCGGGCGCTCGAGCAGGCGGTGCGCGCCGCCGAGCAGAAGCGCGCGGCGCGCGAAGCCTCCGACCGCGAACGCCAGGCGCTCGAGCAGGTGACGGCGCTGCGCAAGCTGCTCGACGACCAGGCGGAGTCGAACCGCCAGGCGATCGCGCAGCTCCGCGAGGTCGAGCGCCGCGGTTTCGCCGACCAGCTCGCCTCGCTGCACGCGCTGCTCGCCGAGCGCGATGCCCAGATCAGGGCCACGGCCGAGCGCGAGGCCGCGCTCGCGGCGCGCGAGCGCACGCTCGACGCTCAGGTGGCGACCGCGGCGGAGGCGCGCGCGGCCGAGCTGTTCGCCGGGGAGCGCGCCGCCTTCGAGCAGCAGTTGCAGCAGCAGTCGCGTTCCCTCGCGCAGATGCGCGAGCGCGAGCTCGCGCTGCTCGCGGACCAGCAGCGCCTGGCCGACGAGAAGGCCGGGCTCGAGCTCGAGGTTGCGCGCCGCATGCAGGCGGCCCGCGCCGACATCGAGTCGCAGGCACGGGCCCTCGAGAAGGAGCGGGCGGATCTCGAGAAGGCCGAGTTGCAGAAGAAGCTCGACGACGTCAGCAGCAAGCTCGCCGAGGCGCAGCGCAAGGCCGAGCAGGGCTCGCAGCAGCTGCAGGGCGAGGTGCTCGAGCTGGTGCTCGAGGAGCAGATGCGCCGCGCCTTCCCGGTCGACGCGTTCGAAGAGGTGCGCAAGGGCGTGCGTGGCGCCGACCTGCTGCAGCGCGTGACGACCCGCTCGCTGCAGACCGCCGGCACCCTGCTCTGGGAGGCGAAGCGCGCCAAGGAATGGGGTCGCGACTGGCCCGCCAAGCTCAAGGAGGACATGCGCGCCTCCGGGGCGGACGTCGGCATCCTGGTCACGACCACGCTGCCGCGCGACATCCCGGGCGGCCACGCCTTCGGCCTGTACGAGGAAGTGTGGGTCACGACCTGGGCGGCTGCAGTGCCGCTCGCCGCAGCGCTGCGCGAGCGCGTGCTCGAGGTGCACAAGCAGCGGCTGGTGTCGGCCGGCAAGGGCGAGAAGATGGAGGCGCTGTACGACTACCTCACCTCGCCGCAGTTCGCGCAGAAGCTGAAGGCGGTCTACGGTGCGTTCCGCACCATGCAGGACGACCTCGCGCGCGAACGCAGCCAGACGGAGCAGCGCTGGGCGCGGCGCGAGAAGCAGATCGCCACCGGGATGCGCGAGCTCCTGGGCTTCGCGGGCGACGTGCAGGGACTGTCTGCGCAGACCCTGCAGCAGATCGAGCTGGAGGGCGCGCAGCCCGAGACCGCGGCACCCGCCGCGGAGACGAGCCCGATACCCGAACCGGGTGCAACGGCGCCCGAAGGACCCTCGCTCGACTGAGCGAGAGCCGCCCGCGCCGGCGAATCCTCAGCGCGCCTTGCGGACGGCGGCCGCACGGCCGCCGGCACCGGCTGCGCGTGCCTTGCGCACGCGCAGCGACACACGCAGCTTGAACGCCTTGAAGGTCACCGCCGCCGGGGAGCGGCGCAGCGCGCGTGCGATGCGTGCGCGCGGCTCCTTGCCGGCCATCTGGCGAAGCGTGCGCACGTCCTGGGAGGACCAGGGCTTCGACGGAGCGGCAGCAGCGGGAGACGGACGACGGCGAACGGAAGTCTTGCGGGGCATGTCGATCGGATACCGGTGGTGGGACCCGCCAATTTTAGGGACGCCAAAGGTTGCGCGCGTATGAAAGCGTTGCGGTTCCAGCGCCGCGGGTGAGTTGTCTCACGCAGCGACGTGAACGACGACGAACGCGTCGATGCCCGAAAAGGTCTCGCGCTCGACGACAGGCCGCCGTGGCCGGGCGGGTCCCGACGTTATGGTCAGGTGGCTGCAGCCCGGGGGCAAATATTTGCGTGCGCCCGCGCCCTGCGACGCGTTTCTGCAAGGCGGCACCCGCGGGAAGACGACAGGCACCCCGCGCCGGCCCGGCGCGGGGTGCCTGTCGTGACGCGGCGCTGCGCGGGACGGCTACGGCGTGTCGGTCCGCCGCAGCACGACGCGGCGGTTCTTCGCCCGTCCCTCGGGGGTGGCGTTGTCGGCCTCGGGCTGGGTCTCGCCGAAGCCGCGCGTCGCGATCCGCGATCCATCGATGCCGCGCGAGACCAGGTAGGCCTTGACCGCGTCCGCCCGCCGCAGCGACAGGCGCTCGTTGGCCTTGGCGTTGCCGACGTCGTCGGTGTGGCCCTCGAGCACGCCGGCGACGCGCGGCACGTCGGTCATGAACTTCACCACGCGGTCGAGATCCGCATAGGACTCGCTCTTCAGCACCGCCGAGTTGTTGTCGAAATAGACCTCCAGGCGTGCCGTCAGGCTGCAGCCGAACTCGTCGACCTGCGTGCCGGCCGGCGTGTCGGGGCACCGGTCCTTGCCGTCGACCACGCCGTCGCGGTCGCCGTCGAGCGCACAGCCGCGCGCGTCGACCGCCGTGCCGGCCGGCGTGCCGGGGCAGGCGTCCGAGGGATCGACGACGCCATCACCGTCGGTATCAGCCGGGGGCGGCGGCGGCGGCGG
>JALORN010000053.1 GCA_025458905.1 Steroidobacteraceae bacterium
CCAGAGGTGGCCGGCGCGCAGCCGCCGGCCTTCGCCGTGCTTGAGCTTCAGGGTCGGCAGCGACTCGGCGGGCGCGACGGCGGACAAGGGGGGCACCGGTGGATCGGCTATATTGCGGGGGCGCATTCTACTCGAACGGAAGCGAGTACCCGTGTCAGTGCCGAACCGCCTCGTCGGCGAGACCAGCCCCTACCTGCTGCAGCATGCCCACGACCCCGTGGACTGGTATCCCTGGGGGCCCGAGGCGCTCGCGAAGGCACGCGCCGAGGGCAAGCCGATCCTCCTGTCGATCGGCTACTCGGCCTGCCACTGGTGCCACGTGATGGCGCACGAGTCGTTCGCGGACCCGGCGACCGCGGCGCTGATGAACGAGCTGTTCGTCAGCGTCAAGGTGGACCGCGAGGAGCGCCCCGACCTCGACCGCATCTACCAGCTCGCCCACCAGATGCTGACGCAGCGGGGCGGCGGCTGGCCGCTGACCATGTTCCTGGCGCCCGGCGACCAGCGGCCGTTCTTCGGCGGCACCTACTTCCCGAAGGAGCCACGCCACGGGATGCCCGCCTTCGGCGACCTGCTGCGCCGAGTGGCCCGCTACCACCGCGAGCGCGGCGCGGAGATCCGCGAGCAGAACGCCGCGCTCGCCCAGGCCTTCGACGAGGTCGCCCCCTCCCCAGCCGACCCGGCGCAGGTGCTGGACGCGCGCCCGCTCGAGCTGGCGCGCAGCACGCTGGAGACGACCTTCGACCGCGAGTCCGGCGGCTTCGGCGGCGCGCCGAAGTTCCCTGCCGCGACGACGCTCGAGCGGCTGCTGCGCGACTGGCATGCGACCGCCGGGCGCGCCGAGCCCGACCTGCAGGCGCTGTTCATGGCGACGCTGACGCTGACGCGGATGGCCGAGGGTGGCCTCTACGACCAGCTGGGCGGCGGCTTCTGCCGCTATTCCGTCGACGCCTGGTGGATGATCCCGCACTTCGAGAAGATGCTCTACGACAACGGCGCCCTGCTCGCCGTGTACGCGCAGGCCGCGGTCGCGACCGGCGACCCGTTCTTCGCACGCGTCGCGGCGGAGACTGCCGACTGGATGGTGCGCGACCTGCAGCTTCCGGAGGGCGGCTTCGCCTCGAGCTACGACGCCGATTCCGAAGGGCACGAGGGCCGGTTCTACGTCTGGCAGCGCGACGCGGTGCGCGCGGCCCTGCCCGCCGACGACTACGCCGTCTTCGCCGCGCGCTTCGGCCTCGACCGTGAGCCGAACTTCGAGTCGCGGGACTGGCACCTGCATGCCTTCGAGTCGCTCGCCGACGCGGCCGCGAAGGCCGGCCTCGGCGTCGACGACGCGCAGCGGCGCATCGACGCGGCGCGCGCGACGCTGCTCGCACTGCGCCACCGGCGAAGCTGGCCGGCGCGCGACGACAAGGTGCTGACCAGCTGGAACGCGCTGGCGATCCGCGGCCTCGCGCGCGCCGCGCGCGCGCTGCGCCGCCCGGACCTCGCCGAGGCGGCGACCCGCGCCCTCGACTTCGTGCGCGGCACGCTCTGGCGCGACGGCCGGCTGCTCGCCACCGCACGCGACGGCCGTGCCCGGCTGCCCGCCTACCTCGACGACCACGCCTTCCTCGCCGACGCGGTGCTCGAGCTCGCGCAGGTGCGCTGGCGCGACGGCGAGCTCGGCTTCGCCTGCGAACTCGTGGAGGTGTTGCTCGCGCACTTCGAGGACCGCGACGGCGGCGGTTTCTTCTTCACCGCCGACGACCACGAGGCCCTGTTCCACCGCTCCAAGGGCTTCGGCGACGAGGCGACGCCCTCGGGGAACGGCGTCGCGGCCGGCGTGCTCCAGCGCCTCGGCTACCTGCTCGGCGAGCCGCGCTGGCTCGCCGCCGCCGAGCGCACGCTGCAGGCCGCCTGGCCGGCGCTGCTGAAGTGGCCGCACGCCCACACCACGATGCTCGCCGCACTCGAGGAGTACCTGCACCCGCCGCAGGCCGTGGTGCTGCGCGGCGCGGCGGGCGCGATCGGGCGCTGGCGCGACGACATCGATCGACTGTACGCGCCGCGCCGGCTGTTGCTCGCGATCCCGGACGGCGCGGCGGGCCTGCCGCCGGCGCTCGCGGCCAAGGTGCCTGCGGGTCGCGGTCGCGATGGCGCGGCCGGTCGCGCCGTCGCCTACCTCTGCGAGGGCGCCCAGTGCTCCCCGCCCATCGACACCCTGCCCGAGCTCGTCCGCAGGCTGCGGCTGCAGCTCGACACGCCACCCACGGAGGACTGAGATGCCGACCGTCCACGACTTCAGCGCGCGCACCATCGACGGCCAGGACAGGTCGCTCGCCGACTTCAAGGGCCAGGTCCTGCTGGTCGTGAACGTGGCCAGCAAGTGCGGCTTCACGCCGCAATACGCGGGCCTCGAGGCGTTGCACCGCAAGCTCGCGGGCCGCGGCTTCGCCGTGCTCGGCTTTCCCTGCGACCAGTTCGGTCACCAGGAGCCCGGCGACGAAGCCGAGATCCGCGACTTCTGCAAGCTGAACTACGACGTCAGCTTCCCGATGTTCGCCAAGGTCGAGGTCAACGGTGACGGCGCGCACCCGCTCTACCAGCACCTCAAGTCGCAGGCCAAGGGCATCCTCGGGTCGGAGTCGGTGAAGTGGAACTTCACCAAGTTCCTCGTCGATCGCGACGGCAAGGTGGTGCGGCGCTATGCGCCGAACGATCGTCCGGACAGCCTCGAGCAGGACATCGCGGCGCTGTTCTAGGGTTGCACGACGCGGAGCCGCGGGGTACTAATCGCGGCGCCCGCGCTCCCGCAGTCGGCCACGCCCGGGATCGAGGGAGTACCCGGCGAGAATCATGAGCAGCCCGCGACCCGATCCCGCCCTGCCCGACACCGGCTTCCCGCCCGCGTCGCTCGACGCGGACGCCGCGCCCCTGGAACTCGCGCTCGAGGCCATGCAGGCCCACGTGTTCGACTGGAACGTCCGCGAGGGCCGGCTGCAGCGAAGCCGGGGATGCTCGCAGCTGCTGGGCTTCGGCAACGGGCTCCTGGAAGGCACACCGGAGGCGTGGCGCGAACGGGTGCACCCGCAGGACCTGGAGCAGGTCATGGCAGCGGGCCGGGCTGCCACGAGCGGCCGCGAGCCTCGCGTCACGGCCGAGTATCGCGTGCGCCATGCGGACGGCACCTGGCTCTGGGTGCAGGAGCACGCGCGCCTGCAGTACGCCTCGGATGGCAGCGTGCAGCGCGTCGCCGGCTGCGTCTTCAACATCGACGCGCGCAAGCGCGCGGAGCTGGCGCTGCGCGATCGCGAGGAGCGGCTGCGACTGGCGCTGCACGGCGCGCGCATGGGCACCTGGACGGCGTACACGGACGGCCGCCAGGGCGAGGCCGACGAGACCGCGCTCGCGCTGCTCGGTGCAACGCCCGAGGAGTGGGCCCGCGACCCGGCCCTGGTGCAGTCGCGATTCGTGGTCGAGGACACCGAGCGCGTGCGGCGCGCGGTGCGCGCCACGCTGCAGGACGGGGCGCCCTACGAGGTGGAGTTCCGCATCCGCCGCGCCGACGGCAGCGTGCGGTGGGTCGCCTCCTTCGGCCAGGCGGAACGTGATCCACAGGGCAAGGTCGTGGCGATACGCGGCGTCACCGCCGACATCTCGTCGCGCAAGGCGGCGGAAGAGCGCATCGGCAGCATCCGCGACGCGCTCTCGGCCAGCCCGTCGTCGACCGACGACTTCGAGCCCTTGCAGGAGACGCGCGAGGCCCCGCGTGCCGGCGCATCGCCCGGCGCACGCCGCGCCACGGTGTCCGTCACCGGCGC
This sequence comes from Steroidobacteraceae bacterium, assembly GCA_025458905.1. GTDB lineage: Bacteria > Pseudomonadota > Gammaproteobacteria > Steroidobacterales > Steroidobacteraceae > UBA964. Next base: position 3,807 of record JALORN010000053.1, read on the forward strand.
ACCGGGTCCCGTCCCGGAGCCGGGCTTCGACCCGATCACGCGGTTGGCGGCGGGCGTGCTGCAGGCTCCGATGGCGCTGTTCACGGTGGTCGACGAAGACCGGCTGCGGTGCGTCGGCGGCTACGGCCTGCCCGCCGCGCCGGGCGCGGGCCCTGAAGCGCTGCGGGCGGCGAGGTGCTGCCGCCTGGTCGTCGAGGGCGAGGCGCCGGTCTCGATCCACGATGCGCGCCAGAACCCGTTGATGGCCGCCGCGCCCGCCCCGACCGGGGCCGGGGACGGCGCCGACGACGTGCTCGCCTGCCTGGCCACCCCGGTGCGCGATCGCAACGGCGTCGTGATCGGGTCGCTCGCGGTGGCCGACAGCGTGCCGCGCGCCTGGACGCGACGCGACTTGCTGACCTTGCAGGGCATCTCGCGCCTGCTGGTGCACGAGCTCGAACTGCGCTCGGCACTGCGCGACCTCGCCGCCAGCGAGGGCAAGTTCCGCGAGAGCGACACCCTGCTGCGGACCGTGCTCTCCAGCACCCCGGACCTGGTGTGGGTCAAGGACCGCGCGGGGCGGATCACCCTCGGCAACGAGGCCACTTTCGCCACCCTCGGCGGCGGCGACGCGAGCCGCGTGCTCGGCGCCGATGCGGCCCGGCTCGTGCCGGACCCGGACGAGGCGCGCACGATCGCCGCGAACGATGCGCGGGTGCTGCAGGAGGGCCGCTCGCTGCTCGTCGAGGAGCGACTCACGGCCGATGGCGGGACGCGGATCTTCCAGACGGTCAAGGCGCCGCTGCGTGCCCCCGGCGGCGACATCGTGGGCATCGTGGGCGTGTCGCGCGACGTCACCGCGCAGAAGCAGGGCGAGGAGGCGCTGCGGGAAGCCGACCGGCGCAAGGACGAGTTCCTCGCGATGCTGGCGCACGAACTGCGCAACCCTCTGGCGCCGATCCGCAATGCATCGGCGCTGCTGTCGCGCTTGCTGGCGGACGACCCGCGGGTGCAGGCGCCGGTGGCGATGATCCGCCGCCAGTCGGGCCAGCTGACGCGCCTCGTCGACGACCTGCTCGACGTGTCGCGGATCGCGCAGGGCCGCATCGAGCTCGACGTCGAGGTGCTGGAGATCGGCGAGATCGTGGAGCAGGCGGTCGAGGTCGTGCAGCCGCTGGTCGGCGAGAAGCGGCATGCGCTGCAGGTGCATCGCCCGGCAGCGAAGCTGTACGTGCGCGGCGACCGGGTGCGCCTGGTGCAGGCTGCCAGCAACGTGCTGCACAACGCTGCCAAGTACACCCCTTCCGGCGGCACGATCACGGTGGCGATCGCCGCCACCGACGAGCTGCTGGACGTGCAGGTGCGCGACGACGGCGTCGGCATCCCGGCGGAGCTGCTGCCGCACGTCTTCGACCTGTTCGTGCAGAGCGAGCGGACGCTGGATCGTTCGCAGGGCGGCCTCGGCATCGGCCTGTCGGTCGTCAAGCGCCTGGTCGAGATGCACGGCGGGACCGTCGAGGTGCAGAGCCCGGGGCCGGGTCGCGGATCCACCTTCACCCTCCGGCTGCGCCGGGAGGCGCCGCCGCGGCCGGTGGCGCCGCCTCCCGGGTCGCGCGCGCCGGTGCGCCCGCACCGCATCCTGGTGGTCGACGACAACGTCGACGCCGCGGACTCGATGGCCATGCTGCTGCAGCTCGAGGGCCACGCGGCGCAGGCCGTCTACGGCGCGACGGCGGCGCTCGCCGCCATCGCGGCGCAGGAGCCCGACATGGTGCTGCTCGACATCGGGATGCCGGAGATGGACGGCTACGAAGTGGCGAGGCGCATCCGCGGCCGCGAGCCCGTGCGCCGCATGCGGCTGGTGGCGCTGACCGGCTACGGCCAGGAAGCCGACGTCGCGCGCTCGACGGCCGCCGGGTTCGACGCGCACCTGGTCAAGCCCGCGGACCCGGAGGCGCTGGCGCGGCTGTTCGACGCGCCTGCGCCCGAGCCCGATCGACACTGACGTGCCCGCACGGCGCAGGCGCGATGCCCGGGCGAGTCGCCCGCTCCCGCGGCCATGACCGACGCCGTCGTTTCGCCGCGGCCGAGCAAGGTGGCGCTGACCGCCGCCGACGGCCACGCGCTCTCGGCCTGGAGCGCCAGGCCCGCCGGCAGGCCGAAGGGCGGCGTCGTGGTGCTGCATGCGGTCTATGGCGCGACGGCGCACATCGGCCAGGTCTGTGCGCGCTGGGCAGCCGCCGGCTACTCCGCCATCGCCCCTGCGCTGTTCGACCGTCTCGGCCAGGACATCGTCCATCCGTACGACCGACCCCAGGCGGGCGTCGCGAGCTATGCGGCGCTGGCCGCCGCCGCGCTCTACGCCGACATCGAGGCCGCAGCCGCGGCGGCGGGCCGCGCCGGCGAGGTGGCCATCTGCGGGTTCTGCACCGGCGGCAGCTGGGCGTGGCGCGCGGCGGCCCGCATGCCGTTCGCGGCACAGGTCAACTTCTACGGCAGCCACGTGCCCGCGTTGCTCGACCTCGCACCACGTTGCCCGACGATCCTGCATTACGGCGACCGGGACGTGCTGGCCCCTCGCGAGGCCATCGAGGACATCCGCGCACGTCGCCCGGCGGTGGAGCTGCACGTCTATCCCGGCGCAGGACATGCCTTCGAGAACGTCGAGCAGGCTAGCTACGACGCGGCCGCGGCCGACCTGGCGTGGCAGCGATCGATCGCGTTCCTGGACCGGCACGTCGCGACCTGAAGCCGCGCGGTGTCGGGATCGCCACCCGGGCGGGCCGGCCCCGCATCGCGCACCGCGCGACGCGACGCGCCGCGCGACGCTCGTCGGCAGGCCGCTAGCGACGCGGCGACCCGAGATCGAGGGCGACGCGAAACCCGAGCGAGTACGCAGGGTTGTCCGGCGACGGCGCGCGGCTGCGGTTCGCGGCCCGCAGGTGCCCCGCGAACAGCGCGCTGAACCCACCGCCCCGGTCGAGCGCGGCGTTGCACTCGCCGGCATCGCCCCAGGCGGAGCCGTCGGTCGGCGCGCCCTCGTAGCCCGGCCGGTAGCAGTCCGCGACCCATTCCCAGACGTTGCCCACCGTGTCGTACAGCCCGAAGCCATTGGCGCGGTAGCGGCCCACCGGCGCAGTGCCGAGCCCGACGCCGTCGTGGCAGTCGGCGGTACGCCAGCCCGGCACCGCCTGCCGCGCGCTGCGGTCGCCGACGTTGCCGTAGGCACAGGCCTCGGCCTCGGTGCCGCCGAAGGCGTGGGCGGTGGTGCTGCCGCCTCGCGCGGCGTATTCCCATTCCGCCTCGCTCGGCAGCCGATAGGGCCGGCCGGTCCGCTGCGCCAGCCAGGCGGCGTAGGCGGACGCATCGCGCCAGCTGACGCAGACCACCGGGTGATCGTCCTGCTGCGGTATGCCCGGATCGCGCCAGCTGCGCCCGGCCACCGGCTCGAGCCGCGCCCCGGTCCAGGTCATGCAGGCCGGCGCATCGCGGCGGCCGGTGGCCCGGGCAAAGGCCGCGTACTGCGCGCGCGTGACCTCGTAGGCACCGATCGCGAACGGCTGCGCGAAGCTGACCGTGCGGGCCGGGCCCTCGTCGACGTCGCGTTCGCGCTCGTCGGGCTCCGAGCCCATCCGGAAGCGGCCGGCCGGCACGACCACCATGACGGGACAGCCGTCGCAATGCTGGATGCGGCTGCCGACGGCCGGCGGCGCAGTGCGAGCGCCCGCCACGCAGCCGGCCAGCACGGCGCTGGCCAAGAAGGCCCATAGGGCGTGCGTCGACGTCGGCGAGCGGCCTGCGCCCCGACACGGCCGCGCAGGATCGAGACGCGCCACCGTCAGCTCCCGGGCAGCCGCTTCATGACGATGTCGTAGTTGCGGGTCCAGGTCTTGCCCCCGTCGCGCGAGTCCTCCGACCACTCGTGCCAGACGCCGTCGGTGCTGACGTCGGTCGTGACCCGGGCCAGCACGCCGTTGGGCCGAGTCGTCCGCCCGACCAGGACGCCGGGCCGCGGCACCTCGGTGTCGAGGTCCGTGACCTGGCCGCGGAAGTACGAGCGCATCAGGAAACGCCCGGACGCGTCGTCGAACGAGAGGATGCCGAACGAGGCGGTGGCCGGTGGCGAGACCGGGTCCGTGCGCCGCTGGACGCGGTCGCGCGTCGTCAGTACCTGGCCCTGCAGTTCGCGCCGCACGACCACCGACTGCACGATGCCGACGCGCTGGCCCTCCACCGTGAACCAGCCGTCCCCGAGCCACTCGCCGACCATCCCGTCGAGCTTCTTCATCGCCTCGATCTGCGCCGCGAGGTTGCCACGGGTGGACGGCGCCTGCGCAGCCGCGGCCGGCGGCGCCGTCGGAGCCTGCGCGAGCGCCTGCCCCGGCAGGCCGCAGGCCAGGGCCCATGCGGCCGCAGCGCCGCCGATCCGTCGCATCCCGCGACCGACACCCGCGGGCGACCCGCGACCGAAGCGACCCTTGCCCATGCCTGTACTTCCGCTCAGTGGGGACCCTGCAGTGATCTACGCGGCGAGCGCCCCTCGCGTCAACCGGCGGGCGCGGCGCAGCGCGGCCCGCTCCCGCGGCTCGTCCGCCAACCGGACCGGCGCCCGCCGCCGCGATCCGTGCCCCGTGCTCCTAGAGCATCCGCTTGCGACGCGTACCGGGTCGCGCCGAGAAGCGTACGGTCGCGTCGATCACCTCGACGTCGATCTCGACGCCGCGCCCGCCGAACACTTCGGCCTTGAGCCAGGCCGCCTCCTCGAGCGCTGCCTCGCGGCCGGACACCACGATGTGCCAGCAGCGCTTCGCGGGCTCCCAGCGATAGCCGCGCGCGCGCAGCACGTCCTTGGTCTCGAACGGCGAGTTCGTCGCCCACAGCCGCAGTCGCGACTCGGCCGCGCTGCGCAGCAACTGTGCCAGCGCGCTGCCGCCGCTGCGGGGCAGCGGCCGCGACAGCACCTCGAGCAGCGCGCGGCAGTCGATCTCGCTGCGGTGGCCCTCGAAGAAGAACCCGAGCTGGATCGCGAGGTATTGCAGCTTGGCACCGGGGAAGCCTTCCCCCTCCCAGTCGACGTCGGCCAGCGAGCAGCCCCAGCGCAGCTTCTCGAACAGCGGCAGGCGTCGCTCGAGCAGCGGCCGGTCGAAGCCGGCATTGTGGGCGATCACCCACTGCACGCCCTCGAGCATCGCAGCTACCCGCGCCTCGTCGAGGCGCTGGCCCGCCACCATCGCGTCGGTGATGCCGTGCACCGCGGTCGAGCCGGGCGGGATCTCGCGGCCCGGATCCTCGAGGCCGTCGTAGACGTCGACCACGCGCAGCACGGTACCGTCGCGTGCGTCGTACTCGAAGACCACCACCGCCAGCTCGATCACCGCGTCGCTGGCGACGTCGGTGCCGGTGGTCTCGGTGTCGACGATCGCGGCGCGCGCGACCTCGGCGCCGGCTCCGGGCTCGGCGTAGCCCTCGTGCGGCACGAAGCGGCGCAGCACGCGATAGTCCGGCGAGGCGGCGAGCAGCCGCGCCGCGGCCTCCAGCGCCGCCGGCGACGGGGCGGTGCCGGGCCCGCCGTCACCGAGGCCCTCCAGCCCGAGCTGCTGCGGATCCCGCGGCTTCATCGCGGCCGCTCGCCGCGGCGTGCGACGAGGCTACGGTCGAGGTCGGCGACGCGGCGCGCGCCGGCGAGCGCCATCGCCACGTCGAACTCGTGCCGCAGCAGGCTCAGCACGCGCTGCACGCCCGCCTCCCCGCCCACGGCCAGGCCCCAGAGCACCGGCCGGCCGAGCAGCACGGCGCGGGCGCCGAGCGCGAGCGCGCGCAGCACGTCGACGCCGCGGCGGATGCCACCGTCGACCAGCACCGGCGCGCGCCCGTCGACCGCCTCGGCGATCGGCCCGAGCACGTCCGCGGTGCCGGGTGCCGCATCGAGCTGCCGGCCGCCGTGGTTCGAGACGATCACGCCGCCGGCACCGTGCCCGAGGGCCGCCACCGCATCGTCGGGCCGGGCGACGCCCTTCACGAGCACCGGCAGCCGCGTCTGCGCCGCGATCCACTCGAGGTCGCGGAACGACAGCGCGGGATCGAACATGCGGTTGACGTAGCCCATGAAGCCGCCGTCGGCGAGGTCGGGCGTGGCGTAGCGCGGCCCCTGCGGCAGCAGGTTGCTCATCGGCAGGTCCGCGGGATACGCGAACTGGTTGCGGACGTCGCGCTCGCGCTGCCCGCCGACCGGCGCATCGACGGTGACCGCGATCGCGCCGCAGCCGGCGGCCTCGGCGCGCGCGATCAGCTCACGGGTGATGCCGCGATCCTTGTAGACGTAGAGCTGGAACCAGAGCCCGCGCCGCGCCTCGCGCGCCACCTCCTCCATCGTGGTGTTCGACAGCGTCGAGAGCACCATCGCGGTGCCGAGCGCGGCCGCCGCACGCGCCGTGGCGAGCTCGCCCTCAGGATGCGCCATGCGGTGGTAGGCGGTCGGCGCGATCATCACCGGCCAGTCGATGCGGCCGCCGGGCACCTCGACGGCGAGATCCCGCGTGGCCACGTCGCGCAGCACCCGGTAGTGCACCTGCCAGCGTTCCCAGGCGGCGCGGTTCTCGGCGAGCGCGCGCTCGTCGTTGGCGCCGCCGCGGAAATAGTCGCGGATGCCCGCGGGCAGGCGCGGCAGCGCCGCGGCCTCGAAGTCCGCCAGGTTGACCAGTTCGTCCATCGACATCGGCGTCCGCTCCCCGCTCACCCGCTGCCCGCGGCTCACGCGCCTATTGCCGGCTCCGGCGCGCCCAGCCTCGCCCGCAGCGCCGCGGCGAGCGGCGCCAGCGCGGCCGCGTCGAAGGCGGGCGCTGCGGTCCAGTCGTAGGCCCACGGGTGCGCGGTCCGCAGCGCCGGGGACTCGTCGGCATAGCGCGGCACCAGGTGCGCATGCAACGCCGGCTCGAGGTTGCCGAACATCGCGTAGTTGATCCGCAGCGCGCCGGTCGCGGCCAGCAGCGCGTCGCCGAGGCGCGCGAGGTCGTCGAGGAACCGCGCGCGGTGCGCCGCCGGCATGTCGTTCAGGTGCGGCACGACCGGGTCCGGGAGCAGCAGCGCATAGCCGCGCAGGAACTGCTGGCGGCCGAACACCGCCCAGCCCGAAGGCATGCGGGCGATGGTCGCCGGGTCGCCGGCGCGCGCGGCCTCGACCAGCCGGTGGATCGCGGTGGGCGTGGCGCTCAAGCGGCCGCCCCCGCCGGGCTGCGGAAGATGAAGTACACGGCGCCGAGGATACAGAGCGCCGCCCAGAGATAGTCGAGTTTCAGCGGCTCGCGCATGTAGAGCAGCGCGAACGGGACGAACACCGTCAGGGTGATCGCCTCCTGCAGGATCTTCAGCTGCGCCAGCGAGAACTGCGTGTAGCCCGCCCGGTTCGCCGGCACCTGCAGCAGGTACTCGAACAACGCGATGCCCCAGCTCGCGAGCGCCGCGATCCACCACGGCCGGTCGGCGAGGTTGCGGAGGTGGGCATACCAGGCGAAGGTCATGAAGACGTTCGACAGCAGCAGCAGGCCCACGGTGGTGACGGCGACGGGCATCGGGGATTCCTCGCGATCGGTGACTGGGCGGCGCAGCCCGCGCCGCGCTCAAGCCACGCGTTCGAGTGCCGGGAAGCCTTCCGGCTGGGGCCGGAGCTGCACCGCGAAGTCGTGCACGTCGAGCGCGCTGCAGAGCGCGAAGTCGCCCTCCGGGGCCCAGTCGGCCGCCGGATCGAAGAATTTTACGGCGGCCGGCGCCGCACGCAGCGCCGGCACGATCCGCGACTCGTCGAACGCTTCGCCGAGCAGCCGGGCGCGCAGCAGCTCGCCGCAGAGCGAGTCCTCGACACAGCGCTCGCGCGCCTCGTGCCCCATCGCGACGATCGTGACCTCGCGCGCCCCGAGCGCGCGCACGCGGCGCACGGTCGCGGCGGCGTTGACGAACGCGCCCGTCAGCACGGCGTCGGCGCTGCGTGCCGCGGCCGCGAGCCCCTGCGTGCCGGCATGGGTGGTGTGGACCAGGGTGCGCCCGGCGAGGCCGGGTACCGCGAGCACCTCGGTCGGCGAATTGCCGCAGTCGAAGCCCGGCAGGCGCCGTGCGTGCCGCTCACCGACCAGCAGCCAGTCCGGGTTGGCGCGCTTCAGCTCGCGGGCGGCCTCGACGTCCTCCACCGGGATCACGCGGGCGGCCCCGGCGGCGAGCGCGTGCGCCACCACCGAGCAGGCGCGGAATACGTCGATGACGATGGCCACGCCGCGGGCCGCGCGGGCGCCGGCGACGAAGTCGGCCGTGTGGCAGGTCAGCCCGCCCAGGTGCGGACGCGGCCCGTGTCCAGGTGGACGAAGTCGGACTTCGCGTAGTAGCCGACGCCGCCCTGCCCGGCGGCGAGCGCCAGGTCGCGCAACGCGTCGCAGGGAACGCCGTGCAGGCGTACGTCGATCGCCTTGCCCTGCATGTGCAGGCTGCGCGTGGCGACACCGCGGCCGGCGGCCGCGAGCTTCGCGTTGGTGAGCGGCGAGCGGTAGCCGGAGATGATCTGGTAGCGCGGCTCGACGCCCGCGGCCGCGGCCAGTGCCGCGAGCTGGTCGAACAGCAGCGGGTCGATCGGCGCCGACTCGTTGGCGCGGTGGTCGCGCAGCAGCCACTGCAGCCTGTCGAGCGACTCCGGGGCGAAACCCGTGGCCGTGCGATAGGCGACGCGCAGCCTCTCGGACGTGTGGGTGTTGAAGAGCTCGAGGACGCGGGAGACGCCCGGGCGCAGCACGCGCTCGACCAGTCCGCCTGCGGGACCCTCGGCCGGGGCCGCGCCCGCGAGCGCCGCGAAGGGCTCCTCGCCTGCCCGCGCGGTGGACACCCCGCAGGCCAGGGCGAGACCAGAGCCGACCGAGACGCCGAGGAAGCTTCGCCGGGAGAGCCGCGAACTCATTCCTCGATCCTCCCAGACCCCGGGGGTCGCCGACAACCCCCGGCCAGTATCCGGTTGCTCAACGTTCGATCGCCATCACGGTCCCGGTGTCCCCGGGCACCGAGTTGACCGAAACGACCGTCGCCTTCGGGAAGAAATTGAACTCCGAGGCGCTCGCCCAGGTGTAGGCCCCCATCGCCCGGCCGACGATCAGGTCCCCAGCCTGCAGCTGCGGCAGCATCAGGTTCTCGGCGATCACGTCGATGCTGTCGCAGGTCGGGCCCGCGAGCACCGAGGGCAGCCGCTCCTCGTCCGCCACCAGCGCCTCGACCGGATAGCGCGCATGGTCGAACAGCTGCCCGCTGTAGGAGCCATAGAGGCCGTCGTCGAGGTAGTACCACCAGTGGCCCTCGCGCTTCGCCCGCCCCATCACCGAGGCGACGCCGATCGCCGCAGGCCCGACGATGAAGCGGCCGGGTTCGGCGATCACGCGGATGCGTCGCGGCAGTGCCGCCAGCGCCGCGCGGATCGGCGCGCAGAAGCGCTGGATCGTCGGCGCGCGCTCGCCGTAGTCGATCGGGAAGCCGCCGCCGATGTCGAGGGTGTCGAAGACGCCGAGCTTCTCGCGGCGCGCCTCGGCGATCAGCGTCGCGCAGGCCTCGATCGCCTCGACGTGCTTGCCGGGGTCCTTCGCCTGCGAGCCGACGTGGAACGAGAGGCCGCGCACCGGCACGCCGAGGCGCTTGGCGAGCCGCGCCAGCGACAGCAGGTCCTCCGGGTCGCAGCCGAACTTGCGCGACAGGTCGCAGACCGCGCCGGGGCTGCGGAAGGACACGCGCAGCAGCAGTTCCGCCTGGTCGCCGTAGGCCTGGAACTTCTGCACCTCGTCGGGGTTGTCGGCGACGAACACGCGCACGCCACGCGCCAGCGCGCTGCGGATGTCGACGTCGCGCTTGATCGGGTGGGTGTGGATGCAGCGCGCGGGGTCGATGCCGAGCCTCGCCACCAGCTCCACCTCGCCGGTGGTCGCGAGGTCGAGCCAGCCACCGAGCTCGACGATGGTGTTGATCACCGCCGGGTGCGGCATCGGCTTCAGCGCGTAGTGCAGGTCGACGCGCGGCAGCGCGCGCCGCAGCAGGTGGTACTGCCGGCGCACGCGCTCGCAGTCGACGATCAGCAGCGGCGAGCCGAACTCCGCGACCAGGCGCTTGATCTCGCGGCGCGAGAACGGGTCGATCCAGCCGGCCGCGCCCGCCGCGCTGCGGGGGCTCGCGCGGCGGGCGCGGCTGGGTCGCGTTCCATCGGGCATCGGCGGTGCGCTCCTCGCGCGGCAAAGGTCAAGGATAGGGAAAAACGCCGCGGCGCGCCTGTCCTGCGGGTGCCGTGCACCCTGGCGGCCTCAGCGCGGATTGACGGCGGCGCGGGTCAGGCGGTCGCGGACCGCCGCCCAATCGGGCTGCGACGGAACTTCCTCGACCAGGATCAGGTCGGCGCCCGCCTTGTCGAGCGAGCGCAGGTTGGCGTAGAGGTCGTGCTGGTAGGCGTCGAGGCGCCGCCCGGCGTTGATCCAGGTGACGCCCTGCTGCGCCTTGCGCGGCGGGCGCTGCGCGAGCACCGCGACGCGGCGCGCATCGCGCAGCAGCGTGTCGATCCGCGACTCGAGCAGGGTCGATGGAACGATCGCGACCGCGGTCTGCGGCGAATAGTGCTGGGCGGTGCTGCCGGGCACGCGCGGCGACCCCTTCCCGGCGCCGACCTCGACCGGGCCGATCACCGCCTCGAGCTGCGCCTGGGTCACGCTGCCGGGCCGCAGCAGCCGCGGGCGCTCGCCGGCGAGCGAGAGGATCGTCGACTCGACGCCGATCGAGCTCTCGCCGCCGTCGAGGATCACCGCGACCGCGTCGCCGAGCTCCTCGCGCACGTGCTCGGGGCGCGTCGGCGAGACGCGGCCGTAGCGATTCGCCGAGGGCGCGGCGATGCCGCCGCCGAAGGCCGTCAGCAGCTGCTGCGCCATCGGGTGCGAGGGGATCCGGATCGCGATCGTGTCCTGGCCCCCGGTCAGCACGTCGGGAGCTTCTTCGCTGCGCGGCAGCACGAGCGTCAGCGGACCCGGCCAGAACGCCCTGGCGAGCGGTTCCACCTGCGGCGGCACCTCGGCGACCCAGCGGGGCAGGAAGCGCACGCTGTCGAGGTGCAGGATCAGCGGATGGTCCGCCGGCCGCCCCTTCGCCTCGAACACGCGGCGCAGCGCGCCGGCGTCGCGCGCGTTGGCGCCGAGCCCATAGACGGTCTCGGTGGGGAACGCGACGAGGTCGCCGTTACGTAAAGCGGTAACGGCCTCCTCCAGTTCCTTCTGGGTCGCGCGACGCACGGGGGGCATCGGGGCATTCTAGCAAGGCGCGGCGCCGTGGCTCGCGATCTGTCGCGCGAGTTCCAAGATAGAAAGCGGCGCAGAACCCTCCGCTTTGTTATTGACAATCACCAGCACTTCCCTCCCCGACCTCGACGCATCGCAGGCCACTGTTGCGACGTCGCCACGCGCGGCGGGATCCGGATCGAGCAGCCGGTCGAAGGGCGCGTAGCGGCTGCGGGCTCGTTCGTAGGTCTGCCCCGGGTGCAGCAGCCAGCGGATCACGCAGGGCCCGCGGGCGGCCGCGGTGCCGAACTGCGCCGCCACCGGCGGCATCCTCGGGTGCGCCGCCGCGCCGTGCACGGCGCCGACCTCGGCGAGCATCGCGTCGTAGTCGGGTCCGAGCATCTCACGGTCGCGGAACTCGACGGCATAGGGGACGCCCCGAGGCAACGCCCCGAGGAACTCGCGCAGCCGGTACAGGAGACGCTCGCGATGCCGGAGCGCGCGCGCACCGAGCGGCGAGAACTGGAACAGCACGACGCCGAGCTTCGGTCCGAGGGCGCGCACCGCGGGGTCGATCACCGCACGGCAGGCGTGCTCGACGTCGAGGAACGCGGGTGGCACGCCGGCGAGGAAGGCGGGCGGCGTGCCGCCCGGCACCGTGGTCAGCGCCGCATGCGCCTTCAGCAGGAAGCGGAAGTCGTCCGGGACACTCGCGGCATAGCGCGCGAGGTCGCCTTCCGGTACCGGCGCGTAGAAGCCGCGGTCGACCCCGACCGCCCGCAGCAGCGGATGACGGGCGTAGGCGCCGAGGCCCCGGCGCGACAGCTCGCCCTCGCGATGCGTCCCCCGGTACACCAGACCGGCCCAGCCAGCGAAGCCCCAGCTGGAGGTGCCGAAGCGCAGGCCGGGCGGCAGGCGCGCCGCGAGGGACGCCAGCGCGACATCGTGCGCCGGCGCCTCGACTGGCTCGCGCGCCGGCGCGGGCGCCACCGCTGTCCCGCCGAACAGGTCGCCCTGGGCTGCGGACGGGGGACCGCCGCTGCGGCTACTCGAGTTCGCGCCGCTCCCAGCCATCGCCGTTGCGCCGTGTCTCGTAGGCCGGCCAGTAGTGCTTGTCGAGCTTCAGCGTGATGACCTCGGGCGCGTTGTTCCAGGTGATGGTGCGCAGCCTGACCGAAGCACGGTCCGGCCGGCCGGTGACGACCTTCAGGAAGCTGTCGAGGTCCGGCGTCGGCGTGCCGTCGACCTCGACGATCCGGCGGCCGGGAAACAGGCCGTAGCGCGTCGCCGGCGAGCCGTAGGCGAAGTAGCTGACGTAGACGCCGACCGGCGGCATGCCACGCTGCGCCAGCATCGCACGGTGCGGGGCCTGCAGCGTCGCCCCGCCCCACTGCACCACGCGCGCGAGATCGACGCCGGTCAGCGGCACGGTCGGCACCTCGACCTCCACCTCGCCCTTCTCGCGCCACACCGTGACCTTCACCGACTGCTTGTCGGCGACCGCGCGCTCGACGTCGCGGAAACGCGTGACGATCCGGCCGTCGATCGCCAGCAGCAGGTCCCCCTGGCGCAGCAGCTTCTGCGCCGGCGCGCCGCCGACCAGACGGGTGATCGTCAGCACCTGGCGCTTGTCGCCGGCGGCCTGCTCGACCTGGCGCAGCCAGTCGGCCGCGAGGCCGAGGCGACGCGCGCTCGCCAGCGGCTGCGGCGTGAACTCGGCCTCCAGCGAGTGCAACGGACGCCCGTCGCGCAGGCGCTCGATCATGTCGGCGACGAGGTCGATGCCGACCGCACGGCTCAGCTGCTGGGTCTCGCGGCCGCTCTCGAAGGCGAAGCTCGACCAGAGGCCGCGCACCCGGCCACGCCGGTCGACCACCACGCCGTCCTCGACCCCGGGAGTGGTCGTCAGCGTCGCGACGTCGAGGTTGGTGTCGCGGAACTGCATGGTGCGCGACAGCGGCAGCGACAGCGGCTCGACGTCGCCGATCGCAGTGCCGCGCACCTTGACGTCGCCGTCGCGCCCGAGGCCGATGACCCATACCGGCTCGCCCGGCACGAGCTCGCTGCGGTCGAACTCGGCCGCGCGCACCGGCGTCGTTCCGGCCAGCGACGGGTCGAAGGAAACGACGGCGAGGTTGTGCAGCGGATGCACGTACTCGACCCGCCCCGGCACCTCCAGCGTGCCGGCGAACGTCAGGCGCACGTCTCCGATCGAGACCGGCACGGTGTTGCGGTCGACGACCACCAGGCCGCGCGCGGCATCCACCAGCACGCCGGTGCCGTAGTAGTTGCGCTCGGTGATGCCGGAGACCGAATACGGCATGTCGAAACTCACCCCGACCAGCGAGGCCGCGAGTCGCGCGGCGCGCGGGTCCGGCTGCTTCGCGAAGGTCGTGCTGCCGCCGGCGACCGGCTTCGGCGGCGGGCCGCCGTCGATCTCGGCGCAGTCCCAGAGGCCGCTGAGGTCGTTGCGGGAGCAGCGCCTCGCGGGAAACCAGCGCCGGTCCATCCGCACCGAGCGCAGCTGGCTGCCGTTCGGGTCGTCGATGGTGGAGTAGCGCATCGCGGCGCGGTCGCCGTGGCCGAGCGCCGCGATCGCGCGCTGGAAGTCGTCGAGGCCCGAGACCTCCTTGCCGTCGACGCTCAGGATCACCGCGCCGCGCGGGATGCCGGCGGCGCCGAGCAGGTAGCCGGGGTTCGCGACGTAGGCGCCGCGCACCGGCAGGTTGAAGTGCCGCGCCTGCTGGTAGGACAGGGAGTGGACGATCGACTCGCCGAAGTCGAGGTAGGACGCCGGCGTGATCGCGTGCAGGTCGCCGACCGTCACGGAGGCCGCGATCGCCTGGCCACCGCGCGACAGCTCGAGCTTCACGGCCTGCCCGACCGCGTCGTCGAGCACCGCCGCCAGCGGCTCGAACTGCGTCACGTACTGCCCGTTGACCTTGCGCAGGATGTCGCCGGGCTGCAGCGCGCCGTCGCTCGGCGAGCCCGGCTGCACCTCCGAGACCACCAGCATGCCGGTGTAGGCCGGGAACGCCCGCCGCACCTCCTCCTCGGTCTGCGGCTCGAGTCCGAGGCGGCGCAGCTCGTCGTACGGTGCGTAGGTGAACACCGTCTGCAGCGTGCCGCGCGTCACCGGCCTGCCCTGCTGGATCAGTTCCAGTGCGCGCTTCACCCGCGCCAGCGGCAGGTAGAAGCTGGAAGCGTTGCTGGTGGCGCCGCCGGCGTTCAGCGCGACCACTCGGCCCTGGATGTCGACCACCGGCGAGCCGGAGGAACCGCCCGAGGTCCCGGAGGCCGCCTGCAGGTAGAAGGTGTTGAAGTCGTTGTACTTGCCGACGCCGTATTCGGGCGCGAGGCGGTCCAGCTTGGCGAGCGTGCCCTGCAGGATCGAGAGCTGCTCGCCGGCGTTGTTGCCGATCACGCGGATCTCGCGGCCGATCTGCGCGCCCTCCGGGTGCAGGGGCAGCGGCTGCGGCCGGATGAAGCGCAGCTTCGAGGGGTCGTAGCGGTAGAAGCCGAAGTCGTGCACCGGGTCGCGGTACACGGGGTAGAGCTGCACTTCCTCGCGGTTGAGGAAGGTGGCCTCGGCGGTCACCGGGCCGGGCGTGACGACGTGCCGGTTGGTGAGCACCAGGCCGCGCTCGGCGTCGACCACGAAGCCGGTGGCCTGCGACGAGGTGTTCCACTCGGTGTCGAAGGCACGGGTCTGGTCGATCTTGATCGCGACCACGCTGCCCGCGATGCGCTCGAGCGTCGCCGACCAGCCCTGGGTCTCGGTGTCCGGCACCGCGGCGGCGCGCACCACCGCGGCGGGTTTCGAGGGCTGTGCCCGCGCGGGCGCGGACGCGGAGCCCGCGGCCGCGGCGCCGAGCGCGACACCGGCGGCGAGCAGGAACGCGGACAGGGGACGGGATCGGGACGACGGAACGGTCATGCGTGCTCCTTCCTTGGACGGGCTCGGCATGGGGCCTGCGCGGCGACCCGCGCCGGTCGCCGCGACGGACGGGGACGGCGGCTCAGGGCAGGGACACCCCGAAGCTCTCGCGGAAGCGCTGCGCGAACTCCGCGCCGGAGAAACGGTGGTTCTGGGTGCCGTGCTGCTCGATCTTGATGGCGCCCATCAGCGAGGCGATGCGGCCGGTGGTCGGCCAGTCGAGGCCCTTCTGCAGGCCGTACAGCAGGCCGGCACGATAGGCGTCGCCGCAGCCGGTGGGGTCGCAGACCTTCTGCGGCTTCGCGACCGGGATCTGGTGGCGGTGGCCATCGGCGTAGATGTGCGAACCCTCGCCGCCACGGGTGACGATCAGCGCCTTGACCCTGGCCGCGATCTGCTCGAGCGACCGGCCGGTGCGCTCGCTGAGCAGGCTCGCCTCGTAGTCGTTCGCCGCGACCCACGTGGCCTTGTCGATGAACCAGGCGAGTTCCTCGCCGTCGAACAGCGTCATGCCCTGCCCCGGGTCGAAGATGAACGGGATGCCCGCGGCGGCGAACTGCTCGGCATGCAGCTTCATGCCGTCGCGGCTCTCCGGCGCGACGATGCCGAGCCGGATGCCGGCATCCTTCGGTACGTGGTTGACGTGCGCGTGGTTCATCGCGCCGGGGTGGAACGCGGTGATCTGGTTGTTGTCGGCGTCGGTCGTGATGTAGGCCTGCGCCGTGTACTCGTCGGCGAGCTCGCGGATGAATTCGGCCGAGAGCCCGCAGTCCTTCATCCAGGCGCGGTACGGCGCGAAGTCGGTGCCGACGGTGGCCATCACCTTGCCGTCGCCGCCGATCATCTTCAGGTTGTAGGCGATGTTGCCGGCGCAGCCGCCGAAGTTGCGCCGCAGCGCCGGCACCAGGAACGCCACGTTCAGCATGTGGATCCGGTCGGCCAGGATGTGGTCCTTGAAGTGGCCGTCGAACACCATCACGGTGTCGTAGGCGACGGATCCGCAGATCAGGGCAGTCATCGAACCGAACCTCCGGGAAGAAGCGAACTGTCGGGCATGTTTGCGGCGAAAGTGGGCAGGTGGGGAAGCGTTCAGCGGTCTAGCAGCACCAGGGCCCAGGTGCAGCCCAGCAGGACGAAGGACGACAGCACCGCCGCCGAGCCGATGTCCTTGGCGAGGCCCGAGAGCGGATGGCGCTCCAGGCCGACGCGGTCGACGACGGCCTCGATCGCGCTGTTGAGCAGCTCGACCACCAGCACCAGCAGCATCGGCGCGACCAGCAGGGCGCGCTCGACCCCGCTGCGGCCGAGCCACAGCCCCAGCGGGATGACCACCACGGCCGTCGCCAGTTCCTGGCGGAACGCGGCCTCCTCGCGGAACGCACCGGCGAAGCCCTTGAGGCTGTTGCCGAACGCGCGGAACAGGCGCAGCAGGCCCGTCGGCTTGGGCCGGTCGATGAGCGTCACCGCGCGAGTCTAGCGGCTCCGGCGCCGCGGCGCCGAGAACCGCGTGCCGCGGCGTCACGCCGCCCGCAGCCGCGCCGCACGCACACGCCACCCGGGGGTCGCTGGGCCGCGCCCGGCCGCCCGCCCGGCCAGGCGCATGCGCCCGGCCCGCGCGGACGGCGGCTTCAGGCGGCGGCGCCGGCCCCGCCCTCCGCGGACGCCGCACCCGGCTGCCACGCGAGGTCCAGCTGCTTCGCCGCGCGCACGTCGTCGAGCCGCCGCACCGGCATGGTGTAGGGCGCACCCTTGACCTTCGCGGCGTCCTGCTGCGACTCGGCGAGGATCGCCACCATCGCCTCGACGAAGCCGTCGAGCGCCTCCTTGCTCTCGGTCTCGGTCGGCTCGATCAGCAGGCACTCGGGCACGAGCAGGGGGAAATACGTGGTCGGCGCATGGAAGCCGTAGTCGAGCAGCCGCTTGGCGAAGTCCATCGCGGTGACGTTCAGCTCCTTCGCCTGGCGCTTCAGCGTGACGATGAACTCGTGGCTGGCGCGCCGGTTCGGGTAGGCCGGGTCGAAGCCGGCCGCGCGCAGCCGCGCCAGCACGTAGTTCGCGTTCAGCGTCGCGAACTCGCCGACGCGGCTCATGCCCTCGCGACCCAGCATCCGCATGTAGACGTAGGCGCGCAGCAGCACCCCGGCATTGCCCATGAACGCCGACAGCCGCCCGATCGACTGCGGCAGGTCGGCCTCGGACAACCAGCGGTAGCGCTCGCCCTCCTTGCCGACGATCGGGATCGGCAGGAACGGCAGCAGGCGCTGGCTCACGCCCACCGCACCCGCGCCCGGGCCGCCGCCGCCGTGCGGCGTCGAGAACGTCTTGTGCAGGTTCATGTGGATCACGTCGAAGCCCATGTCGCCGGGCCGGACCTTGCCGAGGATCGCGTTGAGGTTGGCGCCGTCGTAGTACAGTAGCCCGCCGGCATCGTGGACGATCTTCGCGACCGCCTCGATCTTGCGCTCGAACACGCCGAGCGTGGACGGGTTGGTCAGCATGATGCCGGCGGTGTTCGGGCCGACGGCAGCGCGCAGCGCATCGAGGTCGACGTCGCCCTCGGCATCGACATCTCCTTCACGAGGCAGCCGCACATGGTCGCGGTCGCCGGGTTGGTGCCATGCGCCGCCTCGGGCACGATGATCTCGTTGCGCGCGAGGTCGCCGCGGGCGCGATGGTAGGCGCGGATCATCGCGACGCCGGCGAACTCGCCGTGCGCGCCGGCCATCGGGTTCAGCGAGACCCCGCGCATGCCGGTCACTTCCTTCAGCATCTCCTGCAGCTCGTACATGCAGGCGAGGAAGCCCTGCCCCGAGCTCTCGGGCGCGAGCGGATGGCGGCCGAGGAACTCGGGCAGCATCGCGTA
>JALORN010000016.1 GCA_025458905.1 Steroidobacteraceae bacterium
CCGCGTGCCTGACGTGACTGCGGCCCTGGCGGCGACCTGGACGCTGCCGCTGAACGCGTTCGGCGGCGAGTGGTCGGTGCGCGGATCCTGGTCGTACCGCTCGGACTTCGATACCGACGTCGCGAACAACCCCGAACTCGCGCAGGAGTCCTACGCGCTCATCGACCTCAACCTGAACTTCCGTCGCGACGACTGGCGCGTGTCGCTGTTCGGCCGCAACCTCACCAACGAATGGTGGGTCGACGTGAAGAGCATCTCGCAGAACTTCCAGGCGTTCGGCGGCATGCCGCGGATGTACGGCGTCGAGGCCGAGTACCGCTTCTGACGCGGGCATGAGAGGAGACACGGCGAGGCGGTCGGTGCGAGCCGGCCGCCTCGCGTCGTTTACCGCTTTCGATCGACGTAGCAGTCCGCGGTGTGATGCCGGGATTTTGCCTAGAGCCTGGAATGCCGATGGCGGGAAAACCGGGCAGATTCCCGGCAGGCTAGGCGGTGAGTTTGGCTCCCCGGGTTGGACTCGAACCAACGACCAACGGATTAACAGTCCGACGCTCTACCGACTGAGCTACCGGGGAACGGGAGCCTGCGAACGAAGCGGCGCATTCTCGTGAAAGCACCCCGGCGCGTCAAGCGGCGCGGGCGCTTCCGTGACGGCCGCCCGGGCAGGCGAAACGGCCGCTGAATCAGCGTTTTAGGACGTCGGCCATCCGCTCGAGTGCGGCCTCGAGCTGGGCGCGGCTGGTGGCGAAGGAGAGGCGGATGTGCCCGGGCGCGCCGAAGCCCGAGCCGGCCACCACGGCGACGCCGGCCTGGGTGAGCAGCCGGTCGGTGAAGGCGTCGTCGTCGGCGAGCCCGAGGCGGCGGATCGCGCCCTCGACGTTGGCGAAGGCGTAGAAGGTGCCGGCGCCGGGCAGGGCGCTGACGCCGGGCAGGGCGTTCAGGCCCGCGATCACGTAGTCGTGGCGCTCGCGGTAGGCGGCGCACATCCGCGCCACGCAGTCCTGCTCGCCCTGCAGCGCCGCGACCGCCGCCTTCTGCGAGACGCTGCAGGGGTTCGACGTGGACTGGCCCTGGACGGTGGCCATCGCGGTGACGATCTCGCGGGGACCGCCGCAATAGCCGATGCGCCAGCCGGTCATCGCGTAGGCCTTGGAGCAGCCGTTGACGGTGATGGTGCGGCCGTGGAGCCCGGGCACGACCTGCGCGATCGTCGAGAACGGCTCGTCGGCCCACCAGATCTTCTCGTACATGTCGTCGGTGCAGACCAGTACCCGCGGGTGGCGCAGCAGTACCTCGCCGAGCGCGGCGAGGTCGGCCCGTGAGTAGGCGGCGCCGGTCGGGTTCGACGGCGAGCAGAGGATCAGCAGGCGGGTGCGCGGGGTGATCGCGGCCTCGAGCTGGGCGGGGGTCATCCGGTAGCCCTGCGCGGGCCCGGTGGGCACGATCACGGGCCGCCCGTCGGCGAGGCCGACCATGTCGGGGTAGGACACCCAGTAGGGCGCCGGGATCACGACCTCGTCGCCCGGGTCGAGCACGGCCATGCAGAGGTTGTAGATCGTCTGCTTGGCGCCGGTGGACACCAGCACCTGGTTGCGTGCGTAGCGCAGGCCGTTGTCGCGCTCGAACTTGGCGATGATCGCGTCCTTGAGCTCCGGGGTGCCGCCGACGTCGGTGTAGCGCGTGTGGCCGGCGCGGATCGCGGCGATCCCGGCCTCGGCGATGTGCGCGGGGGTGTCGAAGTCCGGCTCGCCGGCGGTGAGGCTCACGATGTCCTTGCCCTCGGCACGCAGCTGGGCGGCGCGCGCGGTGGCGGCGAGCGTGGGGGAGGGCTTGACGCGGCCGATGCGGCCGGAGACGGCGGATGCGCTCACGCGGGAAACCTGCGACGACCCCCGGGGTCCAACGGGGCGGTATATTAAGCGATCCCCGTTCCGGCGCCCGCACCCCCCCGAGGCGATACGCATGCTGCAGACGGACGATGCCCCGATGTTCCAGCTGAAGGCCGACTACGCGCCCGCGGGCGACCAGCCCGGCGCGATCGCGACCCTGGTCGACGGCCTGCAGCAGGGGCTCGCGCACCAGACGCTGCTCGGCGTCACGGGCTCGGGCAAGACCTACACGATCGCCAACGTGATCCAGGCGGTGCAGCGCCCGACGCTGGTGCTCGCCCACAACAAGACGCTGGCGGCGCAGCTCTACGGCGAGTTCCGCGAGTTCTTCCCGCAGAACGCGGTCGAGTACTTCGTCTCCTACTACGACTACTACCAGCCCGAGGCCTACGTGCCCTCGAGCGACACCTTCATCGAGAAGGACGCCTCGATCAACGAGCACATCGAGCAGATGCGCCTCTCGGCGACCAAGGCGCTGCTCGAGCGGCCGGACTCGATCATCGTCGCCACGGTCTCCTCGATCTACGGCCTCGGCGACCCGCAGACCTACCTCGCAATGGTGCTGCACCTGAAGCGCGGCGAGCGCATGGACCAGCGCCGGCTGCTGCGCCGGCTCGCCGACATGCAGTACACGCGCAACGAGGTCGACCTGTCGCAGGGGACCTATCGCGTGCGCGGCGACGTGATCGACATCTTCCCGGCGGAGTCGGAGCGCGAGGCGCTGCGGCTCGAGCTCTTCGACGAGACGATCGAGTCGCTGGCGCTGTTCGACCCGCTCACGGGCGAGATCCTGCGCCGCGTGCCGCGCTACACGGTCTACCCGGGCACGCACTTCGTGACGCCGAAGGAGCGGCTGCTCGGCGCGATCGACCAGATCCGCGAGGAACTGCGCGCGCGGCTCGCCGAGCTTCGCGAGGCCGGGAAGCTCCTCGAGGCGCAGCGGCTCGAGCAGCGCACCATGTTCGACATGGAGATGATGAAGGAGGTCGGCTACTGCGCCGGCATCGAGAACTACTCGCGCTACCTCTCGGGGCGCAACCCCGGCGAGCCGCCGCCCTGCCTCTACGACTACCTGCCGAAGAACGCGCTGCTGGTGGTCGACGAGAGCCACCAGACGATCCCGCAGCTCGGCGCGATGTACAAGGGCGACCGCTCGCGCAAGGAGACGCTGGTCGAGTACGGCTTCCGCCTGCCCTCGGCGCTCGACAACCGGCCGCTGCGC
This sequence comes from Steroidobacteraceae bacterium, assembly GCA_025458905.1. GTDB lineage: Bacteria > Pseudomonadota > Gammaproteobacteria > Steroidobacterales > Steroidobacteraceae > UBA964. Next base: position 3,112 of record JALORN010000016.1, read on the forward strand.
TTCGAGGAGTGGGAGCGGCTCGCGCCGCAGATGATCTTCGTCTCGGCGACGCCGGGACCGTACGAGAACCGGCTCGCCTCGCAGGTGGCCGAGCAGGTGGTGCGGCCCACCGGGCTGGTGGACCCCGAGGTCGAGGTGCGGCCGGTGGCGACGCAGGTCGACGACGTGCTCTCGGAGATCAACCGCTGCGTCGGGCGCGGCGAGCGGGTGCTGATCACGACACTGACCAAGCGCATGGCCGAGGACCTGACCGAGTACCTCGGCGAGCACGACGTGAAGGTCCGCTACCTGCACGCCGACGTCGAGACGGTGGAGCGCAGCGAGATCATCCGCGACCTGCGGCTCGGTCGGTTCGACGTGCTGGTGGGCATCAACCTGCTGCGCGAGGGCCTCGACATGCCGGAGGTCGCGCTGGTGGCCATTCTCGATGCCGACAAGGAAGGCTTCCTGCGTTCGTCGAACTCGCTGATCCAGACCATCGGTCGCGCGGCGCGCAACCTCAACGGCCGGGCGATCCTCTACGCCGACACGGTCACAGGCTCGATGCGCGAGGCGATGGAGGAGACGCGGCGGCGCCGGGAGAAGCAGGTGGCGTTCAACCGGCAGCACGGGATCGTGCCGCGCGGCATCACCAAGGGCGTCACCGACGTCATGGAGGGCGCGCGCCCCGAGGGCCCGGAGGGCCGGGCGGGCGCCGCCGGCCGGGGCGGGCGCAAGGTGGCCGCAGGGGGCCGGGCCGGGGGCCGGCGCGGTGCCGCGGCGGGCGCGGGAGTGGAGGCCGAGGCGCAGGGTTTCGATGGCGCCACGCCGCTGCGCCCGGAGCAGGTGGTCCGCCGGATCAAGCAGCTCGAGGCGGAGATGTTCAAGAAGGCCCGCAACCTCGAGTTCGAGGAGGCCGCGCGGCTCCGCGACCAGATCGAGCGGCTGAAGCGCAGCGAACTCGGGCTGCCGTCGCAGAAGGCTGGCTGAGAGCGGCGGCGCCGCGCTGCGCCCCGGGCGCCTCCTCCGGATCGGCCGCCCCCGTCGCCCGAGGCGGGGGGAGGGCGGAGGTGGGTACGGGCCGGCCCCTGCGGCTGCGCGCTGGCCACAGCGGGTTCGGGCGGTCCGGGCCCCGCCACGGTCGCGGTGAGGGGCGTCGTCGCCCAGCCGGGACGCCCTAAGTGCTTGGAACGGCACGCCTTCAGTTGCCGAGGTTGCCGGGCTCCGGTATCTTTCGCGGCCCCTGTGCGATGCCGCCCCCGGCGGTGGGCACTCGGGCCGACAGGCGCGTAGCTCAGTGGTAGAGCATCACCTTGACATGGTGGTGGTCGGTGGTTCGATCCCACTCGCGCCTACCAGTCCCCGGAAAGGGCGCTTCTGCTGCGCGGAAGCGCCCTTTTTTCGATGGGCCGCCGGTCGGCGGGTCCGTGGGGTTCGAGACGGCGCACACCGAGGAGGGCCGCCGCGATGCCGGTGATCACGCTGCCCGACGGCAGCCAGAGGAGCTTCGAGCAGCCGGTCACCGTGGATGCGGTGGCCGCGAGCATCGGCGCGGGCCTGCGCAAGGCCGCGCTCGCCGGCCGCGTCGACGGCAAGCTGGTGGACACGTCGTTCGAGATCGACCGCGACGCGAAGCTCGAGATCGTCACCGACAAGCACCCGGCGGCGCTCGAGGTGCTGCGCCATTCGACCGCGCACCTGCTGGCGCACGCCGTGCAGTCGCTCTACCCGGACGCGCAGGTGACGATCGGCCCGGTGATCGAGGACGGCTTCTACTACGACTTCGCCTACAAGCGGCCCTTCACGCCCGAGGACCTGGTCGCGATCGAGGCGAAGATGCAGGAGATCGCGGGCGCGGACCTCAAGGTGGAGCGCCGCGTGCTGGAGCGCGACGCGGCGGTCGCGTTCTTCAAGAGCCTCGGCGAGCACTACAAGGCCGAGATCATCGCCAGCATCCCCTCGAACGAGCCGATTTCGCTCTATGGGCAGGGCGGCTGGGTCGACCTCTGCCGCGGCCCGCACGTGCCGTCCACCGGCAAGCTCAAGGCCTTCAAGCTGATGAAGGTCGCGGGCGCCTACTGGCGCGGCGACTCGCGCAACGAGATGCTGCAGCGCATCTACGGCACCGCCTGGACCAGCGACAAGGACCTGAAGGACTACCTGCACCGGCTCGAGGAAGCCGAGAAGCGCGACCATCGCCGCATCGGCCGCGAGCTCGACTTCTTCCACATGCAGGAGGAAGCGCCGGGCGCCGTGTTCTGGCACCCCAAGGGCTGGCAGGTCTTCCAGACCCTGATCGGCTACATGCGCGCCAAGCAGAAGGCCGCCGGCTACCAGGAAGTGAACGCCCCGGAGATGATGGACCGCAGCCTGTGGGAGGCGTCGGGGCACTGGGAGAAGTTCGGCGAGAACATGTTCACGACGCAGACGCCCGACGAGCGCGTCTACGCGATCAAGCCGATGAACTGCCCGGGGCACGTGCAGATCTTCAAGCAGGGGCTGCGCAGCCACCACGACCTGCCGATCCGCTTCGCCGAGTTCGGCAAGGTGCACCGCTACGAGCCCTCGGGCGCGCTGCACGGCCTGATGCGAGTGCGCGCCTTCACCCAGGACGACGCCCACGTCTTCATCACCGAGGAGCAGATCACCGACGAGTCGGTGAAGATCATCCGGCTGCTGCTCGAGATCTACCGCGACTTCGGCTTCGACGACGTGCGGGTGAAGTTCTCCGACCGCCCTGCCAAGCGCGTCGGCAGCGACGAGATCTGGACCCGGTCCGAGCAGGCGCTGCAGGATGCGGCCCGCGCGGCCGGCCTCGACTTCACGCTGAACCCGGGCGAGGGGGCCTTCTACGGCCCGAAGCTCGAGTTCGTACTGCGGGATGCGATCGGCCGCGACTGGCAGTGCGGCACCCTGCAGGTGGACCTGAACCTGCCGGGGCGGCTCGGGGCCACCTACATCGACGAGCACAGCCAGCGCCGCACCCCGGTGATGCTGCACCGGGCGATCTTCGGGTCGCTGGAGCGTTTCCTCGGCATCCTGATTGAGCACCATGCCGGGCGGCTGCCGAGCTGGCTCGCGCCGGTGCAGGCCGTGGTGATGAACATCACCGACCGCCAGGACGGATACGTCTCCCAGACCGTCGATTTCCTTAAAAATCAGGGGCTTTTGGCGGTCGCCGACTTGCGCAACGAAAAGGTCGGCTTTAAGATCCGCGAACATACGCTGCAACGCGTGCCATATCTATTGGTGGCAGGCGACAAGGAAGTGGCGGCGAATCTCGTTTCCGTGCGCACCCGCAGTGGCAAGGACCTGGGCTCGATGTCCCCGCAATCGTTCGTCGAACGGCTGCGCGTCGAGCTCGAGAGCCACGGGCGCCGAACTTTGGAGGACTGATTCATTTCGACTGCAACGAAGCGCATTCGGCGCAACGAGGAGATCACCGCCCCGCAGGTGCGCGTGATTGCCGCTGACGGATCCCAGGCCGGGATCATGACGAGGTTCGAAGCGCTCCAGCTCGCCACCTCCAGCGAACTCGATCTCGTCGAAGTGTCGCCGATGGCCGATCCGCCGGTGGTCCGCATCATGGACTTCGGCAAGTTCCTCTTCGAACAGAAGAAGAAGACGCACTCGGCGCAGAAGAAGACGAAGCAGCAGCAGATCAAGGAAGTGAAGTTTCGTCCCGGTACGGAAGAGGCGGATTACCAGGTCAAGCTGCGTAACCTCACCCGCTTCCTGACCGAGGGTGACAAGGCCAAGGTGACCCTGAGGTTCCGCGGCCGAGAGATGGCGCACCAGGAAATCGGACGCCGCCTCCTGGACCGGGTGTCGACCGACCTTCGCGAGATCGCGGTGGTCGAGCAGAACCCGCTGATGGAAGGCCGGCAGATGGTGATGGTGTTCTCGCCACGCAAGAAGTGACGCACTGAAGGGCACGCGGCCGCGCCGCGAAGCCCGACAGGCGTTCCGCCCGTAGCGGGTGCCGCGAGGCGCCTTGTGACCGGGGCCACAAGTGAAGGAGTGATGTCATGCCCAAGTTGAAGACCAACCGGGCGGCGGCCAAGCGTTTCCGCAAGACGGCGAAGGGATTCAAGTCCTATTCCGCCGGCCGTCGCCACAACCTCGGACACAAGCCGCGCAAGACCAAGCGCCAGCTGCGTTCCGGCGGCTCGAGCCTCGTTCACGAGAGCGACGTCGGCCGGCTGGTGCAGCTGCTGCCGCATCACAAGTGATCGGCCGCTGCTCGAGCATACGTCCGTAGCGTCGCGGGGCACGGCCCCGCTCGCCCTGCAAGTTCCGAGGTAGAGAAACATGGCAAGAGTGAAGCGTGGCGTGACCGCCGGTCGCCGCCACAAGAAGGTCCTTGGCAAGGCCAAGGGCTACTACAACGCCCGCCGCAAGGTGTTCCGCGCGGCCAAGCAGGCGGTGATCAAGGCCGGGCAATACGCCTACGCCGGGCGCCGCCTCAAGAAGCGCGACTTCCGCGCGCTGTGGATCCAGCGCATCAACGCCGCCGCGCGCGCCTACGGCCTGTCCTACAGCCGAATGATCAACGGTCTGAAGATCGCGCAGGTGGAGATCGACCGCAAGCTCCTCGCCGACCTCGCGGTCAACGACCCCGCGGCATTCGGCGCGCTGGCCAACCAGGTCAAGGCCGCCCTCAAGATCGCCTGAGGTCGTCCGTGGAGGATCTCCCGGCACTGACCCGGGCGGCCCTCGACGACGTCGCGGCGAGCGCCTCGCTCGCCGCGCTCGACGAGGTGCGCGTCCGCTGGCTCGGCAAGAAGGGCGCGCTCACCGAGCAACTGAAGTCGCTCGGAGGGTTGCCCGCGGCCGAGCGGCCTGCGGCCGGCGCGCGCATCAACGAGGCCAAGTCGCAGGTCCAGGCCGCGATCGACGCGCGGCGCGAGGCCCTCGAGCGCGCGGCGGTCGAGGCGGCGCTGCGCGCCGGGCGCGTCGACGTCACGCTGCCGGGACGCGGCGAGTCGCGTGGCGGACTGCACCCGGTGACGCGCACGCGGCTGCGCATCGAGTCGCTGTTCCGCGAGGCGGGATTCGACGTCGCCACCGGGCCAGAGATCGAGGACGACTTCCACAACTTCGAGGCACTGAACATCCCCGCCGACCACCCGGCGCGGGCGATGCACGACACGTTCTATTTCCCCGACGGGCGGCTGCTGCGTACCCACACCTCGCCGGTGCAGGTGCGCGCGATGCGCGGCGCGACCCTGCCGCTCGCGATCATCGCGCCCGGTCGCGTCTATCGCTGCGACTACGACGTGACCCATACGCCGATGTTCCACCAGGTCGAGGGGCTGCTGGTCGACCGCGAGGTGAGCTTCGGCAACCTGAAGGCGGTGCTGCACCAGTTCCTCGAGGCGTTCTTCGAGCGCGACCTGAAGATGCGGCTGCGGCCGTCTTACTTCCCGTTCACGGAGCCGTCGGCCGAGGTCGACATGTCCTGCGTGTTCTGCGCCGGCGCCGGGTGCCGCGTCTGCAAGCACACCGGCTGGCTGGAGATCGCCGGCTGCGGCATGGTGCACCCGAACGTGTTCCGCGCCTCCGGCATCGACCCCGAGCAGTGGACCGGCTACGCGTTCGGCATGGGCATCGAGCGCCTGGCGATGCTGCGCTACGGGGTGAACGACCTGCGGCTCTTCTTCGACAACGACCTGCGCTTCCTGCGCCAGTTCGTGGCATGGTGACGGGGGGCGCGCCGTGAAGCTCTCCCTCGACTGGCTGCGCGACTGGGTCGACGTCGCACTTGCGCCCGCGGACCTCGGTGCACGCCTCACCATGGCGGGTTTCGAGCTCGAGTCGGCGACGCCGGCGGCTCCGGCGTTCTCGGGGGTCGTCGTCGCCAGGATCCTCTCCGCCGAGCGCCACCCGCAGGCCGACAAGCTGCAGGTCTGCCGCGTCGACGCGGGGCAGGGCGGCGAGCCGCTGCAGATCGTCTGTGGCGCGCCCAACGCCCGCGCCGGACTCGTGACCGCGCTGGCGCGCGTCGGCGCCGTGCTGCCGAACGACGTGTCGATCAAGGCGGCGAGGCTGCGCGGCGTGGAATCGGCCGGCATGCTGTGCTCCGCCCGCGAGCTCGGCCTCTCGGAGGGCCACGAGGGCATCCTCGAACTGCCCGCCGACGCGGCCCCCGGCCAGGACCTGCGGACCCTGCTCGGCCTCGACGACACGGTGCTCGAGCTGAACGTCACGCCGAATCGCGGCGACGCGATGTCGGTGATCGGCCTCGCGCGCGAGGTGGCGACGCTCACCGGCCAGGCGCTGCGCGGGCCGGCGGCGACGCCCGTCGCGGCGAGCCTCGACGCGACGTTCCCGGTGCGGCTCGATGCGGCGCAGGCCTGTCCGCGCTTCCTCGGGCGCGCCATCGACGGCGTCGACAACGGACGCGCTTCGCCGGCCTGGCTGCGCGAGCGGCTGCGGCGCTGTGGCGTGCGCTCGATCAGCCCGGTCGTCGACGTCACCAACTACGTACTGCTCGAGCTCGGGCAGCCGATGCACGCCTACGACCGCGACCGGCTGCGGCAGGGCATCCACGTGCGCCATGCCAACGAGGCGGAGCCGCTGGAGCTGCTCGACGGGCGGCGCGTCGAACTCGCCTCGGACGTGCTGGTGATCGCCGATGCCGAGGGCCCGGTCGGCCTCGCTGGCATCATGGGGGGCGCACGTACCGCGGTGCAGTCGTCCACCACCCGAGTGTTCCTCGAGGTGGCGTGGTTCGCGCCCCAGGCGATCGCCGGGCGGGCACGGCGCTTCGGGCTCACCACCGATGCCAGCCAGCGCTTCGAGCGCGGCGTCGATCCGGAGGTGGGGCGGCGGGCCATCGAGCGCGCGACCGAGCTGCTGCTCGCGATCGCCGGGGGCGCCGCGGGCCCAGTGGTGGCGACCGAGGCGCCGGCCTTCCTGCCGGTGCGCACGCCGGTGCGCCTGCGCCGCGCGCGGCTGCAGCGCCTGCTCGGGGTGCTGCCGGCGGACGCGACGATCGAGTCGCTGCTGGGCGGCCTCGGCATGAAGGTCGCGCGCGACGACGAGGGCTTCGTGGTGACGCCGCCCCCGCACCGCTTCGACGTCGCGATCGAGCCCGACCTGGTCGAGGAAGTGGCACGGCTCGTCGGCTACGACAGCATCCCGGAGGCGGCGCCGGCGCGTGCGCAGCGGCTGCGGCCGATGCCCGAGTCCCTGGCCAGCGAGCGGCGCGTGCTCGATGCGCTCGCCGCCCGTGGCTTCAACGAGGTGGTCAGCTTCGCGTTCGTCGAACCGGGGCTGCAGCAGCGCCTCTTCCCCGGGCGGGAGGCCGTGGCACTCGCCAACCCCATCTCCGCCGACCTCGCGGTGATGCGGGTGTCGCTGTGGCCCGGGCTGGTCCGCGTGATCCTCGAGAACCAGCGCCGCCAGCAGGATCGCCTGCGGCTGTTCGAGCATGGCGTCGTGTTCCAGGCCACGCCCCAGGGGGTGCACGAGCTCGACGTGCTCGCCGGGGCGCTGACCGGCTCGCGCGCACCCGAGCACTGGGGCAGCGGGCGCGACGGCGCAGATTTCTTCGATCTGAAGGGCGACCTCGAGGCGCTGCTGGCGGCCACCGGGCGCGCCGGGGACTTCGCCTTCGCCGCCGCCGAGCATCCCTGCCTGCATCCGGGCCGGAGTGCGCGCGTGCTGCGCGACGGCATCCCCGTCGGCTGGATCGGCGAGTTGCATCCGGAGCAGGTGCGGGCGCTCGACTTGACATCTGCGCCGCAGCTCTTCGAGCTCGAGTACGACGCTGCATTGCGCGTCGAAGTGCCTGCTTTCGCTGAAGTTTCACGCTACCCGCAAGTGCGTCGCGATCTCGCCTTCACCGTCGACGAAGAGCTGCCTTTCAGCCCGATACGCGAACGTGTAACCTTCGTCGCCACGGGTCTGCTGAAGGACCTGCGCGTTTTCGACATATACCGGGGAGCTGGCGTAGAACCAGGTCGAAAAAGCGTCGCTTTAGGATTGATTTTTCAGGATAATTCTCGCACCTTGACCGATGAAGACGTGGACCGCCTGATGCAGGCTATCCGCGAGGACTTGGGTGCGAAGTTCCAGGCCAGGTTCAGAGAATAAGAGTTAGAACGGACGATGGCTCTGACCAAAGCTGAGATGGCCGAAGCGCTGTTCAACCAGCTCGGGCTGAACAAGCGCGAGGCGCGCGAGCTCGTCGACCTGCTGTTCGAGGAGCTGCGTGCGGCCCTGTCCAATGGCGAGCAGGTGAAGCTCTCGGGCTTCGGCAACTTCGACCTCCGCGACAAGAATCAACGCCCCGGCCGCAACCCCAAGACCGGCGAGGAGATCCCCATCAGCGCGCGGCGCGTGGTGACCTTCCGTCCGGGACAAAAACTAAAGGCACGTGTCGAGGCCTATGCTGGAAGCAAAGAATAACGACGAGCTGCCGGCGATTCCCGGCAAGCGCTACTTCACCATCGGTGAGGTCAGCGAGCTCTGCGGCGTCAAGCCGCACGTGCTGCGCTACTGGGAGCAGGAGTTCCCGCAGCTCAAGCCGGTCAAGCGGCGCGGCAACCGGCGCTACTACCAGCGCCAGGACGTCATCGTCATCCGCCAGATCCGCAGCCTGCTCTACGAGCAGGGTTTCACCATCGGCGGCGCGCGCAACAAGCTGCAGGGCGAGGAAGCGCGCTCGGACGTCAGCCAGAGCCAGCAGATCGTCAAGCAGCTGCGGATCGAGCTCGAGGAGCTGCTGCGCATCCTGAGGCGCTGAGGATCCCGGGCAGCCGGCAGCTTCCTCGAGGCGGCGCAACGCCGGCATCAAGCGGCGGCCCAAGCCCTGCGGGACACGGTACAATCTCGGTTCGAACCCTCGGTCGGGGCGTGGCGCAGCCTGGTAGCGCACTTGCATGGGGTGCAAGGGGTCCCGAGTTCAAATCTCGGCGCCCCGACCAACTTCTACCCCGCCTTTCGGCTCCTGCCGGATTCGCATGCGGCTGACGTAACCGTCCACTTACAGCCGCTATCGCCTGCGTCCTAGGTGGCCTGACCGACGCAGGCGCCATCTTGCCCCCCGGGTCCGTTCACAACCGAGGGCAAGACTGATGGAAACCACCCGTACCACCACTTCCGGCGGCGCGAGCCGTCCGGCCATCCCGAACGAGCAGGGCATGATGACGGGGCTCTTCAAGGACCGCGACAGCGCGATCGCCGCCTACGAGAGCCTGAAGTCGCGCGGCTACACGGACGACGACATCAACGTCGTGATGTCGGAGGACACTCGCAAGCAGCATTTCTCCGGCGGGTCTGGTGTGCAGACGGAGATCGGCAACAAGGCGGCCAAGGGGGCCGGCGTCGGCGGCGCCCTGGGCGGCACCGTCGGGGCGGTCGCGGCGGGCATCGCGGCGGTGGGCACCTCGATCGCGATCCCGGGGCTCGGGCTCGTGGTGGCGGGTCCGATCGCGGCGGCGCTCGCGGGTGCAGGGGCCGGGGGTGCCGCGGGCAGCATCCTCGGGGCGCTGGTGGGTGCCGGCATACCCGAGGAGCGGGTCAAGCACTACGAGGGCGGCCTGAAGCAGGGCGGCGTCCTGATCGGGGTGCGGCCGCGTTCGAGCGCGGATGCCGAGTACCTGCGGCAGCAGTGGACGGAGCGGCGCGGCGAGCACGTCTACATGTAGGTCGACGACGCCGATCGCGAGGCGGGCCGTACCGGGCGACCGGGCGGCCTTCGCCGCCACGGCCGGGTGCGTACTTGCGCACCCGATTCCGTGGCATCGAGAACCCGATCCGGGCATGCTCGCCGCATCGCCCGGTAGGACAGGGCCTACGCCTGCCGGATCCCGAGAACTCGAAAGAGGATCCGAGATGTCGCACCGCGGATTGATTTCGTTCCTGCTGCTGTGGGGGGCGAGCACTCCCGTCTGGGCCGCTGGCACGGCCCGCTGGGCTGCCGGCACCACGGTAGCCGGCGAGGCTTCCGGCAGGGTGGCCTCGGTCGCCGCGCGACGCTTCGAGGCGACGCTGGACCCGTTCGAGGAAGTCCCGGCGATTTCCTCCGATGCTCAAGGTTGGATCGTGCTCGAGGTCGAGCCGGGCGGGGACGTGCTGCGCTACGAACTCCGCTATGAGGGCCTGGAGGGAAGGGTCTCCCAGGCTCACCTGCACTTCGGTCAGGCCGGGGTGAACGGCGGCGTGCTCGCCTGGCTTTGCGGCACGGCCGATGCCCCGGGACCCGCCGATACGCCGGACTGTCCCGACGGGGGCGGTGTCGTCTCCGGAAAGCTATCGGCGGGCGAGGTGACCGGCGCTACGGCCCAGGGTGTCCCGCCGGGTGGATTCCAGGCACTGTTGCAGGCGCTGCGCGCAGGGTTGGTCTACGCCAACGTGCACAGCTCGGCGTTCCCGGGGGGCGAGGCACGCGGCCAGCTGCGGGGACCCCGGCAGGGCGCGGCGCGCTAGGCCTGCGACCGGCGATCGGCCGGGCCGGGTCCGGGCCTCGGCCGGGACGGGCCCGGCAGCGCATAATGCGCGGATCATGGCGCGCACGCTGTTCGACAAGCTCTGGGCCCAGCACGAGGTCCTCGCCCTCGGCGGGTCGGTCTCGCTGATCGCGATCGATCGCATCTTCCTCCACGAACGCACCGGGTCGGTGGCGCTGAAGAGCCTGCGGCAGGCCGGGCGGCCGGTCGTGGACCCCGGCCGGGTGTTCTGCACGATGGACCACATCGTCGACACCCTCCCGGGCCGGGGCGACGAGACGCGGATGCCCGGCGGCAGGGCCTTCATCGTCGAGACGCGGGAAGCCGCGGCCGAGGCGGGGATCCGGGTGTTCGACGTGCGCGATCCGCAGCAGGGTATCGTGCACGTCATCTCGCCGGAGCTCGGCATCGTGCTGCCCGGAGCGACGGTGGTCTGCCCGGACAGCCATACCTGCACCCAGGGGGCGATGGGTGCGCTGGCCTGGGGCATCGGTTCGACCGAGGCGGAGCATGCGCTCGCCACGGGCACGCTGCGGGTCGAGAAGCCGAAGACCCTGCGGGTGCGGTTCGAAGGGCGCCTCGCGCCCGGGGTCACGGCCAAGGACCTGACGCTCGCGCTGATCTCGCGGCATGGGTCGGTGGGTGGCAACGGCTATGCCGTGGAATATGCCGGCAGCGCGGTCCGCGACCTGGAGATCGAGGCGCGGCTGACCCTCTGCAACATGGCGACCGAGTTCTCGGCTTTCACCGGGATGATCGCGCCGGACGAGAAGACCTTCGACTACCTGCGGGGCAGGCCATACGCCCCCCGCGGCGAGGCGTTCGAGCGGGCCGTCGCGCAGTGGCGCGAGCTCGCCAGCGACCCCGACGCGACCTTCGACCGCGAGATCCTGATCGAGGTCGACGAGCTCGCGCCGATGGTCACCTGGGGAACGAGCCCGCAGCACGCGGTGCCGGTGACGGGCGTGGTGCCCGCCGTGCAGGACAGTGGCACGGCGTCCGAAGCCTACGAGCGCGCCCTGAAATACATGGGGCTCGAGCCGGGCGCGCGACTCGGCGAGCTCAAGATCGACGCGGCCTTCATCGGTTCCTGCACCAACAGCCGCATCTCCGACCTGCGGCGAGCGGCCGCGATCCTCAGGGGCAGGCGCGTCGCGCCCGGCGTGCGCGCGATCTGCGTCCCGGGTTCGATGACGGTCAAGCGCCAGGCCGAGGCCGAGGGGCTCGACCAGGTGTTCCGCGACGCCGGTTTCGAGTGGCGCGAGTCGGGCTGCTCGATGTGCTTCTTCGCCGGTGGCGAGAGCTTCGGCGCCCGGGAGCGGGTGGTGTCCTCGACCAACCGCAACTTCGAGAGCCGGCAGGGGCCGGAGACGCGCACCCACCTCGCGAGCCCGGAGACCGTCGCGGCGAGCGCGATCGCCGGCCGGATCGCCGACGCGCGCGCGCTGTCGCGCGCGGCCTGAGCTCGGTCCTCGGCCTGCCTGCCGCCGGCGACACCCGAACCGCAGACCGCGAAACGCCATGGAAAAGTTCGACACGCTGACCGCCGTCGCCGCGCCGCTGCTGCGCGACAACATCGACACCGATGCGATCATTCCCTCGCGCGAGATGAAATCCGTCTCCAAGACCGGGCTCGCCGCCGGCCTGTTCGCCGGCTGGCGCTACACCGCCATCGGCGGGCGCGAGCCGAATCCGGACTTCGTGCTGAACCAGCCTGCGTACGCCGGCACCCGCATCATCCTCGGCGGCAGCAACTTCGGCTGCGGCTCGAGCCGCGAGCACGCCGTCTGGGCCCTGCACGAATACGGGATCCGCGCGGTCATCGCGCCGTCGTTCGCGCCGATCTTCTTCGGCAACTGCATCCGCAACGGCATCGTGCCGGCGCGCCTGCCCTCCGACGCCGTCGCTGCGCTCGCGGCCTGGGTGGAGCAGGACCCCGCCGTGCACCGCATCACCGTGGATCTCGAGGCGCAGCGGGTCACGACCGCCGCCGGCGCCTCGCACCGCTTCGAGCTCGACGAGGAGCCGAAGGCGATGCTGCTCGAGGGCCTCGACGCGATCGACCTGACGCTCAAGCAGCGCGCGGCCATCGAGGCGTTTCGCGCGCGCGACCGCGCCGCGCGCCCGTGGATCTACTTGGACGACCCCCGAACCGTTTCAACCTGAACTGGGACAACCTGGATGGACATCCTGATCAGCGAAGTCGGGCCGCGCGACGGCCTGCAGAGCATCAAGAACATCATGCCGCTCGAGGCGAAGAAGGCGTGGATCGACGCCGAGGCGGCCGCGGGCGTCACCGAGATCGAGGTCGGCAGCTTCGTGCCGGCGAAGCTGCTGCCGCAGCTCGCCGACACTGCGGAGGTGGTGCGGCACGCGCGCACGATCCCGGGGCTCACCGTGGCCGTGCTGGTGCCGAACCTGAAGGGCGCGGAGGCCGCGGTCGAGGCGGGCGCCCACAAGATCACGATCCCGCTGTCGGCGTCCGAGACGCACAGCCTCAAGAACGTGCGGCGCACGCACGCGCAGATGCTCGACGAGACGCGTGGCATCGTCGCGCTGCTGCGCAGCCTGCCGAAGGAGCGGCGCCCGACGTTCGAGGGCGGGCTCTCGACCGCCTTCGGCTGCACGATCGAGGGCGACGTGCCGGCCGACAAGGTGGTGCGGCTGGCCGAGCAGTTGATGGAGGCGGGTTGCGACGAGGTGGGCCTCTCGGACACCACCGGCTACGCGAATCCGGCGCAGGTGAAGACCCTGGTGCGGCGCGTGCGCGCGGCGGTCGGCGAACATGCGCTTTCCGGCCTGCACCTGCACAACACGCGTGGGCTCGGCCTCGCCAACGTGGTCGCGGGCCTCGAGGTCGGCATCACGACCTTCGATTCCTCGCTCGGCGGGCTCGGGGGCTGTCCGTTCGCGCCGGGCGCCTCGGGCAACATCGTGACCGAGGACCTGGTGTTCATGCTCGAGGCGATGGGGCTGCGCACCGGCATCGACCTGCCGAGGCTGCTGAAGGTGCGCGACATCCTGCGCGCCGCGCTGCCGGGCGACGAGCTCTACGGGTTCACGCCGGACGCGGGCCTGCCGCTCGGCTTCCGGCCGGCGACCGTGCGCGTCCCCGACTCGCAGGTGGCCTGACATGACGAGCACAGCGCAGGACCTGCCGCTGCAGGGCATCCAGGTCGTCGAGTTCACGCACATGGTGATGGGACCGGCGGTCGGCGCCATCCTGGTGGAGCTCGGCGCAGAGGTGGTGCGGGTCGAGCCGGTCGGCGGCGACTCGACCCGCGAGCTGCGCGGCTCGGGCGCGGGCTACTTCCCGATGTACAACCGCAGCAAGAAGAGCATCTGCCTCGACCTCAAGAATCCGCAGGGGCTCGCGGTCGCGAAGGACCTGTGCCGGCGCGCCGACGTCGTCGTCGAGAACTTCCGCACCGGCACGATGGACAAGCTCGGCCTCGGCTACGCGGCGCTCTCGGCGGACAACCCGCGGCTGATCTACTGCTCGGAGAAGGGTTTCCTCTCCGGGCCCTACGAGCATCGCACGGCGCTCGACGAGGTCACGCAGATGATGGGCGGTCTCGCCTACATGACGGGCCCGCCGGGCCGGCCGCTGCGCGCGGGCACCTCGGTGATCGACGTCACGGGCGGCATGTTCGGTGCGATCGCGATCCTCGCGGCGATCGAGCAGCGTCATCGCACGGGGCGCGGCCAGAAGGTCGGCAGCGCGCTGTTCGAGACCACGGTCTACCTGGTCGGCCAGCACATGGCGCAGATGGCGGTCACCGGCCAGGCGGCGAAGCCGATGCCGGTGCGCATCTCGGCCTGGGCCATCTACGACGTGTTCGAGACCGGCGACGGCGAGCAGGTGTTCGTGGGCATCGTCTCGGACGGCCTGTGGCAGAAGTTCTGCGAGTCGTTCGGGCAGGCGGCGCTCGGCGCGGACCCGAACTACAGGACCAACGCGCAGCGCGTCGCGGCGCGCGACGTGCTGCTGCCGAAGGTGCGCGAACTGTTCAAGGGCTTCAGCAAGGCCGAGCTGGTCGCGCGCCTCGAGCGCACCGGCCTGCCGTTCGCGCCGATCGGCAAGCCCGAGGACATGTTCGACGACCCGCACCTCGCGGCGAGCGGTGGCCTCGGCGAGGTGACGCTGCCCGATGGGCGCCGCTCGAAGCTGCCGATACTGCCGATCGAGATGGACGGCCGTCGGCCGAGCGCCGGAGGCCAGCTCGCCAAGGTCGGCGAGCACAGCGTCGAGGTGCTGCGCGCGCTCGGCTACGACCAGGCGCGCATCGACGCGCTGCTGCAGGACAAGGCCGTGGCCTGAGGGTCAGACGTCGCCGGCCGGCGGCGGCAGGATCTTCCCCGGGTTCAGGATGTTCCCCGGGTCGAGCGCGCGCTTCAGCGCGCGCATGACCGCGAGGGTGGCCGGGTCGCGCTCGCGGGCGAGGAAGCGCATCTTGTGCAGGCCGATGCCGTGCTCGCCGGTGCAGGTGCCGCCCAGGGCGAGCGCCCGCTCGGTCAGGCGGTCGTTGGCCGCCTCGGCCCGCGCGCGCTCTGCGGCGTCGTCCGGGTCCACGAGGATCAGCACGTGGAAGTTGCCGTCGCCGACGTGGCCGATGATCGCGGTCTCGAGGCTGCTGGCGTCCAGGTCCTCGCGGGTGCGCTCGATGCACTCGGCGAGCCGCGAGATCGGCACGCAGACGTCGGTGGTCACGCTGCGCGAACCGGGCCGCAGCTGCAACATCGCGAAATAGGCCATGTGGCGCGCCTGCCAGAGCCGGGTGCGCTCCTCCGGATGGACGGCCCATTCGAAGCCGCCGCCCCCTTCCTCGGTGGCGATGGCCTGCACGCTCTCGGCCTGCTCGCGCACCGCGGCGGCGCTGCCGTGGAACTCCATGAGCAGCAGCGGCGACTCGCGCAGCGCGAGGTGGCTGTGGCGGTTGACCGCGCGCACCGCGAGGGCATCCAGCAGCTCGCAGCGCGCGATCGGGATGCCCGACTGGATCACGAGGCTCGCGGTGCGCACCGCGGCGGCGACGTCGGGGAAGTGGCAGAGCGCGGCGCTCATCGCCTCCGGCAGCGGGTGCAGGCGCAGCGTCACCTCGGTGATCACCGCCAGCGTGCCCTCGCTGCCTACCAGCAGGCGCGTCAGGTCATAGCCGGCGGAGCTCTTGCGGGCGCGGGTGCCGGTGTGGATGGTCTCGCCGGCGGCCGTGACGGCGGTCAGCGCCAGCACGTTCTCGCGCATCGTGCCGTAGCGCACGGCGTTGGTGCCGCTCGCGCCGGTGGCGCACATCCCGCCGAGCGTCGCATCGGCACCGGGGTCGATCGGGAAGAAGAGGCCGCTGCCGCGCAGCGCGTCGTTCAGCGCGAGCCGGGACACGCCCGCCTGCACGGTGGCGGTGAGGTCCTCCGGCTCGATGCGCAGCACGCGGTCGAGCCGGGTCAGGTCGAGGCTCATGCCGCCGTCGACCGCGAGCACGTGGCCCTCGAGCGAGGAACCTGCGCCGAACGGTATCAGCGGCACACCGTGGCGGGCAGCGATGCGCACGGCGTCGACGACGTCCTCGTGGGAGTGCGCGTAGACCACCGCGTCGGGCGGTGGCACGTCGAGCGGCGACTCGTCGCGGCCGTGGTGTTCGCGCACCGCGCGGGCGACGGAACACTGCGGCCCGAAGCGGGCCTGCAACTCGGCGAGCGCCGCGGCGGCCAGGGGCCGCCGCGAGGCGTGCGCGGCGGGCCGGGCCGCGCGGGGAGTGGTCGTGGCGGGATCGCTCATGGCGAGCGGGGACGCTACCACACCTGCGCGGGGCTGGATGTCGCGCAGGGTTCGTGCTCTGCTTGCCGGCGATGACGATGCTGGACAGCCTGGTCGAGGCGGCACGTGCAGCCGGCGATGCGATCCTGCGCATCCGGGCCGCCGGTTTCGCGGTCGACCACAAGCGCGATGCGAGCCCGGTGACGGCCGCGGATCATGCAGCCGAAGACGTGCTGCTCGCGCACCTAGCACGGCGCGCGCCCGGGATCCCGGTGGTGGCCGAGGAGGCGGTCGCGGCCGGCGTGATCCCGGAGACCGGGGAGCGCTTCTTCCTGGTGGATCCGCTCGATGGCACCCGGGAGTTCGTCGCCGGGCGCGACGAGTTCACCGTGAACGTGGCGCTGGTGGAGCGCGGGCGCGCCGTGCTGGGTGTCGTGCATGCGCCGGCACTCGGGCGCTGCTTCGCCGGCGACGTGGCGGCGTCACGTGCCTTCGAGTTGCGGCGCAGCGACGACGGCTCGACGCGGAGCCTGCCGTTGCGCGTGCGGGCGCCGGCGCCCGGTCGACTCGTCGCCGTCGCCTCGCGATCGCACGCTTCGCCGCAGACCCGGGGCTGGCTCGAGGCGCAGGGCATCGCCGAATGCGTCGCGATCGGCTCCTCCCTCAAGTTCTGCCTGCTCGCCGCCGGCGAAGCCGACGTCTACCCGCGATTCGGCCCGACCATGGAGTGGGACACGGCCGCGGGCGACGCGGTGCTCGGTGCCGCCGGGGGCGTGGTGCTCGCGCCGGACGGCGCGCCGCTGCGCTACGGCAAGCCGGGCTTCCGCAACACGGACTTCATCGCCTCGGCCGCGCCGCCCCGTTGAGACGGGGCCGGGTACGCGCCCCCGGAGTGCGAGGCACATCGCACTGACGCCAGGGGCAGGGCGACTTATGTTGCCTAGGTGCGATCGGCCGATCCTGCTCGTCCAGAATCGGGGCGAGAACAACGCACACAGGGGATATCGTGGCGATCGCTACCTTCGACCGCGATCCGGCGCGTCATGGCGGCGCGTCCGAGCCGCGCTTCACGCTGCTCGAGGAGCTGTTCCGTACCGGCGACGCGGCGTTCTGGCGCGCCCAGGATCGACGGGGCGGCCGCAGCTGCGTGGTACGCGTGTTCGACTGCGGGCGCGAGGACACCTCGCGGCGGCTGGGCGAGCTGCACCGCGAGCGCACGCTGGCGGAACGCCTCGGGCACCCGGCGGTGCTGCGCACCGACGTGCCGCTGATCGAGGCAGGTCGGATCCACCAGCTCGTCGATCCGGAGCCTGCACAGCTGCTGCTGTCGCCGGGCGAGCGGGGGCGGCTCGCGTTGCTGACCGCCCTGGTCGCCGTGGCCCGCGCGCTCGGCGAGGTGCACGCGCGCGGCGCGTTCCACGGCGGCTTCGGTCGCGACAGCTGCCTGCGCACCGCCGACGGGCGCGTCGTGCTGCAGGGCTTCGCGGGGGACGCACCTGCGCCGGCCGCGGTCCGCGAGGGCATCGCCGCCGACCACCGCGCGTTCCTCGAGCTGGCACAGCAGCTGCTGGAGCCTAGCGGCGGGCCACCGCCGCGGCTGCGGCGCTACTTCCAGCGGCACGCCGCGGCCGGTGGCTCCCGGGTGGCCGCCGATGCGCTGGCGAGCCTGGCGGACGAGCTGCGCGAATCGCTGGAGGACACTTTCCCGTGGCCCCCCGTCGCCGGCGCTGCGTTCCTGGTCACGCCCATGCCTGTCCCCGCACTCGCACCGGTCGCGGCGCCGATGCCGGCGCCGGGTGCCGCGCCGCCGCAGCGCGTCCGCTCCACTGCGGCGGCCCCGGCTGCGCCCACGGCCGCGGCTGCGCCGGCGGTAGCGAGCGCGAACTCCGCGGTGGTGATCCCCGCGGCCCCGGTGGCGACCGCTGCGGCCGTCGTGCCCTCGGCCGCCGTCGCGGCACTGCCGACCGTCGCGTCGCCGGCGCCGGCGCCGGCGCCGGTGGTGTTGGCGGCGGCCCGGGCGGGCGGGGGAGCGCCACCCGGTGCGGTGGCCGGATCCGCGGTGCCGGCCACGGCGGCGCCGCCGACCGCGGCCGCGGCCGGACCGCCCCGCGACGAGGTGACCCGCAGCTCGATTCGACCCTGGCTCGCCGCGATCCTGCTGATCGGCGCGGCGATCGCGGCCTGGCAGCTCGTCGACAAGGGCGGCGCGGGGTCGCGCTCCCGTCCGGCCGCGGTCGCACCCGCGCCGGTCGCGACCGCTGCGCCGGCGGTGGATCGGCGAGCGGCCCGCGTCTCGGGGCCGATGGCCGCGCCGCCGCCGCCGGTGGAACGCGCTGCGACGCAGGTGGCGCCTGCTCCCGTACCGGCCACGACGCAGGCCCCGGCGCCTGCGCGCCGCCCTGCCGCCGCGCGCGTGGTCGCGCCCGCAGCGCCCGCAGCAGGAGCGCGCCGCGCCGCGGCTGCTTCCCCGGCCGGCACCGCGGCAGCGGCCCCGGCCGCGGAATCGGCACAGGCGGCGCGCAGCCGCGTCGCCAACCTGGTCGCGGGCGGAAATCGCGCCCTCAATGCCCTGGAGCCGACGATCGCGGGCGAAGCCTTCGCCGCCGCGCTCGCCCTCGCGCCGGACGATCGCGCCGCGCTGGAGGGTCGGCAGCGCGCCCGGCGTCTCGCCGGCGTCGCCGCATTGATGCGCGATGCCCGCGACGCGAGCGCGCGCGGCGACCATGCGCGTGCGGTCCAGGGCTATGCGCAGGCGCTCTCGAACGATCCCCGGAACCGTGGCCTCGCCGACGCCCTGGCAACCGCGCGGCGCAGCCTCGCGCGCGATGCCAACGGCAGCCTGCTCGCCGAGGGCCACGCGGCGCTCGGCGCCGGGCGTCTCGAAGCGGCGCGCGAGGCGTTCGAGCGCGTGCTGGCGGTCGACCCGTCGGCCGCGGCCGCGCGCCGCGGCGTCGAACAGGCGCTGACGGCGATCGCGCTGCGCGACCAGGCGACGGCGCGCCGCGTCGCCGCGCTGGATTCCACGCGCTAGCGGGGCGGGCGGCCGGGGCCGCCGGCCGCGGGACCCGCCCTCAGACCGTCATCTGCGACGGGATCGCCATCAGCTGCGCGCCGCGGCTGCGCGCCGGTACCGGGCTCTTGAAGCGGCCCGGCTTGATGATCAGCACGTCGCAGGGCAGGGCGTCGAGCACGGCCTCGGCGGTGTTGCCGATCAGCAGGCGCTTCAGGCCCGAGCGCGAGACGGCGCCCATGACCACGATCGAGGCGCGCGTCGCGCGCGCCGTGGCCGGCAGCGCTTCGCGTGGCACGCCCTCGAGGACGGTGACCTTGTGCGGCGGCAACGGCAGGCGCTCGAGCTCGGACGCGAGCGCCGCGCGAGCGCGCGCCTCGGCCTCGCGGCCGTCGGCACCGGGCATCAGCACCGGGCCTGCGACCCAGCCGGCGGTGACCACCACCGGCGGCGGGTAGACGTGCACGACCTGCAGCGTGCCCTTCATCGCCGTCTTCAGCGAACCCGCGGTCTTCAGGATCTCGGCGTCGAGGCGCACCGGCTTGGCGTGCTGGTGCAGCGGATCGACCGCCGCCATCACCGTCGGGCGATGGTAGGGGCGGGGAGTCTTGACGATCAGCACGGGGCAGGGCGCGAGCCGCAGCAGCTCCCAGTCCGTGTAGCTGAGCATCCAGCCCGCGACGTGCTTGCCCGCATGCCGCTCGGCGACCACGAGGTCGACCTTGCGCTTGATCGCGCGGCGCACGATCGCCTCGGAGGGCGGGTGGTCCCATTCCGCGGCGACGCTGACCTCGATGCGATGGCGGCGCAGCCGCGCCGCGATCGTCTCGAGCCGCGCGACGGTCCGCGCGACCTGCTCGCGCTCGTACTCGCGCAGGTCGATCTCCTGCGCCTGCAGCGCATCGACCATGATGGTCTGGGAAAGACTGTGGAACAGCTCCAGCTCGGCGCCGTGCGCCTGCGCGAGCTGCGCGGCCTTGCGCACCGCGGGCAGGGCGCGGGCCCCCGGATCCTTGATCGCGACCAGGATGCGCTTGACGTTCTGCATGAGCTACCTCCCCTCGATGCGCCCGATTGTCGGCAGCGGGCCGCGAGGCCTGCATCCGTATCACTGCGTAGGACCGCGGGCACGCGCCGGCACCGGCGTGCCCCGGTGCGGCATGGCGCCGGCGATGGGCGCCGGCTAGCATCTGCGAAGCAGAGGAGCCCCGCCATGACACAGGCCGCCACGCCGCTCGAACCCACCCGCAGCCTCGCCCGACTGTTCGACGGCCTGCTGGACGCCGACGAACTGGTGCTCGACCCGGTGGAACGTCGTCTCGCCTCGAGCGACGTCTACACCAGCGGCGTGCTCGCCGACGCGGTGCTGCGGCCGCGCGACCGTGAGCGCCTCGCGCGCGCGGTGGGCGCGGCCGCGGCCGCCGGGTACGCGCTCGCGCCACGCGGCGGCGGCATGTCGTACACCGGCGGCTACGTGCCCGAGCGCGCCGGCACGCTGGTCGTCGACACCTCGCGGCTCGATCGCATCGTCGAGATCAGTGCCGAGGACATGTACGTCACGGTCGAGGCCGGCGTGACCTGGAAGCGCCTCCACGAGGCGCTGAAGCCGCTCGGCCTGCGCCTGCCGTTCTTCGGCACGTTCTCAGGCGCGCAGGCGACGGTCGGCGGCGGCCTGTCGAACGGCGCGCTGTTCTTCGGCACCGCGCGCTACGGCACGGCGGCGGACTGCGTGCTGGCGCTCGAGGTGGCGCTCGCAGACGGGACGCTGCTGCGCACGGGGCAGGCTGGCTTCCGCAACGTCGCCAAGCCGTTCTACCGCACCTATGGTCCGGACCTCACCGGGCTGTTCTGCCACGACTGCGGCGTGCTCGGCATCAAGACGCAGGCGACGTTCCGCCTGATCCGCACGCCCGCGCACAGCGGCTATGCCTCGTTCATCTTCACGGCGCCGGACTTCGTCGAGGGCATGAAGGCGGTCGGGCGCGCGCTCTCCGAGGTGGCGCGCACCGGCGCGGCCGAGGAAGCCTATGTGTTCGACCCCGAGTCGACGCGCAAGAACCTGGAGTCGCACGACCTGCTGAAGGACGCCAAGACGCTCGCGAGCGTCGTGCGCCAGGGCTCCTCGCTGCTGAAGGGCCTGCGCGACGGGGTGCAGCTGATCGCGGCAGGCCGCGACTTCGTGCCCGCGGACGCCTTCTCGCTGCACGTCGTGTGCACCGGGCGCACGGAGGCCGCACTGGAGGCCGACATGGCCGCGGTGCGCGAAGCCTGCGAGCGGCTCGGCGGCCGCGAGATCGCCAACTCCATCCCGAAGGCCGTGCGCGCCGGGCTGTTCCCCGCGCCCGACGGCGTGCTCGGGCCGAAGGGCGATCGCTGGGCGGCGCTGAACGCCAAGGTGGCACACTCCGACGCGGCGCGGATCATCGAGGCGAGCGCCGCGGCACTGCGGCCCTACCAGGCCGAGATGCAGGCGAAGAAGGTCTGGATGAGCCACCTGCTGATCGCGATCGGCACCAACGCCTTCAGCTTCGAGCCGGTGTTCCACTGGTATGACGAGTGGCTGCCGATGCACGAGCGCATGCCCGCGCCCGAGGTGCTCGCCAAGTTCGACCGGCCGGCCGCCGACCCGGCGGCGCGCGAACTGGTGGAGCGGCTGCGCGGGGTGCTGGTGAAGCTGTTCTCGGACCTCGGCGCGTCCTCGAACCAGATCGGCAAGACCTATCCGTACCTGCAATCGCTGGAGCCGCGCACCGCGCGGTTCGTCGGCGACCTGAAGAGGGTGCTGGATCCTCGCGGGACGATGAACCCGGGCGGGCTCGGGCTGCGCTGAAGCGGCGGGCGCTGCGTCAGGCCTCGGCGGCCAGCAGCCGCGAACTCGGGCCGGCGGCCACCTGGCCCTGCGGTCCATAGACGCGGGGTCCAGGCCGCTGGCCGGTGAGGATCTCGAGCATGCCCTCGACGCGCTTCATCCGCGCGGCGACGAGCGCCCCGTTGCGATCGTTCCGCTCGCGGCAGCGCCGCGCGGCGTCGGCGCAAGCCTGCCAGCGGGCACGAAGCGGCTCGCCGGCGCCACAGGCCCGCAGCACGGCCTCGAGGCCGGCGTTGTCCGGGCTCTGGCCGAGCATGCGCAGCAGCACGCGGCGCTCCTCCTGGATGCGCAGCAGCTCCCCGATCCGCTGCTGGCGGGCGCCGCAGGCGGCTTCCAGCGCCTCGGGGCTCTCGTTGCGGACCAGGATGTCGTGTTCGCGAGCGAGCAGCTGTTCGAGGTCGGCGAGCACCCGGCACTCGTCGTCGATCAGCGCCGAGAACTGCTCGCGCGTAAGGGCCGGATCCATGGCTTACTTCCCGTCCCCGGCGCGCGACAGGTCGTAGTCCATGCGGATCAGCTTGTCGGCGACCTTCTGGCCGTCGACCTGGTAGCGGCCCTGCTCGATCGCGAGCGACGCGGCAGCCACCCGGGCCTCGTCGACGATCGGCAGGGCGGCGATCGCCTTTTCGAGGGTGGCGAGCTGGCGCGCGCCCTCGGTGATGCTGACGTCGGCCCCGCCCACGGCCGCACCGGCGGATTCCTCGCCGGAAGCCACGTCGCGCGGGCGCGTCACCGGCTGGCCGCCGGTCACGGCTACGGGGCGCGAATCGACGCCATTGATCTTGGTGTTCATGGTCCGAACCTCTGCACCTGCTGATGCGTTATCGGCACGTCGGGGGAAAACCTGAGCACCCGTCGACCCGCGCCGCCACGGTGCTCAAGGGTCCACCCGGATCATGCCGCTGTCATCGGCACGACCCTCGACGACCTTGAGCGAATTCACGTTCTGTACCCGTACACGGGCGCCCGGGGCGGCATCGGCCAGCGCCCGGCCGGGCGCGCGGATCTCCATGCCGCCCTGGCGTGCGACGAGCGTCACGCTCTCGCCGCGCCGCACCACGGGGTCGGCCGCCAGCATCGCGCGGCTGAGCGGGGTTCCGGGCGCGACCGGGCGGGCGAGATGCAAACCTTCGAGCATTTCGACATTACTTATATAAGTATTTGCGATTCCTGGCAAAGTTTGCTTCACCACCTCGACGTCGTCCGGCCCGGGGCGGGCGCCGCGGGGCAGTGGACGGCGGGCCACCAGCACGGTCGCCTCGGTCTCGATGGTGACGGGTACCAGCACCGCCCAGCGGGTCGGACCGGCGCAACGCACCGTGACCACGGCCCGCGCCCCGAGGCCGCCCGGTGGCGTGGCAGCCTCGGCCTCGAGCGGGCCACCGCAGGCGGCGAGTCGCAGGCGCGGGTCCAGCGGGCGCGCCACGATGCGGAGGGCGCGCACGGGGCGCGCCCCGGCGGCGTCGGCAGGGGTGGGCAGCGCCTCGCGGACGGCGGCCTCGGCGCGCCGCGTCAGACGCTCGAGCGACTGCACCGCACCCGGCATGACCGGCTCCGCCGGCGCCTGGGCCGCCGCAGGCAGGGTCGACACGAACGGCAGCGTCGTCAGGAAGAGGTGCACCAGCCGACGCGCCTGGAAGGGCCGCGGCGGCGGTGGCCTGCGGGGGAGACTCGGGGCAATGGATTCCACGACCCCGGATCAAGCAAGGCACGTGCCATGAGCGGGAGCGCCTAAAGTCCGTCGCCCGCCCGCCGATACCGATGGTGGCGCGGCATCCCGCGCTGCCCGCGCTTGCCGCCCGCGGCCCGCCGCTGCCGCCGGCGCGGAACTGCGTCACGCCCGGAGAGCCCGAAAGGCCGCATCCGGCCGCGGAAAGCCCGATCGGCGTCTCTGGCACGCAGCTTGCTACCTCCCACGCGAGACGGAATTCCGTCGGAGGCTGGCCCCATGCTCGATCTCGACACCCACATCGGAGTGCACGCGGACGCGCTGCGCCTGCGCTCGCAGCGTGCCGAGCTGATCGCCGACAACCTCGCCAACGCCGACACGCCGAACTTCAAGGCGCGCGACCTCGACTTCCGTGCGGCGCTCGCCGCGGCGGGCCATGGGCAGGCTGGCGGCGGGCTCGCCCTGAGCACCACGCAGGGCGGGCACCTCGGCGGCCCGGGCGCGAACGCCGGTCCCGACGGCGCGCTGCGCTACCGGCAGCCGCTGGCGCCGGCGCTCGACGGCAACACCGTCGACGTGCAGGTCGAGCAGGCCTCGTTCGCGGAGAACGCGGTGCGCTACCAGGCGACGCTGACCTTCATCAACTCGCGGCTGCGCGGCCTGATGACCGCGATCACCGGCCAGTGAGCCGAGGAGCAGGCTGAATGTCCACGTTCAAGGTGTTCGACATCGCCGGCTCCGGCATGGCGGCGCAGTCGGTACGCATCAACACGGTGGCGAGCAACCTCGCCAATGCCAACAGCGTCAGCGGCGACCCCGGCAAGGTGTACCGGGCACGCCATCCGGTCTTCGAGGCCGTGCGTGGCGCCGTCGGCGGCGCGCCGGGTGCGGCGCGCGCGGAAGCGAGCGCCGCAGTGCGCGTCGCCGGCATCGTCGAGGCGGACACGCCGGCGATGGCGCGCTACGAGCCGGGCAACCCGCTCGCCGACCCCAACGGCTACGTCTACGCGCCGAACGTCAACGTGGTCGAGGAGATGGTCGACATGATCTCGGCCTCGCGCTCGTACCAGAACAACGTCGAGGTGATGAACACCTCGAAGGACATGCTGCTCGCGACCCTGCGTCTCGGCCAGTCCTGAGCCTCGACCCCGCCCCGAACCGCCACCGGAGTAGCCCGCGATGTCACTCGCCTCAGTCGTCTCCTCGACCGCCACCGACGCGCTGCGCGGCCGTTCCACGGCAGCCGCCGGCGGCGCGCAGGGCACCGAGCTCGGCCAGGATGCGTTCCTGACCTTGATGCTCGCGCAGCTGCGCAACCAGGACCCCTTGAAGCCGCTCGAGCCGTCCGAGTTCCTCGGCCAGCTCGCGCAGTTCAGCTCCGTGACCGGCATCCAGGGGATGAAGGAGTCGGTCGGCGAGCTGGCGGGTTCGCTGCGCTCCTCGCAGGTGCTCGAGGGCGCGACGCTGGTCGGCCGCAACGTTCTGGCCGTCGGCGACGGCGGCCGGCTCGGTGCGAGCGGCGGCATCGCCGGGGCCGTCGCGACGCCCGCCGGCGCGACCCGCATCGACCTCGCGGTGCGCGACGCTTCCGGGGCGCTGGTGCGCCAGCTGAGCCTTCCACCGCAGGACGGCATGACTCCGTTCAACTGGGACGGACTCGACGCCCGGGGCAACCGCATGCCCGCCGGCAGCTATCGCCTGGAGGCCGTCGCGAGCGGCGGTGGCCGCAGCGAGTCGGCCGAGACGCTGCTCCAGCGCCGGGTGGAGAGCGTGAGCTTCGACCCGGCCGCTGGCGGCCTGACCCTGAACACGGCCGGGGGCGCGCTGGCCCTCGGCGACGTGCGCCGCGTGATGTGAGCCGCGGGCACCGAGATCCCCTTCCGACAGGAGACACTGCATGTCCTTCCGTACCGCCATCTCTGGCCTGAACGCCGCCACCGCCGACCTCTCCGTGACGGCGAACAACATCGCCAACACCAGCACCGTCGGCTTCAAGGGCTCCCGGGTGCAGTTCGCCGAGCTGTTCGCGGTGTCCGCGACCGGCACCAGCAACACCCAGGCCGGCAACGGCGTGCGGGTCGCGGACGTCGCACAGCAGTTCACCCAGGGCAACATCGACTTCACCGACAACAGCCTCGACATGGCGATCAGCGGCGAGGGCTTCTTCATCCTGAGCGATGGCGGGGCGCAGGTGTACTCGCGCGCCGGCGCCTTCCAGGTCGACCGCGACGGCTATGTGGTCAACTCGCGCGGCCAGCGCCTGCAGGCCTTCCCGCCGACCCCGCAGGGCAGCTTCAACACGGGCGCGCTGTCGGACCTGCGCCTGGTGACCGGCGAGAGCCCGCCGACCGCGACCGAGAACGTCGAGGTGGTGCTGAACCTGCCGTCCAACGCCACGCCGCCCACCGTGCCCACCTTCAGCCCGACCGATCCCGACAGCTATACGCACTCGACGTCGATGACGGTGTACGACTCGCTCGGCTCGGCGCACACGGCGACGATCTACTTCAACAAGACCGCGACCGTGAACGAATGGACCCAGCGCCTCTACGTCGACGGCACGGCCGTCGGTGCGCCGCAGACGCTGACCTACTCGAACACCGGCGTGCTGCAGGCGCCCGTCGGCGGCCTGATCACCTTCCCGCCCTACACGCCCGCCACCGGCGCCGCGCCGCTCACGCTGTCCTACGACTTCGGCGACACGACCCAGTACGGCCAGACCTTCACCGTCAACTCCGTGGTGCAGGACGGCTACACGACGGGCCGCCTGATCGGCATCGACACCGACAACTCGGGGGTGGTGCAGGCGCGCTTCACCAACGGCCGCTCGCTCGCCCTCGGCCAGGTCGCGCTGGCGCAGTTCGCGAATCCCAACGGCCTGCAGCAGCTCGGCGACACCAACTGGTCGGAGACCTTCGCCTCGGGCCAGGCGCTGCGCGGCTCGGCCGGCAGCGCCGGCCTCGGCATGGTCCAGTCGGGCGCGCTCGAGGCCTCGAACGTGGACATCACCGAGCAGCTGGTGTCGATGATCACCGCGCAGCGCAACTTCCAGGCGAACGCGCAGATGATCCAGACCAACGACGCGATCACGCAGACGATCATCAACATCCGCTGATAGACCCGGGGCGACACGACGATGGACAAGTCGATCTACGTGGCGATGAGTGGCGCGAAGGAAGTGCTGCGCGCCCAGGCGGCGAACAACCACAACCTCGCCAACGCCACGACGACCGGCTTCCGCGCCGACCTCAGCGCGTTCATGAGCCGCGCGGTCGAAGGCCCGGGGCATGCGTCGCGCGCCTATGCCACCACCTCGACCCTCGGCTGGAGCCGCGACGGCGGCTCCGTCGTCGCCACCGGCCGCGACCTCGACGTCGCGGTCGATGGCGACGGCTGGATCGCGGTTCAGGGGCCGGACGGGCGCGAGGCCTACACGCGCGCCGGCAACCTGCACGTCGACGTCAACGGGCAGCTGCTGACGGCGACCGGCCGGCCGGTGCTCGGCGACGGCGGTCCGCTGGTGGTGCCGCCGAGCACCGCGGTGTCGATCGGCACCGACGGCTCGATCTCGGTGGTGCCGGCCGGGCAGGGACCGGCGACGGTGGCGACGGTCGGGCGGATCAAGCTCGTGAATCCGCCCGCGGAGGCGCTGGAACGCGGCACCGACGGGCTGTTCCGCCAGAAGGACGGCCAGGACGCGCCGGCGGATGCCGCGGTGCGCGTGGTGCCCGGCGCGCTCGAGTCGAGCAACGTCAATGCCGCCGGCGCGATGGTCAACATGATCGAGCTGTCGCGGCAGTTCGAGATGCAGATGAAGTCGATCCGCACCGCCGAGGACGACGCGCGCACGGCCTCGAGCCTGCTGCGGCTCGGCTGACGGACCGCGACGGCAACCCCGAACACGACCGAGGACACACCATGGATCCCGCACTCTGGGCCGCGAAGACCGGCCTCGACGCCCAACAGACCCGGATGGCCGTCACGGCCAACAACCTCGCCAACGTCAGCACGACCGGCTTCAAGCGCGGCCGCGCGGTGTTCGAGGACCTGCTGTACCAGAACGTGCGGCAGGTGGGCGCCGCCGGCACCCAGGACACGCAGCTGCCCTCGGGCCTGTCCCTCGGCACCGGCACCCGCGTCGTGGCGACCGAGAAGCTGCACACGCAGGGCAACATGCAGGTCACCGGCAACTCGCTCGACCTCGCGGTCGCCGGTCGTGGCTTCTTCCAGGTGCTCTTGCCCGACGGCACGACCGGCTTCACGCGCGACGGCAGCTTCCAGGTCAACGCGCAGGGCGAGCTCGTCACCTCCGCCGGCTACGTGGTCCAGCCGAACATCACGATCCCCGCGGGGGCGCAGTCGATCACGGTCGGCACCGACGGCGTGGTGACGGTACAGCTGGCCGGGCAGGCCGCCGCGACGCAGATCGGCTCCGTCCAGCTGGTCGACTTCATCAACGCCGCCGGGCTGCAGCCCCGCGGCGAGAACCTGCTGCTCGAGTCCGCCGCGAGCGGCCCGCCGCAGGTGGGGACGCCGGGCCTCGACGGCCTCGGCACGATCCAGCAGGGCTCGCTGGAGGCCTCGAACGTGAACGTGGTCGAGGAGCTGGTGTCGATGATCGAGACCCAGCGCGCCTACGAGATGAACTCGAAGGCCATCTCGACCACCGACCAGATGCTCGAATACCTGACGACCCGGCTCTGAACCGTGCGGAGCACCATGCGCCCCCTCATCGCCCGCCTCGCCGCAGTGCTGCCGCGGCTCGCCCTGGCCGCCGCGCTGGCAGCCACCGCCGGATGTGCCGGCTTCGGTGCCGAGCACGGCCCGGCGGAGCCGGAGATGCCCGAGCTCGCCGCGGCGCCGCCTTCGGGCAACGGCGCGATCTACCAGGCGGGCTACGAGGCACCGCTGTTCGAGAACCCGACGGCGCGCCGTGCCGGCGACATCCTCACGATCCGCTTGGTGGAAAACACCAACGCCTCGAAGAGCTCGAGCACCTCGACCTCCAAGGCGACCGCCGTGACGCTGCCGGGTCCGACGATCGGCGGACGGCCCGTGACCGTGAACGGCACCGCGATCCTCAGCGGCGGGGTCGAGAACGAGGCGAGCTTCGACGGCGAAGGCTCGAGCCGCCAGAGCAACCGGCTGAACGGCGACCTCACGGTCACGGTCGTGCGCCGCCTGCCCAACGGCACGCTGCTGGTGCGCGGCGAGAAGTGGATCACGATCAACCAGGGCCGCGAACTGGTGCGCGTCAGCGGCCTGGTGCGGCAGATCGACGTCGAGCCCGACAACACCGTGCCCTCGTCGAAGGTCGCCAACGCATCGATCACCTACGTCGGCAAGGGCGCGCTCGCGGACGCGAGCGCCCCGAGCTGGCTCGCGCGCTTCTTCATGTCGCCGAAGCTGCCGTTCTGAGGATCCCGACGATGTACGTACGAGTGTTGATGCTGGTCGCCTGCGCGCTGCTGGCGACGGTCGTCTCGGCTGCGACGACGCCGGCCGGAGCGGGCGGCGTCACCGGGCGCGCGAGCCTGCCCCGCGAGCGCGTCAAGGACCTCGCATCGGTGGCGGGCGTGCGCAGCAACCAGCTGGTCGGCTACGGGCTGGTCGTCGGCCTCGACGGCACCGGCGACCAGACCGCCCAGACTCCGTTCACGGTGCAGAGCATCAAGAACATGCTGGCGCGCTTCGGCGTGCCGATCCCGCCCAACCTCAACCCGCAGCTGACGAACGTCGCGGCGGTCACGGTGAGTGCCGAGCTGCCGCCGTTCGCCAAGCCCGGCCAGACGATCGACGTCACGGTGGCCTCGATCGGCAACGCCGGCAGCCTGCGCGGTGGCACGCTGCTGATGGCGCCGCTGCGCGGCGCCGACGGCGAGGTGTACGCCATGGCGCAGGGCAACCTGATCGTCAGCGGCTTCGGCGTCTCGGGCAAGGATGGCTCGAGGATCGCGCTGAACGTGCCGAGCGGCGGCACGATCCCCAACGGCGCGACCGTCGAGCGCGCGGTGCCGACCAGCTTCGCCACCGAGCCGTACGTCACGCTGAACCTGAACACGCCGGACTTCACCACCGCGACGCGCCTCGCCGCCGGCATCAACGGCCTGCTCGGCGACGGGACGGCGACACCGGTCGACGCGGTATCGGTGCGGGTAGCGGCGCCGGTCGACCCGGGCCAGCGGATCGCCTACGTCGCGACGCTGGAGAACGTCGAGATCGAGCCGGGCGCGGCGCCGGCGCGGGTGATCGTCAACTCCAGGACCGGCACGGTCGTCATCGGCGCCGACGTGCGCGTGATGCCAGCGGCGGTGTCCCACGGCTCGCTGTCGGTGACCATCACGGAGCGTACCGACGTCAGCCAGCCGAACGCGTTCGCCGAGGGCAGCACGGTCGCCGTGCCGCGCTCGAACGTGAGTGCCGAGTCGCCGCCCGCGCGCATGTTCAAGTTCGAGGCCGGCGTGTCACTCGACGAGCTGGTGCAGGCCGTGAACCGCGTGGGCGCGGCACCCGGCGACCTCGTGGCGATCCTCGAGGCGCTGAAGCAGGCGGGCGCGCTGCGCGCCGAGCTGATCGTGATCTGAGGCCGCCATGGCGATCGACCCCGCGCGCGCCACGACCTACACCGACCTGCAGTCGCTGACCGCGCTGAAGCGCGAGGCCCGCACCCAGGAGCCGGGTGCGCTGCGCGAGACGGCGCGCCAGTTCGAGAGCGTGTTCACCCGGATGCTGCTGCAGAGCATGCGCCAGGCGAGCCAGGGCGACGCCCTGTTCGACAGCCAGCAGAGCGGCTTCTACCGCGACATGTTCGATGACCAGCTGGCCATCGAGCTGTCGCGCGGCCGCGGCCTGGGCCTGGCCGAGATGATGGTCGAGCAGTTGATGCGCTCCGGCGCGACCGCGCCGGGGCCAGGCGCCGCGGCGGCCGGCGCGGCGGACACGGCAGCCGCGACGTCGGGGCCCGGGCGATGGCCGGGCAGCGCCGCGGCCCAGGCACCGGCCGCAGCCTCGGCGGCCACCGCCACAGACCCGGGCGGCGGCACGACATCCGCCGACCGCGAGGCGTTCGTGCGCGAGATGCTGCCGCATGCCGAAGCGGCGGGCCGCCGCCTCGGCGTCGCGCCGCGGACCTTGATCGCGCATGCGGCGCTCGAGACCGGCTGGGGACGATCGATGCCGCGCGGCCCGGAGGGTGCGTCGAGCTTCAACCTGTTCGGCATCAAGGCCGGCGGGGGGTGGCAGGGCGCGTCGGTCGCGGCGGCGACGACCGAATTCGAAGGCGGCGTCGCAGGGACTCGCATCGAGCGCTTCCGCGCCTATGGGTCACCGTCGGCGAGCTTCGGCGACTACGCCGGGCTGCTGCAGGGCTCGGGACGCTACGCCGCGGCGCTCGGCACCGGCGACGACGCGGCGCGCTTCGGCCGCGCACTGCAGCAGGGCGGCTACGCCACCGACCCGGATTATGCCCGCAAGCTCGCCGCGGTCGCCGCCGGCGTCGGGGAGATCCTCGATGGGGGCCTCAAGGCCGGCAACGGCTTGCCGATACAACCGCCAGATCGTTCCAGCTGACGGGCCCCGCCACGGATGCCCGCGGAGTAACGCACCTTGTCGCAAGTCATGTCGTCCGGGCTCTCGGGGCTGCTCGCATTCCAGCGCGCGCTCGACACCACGGCCCACAACATCGCCAACGCGAACACCGAGGGCTACACGCGGCAGCGGGTCGAGCTCTCGACCCTGCCGGCCTCGGCGTTCGCCAACGGCTGGATCGGCAAGGGCGTCGAGGTGTCGACGGTCCGGCGGATGGTCGACGACTTCCTGGTGTCGCAGACCCGCGGCTCCAGCAGCTCGCTGGAGCGTCTGTCGGCGTTCGCCGCGCAGTCCGAGCGCGTCAGCAAGCTCTTCGTCGGTGGCGACACTGGCATCTCCGGCGCGCTGCAGAAGCTGCAGAACGCGATCCAGGGGGTGGCGACGGAGCCCACCTCGGTCGCGGCCCGCCAGGTGCTGATCGGCGAGTCCGCGGGGCTCGTCGAGCGGCTCGACTACGTCGATACGCAGCTGCGCGCGCTCGACACCGAGACCGCCGGCCAGGTGCGCATCGAGGCCGCGGAGATCAACTCGATCGCCAGCGGCATCGCGCGCCTGAACGAGGAGATCACCGCGGGCTTCGGCGCCACCGGCCAGCCGCCGAACGACCTGCTGGACCAGCGCGACAAGCTGCTCGACCAGCTGGCCCGCAAGGTCAGCATCAACGTCGTCCCGCAGGACGCGGGGGTGCTGAACGTCTTCATCGGCAAGGGCCAGGCGCTGGTGCTGAACGAGAAGGCCGCCACCCTCGGCATCGCCGCGGACCCGTACGACGGCAGCCGGCCGCGGGTCGTGCTGTCCGGCGGGCAGGGCAGCACGGACGTGACCACCGCGCTGTCGGGCGGCACGCTCGGCGGGCTGCTCGACTTCCGCTCGCAGGTGCTCGATCCGGCGCGCAACGACCTCGGGCGCATCGCCGCCGGCCTCGCCGAGGCGGTCAATGCGCAGCACCGTGCCGGCGTCGACCTGAAGGGCGCCTTCGGCACCAACCTGTTCTCGACCGGTCCCGTCGCGGGGATCGCGCGCGCCACCAACACCGGCACTGCCCAGGTCACCGCGACGATCGCCGGCACGGCCGGCCTGACCGGCGCGGACTACGAGCTCGCCTACGACGGCGCCGCATGGTCGATGAAGCGGCTGGACAATGGCAGCAACGTCCCGCTGGCCGGGGCCGGCACGGCCGCGGACCCGCTGCGCGCCGACGGCCTGTCGATGGTCCTGTCGGGCACGCCCGCGAGTGGCGACACCCTTCTGGTGCGACCGACCCGTGAGATCGTGCAGGGGATGGACGTCCTGGTCCGGGACCCGACCCGGATCGCCGCCGCGGCGCCGATTGCCGCCCGGGCCAACGCCGCCAACCTCGGCTCGGCGACGGTCACCCGCGGCGAGGTGGTGGATCCCGGCAACGCGGCCCTGAGGAACACGGTCGACATCCAGTTCGTCGGTCCGGCCACCTACTCGGTGAACGGGGCGGGCAGCTTCGCGTACACGAGCGGCCAGCCGATCGAGATCAACGGCTGGCGCGTGACCATCGCCGGCAATCCCGCGGCCGGCGACCGCTTCAGCGTCGCCGACGCCAGCACGGCCGCCGGCGACAACCGCAACGCGCTCGCGATCGCCGACGCGATCGTCGCGGCGCGCCTCGACGGCGGCGCGACCTCGCCGTCGCAGTCGCTCGGCCAGCTGACCAGCCGGATCGGCGTCGCGACCCAGCAGGCCCAGGTCAACCGCGACGCCCAGCAGGTGCTGCAGGACGATGCCGTCGAGCAGCGCCAGAACTTCTCCGGGGTCAACCTCGACGAGGAGGCGGCCAACATGCTGCGCTACCAGCAGGCTTACCAGGCGGCCGCGCAGGTGATCCGGGTCGCGAACGAAATGTTCCAGACGCTGCTCGAGGCGGCGCGGTGAGGATGCAGCGATGAGGATCTCCACCGGTTCGATCCAGCAGGGCGGGCTCGCGACCATGCTGCGCGCGCAGGCCGAGCTCGCGCGCACCCAGGAGCAGATCGCCACCGGTCGCCGCGTCGTGACCGCGGCCGACGACCCGGGCGCCGCCGTCCAGATCCAGCAGATCGAGCGCGCGCTCGCGGCCAACGCGCAGTTCGCCACCAATGCCGCGGTGGTCACCAACCGGCTGTCGCTGGAGGAGCAGGCGCTGGCGGACGCCGGCAACACGCTCCGTCGGGTCGGCGAGCTCGCGCTGCAGGCCAACAACGGCGTGATCGACTTCGCGTCGCGACGCGCGATCGCCACCGAGATCCGCTCGCGGGCCGAGGAGCTGATGTCGATCGCCAACCGCCAGGACGCGAGCGGCGACTACCTGTTCGGCGGCACGCGCTCGACGGGCCGGCCGTTCGCGCGACTCGCGGCCTCGGTCGCGTACTCGGGCGACTCCGGGTCACGCATGATCCAGGTCAGCACCAGCCAGCGGATCGAGGACGGGCACTCGGGCGACGAGGTCTTCATGAACGTCCCCGCCGGCGCCGGCTCCTTCCGCGCCTCGGCGGCGACCACCAACACCGGCACCGGCATCCTCGACCCGGGGACGATGAGCAACCTCGCGGCCTGGGTTCCCGGCACCTACACGGTGGAGTTCACCAGCCCGACCAGTTGGCAGGCGCGCGACGCCGGCAACGTGGTGATCGGCTCCGGCACCTTCCAGAGCGGCGCCTCGATCACGGTCAACGGCGCGCGCATCGCGATCAACGGCGAGCCGGCCGCGGGCGATCGCTTCACGATCGCGACCGCGGGCTTCGAAGACATGTTCACCACCCTCGACCGCCTGGTCGCGACGCTGGAGGCGAGCCCCGGCACCCCGGCGGCGCGCGCGCTGTGGGCCTCGGAGATGAACACCATCATCCAGCAACTCGGGCAGGCGGGCGATCAC
This sequence comes from Steroidobacteraceae bacterium, assembly GCA_025458905.1. Classification (GTDB taxonomy): domain Bacteria; phylum Pseudomonadota; class Gammaproteobacteria; order Steroidobacterales; family Steroidobacteraceae; genus UBA964. The sequence goes on from JALORN010000016.1 coordinate 37,322, forward strand.
TTGCTGAACGTCCGCGCGGACGTGGGCTCGCGCCTCTCGCGCCTCGACGCGGTCGACTCGGCGCGCGAGGACCTGGAGCTCGAGCTCAACACCTCCATCTCGGCACTGCGCGACGTCGACTACTCGACGGCGATCACGCGCATGAACGCGCAGATGGTCACGCTGCAGGCGGCGCAGCAGTCCTACAGCCGGATCGCGGGCCTGACGCTGTTCGACTACCTCTGAGCACCGTGACGCAGGTCGCAGAACGGCGACGGTGGCACTGTACCGCGCCCTCAAGTGAGGCCGGCACGTACCGATACAGGGATCGGAGAACGGCGAAGCGCCAAGGCGCCGGTCCCTTAACCCCAGAGCGACCCGGAAAGGTCCGGCGCGGTTCCTAAAGTTCAGGAGTCATTTCAATGGCACAAGTCATCAACACCAACGTGATGTCGCTGAACGCGCAGCGCAACCTGTCGACTTCCGGCAGCGCGCTCGCGACCTCCCTGCAGCGACTGTCGTCCGGCCTGCGCATCAACAGCGCCAAGGACGACGCCGCCGGCCTCGCGATCAGCGAGCGCTTCACCTCGCAGATCCGTGGCCTCAACCAGGCCGTGCGCAACGCGTCGGACGGCATCTCGCTGTCGCAGACGGCCGAGGGCGCCCTGGCCTCGATCGGCAACAACCTGCAGCGCATGCGCGAGCTGTCGGTGCAGTCGGCCAACTCGACCAACAGCGCCTCGGACCGCGCCGCCCTCCAGCAGGAGGTGGCGCAGCTCGCCGCCGAGATCGACCGCGTCGCCACCCAGACGCAGTTCAACGGCCTGAACCTGCTCGACGGCAGCTTCTCGGCCCAGCAGTTCCAGGTCGGCGCGAACGCGGGGCAGACGATCACGATCGCCTCGATCAACAGCGCCCGCACCAGCGCGCTCGGCCAGTTCCAGGGCTTCCAGCTGACGAACCAGAGCATCGGCACCGCCTCCGACACGGCCGCGGCCAAGAGCGTGACCATCGGCGGCACGACGACCTCGCTCGGCACGATCGCGAACGACGCCAAGGCGCTCGCCGCGGCGATCAACTCGTCGGGCGTCGCCGGGCTCAGCGCCACGGCGAACGCGACCACGGTCGCGGCCGGCACCTCGGCCGACAATGCCACGGCGAGCGGCAGCGCCACGGTCACCGTCAACGGCGTCGCGATCGCGGTCGCCGGGGTCGACGGCGCCCTCGGGCAGAACCGCACCAACGTGGTCACCGCGCTCAACGCGCAGTCCTCCGTGACGGGCGTGGTGGCGACCGACACCGGTTCGGGCGTCAGCCTGACCGCGGCGGACGGCCGCAACATCACGGTGGCGTACGCCGCCGGCGCCTTCACCGGCTCGACGGTCGCGGACTTCGGCCTGGCCGCCGCGGCGACGACCGGCGCGACGATCAACGTGACGTACAAGGCCCCGGCCGGCGTCACCGGCAGCGTGACCTGGACGGGTGCGTTCAACCCCGGCCCGAACGCGATCGCCGCCACCGGCACGGCGATGTCGGCGGTCGACATCTCGACCCTCGGCGGGGCGAACGCGGCGCTGACCGCGATCGACGCCGCGCTGACGACGGTCAACTCGACCCGCGCCCAGCTCGGTGCGATCCAGAACCGCTTCGAGTCGACGATCTCGAACCTGCAGACGACCTCCGAGAACCTCTCGGCGTCGCGCTCGCGGATCCAGGACGCCGACTTCGCCGAGGAGACCGCGCTGCTCACCCGGGCGCAGATCCTGCAGCAGGCGGGCACGGCCATCCTGTCCCAGGCCAACTCGGTCCCGCAGAACGTGCTGACGCTGCTGCGATGATCGGACGGGGGCAATGAGGACGACGCCTTCACCGGCGGTGTCACAGGGCGACGGCGGTCCCGCGAGGGGCCGCCGTACGCCCGTTGTTGCGCGAGGAGACTGAAGCATGAGCCTCACAGCGATCGACCGCGCGATCAACGTCGCGACCGCCGTCCCGGCGGTCCAGCCGGTGGTGGCGCCCGCTGCCCAGCGCGCCCCGGAAGTGATGCTGAAGGGCACGGCCGTCCCCGGGGTGGCCCAGGCCGACACGCTCGACACGGCCTCGCTCGAGAAGGCCGCGGCGAGGATGGAGGAGTACGCGCGCAGCGCCGGGCGGAGCCTCCAGTTCCGGGTCGACCAGGACAGCGGCCGGGTGGTCGTGAGCGTGCGCGACCTGTCGACCGGCGAGCTGATCCGGCAGATCCCGAGCGAAGCCGCGCTGCGCATCGCCCAGGACCTCGGTTCTGGCGAGCCCGGCGCGTCGAGCCTGATCATCGACGGGCTGGCCTGAAGCGATGACCGGTCTCACTTCGAGCGGCATCGGCTCGGGCATCGACATCGACGGCCTGGTGCGCCAGCTGGTCGCCGCCGAGCGCGCGCCACAGGCGCAGCGCCTGCAGCGGGCCGGCAGTCGCGTCACCACCCAGCTCTCGGCACTCGGCACCTTGCGGGGGGCGCTGTCGACCCTGCAGGGTTCGGTGTCCGGCCTGAAGACTGCCAGCACGTTCCAGGGCAGGCGTGCCGACGCCTCCGACAAGTCGATCTTCACGGCCAGCGCCACCACCAGCGCGGCCACCGGCAGCTACTCGGTGGAGGTCCGCCAGCTCGCCTCGGCGCAGAAGCTGGCGACGGCGCCGTATCCCGCCGGCGCCACGGCCGTGATCGGCACGGGCACGCTGACGATGACCGCGGGCGGCAAGGTGATCAACGTGACGATCGGCGAGTCCGCGAACACGCTCGCGGGCATCCGCGATGCGATCAACGCGGCGCCCGACAACGACAAGGTCCAGGCGACCTTGATCACGGCCGTCGACGGCGCGCGCCTGGTGCTCACCTCGCGCCAGTCGGGCATCGCCAACTCGATCCAGGTCACTGCGGCGGGCGGCGACGGGGGCCTCGCAGCGCTCGCCTACCAGCCCGGCGTGACGACCAACCTCACCCAGATCGCCCCCGCCCAGGACGCCGAGGTGCAGATCGAGGGATTCACCGTCAGGAGCCCGACCAACACGGTCGCCAATGCGATGGACGGCGTGACGCTCAACCTGCTGCAGGCGAAGCCCGGCACGACCTACCAGCTCGCCGTCGGCACGGACGAGTCACAGACCCGGGAGCGGATCCGCAAGTTCGTCACCGACCTCAACACGGCGCTCGGGGCACTGGCCAAGCTGCGCTCCTACGACCCTGACACGAAGGCAGCGGGGCCGCTGCTCGGCGACTCGCTGCTGCGCGGCATCGAGGAGAGCATCCGCCGGCAGTTGCAGGCCCCGTCGCCGTCGGCGAACCCGCCCTACGACACGCTCAACTCGGTCGGCATCCGCATCGGCGCCGATGGCACCTACAGCATCGACGAGACGCGGCTGACGGCGGCACTGACGGCCGACTTCGACGGGGTGGGGCGACTGTTCGGAGGGACCGACGGCGTCGCCACACGCGTCTGGGACGTGCTCGAGCGCGCCTTGCGCGCCGACGGGCAGGTGGCCGCGCGCACCACCAGCCTGCAGGCGACGCAGCGCACGCTGGCGCGCGACACCGAGGCGCTGGACGTGCGCATGCAGTCGGTCGAGCGCCGCTATCGCGAGCAGTTCATCGCGATGGACAAGCTGCTCGCCGGCCTGCAGAGCACCAGCAGCTACCTCGCGCAGAACCTGTCGAGGGCCAACCCCGGCTGATGCGCCGCCCGGTGCCTGGCGCCGGCGCGGCCGCGGCCACCCCGCACCCGCTGCATCGCCGCGCCGCCTCAAGTCGGCGCACGCAGGGCCGTTAAACCCGGTGTCAGCACAAGACACTGCGGAGCCCTGCAATGACCGCCACATCGCGAGCCTCCATGCTCGCCGCGTACCAGATGGTCGCGACCCACGGCAGCGTGACCGAGGCCGACCCTCACCGGCTCATCGTGATGCTGATGGACGGCGCCCTGTCGCGCATCGCGCAGGCCCGGGGCTGCATGGAGCGCAAGGCGACCGCCGAGAAGAGCCTGCACCTGCAGCGTGCGATCGCGATCGTCGACGAGCTGCGCTGCAGCCTCGACCTGAGCCAGGGCGAGCTCGCGCAGAACCTGGACAGCCTCTACGACTTCATGTCGCGGCAGCTGCTGCAGGCGCACGTCTCCGACCGGCTCGAGCTGCTCGACCGCACCGCCTCGCTGCTGCAGGAGATCCGCGGCGCCTGGATCGCGCTGCCGCCCGAGGCGCGGGCACTGCGCAAGGTGCCACGGTGATCGGCGCCGTGCCGCGCCGGCGCCACATGACCTCCAGCCGCCAGCGCCGGCTCGCCGAGGCGGTGGTCGCGATGACCGGGCGCCTGGTGGGCCTCGCGATGGAGCAGCACTGGGCGGCCGTGCCGCAGGTACTGCGCGAGCGGCGCGGGCTGCTCGACGACCTGGAGCGCGAGCCGCGCCACGGCGCCCACCAGGCGAGCTGCGTCGCGGCGCTGCGCAGCGCCGTCGCCGAGTCCGAGCGGGTGCTCGCCCAGCTGAAGCGTTCCCCCGGCGCGCCGTCGTGAACGCCACCGGCGACACCGTCATCCTGCACCACGAGCTCGCCTACGCGGACGTGCTGCCGGTCGCGTTCCGGGCGCTGCAGGGGCCGCTGGATGCGGTCCAGGCCAGCGCGATCGGCGAGCGCAACCTGCGGATGCTGCTCGCGTGTGCGGCCCTCGACGAGCACGGCAAGCACGACAAGGCCGCCGACGACACGCCGAACGGGGCCGACATCCAGCGGATCGACCTCAAGGTCAACCTGCTGCTCGACATGGTGGGCGCGCTGCTCGCCGCGAGCCAGTCGCGGCCACCGGCCGTTCCGGCACGCTTCAATCCGCACGGCATCGTCTGGGAGTCCGCCGGCGCGGTGCCCGCGTCCGGCGCGCACGGACTGGTCGAGATCCACCTGAAGGATTGCCTGGTGCATCCCGTGGCCCTGGAGGGGACGGTGGCCGAGGGCCCTGCGGACCGTCACGTGCACGTGCGCTTCGACCCCTTGCCCGACCCGGTGGCGGACCAGCTGGAGCGGCTGGTGTTCCGCAGGCACCGTCGCCAGGTGGCTGGCGGACGCACGCAACGCAGGGCCTGAGGGAATCCCCTAGGGCTCGGGAAAACCCCTAGGAATCAGGGCGCGGCGCAACTAGTGGCAACCCCGATTCGCCGCGAAGTGTGATCCGTTCTTCATCGTGCGGCGGATGAATGCCGCGGCGGCGCACGTCCGCTGCTTGCACGACCCAACAGAATCGTTCCCACGAGACGAGGAACGAGACCCGTGACGACCGTTGCCGCTTCTGCCATCGACCGACCCGAGACCCCGCCGCGCGCCGACAGCCGCGCGCGCCTGCCGACCGGCCGCTCCGCGGCGATCCGCGAGGTGCTGCACCTCGTGCAGCAGGTGGCCGCGCACGACTCGAGCGTCCTGGTGCTCGGTGAGTCCGGCACCGGCAAGGAGGTCGTGGCGCGCGCCATCCACGACTCGAGCCGCCGCCGCAACGCACCGTTCGTCGCCGTGAACTGCGGTGCGATCCCGGCCGACCTGCTGGAGAGCGAACTGTTCGGCCACGAGAAAGGGTCCTTCACCGGCGCCTACTCGACGCGCAAGGGCCGGTTCGAGATCGCCGAGGGGGGCACGCTGTTCCTCGACGAGATCGGCGACATGAGCCTGCCGATGCAGGTCAAGCTGCTGCGGGTGCTGCAGGAACGCGTCTTCGAGCGGGTCGGCAACCACCAGCCGATCTGCTGCAACGTCCGCATCATCGCCGCGACGCACCGCAACCTCGACGAGGCGATCCTTGGCGGCCAGTTCCGGGGCGACCTCTTCTACCGCCTCAACGTGTTCCCGATCGAGATGCCGAGCCTGCGCGAGCGCCTCGACGACCTGGACCAGCTGATCGCGGAGTTCGTCGAGCAGAACCGCGAGGCCGGGCGCGAGCCCATCGTGCTGACACCGGCGGCGATGAGCGTCCTGCGCCACCACGCCTGGCCGGGCAACGTCCGCGAGCTGGCGAACCTCGTGGAGCGGCTGAGCATCCTGCACGGCGGTCGCGTGGTCGACGTCGGCCAGCTCCCGCCGCGCTACCGGCCGGCGGCGCTGCTCGAGGAACTCGCGCTGCCATCGCCGCTCGCCGCACTGCCCGTCACGCTGCCCGTGGCGGATCCGGCGGCCGCACCGCTCCTCGAGCCGCGCTACGGGTCGCTGCGCGAGGCCTTCCCCGACGCGATGCCGCGCGGTGTCACCGCGGGCGCCGGGGTAGAGGCCGAGTCCTGCCCCGACGGGACGGGCATGGAGCTCGATCCCGAGGCGACGCTGGCGCTGCTCGACGACCGGCTCCCGCGCGAGGCGTGCGCGGGCGACCTCGTGGACCTGCCGGCCGAGGGCATCGACCTGCGCGCCCACCTGTTCGCGATCGAGCACCGGCTGATCAGCCAGGCGATGCAGCGCTCCGGTGGCACGGTCGCGCAGGCGGCGCGGCTGCTGGGCCTGCGTCGCACCACGCTGGTCGAGAAGCTGCGCAAGTTCGGCATCGGCGGCAGCGAGGCGCTGTCGGAAGCTTGACGCCGCCGGCGCGCCGCCGCCGTCCTGCGTGACGCAGTTCGCGTCCCGCGGCAAGGAAAGGGCCGGCATGCTTCTTGCTCCTCTCTGGTCCGGGCGTCCCTGCGGTGGGGACCGGAGACCGAGAGATGACGAACGAATCCTTGCACAGCGAAGGTCCGGAGCCGGTGGCCGTGGCGGAATCCTCCCGCCGCCTGGTCGAGCTGGCGCGACGGGTGGCCGCCAGCGACTGCACCGTGCTGCTCGCCGGCGAGTCCGGCACCGGCAAGGAGGTGCTGGCGCGCTACGTCCACCGCCAGTCGCCGCGCGCCGGCCGCGCCTTCGTCGCGGTCAACTGTGCAGCGATCCCCGAGAGCATGCTCGAGGCGCTGCTGTTCGGGTACGAGCGCGGCGCGTTCACCGGCGCGACCAACGCGCACCCGGGCAAGTTCGAGCAGGCCCAGGGCGGCACCTTGCTGCTCGACGAGATCTCCGAGATGCCGCTCGGCCTGCAGGCGAAGCTGCTGCGGGTGCTGCAGGAGCGCGAGGTCGAGCGGCTCGGCGGCCGCGGCTCGCTGGCCCTCGACGTGCGCGTCATCGCGACCACCAACCGCAACCTGCGCACCGAGGTGGCGGCCGGGCGCTTCCGCGAGGACCTCTACTACCGGCTCAACGTGTTCCCGCTGCAGCTGCTGCCGCTGCGGGAGCGGCGCGACGACATCCTGCCGATCGCGATGCAGCTGCTCTCCTGGCGCGTCAAGCCGGGCAACCCGATACCCGCGCTCTCGGCCGACGCGGCGCACGTGCTGCTGACCTATCGCTGGCCCGGCAACGCGCGCGAGCTCGACAACGTGCTGCAGCGCGCCCTGATCCTCTGCACCGGGCCGGTAGTGGGTCCGGAGCACCTGGAACTCGATGCCCTGAACGGTCGCGACGCGGCCGAGGCGGTCGCGGACGGCGCGACCGGCGGGGCCGCGGCGGCGGCCGGCGCCCTGGCGCGCTCGCTGGAGGCCACCGAGCGCGAACTGCTGCTCGAGGCGCTGAAGGACCCGCAGTCGACGCGGCGCGTCGTGGCCGAGCGTCTCGGCATCAGTCCGCGGACGCTGCGCTACAAGCTCGCGCGGCTGCGCGCCGCCGGCGTCAGCGTGCCGGCGGCCTGAGCGGAGCGGCGCCCATGAGCCAGATGGAGATCGACCGGGTGCTCGCGCAGATCCGCACGATCCGCTCGGAGGCGGGCGGGGCGCTCGGTGCCCTCGGGCGGCCGCAGGAGCCGGGCGAGGGTGCGAGCGCGGCGGTCAGCTTCGCGGCGGTGCTGCGCAGCGGGCTCGACCAGGTGAACGCCGCGCAGCAGGGCGCACGCCGCGCGGCCACCGACTTCGAGCTCGGGAAGCCGGGCGTCGACCTGCCTCAGGTGATGCTCGAGATGCAGAAGGCGAGCGTGTCGTTCCGCGCGGCCGTCGAGGTGCGCAACAAGCTCGTCGGCGCCTACCAGGAAATCATGAACATGCCGGTGTGACGCTGCCGTCCGCCGTGCCCTTGGCTGAATGGAGAACGTGATGGCCGAAGCTGCTGCAGCTCCGGGAATCGTCAAGCTCAACGCGGGACTGCGCCCGCTGCTGCTGCTGGTCGGCATCGCTGCCGCGGTGGCCGCGGGTGTCGGCGTGGTCCTCTGGGCGCAGGGCCCGACCTACAACCTGCTGTACGGCGACCTCTCGGGCGAGGACGCGGCCGCCGTCACCCAGGCGCTGACCGGCGCCGGCATCCCCTACCGCCTGGAGAACGGGACCGGCGCGATCTCGGTTCCCGTGGAGCGCCTGAGCGACGCACGGCTGTTGCTGGCGGGCCAGGGTCTGCCGCAGGAGGGGGGCTTCGCGAGCATGGCGAAGGATCCGGGCTTCGGCGTCTCGCAGTTCATGGAAGGCGCCCGCTACCAGCACGCGCTCGAGTCCGAGCTGGCGCGCACGATCGCGAGCCTGCAGCAGGTGAGCGCGGCGCGCGTGCACATCGCCACGCCGCGGAACTCCAGCTTCGTGCGCGACCGCATCCCGGCGAGCGCCAGCGTGTTCGTGCAGTTGCGCCCGGGGCGGACGCTCGCGACCGAACAGGTCACGGCGATCGTCAACCTGGTCGCCTCGAGCGTGCCGGAGCTGGAGGCCTCCCAGGTCACGGTAGTCGACCAGAAGGGCCGGCTGCTGTCCTCGCCACAGGGCCGGGACGACTTCGCGATCCGCGACCAGCAGCTCGAGTTCGCGCGGCAGATGGAGGAGGGCTACGCGCAGCGCATCGAGGCGTTGATCTCGCCGCTGGTGGGTGCCGGCCGCGTACGCGCCCAGGTGAGCGCGCAGTTCGACCTCAGCGCCACCGAGGAGGCGCGGGAGCAGTACCGACCGGAGAGCCAGGTGGTGCGCAGCGAGCAGCTCTCGGAGGAGACCAGCCGCAGCGGCGCGACCGGCGGGATCCCCGGCGCGCTCACCAACCAGCCACCTGCGGCCGGAGTCGCGCTGCCGCCAGGCGTGCAGCCCGGGGCGACCGGCGCGCCGGCGGCCAATGCCGCGGCCACGGCCGCGGACGGTAACTCGTCCAAGCAGGCCACGCGCAACTTCGAGATCGACCGGACGGTCGCCTACACCCGCCAGCCCGCGGGCAAGCTGCAGCGCCTGTCCGTGGCCGTGCTGATCGACAACCTGCGGGTGGTCGGCAAGGACGGCAAGGTCACCGAGACGCCGCTCGCGCCGGAGCAGGTCGAGCGCATCACCGCGCTCGTCAAGGATGCGGTCGGATTCGACGAGAAGCGCGGCGACAGCGTCAACGTGGTCAACAGTCCCTGGCGCGGCGAGCCGCTGCCGGATGCCGACTCGCTGGTCAGCGTGCCGCTCTGGGAACGACCCTGGGCGCGCGACCTCGCCAAGATCTTCGCGGGACTGATCGTCGCGCTGGTGCTCGTGTTCGCAGTCCTGAAGCCGCTGCTGCGCCAGCTGACCGGGACGCCCAGGGGCCCGGCGGCGCCGGCCTCCGGCGAGTCGCCGCCGGCGCTCGCCCCGCCGGGGGGCGACGAGGCGCGTACCGGTGGACCCGCCGTGGCAGGGACCGCGGGTGCCGAGGCCGGCGCCGCGGCGGCGGCAGCCAGCCCCGGCGCCAGCGCGCTCGCCTACGAGCAGCAGGTGGCACAGGCGCGGACCGTCGTGGCGCAGGACCCGGCGCGCGTCGCGCAGGTCGTGAAGTCGTGGGTGCAGGCCGATGGCTGACGCAGCACGCGCACCCGGCGAGTCGCGCAGCGGCGTGGAGCGCGCCGCGATCTTGCTGCTGAGCCTCGGCGAGAAGGAGGCGGCGGAGGTCCTGAAGCACCTCTCCGCCAAGGACGTGCAGAAGGTCGGCACCGCGATGACGCAGGTCGGAAACGTCTCGCGGACGGAGGTCATCGAGGTGCTTTCGGCGTTCACCAGCGAGGTCGAGGCGCAGACCTCGCTCGGCCTCGGCAACGACGAATTCATCCGCAACACGCTGATCAACGCGCTCGGCGAGGACAAGGCCGGTGGGCTGATCGACCGCATCCTGCTCGGCCGCTCGAGCAAGGGCCTGGAGGCGCTGAAGTGGATGGACGGCAGCGCCATCGCCGAGATGGTGCGGCTCGAGCACCCGCAGATCGCCGCGATCATCCTCTCGTACCTCGAGCCCGAGCAGTCTGCCGAGGTCATCGCACTGCTGCCGGAGAACATGCGCTCCGAGCTGCTGCTGCGCGTGGCGACGCTCGACGGCGTGCAGCCGGCGGCGCTGCAGGAGCTCGACCAGATCATGGAGCGCCAGTTCTCGGGCTCGAACCAGACCCGCAAGTCGGTGCTCGGCGGCCCCAAGGTGGTGGCCAGCATCATCAACATGCTCGAGCCGCGGATCGAGAGCGTGGTGATGCAGGAGATCACGGCCGCCGACGAGCAGCTCGGCACCAAGATCCAGGACCTGATCTTCGTGTTCGACAACCTGATCGAGGTCGACGACCGCGGCATGCAGGAACTGCTGCGCCAGGTGACGAGCGACAAGCTGCTGCTCGCGCTGAAGGCCGCCGACGACGCACTCAAGGAGAAGATCTTCAAGAACATGTCGCAGCGCGCGGCCGAGATGCTGCGCGAGGACCTCGCCTCGCGCGGCCCGGTGAAGCTCTCGGAGGTCGAGGCGGCGCAGAAGGAGATCCTGGTGATCGCGCGCAAGCTCGCCGAGGAAGGCTCGATCAACCTCGGCAGCAAGGGTGGCGGCGAAGCCTATGTCTGAGGCCACGACGCGGCGCGGAGCCGCAGCCGCGCCCTGGGTGCTGCCCGCGGTACGCGGCCCGGTGGTCGGCAGGCCCGGCGCGGGCCAGTCGCCCGCGGCACTCGAGGCCGAGTATCGCCAGGCCTGGCGCAACGGCTTCGAGGAAGGCCGGCGCGAGGGACTCGCCGCGGGCGCCACGCAGCTCGAGGCGCGCGAGCGCGAGCTCGCGTCACGGATCGCCGAAGTCGAGGCGGTGCTGCGCGCACTCGCCCGGCCGCTGGAACGCCTCGACGACGCGGCGGCGGCCGAGCTCGCGCGGCTCGCCGTGGTCACCGGGACGCAGCTCGCGCGCCGCGAACTGCGGCAGGACCCGGCGCAGATCATCGCCGTGATCCGCGAGTGCGTGAACGCCCTGCCGGCGAGCGCACGCCACGTGCGCGTGCACCTGCACCCGGCCGACGCGGCGGTCATCCGCGAGCGCCTGGCGCAGCCCGCGGCGGAGCGCGCCTGGACCCTGGTCGAGGACCCCGTGCTCGGGCGTGGCGGCTGCAGGGTGACGTCGGACGCGTCGCAGGTCGACGCCCGATTCGACAGCCGCGTCGCCGCCGTGATGGCCGCGGTCCTCGGCGACGAGCGCGACGGCGTCCGCGAGGACGACGTGGCGCCACCCGCGGCGGCGGAGGAAGCCCGGTGAGCGCCTCGCGCGCACAGTCTCCCGGCGGCTTCGCCGCACGCATCGCCGGGTACACGGCACGCGGGGCGGTACCGCTCGCCCCGGTGGTCGAGGGGCGCTTGACGCGGATGGTGGGGCTCACGCTCGAGGCGACCGGCTGCCAGGCCGCCGTCGGCGATCGCTGCCTGCTGGTGCCGGGTCGCGGCACGCCCTCCGAGGCCGAGGTCGTCGGCTTCGCCGGCGAGCGGCTGTTGCTGATGCCCACCGGCGACCTGCACGGCCTGGAGCCCGCGACCCGGGTCATCCCCACCAGCCGCTCCGGTGTCGTGCCGGTGGGCGAGGGCATGCTCGGGCGGGTGATCGACGGCGCCGGGCAGCCGCTCGATGGCCTCGGGCCGATCCGCGCCAGCGGCGAGGGCCGCCTGATGGGGACTTCCGTCAACCCCCTGCGCCGTCACCCGATCGAGGAGCCGCTCGACGTCGGCGTCCGCAGCATCAACGGCCTGCTGACCATCGGTCGCGGGCAGCGTGTCGGCCTGTTCGCCGGCAGCGGCGTCGGCAAGAGCGTGCTGCTCGGCATGATGGCGCGCTACACCAGCGCCGACGTCATCGTCGTCGGGCTGATCGGCGAGCGCGGCCGCGAGGTCAAGGAGTTCGTCGACCGCATCCTCGGGCCGGTCGATCGCCGCCGCGCCGTCGTGGTGGCAGCCCCCGCCGACGCGCCGCCCCTGATGCGGCTGCACGGGGCCTGGCTCGCGACCGCGATCAGCGAGTGGTTCCGCGACCAGGGACGCTCGGTGCTGCTGCTGATGGACTCGCTGACGCGATTCGCGCAGGCGCAGCGCGAGATCGGGCTGGCGATCGGCGAGGCACCTGCGACCAAGGGCTACCCGCCCTCGGTGTTCGCGCGCCTGCCGCAACTGGTGGAGCGCGCCGGCAACGGCACGACCGGTGGCGGGTCGATCACCGCGTTCTACACCGTGCTCACGGAAGGCGACGACCAGCAGGACCCGATCGCCGACTCGGCGCGCGCGATCCTCGACGGCCACGTGGTGCTGTCGCGACGCATCGCGGAGTCCGGCCACTACCCGGCGATCGACGTCGAGGCCTCGATCAGCCGCGTGATGAACGAGATCGCGACGCCGCGACAATTGACGCTGGCACGGCGGCTGCGCCAGGTCATGGCGACCTACAACCAGTCGCGCGACCTGGTGACGCTAGGCGCATGGCGACCGGGTTCGAATCCGCAACTCGACCAGGCGGTGGCGCTGTGGCCGGCGGTGCAGCGCTACCTGGACCAGGACCTGCGGGAACGCGCGGGCTTCGACGCGAGCCTCGCGGCACTGGCGGAACTGTTCGCGGGCGAGGAGGGCGGCATGGAGAGGACTGAATGAAGCGTGCACAGCGGCTGGACCACTTCCGCGACGACCTGGAGAACACGGAGAAGGAACAGCGCGCGCGGCTCGCCGCGACCGAGGCGCGCACGCGAGATGCGAGGGCGCGGCTCGCAGAGTTGCAGCGCTACCGCGAGGAGTACCTGCAGGGGCTTGGCCGGCGCGCCGCGGGCGGGATGGACGCGACCGCGTTGCGCGACTACCAGGCCTTCATCGCACGGATCGGCGAGGCGATCCGGCAGCAGGCCCAGCTGGTCTCGCGGGCCGACCTGGAGTGCGAGTTCGAGCGGCAGCGCTGGAACGAGACGGCCTCGCGCTGCCGCGCGGTGGCCAGCGTGGTCGAGCGGTGGAAGGCCGAGGAGCGGATCGGGCTGGCGCGCGCCGAGCAGCGCGACACCGACGAGTGGGCGCGGCTCGTGGCCGCACGCAACGTGGCGGAGGGCTGAGGGATGGGCAGTGCATGGGCCGCAGTCGGAACCGCCGCCTCCAGCGCCACTGGCGGAGCGCGCGACGCGGCGCCCGCACCCGCCGGGGCGCCGAGCGACGGCGCCACGTCGTTCGCGGAGGTCATGGAGGCGCAGGACAAGCCCGCGTCGCCGGCCGAGGCCGCGGACGAGCCGGAGGCCGGCCCGCCGACCGATCCACGGGCCGAGGACTCCGCGGCGCACGACATCGACACACTGCTCGAGCTCTGTGGCGCGCCGGCCGCCGAGACGGACGGCGACGCCATCGCAGGGAGCGACGTAGGCCCGGCCCCGGCGTGCCCGGACTCGACGATGTCCGTGCCGGTCATGCTGCCCGCACCACCGCGGCAGGCTCCGGTGCCCGCCACGGCCGGACGCGGCGAGCCGCCGACCGAGCGCAGCGCGCTGCAGGGCATCGGCGGTATGTCGACAGACGCGGCGACCCTGGCGGCGGTCGTCGTTCCCGACGACCGCGGTGGGTCACGGGATACAGCCGAGGGGACGGGCGCGACCGACTTGCCCGAGTCTCCCCTGGGCGGCGCGACGGTGGACGGCCGCACGGCGACCCGGGTCGGCAGCGGCGAGCCGGCGACGGCGGGGCGCGCGCCGGAGCTGCGCGCGCCGGTGGGCACGCCAGCATGGGCGGACGAGCTCGGGGCGCGCGTCACCTGGATGGTGGAGCGGGGCGAACAGGTGGCGTCACTGCGACTCTCGCCCGAGAACCTCGGGCCGCTGGAAGTACGCATCGCCGTGCGCGAAGGCGAGACGACGGTGTGGTTCGGCGCCGCGCAGGCCGACACCCGCGCCGCGCTGGAGCAGTCGCTGCCGCGGCTGCGGGAGATGCTCGGCGCCTCGGGCCTCGCGCTGGCCAACGCCGGTGTGTTCAGCCAGACGCCCCGCGATCCCCAGCGCGGCTTCACCGCCGCCGCCCTGGCACGCGCCTCGCAGGAGTCCGGCGCCGAGGCCGTGGGCGCGACCGTGACGCCATTCACGGGCCGCGGGCTCGTCGACCTCTACGCCTGACCGGCACCGGCCGCGGCAGCGCCGCGGGCGCCGGATTCCCGGCACCTGCGTGACGCGCGTCTCGTTCCGCCCATGGCACGGCTATTGCTTGATCGGGCCTGGTGTCGCGTGACACCGCACGACAGGTCCCATCCATGGCCAAGGCTGAAGCAGCTGCCGTCGAACTCGCCGACGGCGACGCCCCGAAGAAGGGCGGCAAGGGAAAGCTGATCCTGATCGCGGCACTCGCGCTGGTGGTCGTCGGCGGCGGAGCCGGCGGGTTCTTCTACTGGAAGTCGACGCAGGGCGGCGCGCACGCCAAGCAGGAAGAGCCCAAGGCGGTGCTGCCGCTGCAGTTCGTGCCGCTCGATCCACCGTTCGTCGTCAACTTCTCGGGCCAGCAGACGGTGCGCTTCCTGCAGGTCGAGGTGCGCCTCGCCAGCCGCGAGCTCGAGACCATCGAGCGGATGAAGGCCAACGAGCCGGTGATCCGCAACGACCTGCTGCTGCTGTTCGGGCAGCAGGAGGCCGCGGAGCTCGCCACCCGCGAGGGCAAGGAGAAGCTGCGCAACGCGGCGCTCGAGCAGGTCCGCCGGATCGTGAAGGCGGAGGGCGGCAAGCCGGAGACGGTCGACTCCGTCTACTTCACCAGCTTCGTGATGCAGTGACGGACGGCCAACGGCCGCGCGTCGCAGAGGAGCACCGATGAGCGCCAACATGAACGACGAGGCCGCGCAGCTCGCGGCCTTCGAGCAGCTCGCTGCCGCCGAGGCGGCGGCGCGCCAGCCGGTCGCCGAGACGGCGGCCGAGGGCGGGGTGCTCGAGCCGAAGTCGAAGTCCGAGGTCAACGTCGAGGCGATCCTCGACGTGCCGGTGACCCTGTCGATGGAAGTCGGCCGCGCGCGCATCCCGATCCGCAACCTGCTGCAGCTGACGCAGGGCGCGGTGGTGGAGCTCGAGCGCGGCGCCGGCGAACCGCTCGACGTCTTCGTCAACGGCACGCTGATCGCCCACGGCGAGGTGGTGGTGGTCAACGACAAGTTCGGCGTGCGCGTCACCGACGTCGTCAGCCCCGCGGAGCGGATCCGCAAGCTGCGCTAGCCCGATGCCCCGGAACCCTCTACCGCAGGCCATCGTGGCCGTCATGGCGAGCCTCGCCGCCTCGGCCGCCCGCGCGGCCGAAGCGCCGTCCGCCGCCCCGTTCGCCGCGCCGGGCGCGACGGGCTCGGCGTCCGCGCCGGGGTTCGGCAGCCTGACCCAGGTCGCGCTGTCGCTGGCCCTGGTGCTGGCGCTGGTGTTCGTGCTCGCCTGGGTGATGCGACGCCTGCGCGCCACGCGGCGCCCGGGTGCGCCCGGGATCGACGTGCTCGCGGAAGTCTCGCTCGGGCCGAAGGAGCGGGCGGTGCTGGTCCAGGTGGAGCGCGTGCGGCTGCTGGTCGGCGTGGCCGCGGGCCAGGTGTGCACGCTGCACGTGTTGCCCGAGGCGGAGCCGGTCGCGGCACAGCCGGCCGACGCGGCCGTGGGGCCGGACTTCGCCAGCCTGCTGCGCAGGAGCCTCGGCCGATGAGCCGGTGGATCGGCCGGCTGCTGCCCCTGCTGCTGTGGCTCGCGCCGCAGCTCGCGCTGGCCGCCGGCGCGGCTGCCCCGGCCGGCGCGCCCGCGGAGTCTCTGCTGGCCGGCATTCCCGCCCTGCAGGTGCGCGCCGCCCCGGGTGGCGGCGAGACCTATACGCTGACGCTGCAGGTGCTGGCGCTGATGACGGCGCTGACCCTGCTGCCGGCGATCGTCCTGATGATGACCTCCTTCACGCGGATCGTCATCGTGCTCGGCATCCTGCGCCAGGCGCTCGGCGCCGGCCAGACGCCGCCGAACCAGGTGATCATCGGCCTGTCGCTGTTCCTGACGTTCTTCGTGATGTCGCCGGTCATCGACCGGATCAACACCGAGGCGCTGGCCCCGTACCGCAACGGGCAGATCGAGACCAGCGTCGCGCTCGAGCGCGCCACCGGGCCGCTGCGCCAGTTCATGCTGGCGCAGACGCGCGAGACCGACATCGCGACCTTCGTACGCATCGCCGGCGGCAAGGGGTTCCAGAAGCCCGAGGACGTGCCGCTCTCGATCCTGGTGCCGGCGTTCGTCACCAGCGAGCTGAAGACCGCGTTCCTGATCGGCTTCCTGCTGTTCATCCCGTTCGTGATCATCGACCTGGTGGTCGCCAGCGTCCTGATGTCGATGGGCATGATGATGCTGTCGCCGGTGCTGATCTCGCTGCCGTTCAAGCTGATGCTGTTCGTGCTGGTCGATGGCTGGTCGCTGGTCATGGGCACTCTCGCCGGGAGCTTCTATCGATGAACCCCGAGACCGTCGTCGTCGTCGGGCAGCGCGCGCTGGAGATCATGCTGCTGCTGTCGATGCCTCTGCTGCTGGTGGCACTGGTGGTGGGCCTGCTCGTCGGCGTCTTCCAGGCTGCGACGCAGATCAACGAGATGACGCTGTCGTTCATCCCGAAGCTGCTCGCCATGACCGCCGCGCTGGCGCTGTCGGGGCCGTGGATGCTGAAGATCCTGGTCGGCTACACCCGCGAGCTCTTCGAGAGCATCCCGTCGCTGATCCACTGACATGGTCGAGATCACCGAAGCGCAGCTGCAGGGCTGGACGGCGACCTACTTCTGGCCGTTCGTCCGGATCGCCGCCTTCTTCACGGTCGCGCCGATCTTCGGCGCACGCTTCGTGCCGGCGCGCATCCGCATCGTGCTGGCGGCCGCGGTGACCCTGCTGGCTGCGCCGCTGCTGCCGTCGCCGCCACTGGTCGCCCTGCTGTCCGCCGACGGCGTCGTGATCACCGTGCAGCAGGTGCTGATCGGCGTGGCGCTCGGCTTCATCGTGCAGCTGGTGTTCGACGCCGTCGGGCTCGGCGGCCAGCTGCTCGCCAACAGCATGGGCCTGTCGTTCGCGTTCAACGTGGACCCGATGCGCGGCGCCTCGACCGCCGCGGTCGGCCAGCTCTACCTGCTGCTGATCACCCTGACGTTCGTCGCCCTCAATGGGCACCTGGCCTTCCTGGAGGCGGTGGTCGAGGGCTTCCGCTCGCTGCCGGTCGGTTCGTCGGGCTTCGGGACCTCCGCCGCGTGGACGGTCCTCGGCTTCGCCTCCCAGCTGTTCGCCGGCGCGGTCGCGGTCGCGCTGCCCGGGATGACGGCGCTGCTGGTGGTGAACCTGGCCTTCGGCGTGATGAGCCGCGCGGCGCCGAGCCTGAACCTGTTCGCGGTCGGTTTCCCGATCACCCTGGTGTTCGGGCTGGTGGTGATCTTCGTCGGGCTGCCGGTGGTGCAGCAGAACTTCCACGACCTGGTGGCGCGCGCGCTGGAGGCGGTGCGCGAGACCCAGGCCGCCGGTCCGCGCTGAGCGCCGGGACAGCGAGGGAACATGGCCGAGAACGACGTCGCCGACCGCACAGAGAGCGCAACACCGAAGCGCCTGGAAGATGCGCGCAAGCGTGGCCAGGTGCCGCGCTCGCCCGAGCTCGGTGCCGCGGCGGTGACCATGGCGACCGCGGCCGCGCTGATGGCGCTGGGCTCCGGGCTCGTCGGCCAGATGGCCGACCTGATGCGCCGCGGCCTGAGCCTCGGCGGCCCGCGGGTACTCGACGAGGGCGCGGCGCTCGACGCGTTCGCGGCGTTCATGCTGGACGGGCTGCTCGGGGTCGCCCCGGTGCTGGGCCTGGTGTTCCTCGCGGCCCTCGCCGCGCCGATGGCGCTCGGCGGCTGGAACTTCAGCGCCGAGGCGCTCGGATTCAAGTTCGAGCGCATCGACCCGCTGGCCGGCCTCGGGCGCATGTTCTCGCTGCGCAGCTGGGTGGAGCTCGCCAAGTCGCTGGCGAAGTTCTGCGGCGTCGGGCTCGTCGTGGTGGTGCTGCTGTGGAACCAGACCGACGAGATCCTGCAGCTCTCGCGCGCCGCGCCGGCGCCCGCGATGGCGCACTCGCTCTGGCTCTCGGCCCAGGCCCTGCTGGCGATGGCGGGGGCGCTGGTCGCCATCGCCGCCATCGACGTGCCCTACCAGGTCTGGCAACACGCCCGGCAGCTGCGCATGACCCGCGAGGAGGTGCGTCAGGAGCATCGCGAGTCGGAAGGCTCGCCGGAGGTCAAGGGGCGCATCCGCCAGGCCCAGCAGGCGCTCGCGCGCCGGCGCATGATGGCCGACGTGCCGACGGCGACGGTGGTCGTGACCAACCCGACCCACTATGCCGTCGCCCTGCGCTACGACGAGGGCCGCAACGGCGCCCCGGTGCTGGTGGCCAAGGGCGCGGACGAGGTCGCGGCCAGGATCCGCGAGGTCGCCACGGCCAGCGGCGTGCCGCTGGTGTCCGCGCCGCCGCTGGCGCGCGTGCTGTTCCGCAACGTCGACATCGGTGTCGAGATCCCCGCGGCGCTGTACGTCGCCGTGGCGCAGGTGCTGACCTACGTGATGCACCTGCGGGCCGCGGCGGGCGCCGGGCTCGCACCGCCGGCGCCGCCGTCGATCGACCCGGCCGTCGAGTCGCTCGGCCGCCAGGGCCCGGCCGCGGGCGGGGGGCGCTGAGCCATGGCGACCGCGTCCCAGGCCCCGATCGGCGCGCCGCGGCTGCGCGCGCTGCTGCTGAGCGGGATCGGCGTGCCAGCGGGCCTGCTGGCCATGCTGGCGATGATCGTCGTGCCGCTGCCGCCGCTGGCGCTCGACGTGCTCTTCACCTTCAACATCGCGCTGTCGCTGCTGATCGTGATCGCGGTGTTCTCGATCCGCAAGCCGCTGGACTTCGCGATCTTCCCGTCGGTGCTGCTGATCGCGACCATGTTCCGGCTGGCGCTCAACGTGGCATCGACCCGCGTGGTGCTGATCAACGGCCACACCGGCGCCGGCGCCGCCGGGCACGTGATCGAGTCCTTCGGCCAGTTCGTGATCGGCGGCGACTACGCGGTCGGCATCATCGTCTTCGTCATCCTGACCATCATCAACTTCGTCGTGGTGACCAAGGGCGCGGGGCGCATCTCCGAGGTGAGCGCGCGCTTCACCCTCGACGCGATGCCGGGCAAGCAGATGGCGATCGACGCCGACCTGAACGCCGGCCTGGTCACCCAGGACGAGGCGCGCGCGCGGCGCGCCGAGGTGCGGGCCGAGGCGGACTTCTACGGCTCGATGGACGGCGCCAGCAAGTTCGTGCGCGGCGACGCGACCGCCGGCATCCTGATCCTGCTGATCAACATGCTCGGCGGGCTGGCGATCGGCACGCTGGCACACGCGCTGTCGTTCGCCGATGCGGCGCGCGTCTACGCGCTGCTGACGATCGGCGACGGCCTGGTGGCGCAGATTCCCGCGCTGCTGCTGTCGACGGCGGTCGCGGTGATCGTGACCCGCATGTCGCGCGACCAGGACATGGGTGGCGAGGTGGCGGCGCGCCTGTTCGGCGACCCGCGCCTGCTCGCCGTGGCGGCCGCCGTGATCGGCGCGCTCGGCCTGATCCCGGGGATGCCGAACGTCGCCTTCCTCGGCATGGCCGCGCTCTGCGGCGGCGGCGCCTGGTGGGTCCGGCAGCGGCAGCTGCGCGAGGCGGCGAAGCCGGCGGCCGCCGCAGCCCCGGCGGCGGTGGCGCCCGAGTCGAAGGAACTCTCCTGGGACGACGTGCGGCCGGTGGACCTGGTGGGGCTCGAGGTCGGCTATCGCCTGGTGCCGCTGGTCGACAAGGCGCAGGGCGGGGAGCTGCTGGCGCGGATCCGCGGCGTGCGTCGCAAGCTCTCGCAGGACCTCGGGTTCCTGGTGGCCGCCGTGCACATCCGGGACAACCTCGAGCTCGCCCCGAACGCCTACCGCATCAACCTCTCGGGCGTGCCGGTCGGCGAGAGCGTGATCTATCCGGACCGGGAGCTCGCGATCAACCCGGGCCGCGTCTTCGGCACGCTGCAGGGCGTCGAGACGCGCGATCCGGCCTTCGGCATGGAGGCGGTGTGGATCGAGACGGGGCTGCGCGAGCACGCGCAGGCGCTGGGCTACACCGTGGTGGACGCCACGACCGTGGTGGCCACTCACCTCAGCCACGTGGTGCAGCTGCATGCGCACGAGCTGCTCGGGCACGAGGAGGTGCAGCAGCTGCTGAACGCCGTGGCGAAGGCGGCGCCGAAGCTGGTCGAGGACCTCGTGCCCAAGACGCTGCCGCTCGCGGCGGTGGTCAAGGTGCTGCAGGGGCTGCTCGCCGAGCGGATCCCGATCCGCAACCTGCGCGCGATCCTCGAGACCATCGCCGAGCACGCCGCCCGTACGCAGGACCCCCAGGTGCTGAACGCGCACGTCCGCGTCGCGCTGTCGCGCCAGATCGTCCAGGACATCGCCGGCATGGCCGGCGAGATCCCCGTGATCACGCTCGAGCCGGAGCTCGAGCAGCTGCTGACCCATTCGGTCGCGACCGGCTCGGCGAACCCCGGCCTCGAGCCGGGCCTCGCGGAGCGGCTGCAGCAGCGCCTGGCCGAGAGCGCGCGTCTGCAGGAGGCCGCCGGGCAGCCGGCGGTGCTGCTGGTGGCGCCGACGCTGCGGGCGACGCTGTCGCGCTTCCTGCGCGCCGGCGTGCCGTCGTTGCACGTGCTCGCCTGGAACGAGATCCCCGACAACCGACGCGTGCGCCTGGTGGCCACGGTCGGTCGATAGACAGCGAGAAAGCCGATGAAGATGAAGCGATACACCGCACCGGACATGCGCCAGGCGCTGAAGCGGGTCAGGGAGGAGCAGGGCGCCGATGCCGTGATCCTCTCGAGCCGCCGCGTCGACGGGCGGGTGGAGATCACGGTGGCGGTCGACGAGGACGCGGCACAGTCGCCGCCGGAGCCGGCGGTCGCGGCGGAAGGCGTGGTGCCGGCCGGCTTCGAGGCGCTGCTGGCGGCGCGCGGCCTCGCGGGCGATGCGGCGCGCGGCGCCGCGTCCGCGGTGGCCGCTCCGCCGCCGGGCGCCCCGCTCGCTGCCCAGGCCTCGGACGCGGTCAACGGGGAGCTGAAGACGCTGCGCCGCATGCTGGAGACCCAGCTCGCCGCGCTCGCCTGGAACGACCTCACGCGGCGCGCGCCGCTCGCCACCGAGCTGCTGCGCGAGCTGACCGAGATCGGCTTCGCTGCCGACGTCGCGGCCCAGGTCGCGGACCGACTGCCGCAGGGCCTCGACTTCACGGGCGCACGGCGCCTCGCGATCGCGCGCCTCGCCGATCGCGTGCAGGTCACCGGCGATCGCTGGTGCGAACACGGCGGCGTGGTCGCGCTGGTCGGCGCCTCCGGCGTCGGCAAGAGCGCCGCCATCGCCCGGCTCGCTGCCGGGTGGGTCATGCGGCACGGGCCCCAGTCGCTGGCGCTGGTCTCGGCCGACGCCCAGCGCTTCGGCGCCCACGAGCAGACGGCGCGCCTCGGTCGGCTGCTCGGTGCGGCGACCTTCCGGATCGACGAGCTCTCGGAGCTGCCGGCGCTGCTCGGCCGTCTCGGCGACCACCGCTTCGTGCTGGTCGACACCGCCGGGGTGGGGCCGCGCGAGGCGAGCGTCGCGACGCTGGCCACGGGCCTGCAGCCGGTGCGGGCGCGGCTCGAGGTCGCGCTGGTGCTCGCGGCGTCGGCGCAGGCCGGTACGCTCGGGGAGACCGTCGGACGCTTCGCGCCGTTGCGGCCCGACGCCTGCGTGCTGACGCGCCTCGACGAGACCGCGAGCCTCGGCGGCGCGCTCTCGGTGCTGATGCGCGCCGCGATCCCGGTCGCCTACGTCAGCGAGGGCCCGGGCATACCCGACGACCTGCGGCCGGCGCGTGCGCTCGACCTGGTCTGCACCGCGGTGCAGCTCGCCGAGCGCCACGGCGCCGTCGCCGACGAGGACCTGCTGGCACGCCGCTTCGGGGGTTCGTTCCATGTCGCCTCGTGACTCGCAGCGCAAAGAGCCCGCGCGCCAGCGCCGCGCGGCCGCCCCGGCCGTGCAGGTGATCGCCGTGACGGGCGGCAAGGGCGGAGTGGGGAAGTCTTCCGTCAGCGTCAACCTCGCGACCGCGTTCGCGCAGCTCGGCCGCCGCACCTTGCTGCTGGACGGCGACCTCGGCCTCGCCAACGCCGACGTGCTGCTCGGCCTGACACCGCGGCACACCCTCGCGCACGTGGTGCGCGGCGAGCGATCGATGCAGGAGATCCTGGTCGACGCCCCCCAGGGCTTCCAGGTGGTACCCGCGGCCTCGGGCATCGCGCAGATGGCGGCGTTGTCGGCCGTCGAGCACCTCGGGATCGTGCGCGAGCTCGCGACGGTCTGCGCCGACCTCGAGACCCTGGTGGTGGACACGCCGGCGGGTATCGCGCCCGGGGTGCTGCAGCTGGTGCAGGCCGCGCAGCACGTGCTGGTGGTGGTCTGCGACGAGCCGACCTCGATCACCGACGCCTATGCGCTGATGAAGGTGCTGCGGCGCGACCACGGGGTGGGAAGCTTCCGCGTGCTCGCCAACCTGGTCCGCGAGCGCGGCCAGGGCCGCCGGCTGTTCGAGACGCTCAGCCGCGTCACCGGCCGCTTCCTCGACGTGACGCTCGACTACGCAGGCGAGGTGCCCGAGGACCCCTGGCTGAGACGCTCGATCCGCGACCAGCGCCCCGTGGTCGATGCCTACCCGGCGAGCCCGTCGGCGCGCGCGCTGCGGACGCTCGCCGAGACCGCCGACGGCTGGCCGTTGCCGCACGGCACCCGCGGCAACATCGAGTTCTTCGCCGAGCGCCTGGTGCGACGTCCGGCGACGACGCTGGAGGTGGTGCGGTGAGCCCGGTGCGCGCGTACTCCACCGCCGGCGCCAGGACCTCGGAGGCCGACGCGCTGGTGCTGCGCCATGCCGAGCTGGTGAAGCGCATCGCCTATCATCTCGCCGGGCGCCTGCCGCCGTCGGTCGACGTCGACGACCTGATCCAGGCGGGCATGCTCGGCCTGCTCGAGGCCGCGAAGCACTTCACCGCGGGGCGCGGCGCGAGCTTCGAGACCTACGCCGGCATCCGCATCCGCGGCTCGATGATCGACGCGCTGCGCAAGCTCGACTGGGCCCCGCGCTCGGTGCACCGCAAGGCGCGCGACGTCGCGCAGGCGATCCGCGAACTCGAGCGCGAGACCGGGCGCGAGGCGCGCGACGTGGAGGTGGCCGCGCGCATGGGACTGCCGCTCGAGGACTACCACCGCATCGTGCAGGACTCGGCGAGCTGCCAGCTCGCGAGCCTCGACGACGGGCATGGCGTGGACCGCGGCGACGAGACGCTCGACCCGTTCCGCGAGACCGTCGAGGACGGCTTCCGCGTGGCTCTGGCGCGCGCGATCGAGGAGCTGCCGGAGCGCGAGCGCCTCGTGATGTCGCTCTACTACCAGGACGAGCTCAACCTCAAGGAGATCGGGCTCGTGCTCAAGGTCACGGAGTCGCGGGTCTGCCAGCTGCACGGCCAGGCGCTGACGCGCCTCAAGGCACGGCTCGCCGACTGGCGCGACCGGGCCGGGACCCGAGCCTGAGCATGCGCCGCGCTCCCCACCGCCGATACGGACGGCAATCCCGATGGACCTCCTGACCCTCGTCGGATTCGTGTTCGCGATCCTCGCGATCGTCGTCGGCTCCATCCTCAAGGGGGCCGGCGTCGGGGCGCTGCTGTCGGGCGCCGCCTTCATGATCGTCGTGGTCGGCACCTTCGCGGCCATCCTGGTGCAGACGCCGCTGCCCGTGCTGCGCCACGGCATGCGCATGTTCGGCTGGATCATCCGCCCGCCGCGGATCGACGGGCGCAGCCTGATCGGCAAGATCGTCGAGTGGAGCAACATCGCCCGCAAGCAGGGCCTGCTCGGCCTCGAGCCGAGCATCGGCTCCGAGAGCGACCCGTTCGTGCGCAAGGCGCTGCAGCTGGTGGTCGACGGCACCGAGCCAGAGCAGATCCGCTCGATCATGGAGGTGGAGCTGTCGGCGCGCGAGCACGCCGACCACGCTCGGCCTCATGGCGGTGATGCAGAACCTCGCCGACCCGAGCAAGCTCGGCGCCGGCATCGCCGCGGCCTTCACGGCGACCGTCTACGGCATCGGGCTCGCCAACCTGCTGTTCCTGCCGGCCGCGGCCAAGCTGAAGGCCATCGTCGCGCGGCAGTCGCAGACGCGCGAGATGGTGATCGAGGGGATGATCTCCATCGCCCTCGGCGAGAACCCGCGCTCGATCGAATCCAAGCTGCAGGGATACCTGCACGACAGAGGGGAGCCGCCGTGGCACGCCGCAAGCCGACCGAGGAACACACCAACCACGAGGCGTGGGCGATCCCCTACGGCGACCTGATCACGCTGCTGCTCGCGTTCTTCGTCGTGATGTACGCGATCTCCTCGGTCAACGCCGGCAAGTACCGGGTGGTGTCCGAGTCGCTGGCCTCGGCGTTCCGCGGCACGCCCCAGACCTCCGACCCCATCGCCCTCGGCGAGAGCCTGCGCGGGCCGGCCACCGAGCCGCAGGCCGCGGTCTCCTCGCTGCCGAACCACGTCGGTTCGCCGCGCTCCGTGATCGCCTCCGTCCCGGTGCCGGCCGAGACGGCGTCCGCCCAGCGCGTCGCGCAGCTCGGCGCGGTCGCGCGCGAGGTCGAGCAGGCCATGGCATCGCTGGTGATGCAGGACCAGGTCGTGGTGCGCAACCACGGCGACTGGGTCGAGGTGGAACTGCGCACCGACATGCTGTTCGGCAGCGGCTCGGCGACCCTGGCGCCGGCGGCCGAGGGCGTGATCTCGCAGCTGGCCGAAGTGCTGCGGCCCGCGCCCAACCCGATCCGGGTCGAAGGGCACACCGACGACGTGCCGATCCGCAGTGCCGCGTTCCCGAGCAACTGGGAGCTGTCGGCGGCGCGCTCGGCGAGCGTGGTGCGCCTGCTCGCCAGCGGGGGCGTCGATCCATCGCGCCTGGCCGTGCTCGGCCTCGGGGAGTTCCGGCCGGCGGCCAGCAATGCCACGCCGGAGGGACGCAATGCCAACCGGCGGGTGCTGCTGATCATCCTCGGCAGCGACAACGCGCCCGAGGGCGGCTATGCGGCAGAGCGCGGGCCGGCGCAGGACGACGGCCCGGCATCGCCACGCAGCGGCGCGGCCGCGGCGGCCGCCACCGCGGCCGCAACGCCGGAGGGTGCCGCGGCGGCGCCGACGCCCGGGGCCGCGCCGGCAGCGGCTCCCGCTGCGCCCCCGTCGCCCGCGACCGGGCCCGCAGGCGAGTGACGCGCAGGCGAGGGCGCGGATGCCAGCGTCAAGCCTCCGGCGCCACGTGGCACGAAGCGTGATGCGCGTCGCGTTCCCGGACGCCGCGATCCATGGCACGGCGCTTGCTGGATCCGGGGAGGAACCGTTCGCCGACCGAGCCATGACCCAGACCCGACCACGCTCCCGCCGCCACCGCAACGGCCGCGCCGCCCCGCGCGCGACCCTCCCGCCGTGCGAGGCCAGCCGATGAGCGACCCGGTGCTGAACCAGAACGAGATCGACGCGCTGCTCAACGGCATCAACGGCGTCGAGACGCCGGTCGAGCCGCTGCCGGCGCCCGGCGAGGCCCGCACCTACGACTTCAGCAAGGAGATGCGCATCGTCCGCGGGCGCATGCCGACGCTGGAGATGATCAACGAGCGCTTCGCACGACTGTTCCGCCTGAGCATGTACGGGATCCTGCGACGCCAGGCCGAGGTGGCCGCCGCAGCGGTCCAGCTGAGGAAGTTCAGCGAGTACGTGCACACCCTGCACCTGCCGACCAGCCTCAACATGGTGCGGTTCAACCCGTTGCGCGGCACGAGCCTCATCGTCGTGGACCCCAAGCTGGTGTTCGCGATCGTGGACACCGCCTTCGGCGGCAATGGCCGCCACGCCAAGATCGAGGGCCGCGAGTTCACGGCGACCGAGAACCGGATCATCCGCTCGGTGCTCGACCGGGTGTTCGCCGACCTGCAGCAGGCCTGGTCGCACGTCCAGCCGATCGAGGTGGAATACCTCAACACCGAGATGAACCCGCACTTCGCGGGCATCGTGAGCCCGACCGAGGTGGTGGTCATCACCGCCTTCCGGGTCGACATCGACGGCCACGGCGGCGAGCTGCACGTCACCATGCCGTACTCGATGATCGAGCCGCTGCGCGACGTGCTCGATGCCGGCGTGCAGAGCGACCGCGCCGACCGCGACGACCGCTGGACCAACGCCCTGCACGACGAGGTGCTCGATGCGCCGGTCGAGCTGCGCGCCGTGCTCGGGCACGGCCACGTCACGCTGTCGGAGCTGATCGACCTGCAGGTCGGCGACGTGATCCCGTTCGACTTCGACGGGCGTGCCGTCCTGAAGTCGGACGCCACGCCCCTGTTCAAGGGCCTGCTCGGCGCCTCGCGCGGGCTGTGCGCAGTGCAGCTGCAGGGCAATGCGCGCGCGCCCCGCGCCGGCGGACCGTCGCCGCTCGCGCAGCTGCAGGCACGTTCCAAGGCCGCCACCTGAGGACCCGATCCATGAAGAATCCCGACGGCGAAGTCCAGCGCAGCGAGCTCGCGCCGCTCTCCGGCCCGAGCGCGACCGCCGAGCCGCTGCCCGACCTGAACCTCGACGTGCTGCTCGACCTCAGCATGGTGATGTCCATGGAGGTGGGCCGCGCGCGCATACCGATCCGCAGCCTGCTCGGCATCGTGCCCGGCTCGATACTGGCGCTCGACCGCAAGGCCGGCGAGCCGTTCGCGGTGTTCGTCAACGGCAAGCTGATCGCGCAGGGCGAGGTCGTGGTGGTCAACGAGAAGATCGGAGTGCGCTTCACCGACGTGGTCAGCTCGGCCGAACGTGCCCGGGCGATGCAGTGAGCGGCGCGTTGAACACCAGGACCCGCATCCTCGTGGTCGACGATTTCGCGACCATGCGCCGGATCATCCGCAACCTGCTGCAGGACCTCGGGTTCGGCAGCGTGGCCGAGGCCGACGACGGCACCACGGCGTGGCCGATGCTGCAGAACGGCCAGTTCGACCTGCTGATCACCGACTGGAACATGCCCGGGATGCCGGGGCTGGAACTGCTGAAGACGGTACGTGCCGACGCGCGGCTCGCGAAGCTGCCGGTGCTGATGCTGACCGCCGAGGCGAAGCGCGAGCAGATCGTCGAGGCCGCCCAGGCGGGGGTGAACGGCTACGTGATCAAGCCGTTCACCGCCGAGGTCCTGAAGTCGAAGCTCGAGAAGATCCTGGCGGCGGCGCCGCCCCCCAACGCCTGAGCACTGCGAGGAGCCCCCATGCCCGACCTGCCGCAACTGACGTTCGAGCTGCTGTACGCGATCGCGGCCGCCGCCTGTGCCGGGCTGGCCGCCGCCGGCCTGCTCGGGCTGGGACGTGCCCGCGCGCGCGCGGCCGAGGCATCGCTGGAGCGGCTGCGCGGGGAGCTCGCGGCGCTGCGCCACGAGAACGGCTCACAGTCGGCGACGCTCGCGACCCTGGCCGGACGCCTCGACGCGCTGCAGCGCCAGCTGGCCGCCGACGCACGCCATGCGGCGCCGGCACCCGGCGCCGCGCCCGGATCCGCGTTCGAGCTGGCGATCCGCCTCGCCCGCGGCGGGGCCACCAGCGAGGAGCTGATGTCGGCCTGCCTGATGAGCCGCCACGAGGCGGAGCTCGCGATCCGGCTTCACGGCGGCGCAGGCCGGGCGCCCGCGGGCCGCCTCGCCGCGGTCCGCTAGCCGGGGCGAGGGGCACGGCCTCAAGCGCCGGCCACGTGCGCCGATAACGCAACGGATACCGGGAGCGACAGCATGTCAACGGGAACGCCCTCACCCCGGCCGGCGCCGGCCACCGCGAGGGAATCGACCCAGGATGCGTTCGAGTTCGTCAAGGCGCTCGCCGCCGAGCTCTCGGGCGGTACCGTCAGCATCCCGAGCTTCCCCGAGGTCGCGATGCGGCTGCAGCGGCTGCTCGGCGACGAGAACGCGGACGCCGAGCGCATCGTGCGCCTGCTGGGGGCCGAGCCGGCCCTGGCGGCGCGGGTCGTCGGGATGGCGAACTCGGCCGCGCTGAACCCGGCCGGGCAGCGGGTCACCGACCTGCGCGCGGCGGTGACTCGCATGGGCTTCGATGCGCTGCGCAGCGCCGCGATCGCCTTCGCCGTCGCGCAGTTGCGGGGCGCGGAGCAGTTCCGCGCGATCGAGAAGCCGCTCGCCCGGCTGTGGCGGCGCAGCGTCGAGATGGCCGCGTTGTGCCGCGTGATCGCACGCCGTCATCGCGAACTCGGCGCCGATGCGGCGCTGCTCGTCGGCCTGCTGCACGGGGTCGGCAAGCTCTACATCCTGACGCGGGCGGCGCGCCACCCGCGGCTGTTCGCCGACCAGGCGGCGTTCCAGGGCATCGTCCGCGACTGGCACGCCGACATCACCAAGGCGCTGCTCGAGAACTGGAAGATCGACGACGAGCTGGTGGAGGCGATCCACGGCTACGAGGACCCCGAGCGCGTCGGCCGCGGCCCGCTGTCGCTGAGCGACGTGCTCGCCGTGGCGGACCTGTTCGCATCGCTGCGCGAGCGGCCCGAAGTGCTCGAAATGCGGCTCGCCGAGTGCTACAGCGCGACCCGCCTGGGGATCGACGCTGCGGCCATCGCGCAGGTGCTCGAGGAGTGCAACGCCGAGATGACGGCCCTCAGGGACGCGCTCGGCCAGTGAGGCCATGAGAATGACCAGCAACGCCGCCGGAACGATAGAAACCGCCCCCGAGAACGCCGCTTTCGCCTTCGTCCAGGAACTCGCCGCAGGGCTCTCCCGCAAGGAGATCGAGCTGCCGAGCTTCCCCGACGTCGCGATCCGCGTGCGCCGCGTGCTCGCCGACGAGGACGTCAGCGCCAAGGACGTGGTCCGCGTCGTCGGCTCGGAGCCCGCGCTCGCCGCGCGCATCATGCAGATGGCCAATTCGGCCGCCCTCGGCCACGTCGGCAAGCCGATCGCGGACCTGCGGGCCGCGATCACCCGCATCGGCTTCAACCTGGTGCGCAGCGCCGCGATCAGCTTCGCGATGGGCCAGGTACGGCGCGCCGAGAACCTCAAGTCCCTCGGCGGCTCGCTGCAGTCGCACTGGGAACACAGCTCGCTGGTCGCGGCCTTCAGCCACGTCGTCGCACGGCGCCTGACCAAGGTCAACGCCGACACCGCGCTGCTCGCCGGGCTGCTGCACGGGGTCGGCAAGCTCTACATCCTGACGCAGGCGGTGCGGCACCCGGCACTGTTCAACGACCAGGCAGCCTACTTCGAGGTGGAGCGCGACTGGCACGTGAGCATCGCCAAGGCCCTGCTGGAGACCTGGCAGATCCCGGAGGACATCGTCGCGGCGATCGAGGGACACGAGGACACGACGCGCGAGCACGACGGGCCGCCGGACCTCACCGACGTGCTGACGGTCGGCGCGCTGCTCGCCACCTTCCACGCCTATCCGGAGACCCTGGAGCTGAACCTGCAGGGGGTGCGCGCCTGCGAGCGGATGCGCCTCGACCGCAAGGCGCTCGAGACCTTGGTCAGCGAGTCCGAGAAGGACGTCGCCAGCCTGAGGCAAATGCTCGGACTGTGACGCGCGCCGTGCCGCCCGGCGCCCGGGGCGCGCCGGCGGGCGCTGCCAGCCCGGGCAGCCGATTGGCTAGAATGCGGCCATGAAGGCGATCCGGAACCTGCTCCACCCGTCGAGGGCCGCGCTGCCGCTGCTGCTCGGCGCCTGCGCGTCGCTCGCGCCCGTGCCGGCCGCGGCGTCGGTATACGAGTTGCGCGAGGACGGGGGCGGGGTGTTCGGCGCGGTCGAGCGGGTTCGCACGCGCTACGAGGACACGCTGATCGAGCTGGCCCGGCGCTACAGCCTCGGCTACGAGGAACTGACGCGGGTCAACGTCGGTGTCGACCCCTGGCTTCCCGGCGAGGGCACCGAGATCCTGGTCCCGGGGCAGCGCATCCTGCCGGACGGGCCGCGCCAGGGCATCGTCGTGAACCTTCCCGAGCACCGCCTCTACTATTTCCCCAAGGCCCGCAAGGGCGTGAAGCCGACGGTGATGACCTTCCCGGTGAGCGTCGGCAAGATGGACTGGCGCACCCCCATAGGGGTCACGCGCATCGTCGACAAGCGCAAGAACCCCAGCTGGACTCCGCCCGAGTCGGTGCGCAAGGAGCACGCCGCGCGCGGCGAGCCGCTGCCGAAGGTGGTCGGTCCCGGCCCGGACAATCCGCTCGGCGCGCACGCGATGCGCCTGGCGATCCCCGGGGGCTCCTACCTTATCCACGGCACCAACAACCCGGATGCCGTCGGCATGGCCGTGACGCACGGTTGCCTGCGCATGTATCCCGAGGACGTCGAGCGCCTGTTCGAGGCGGTGTCGGTCGGCACCCCGGTCGCGCTCATCAACGAGCCGGTGAAGATCGCACGCGTCGACGGCGAGGTGTGGCTCGAGGTGCATCCACCGGTGGATGCGCAAGGCCAGGCGATCGAGCCGAACCTCGAGGATTTCGAACGCCGGCTCGACCAGCTCCTCGGGCAGTCGCAGGTGGCGATCCACTGGGAACGGGCGCTCGCAGCCTTGCGCGAGGCCTCGGGCATCCCGCTGGTGATCGGCATCGAGATTCCCGAGGACGAGCCGGCTCCCGGGACGGCGCCCGCCGAAGCCCCCGCGGCGGGGCCGGGCGAGGGCCTGGGTGGAGGCGAGGCCGCGGGTGCAGGCGAGGGCGAGGGCGCGTCCACCCCGCCCGCGGATGCGGGGGATCCTGGCGCGCCGCAGCGCCCCCTCCCGTCGGATCCGCCACCTGGCCAGGGACCCGTGCTGCCCTGAACCGGGAGGCAGGGCGATCCGGCGGCGCAGCCGCGCGCGGGCTCAGACGAGGGCAGCGTGGTGGGCGCCGTCGACCGGCAGCACTACGCCGTTGACGTAGGAGCCGGCGTCGCTCGCCAGCAGCAAGGTCGGCCCCACCAGTTCACGCAGCTCGCCGGTGCGACCCGGGGGCATCCGCTGCACGTAGGCCTTGCCTTTGTCGGAGGCGAAGAAGGCCTCGTTCATCTCCGAGACGAACCACCCCGGTGCGAGCGCGTTGACGCGGATGCGGTGGCGCACGAACTCCAGCGCCAGCGATCGCGTCAGCTGCACCAGCGCACCCTTCGAGGCCGAGTAGGCCGCGTAGCCCGGCGCCGCCCCGAGCGCGAGCACCGACGCCACGTTGATGATGCTGCCAGGCTGGCCGGCCGCGACCAGGCGACGCGCGGCCTCGGCGGCGACCTGCCAGGGTGCCGTGAAGTTCGTGGCCATCGTGCGCTCGAGCGCATCCGCGCCGGTCTTCAGGAACAGCGCAGGCTCGGCCATGCCGGCGTTGTTCAGTACCACGTCGACGACGCCGAGTGCGCGCTCCACCGCGTCGAACGCCACCGGGATCGCTGCGCGATCGGTCACGTCGAGCACGACCGGCAGGGCAGTGCCACCGTCGGCCCGGATGTCCGCTGCGAGCTTCTCGATGCGCTCCAGCCGCCGCGCCGCCAGCGCGACGCGGGCACCGGCCGCCGCGAGCGCGCGGGCGAGCGTGGCGCCGATGCCGCTCGAGGCACCGGTCACCAGCGCGACGCGGCCGTCGAGCCGGAAGCTGCGCGTCGGGTCGTCGATCATCCGGCGATGGTAGACCAGCGCTGGGCGGCACGCGCGGCCGCTGCCACAATCGCCCGATGGAACCGCTGACGGACGCTGCCATCGTCGGCAGCTGGCAACTCGTGCGCTGGACCGTCGACTACCCGGACGGTCGCGCCCCGGCCCTGCCCTTCGGCGAGGATGCGCTCGGCCTGCTCGTCTATGCGCCGGATGGCTGGATGACGGCCACGATGTGCCGGCGCGTGCGCGCGGGGCTGTCGGCGCCGACGGCGGCGCGCGCCAGCGAGACCTCCAAGGCGCGCGCCTTCGACGAGTACCTGAGCTATGGCGGCCGCTGGCGCATCGAGGACGGGGCGATCGTGCACGAGGTGCTGCTGTCGATGAACCCCGGGCTGGTCGGCGTGCCGCAGCGGCGGCTCGCGCGGCTCGACGGCCGTACCCTCGAGCTGCTGGCCGAGGAGCACGAAGCCACCAGCGGGCGCTCGCGACTGCACCGCATCGCCTGGCGTCGCCCGCCACCCTGAGCGGAGGCGATCAGAACGTGCCGGGAAGGTAGTACTGCAGCGGCTCACGGCCCGCCGCCGGCAGCAGCACGGCCTGCAGCGCCGCCGTCCCCGGCAGCAGGCCCTCCGTGGCGCCGCCGGCGATCGCGCCGCTGCTGCACTGGCCGGTCGGCGAGCCGAGCCAGGCGAGCGCCTCGGCGGTCATGCGCTCCTGCGGGTCGCCCGGCTGGCGCGTCAGGTCGTCGGCGGCCGCGCAGGCGACGCCCCCGGGGCGCGTGAAGCCCGGGTAAGGCAGGCCTGAGTAGTAGTCGCCGTCGCCGTTGCGATTGACGGTGCGGAACGCAACCAGCCGCAGCCGGAAGTCGCAGGCCGCGATGTCGAACGCCAGCTGGCCGACGGGCTTGCCGAAGGTACGCGTCCCGATGATCGCGGTGCGCGCGTACGGCACCATGGAGTTCACCACCTGCTCACTGGCCGAGGCGGAGCGATCGCTGACGACGAACGCGACGCGCAGCGTCGGGACGGTCTGCGGCTGCGCCGCGAGGCGCGTGACCTCGAGGCGCGAGGCCTGCTGCGCGTTGTAGCGCGTCTCGAACGAGACCTGGCCGGCCTGGTCGCCGGCCAGCAGGTTCAGCAGCAGCTCGGCGATCGACACCAGGCCACCGCCGTTGTAGCGCAGGTCGACGATCAGGTTGCGCACGCCTTCGCTGCGGAAGCGCGCGAACGCGTTGCGCAGTGCCGCGAGGTTGACGGTCTGGCCGGCGCCGACCGTGTCCGACACGAACGAGCGGAGCGTCAGGTGCCCGACGCGGGTGCCGTCGGCGAGCGCCAGCACGCGCAGGTTCGCCTCCGGCACCGCATCGATGTCGAAGCTGCGCTTGGTCAGCGTCGCGGTGCGCTCGACACCCGCGAGCGAGCGCCAGCGCAGCGCCCGCGCGATGCCGGCGGTCGACGGCCCGATGGCCTGATCGAGCCCGCCGGCGCTCGCCAGCACCTCCGCGATCGGCTGCAACGTGGCCACCGAGGGGCCGATCGCGAGCAGCTGGTCGCCGCGCGCGAAGCCCGCCTCAGCGGCCGCGGAACCTGCGAACACCTGCGCCACGGCGACACCCGCCGGCGCGGCCCGCTCGAGCAGCGTGAAGCCGAAGCCCGCGGTCTGGCCCTGCAGCAGCTGGTTCTCGGTGGCGATGCTGGTCGTACCGCTGAAGAACCGGTCCTTGCCCTCGGCCCTCGCCTGGGCGGTCAGCGCATCGAGGAATTGTCCGACGGTCGCGAACGAGGCCGGATCGATGCTCGGCGGCAGCAGCTCCGGGAACAGGTACCACTGTCGCGCCGTGTCCAGCACCGCGGCCTTGAGCCGAGCCTGGCCGCAGTCGGCCACACCCCCCGGGGGTGGCACCGGGCCGGGCGACTCGTCGATCCCGCGGCCGCCACAGGCGACGACCAGGGCCGCGGACAGCAACGCGAGCGCGACCTGGCGCAGCGCACGCAGGCCGGGTGGCCGCGCGCGCCTCACCCGAGGCTCCGGATGGCGTCGCCGATCCGGCTGCGCACCTCGCCGAGCCGGTCGGCATCGACGCCCGGATCCTTCTCGCGGCCCTCGAGCAGCTTCAGCAGCTCTTCCAGGGAGGCGCGCGAACGGGCCTTCGTCTCGCCGCTCGCGCCGGGCCCGGCGAGCGCCAGCGTCCACTGCGTCACGTTCGCCACCGACTCCACCAGCACGTCGCCGCGGCCGGCGCTGAGCGCGGCGCGGGCCCGGATCGCGTAGGCGGGCAGGCTCGGCTGCACGACCACGATGCCGTCGAGCAGGGAGATCGCCTGGTCGGCCAGCGCGCGCGAGATGCCGGGGTTGGTCACCCGCGAGCGCCACTCCGCACGCAGCTGCAATGCGTCCGGATACCAGAGGTCGGTGAAGCGGGCCTCGGCCAGCACCGGGTCGAGCTGCGACAGGTCGGCGAAGCGGCCCTGCACGACGAGCCGCGGACCCTCGACCGCGGCGCGCGCGCTCGGCGGCAGCCCGGCGGCGAGAGCGGCGAGCTCCGGGTCGTCCTGGCCGCGGGCGAGCTGGCCGATCAGCGGCTGCAGCGCGGCATAGCGCAGCAGGGCACTCTGCGGGTAGGCCGCCACCGCCTCGCGGGCCAGGCGCCTCGAGGCCTCGAAGCTGCCGGCGGCGTTCAGCAGCAGCATGCGCACGTACAGGCCCTGCTCGCCCTCGCCGAGGTTCGCGCCCAGCCGCCGCACGCGATCGACGACGCTCGGGTCGAGGCCGCGGAAGAACATCTGTCGACGGGCGACGTAGGCGAGGTCGAGCGCCGGGGCGAGCTCGCGGTAGAGCCACGGCGCGCCCGCCTGCAGCGGGTCGTAGGCCGCGAGCGCGCGTCCGGCAGCATCGGCCGTGAGGCCCCGGCCGAGTTCGAAGACGCTCGAGACGGCCATCCGGTTGGTGTCGTCGGTGATCAACGGCGCGCCGGCGGCGAGCCGCGCCGCGCCCGCCTCGTCGACCGCGAGCGCTGCGACCAGGTCCTCGACGGTGTTGATGCCGAAGCGCGCATAGTGGCCGGGCGTGATCGAGATCGGCGCGCCTCCGGCTCGCGCGACCTGCAGCTCGACGTCGAGCGGGCGGCGGGCGGCGAGGAACACCAGCGTGTTGGGGTCCGGCCGGTAGATCCTCGCGGCGCCGAACACGTCGATCAGCGTCGCGGTGAGGGAGCGCAGCAGGTCCTCGTCGAGGAACGCGACGTTCATCCACTGCACGAAGACACCGCCGTCGGCGAGGTGGTCGCGGGCGAGCCGCATGAACTCGCGCGTGTAGAGATGCGAGGCCCCGGCCGTCCAGGGGTGCGAGGGCTGCGAGACGATCGCGTCGTAGCGCCGGTCGGTCAGCGACAGCGCGCCGCGGGCGTCGTTGGTGATGACGTTGACGCGCGGGTCCCCCAGCGGGTCGAACTTGCGCAGCGCCATGGTGCTGCGGTTCGCCTCGACGACCTTCGGCTCGAGCTCGATCACGTCGATGCGCCGCACCGTCGGCGGCACGCCCTCGACGACCACCCCGCCACCGAAGCCGACCACGAGCATGTCGCGCGCCGCCGGGTTCGCGATCACCGCCAGCGACGACATCCAGAATTCGCCGCTGAAGCGCGGCGGCATGCCCGGGGAGTCCATCAACGCTTCGGGCAGCCCGTTGGTGCGCAGGGCGAGGCCGCCGTCCTGGCGCAGCACGACCACGCTGGCGCTGCGCCCGACTTCGTAGTGCACGATGCGGCCGCCGCCGCCGAGGTTCAGCGGCGAGCTGAGCAGCAGGCGCTCGGGCGCGGCGGGCTGGAACGCGAGCAGGGCACCGAGCGTTGCCGCCGCGACCCCGCCACTCGCCCAGGCGGGCCGCCGCTCGAGCAGCAGCAGGGCGAGCAGCGCGAGCAGCAGGCTCGCGACGGCGGCGAGGCGGATCGACCCCTCGTAGCGCAGCGCCGGGATGATCACGAACCCCGCCGCCAGGGCGCCGAGGATGCCGCCCACGGTGTTCCAGGCATAGACGCGCGCGCTCGCGGGCGCGGCATCCTCGGCGCGATCCGCGAGGATTCGCACCGCGAGTGGATAGGTCGTGCCGATCGCGAAGGTCAGCGGGAACAGCAGGGCGAAGCCGAAGAACAGGTTCGCGTACAGCCCCGCCTTCTCGGGTACCAGGCCGTCGAGCAGCAGGAAGGCCGCGGCGGCCCAGGCCCCGGCGGCGAGCAGCGCCACGGCGAGCGCCGTGACCGAAGCGGAGCGGCTACGCGCGAGCAGCGCCCCGGCGGCGCCGCCGAGCGCGATGCCGCTGAGGAAGCTGCCGAGCATCACGCCGAAGGCGTAGATGCTGCTGCCGACGATCTGCGAGAGCATCCGCGTCCACAGCACCTCGTGCAGGAACGACACCGCCCCGGCGAGCAGCATCAGGGGCAGCACCCAGGCCGGCCCCGGCGGCCGTCCCAGGGCG
>JALORN010000098.1 GCA_025458905.1 Steroidobacteraceae bacterium
AGGCCCGCCTCGTGCACCTTGCCGAGGATGTCGTCCATCGAGTCGCGGATCGTGCCCGAGACCGTGCAGTTGATCGTGCTGGTGGCGGGCTTGTGCTCCTGCGCGCCGGCATTGGAGGTGATGCGGCCCGCAGGGATCGCGCCGTGGCGCTGCGCCCAGAGGAAGCGCTCGTACCAGTGCTCGCGCACCGGCTCCGCCTCGACGTCGGCCAGCGCGCGGGCGACGCGCTTGTAGGTGTCGTCCATCGACTGGTCGACCGGCTGGCCGCTCTTGGAGACCAGCCGGTACTTCTTGTCCCAGATGTCGAGCGACGCTTCCTGGAACGGGATGGTGTCGACGTCTTTCGCCACGAGCTTCACGACGCTGTTCATGCGATCCGGGGCTCCCCTTCAGTTCTTCCACGAGAATCGCAGCCCTCGAAGACCGGAGCGGCAATGCGACTCTGTTGCAAGCAAGCCAGACACGAAGGGAAACGCCGGCATCGACGCCCGCGACGGAGGGCGCCAGACCTTCACCACGATGAAGCGGCTGCTGTCAGACAGCCGCGTTCCCCTGACCCTCGACCCCTCAACCCGACCGTCGCCGCGCTCCCTCCGCCCCCAACGGAGGCCACGCGGACGACACAAGATGTAGTGTCGAAGGGCAGAGCCTAAATAGGCACCCGGGGACCGTCAAGACGCCCGGCACGACTTAATGTCGTCAGAAAAACCCTTCTTTTTCAGGGTGCTGCAGGATTTCAGGCCGAGAAAGACGCCCTGCGGAAATGTCAACCCGGCACACCCGCTCTGGGTCGGCACGACCCCATATCTTGTGTTCACCCGCGGAGCACAACTTACCCAC
Organism: Steroidobacteraceae bacterium; assembly: GCA_025458905.1. Classification (GTDB taxonomy): domain Bacteria; phylum Pseudomonadota; class Gammaproteobacteria; order Steroidobacterales; family Steroidobacteraceae; genus UBA964. The sequence continues at coordinate 841 of JALORN010000098.1, forward strand.
AGGTCTGCCCACAACCCACCTCTTGACGGGGCCTTGAAAGCGTGGGGTGCGATCCGCAGATCCCGGCCAAGGCGCTGAGGCGCACCACCCTCTCGGACAGGAGACCTGCCATGACCCTCGTTCGCTACGAACCCTGGACCCTGATGAACCGCCTGCATCGCGAACTGGACGCGCTGCTGCGCGACCCGCTCGCCGCGCCTGCCGTCGCCACCGCCGGCGAGCAGCCGTCCGTGGCGCTGATCCCGACGGTCGACGTGCACGAAGAGGCGGATCGCTACGTGCTGCGCGCCGACCTGCCGGGCGTGCAGCCGGCGGACATCCAGGTCACCGCCGAGCAGGGCGTGCTGTCGATCCGCGCCGAGCGGCGAATGGAGCGGCGCGAGGGCGCATCCGGCAATGGCCGGATCGAGCGCGTCGCGGGCACGTTCGTGCGTCGCTTCACGCTGCCGAAGGACGTGGATGCCGATGCGATCGGCGCACGCAGCACGCACGGGGTGCTCGAGCTCACGATCCCGAAGCGCGTCAAGCCGGAGCCGCGGCGCATCGCGGTGGAGGCGGCCTGATGCCAGGACCTGGTCCGCGGACCTGAGCCGCAGCGCGATGCGGCCGCACGGCCCAGCCGTCGCGGCCGCATCGCGCCCGCCGAATCGTGCTGCGCAGGGCGCGCTTTCTTTCTAGAATCGATCGGCTGCGCGCCCGCACCCGGGCCGCGCGGCCTGCGCTCCTCCACCGATCCCCAGGACAACTGCCGATGACGCGACCCGCCCTGCTCGCCGCGACCCTCGCCTGCCTCGCCGCCGTGGCGCCGCTGCCGGCCGACGCCCAGGGCGCGACGACCGTCGCCGAACCCCGCGTACCGTCGCTCGCGCCGATGATCAAGCGGGTCTCGCCGGCGGTGGTGAACATCGGCATCCGCGGCACCATCAAGGAGCGCGGCGGCCAGCGCAACCCGCTGCTCGACGACCCGTTCTTCCGCCGCTTCTTCGACGTGCCGCCGGACCAGCAGGGCCCGCGCGAGCGGCCGTTCCAGAGCGCCGGCTCCGGCGTCATCGTCGATGCCAAGGCGGGCTACATCGTCACCAACGCGCACGTGGTGGAGAACGCCAGCGAGATCACGGTAACGCTGCAGGACGGCCGGGACCTGGCGGCCGAGGTCGTCGGCAGCGACGAGCGCACCGACATCGCGGTGGTCAAGGTCAAGGGCGACTCGCTGACGCAGATCGCGCTCGGCAACTCCGACCGGGTGGAAGTCGGCGACTACGTGGTCGCGATCGGCAATCCTTTCGGGCTGCAGCACACCGTCACCCAGGGCATCGTCAGCGGCCTCGGCCGCTCCGGCATCAATCCCGACGGCTACGAGAACCTGATCCAGACCGACGCCGCCATCAACCCCGGCAACTCGGGTGGCGCGTTGGTCAACCTGCAAGGCGAGCTGATCGCCATCAACAGCGCGATCCTCTCCCGCAGCGGCGGGAACATCGGTATCGGCTTCGCCGTCCCGGTCAACATGGCGCGCAGCGTGATGGACCAGCTCATCAAGTTCGGCTCGGTGCGCCGCGGGCTGCTCGGCGTCAACATCGCGCCGGTCACGCCGGACATCGCGCAGGCACTCGGCCTGCCCTCGGCCGGCGGCGCGCTGGTCACGCAGGTGGTCAAGGATTCCGCTGCCGACAAGGCCGGCATCCGCGCCGGCGACGTGATCACCAGCGTCAACGGCCAGTCGGTCAAGTCCAACACCGAGCTGCGCAACGCGATCGGCCTGATGCGGGTCGGCGACAAGCTCGAGGTCGGCCTGCTGCGCGACGGCCAGGCACGAAAGTTCACCGCGATGATCGCCGAGCCCGCCGACGCTGCCACCGCCGGGACGGCCGGCGGCGCTGCCGGTGGCGCGACGCCCGCCGAGGGCGCGCCGGTCCATCGCGCGCTCGCCGGCGCGAGCTTCGCGGACGGGCCGGAGGGCGTGGTCGTGCGCGCGGTCGAGCCCGGCAGCGCGGCGGCCGCAGCGGGGCTGCGTGCCGGCGACGTGATCGCGGTCGCGAACCGGACCGCCGTCAAGACCGTCGCGCAGCTGCGCGCGGCGGCGCCGGCCGGCGGCAGCGGGCCGTTCGTGCTGCAGCTGCGGCGCGGGCCGACGACGATCGTGCTGCCGCTGCGCTGAGGCGGATTCGTGGCGACGATCACCCTCCTCGGCGGCACGGGGTTCGTGGGCACCGCGCTCACGACCCGGCTCGCGGCGCGCGGCGAGCGCGTCCGCGTGCTGACGCGCGACCCGGCGAACGGCCGTCACCTCGCGGTGTTGCCCGGCGTCGAGCTGGTGCGCGCCAACGTCCACGACCCCGCGGTGCTCAGCCGCGAGCTGGCGGGCACCGACGTCGCGATCAACCTCGTCGGGATCCTGAACGAGACGGGCTTCTCGGGCGCGGGCTTCCAGCACGCGCACGCCGAACTGACGCGCAAGCTGGTCGCCGCGGCGGCCGACCGCGGCGTCGGCAAGCTGCTGCAGATGAGCGCGCTCGGCGCCGACGAGAACGGGCCGAGCCACTACCAGCGCTCCAAGGGACGTGCCGAGCGCCACGTGCGCGAGGCGCCGGCGGACCTCGACTGGACGCTGCTGCGGCCGTCGGTGATCTTCGGCAGCGGTGACTCGCTGCTGAACCGCTTCGCAGGACTGCTGCGGCTCTCCGGGGGCGTGCTGCCGCTGGCGCGCGCCGGCGCGCGCTTCCAACCGGTCTGGGTCGGCGACGTGGTGCGGGCGTTCGAGGTCGCGCTCGACAGCGGCGCCACGAGCCGCCAGTCCTACGACCTCGGCGGCCCCGACGTCGTCACGTTGCGCCGGCTGGTCGAGTACACCGGCGAGGTGATCGGCGTGCGCGCCCGGGTCATCCCGCTGCCTGACGCGATCTCCCGGATCCAGGCCTTCGTGATGGACTTCGTCCCCGGCCGGCCGTTCTCCACCGACAACTACCGTTCGCTGTCGGTCGACAACGTCTGCCGGGAGGACGGCTGCGCACGCCTCGGCATCCAGCCGGCCTCGCTCGGCGCGATCGTGCCGGGCTACCTCGGCGGCGACAGTTCGGCGGCGCGGCACAGCCGCTTCCGCCGCGCCGCGCGGCGCACCTGAGCGGCGCGCGCCGCGACACACCCCGCGGGCCACGATCGTGCCTCACCGGCGCCCCTCCGCTGCAACCGGCGACGGCGTCGCCGGCGCCAGTGCAGTGGCGGGTCCGGGTGAGGGCCCGAGTTCGGGTGCACGTTCAGGCGGACCCTCGCACAGGGTTGCGCGGCGTGCCGCCGCGGGCCGGGCCGCGAGGCGCCGGACCTCGGCATAGAAGTCCGGCAGCCGCCCGCCCTGCGCGGCCAGAACCTGCTCGAAGCCGGCGACGCAGTCCCAGTAGGTGGCGACCGAGGCGAGGTGCGCGTTGTTGAGCCCGCGCTCCAGCCAGGCGCCGATGCCGGCGCCGCGCCGCGGGCCGAGCCGCTGCTGCAGGGCACGCAACTCGTCGGCGAGCGCCGCGAGCGTCCTGGCCTTGGCCGCCCGCCGCGTCGTGGCGTCGAGGCCCGGCCGCGCGTACTCGGCGGCGAGCCGTTCGCGGGAGCGCCGCAGCACCGCGACGAACTCCACCTGCACCTCGCGCCGCGCACGGTATTCCTCGAACTCGGCCTCGCGGCCACGCGCGCGCAGCCAGCGCGCGAGGCCCTCCTGCTCCACGGTCACCGCGAACGCCTCGTTGAACGAGGAGTCCCCGGGCAGGTAGACCTGCTGGTGCGCGAGCTCGTGGAACAGCGTGCCGATCACGTCGAGGTCGCCGTAGCGCAGCATCGAGGAGAGGACCGGGTCGGCGAAGCGTCCGAGCGTCGAGTACGCCGTGACGCCGCCGAGCGCGACGTCGTGGCCGGCCGCACGCAGCCGCTCGCCGTATTCGCGTGCCGCGGCCTCGCGGAAGTAGCCGCGGTAGGCCAGGCAGCCGACCACCGGGAAGCACCACTGCAGGGGCTCGACCGAGAACTCCGGCGTCGCGACCACGTTCCAGACGACGAACGGCCGGCCGACATCGGCGTAGGTGGTGTAGCTGCGGTTGTCGGGCAGGCCGAGCTCGCGCGAGGCGAACACGCGTGCCTGCTGGATCTCGGCGAGCTGGCGCCGCAGCGCTCCGGGCGTGGCGGGATCGGCGAGCACCCGCTCGATCGGGCGCCGCTCCGACATCACCTGCCACTGGCCGCGCGCCGCCTGCAGCAGGTAGGTACCGCCGCAGCCGGCGAGTCCCGGCAGCGCGAGGAGGCACAGCACCAGTGCTCGGGTAACATGCACTCGTGGAAGTCTATCTCGTCGGAGGCGCGGTCCGGGACGCGCTGCTCGGGCGTCCCGTCGCCGAGCGCGACTGGGTCGTCGTCGGCGCGACGCCCGCGCAGCTCGAGGCGCGTGGCTTCCTGCCCGTGGGCCGCGACTTCCCCGTGTTCCTGCATCCCGAGACCCGCGAGGAGCACGCGCTCGCGCGCCTCGAGCGCAAGACCGGCCCGGGCTACCGCGGCTTCGTCACGGATTTCTCGCCGCAGGTGTCGCTCGAGGACGACCTGCGCCGCCGCGACCTGACGATCAATGCGATCGCGCAGGCGGCGGACGGCACGCTGGTGGATCCGCACGGCGGGCGCCGCGACCTCGAGGCGCGCGTGCTGCGCCACGTGTCGCCGGCGTTCGCCGAGGACCCGGTGCGCATCCTGCGCGTCGCCCGCTTCGCCGCGCGCTTCGCGCCACTCGGCTTCGTGGTCGCGCCCGAGACCCTGGACCTGATGCGCGGCATGGTCGCCTCGGGCGAGGCCGACGCGCTGGTACCGGAGCGCGTCTGGAAGGAGATGGAGAAGGCGCTCGGCGAGCCGCGGCCCGAGGTGTTCGTCGAGGTGCTGCGCGCCTGCGGCGCACTGCGCGTCGTGCTGCCGGAGGTCGATGCCCTGTTCGGCGTGCCGCAGCCCGAGAAGCACCACCCCGAGGTCGACACCGGCGTCCACGTGCTGATGGCGCTGCGCTGCGCGGCGGAGCGCGGTGCCGGCGTGCCGGTGCGCTTCGCGGTGCTGGTGCACGACCTCGGCAAGGGCCGCACGCCGCCGCGGCACTGGCCGGCGCACCATGGGCACGAGGGCGCGGGGCTCGAGCCGTTGGAGGCGCTGTGCGCGCGGCTGCGGGTACCGAACGAGCCGCGCGAACTCGCGCGCCTCGTCATGCGGTTCCACACTCACGTGCACCGCGCGCCCGAGCTGCGCCCATCGACCGTGCTCGAGCTGCTGGAGGCCGCGGACGCGTTCCGCCGTCCGGAGCGCTTCCAC
>JALORN010000054.1 GCA_025458905.1 Steroidobacteraceae bacterium
GCTTGCCTTCTGACAATTGCCGGGGGGGTCCGGTCGAGTAGACTATGTGATCTCGGTCACTCGAACTGTCTTGCAAGTTCATGAACGATAACGCTTCTTTGGCAGTCGGCGGACCTTCCCGCGCAGGCCTCGGGGGTCTGCCCCAGCGCCTCGTGCAGGATGGGCTCGTCGAGGAATCGGCGATGGTCGCGGCCATCGCCGAGGCCAGGGACAAGCGCACCACGGTGGTCTCGCAGCTGGTCGCCAAGGGCGTGGTCAGCGCGCGCGAGATCGCGATCGCCGCCTCCAGCGAGTTCGGCGTGCCGCTGCTCGACCTCGACTCGGTCGCGGTCGACCTCGACGTGGTCAAGCTCGCGACCGACAAGCTGATCTCCAAGCACCGCGTGCTGCCGCTGTTCCGGCGCGGCAAGCGCCTCTTCCTGGGCGTCTCCGACCCGACCTCGATCGGCGCGATCGACGAGATCAAGTTCGCCACCGGCCTCGGCGTCGAGGCGATCGTCGTCGAGGACGACAAGCTCCAGAAGGCGATCGACAAGGCCGTCGAGCAGGCCGACACCTCGATGCCGAACCTCGGCGAAGAGGAAGGCGTCGACCTGGAGAGCCTCGAGGTCACCGGCGGCGACGCCGAGCTCGAGGACGACACCAGCGACATCGACGACGCGCCGATCGTCAAGTTCGTCAACAAGATCATGCTGGATGCCATCCGCCGCGGCGCCTCGGACATCCACTTCGAGCCCTACGAGAAGGTCTACCGCGTCCGCTACCGCGTCGACGGCGTGCTCAAGGAGATCGCCTCGCCGCCGGTCGCGCTCGCCGGCAAGATCTCGGCGCGCCTGAAGGTCATGGCCCGCCTCGACATCGCCGAGCGGCGCGTCCCCCAGGACGGCCGCATCAAGATGAAGATCTCGAAGACGCGGGCCATCGACTTCCGCGTCAGCACCTGCCCCACGCTCTTCGGCGAGAAGACCGTGATGCGCGTGCTCGACCCCTCCTCGGCGATGCTCGGCATCGACGCGCTCGGCTACGAGCCGTTCCAGAAGGAGCTCTACCTCAAGTACCTGGCCAAGCCGCAGGGCATGATCCTCGTGACCGGGCCCACCGGCTCGGGCAAGACGGTGTCGCTCTACACGGGCCTGAACATCCTCAACAAGGAAGACACCAACATCTCGACCGCGGAGGACCCGGCCGAGATCAACCTGCCCGGCGTCAACCAGGTCAACGTCAACCCGAAGGTGGGCCTGACCTTCGCCGCCGCGCTGCGCGCCTTCCTTCGCCAGGACCCGGACGTCGTCATGGTCGGCGAGATCCGCGACCTCGAGACCGCGGAGATCGCGATCAAGGCCGCGCAGACCGGTCACCTCGTGCTCTCGACGCTGCACACCAACGACGCGCCCCAGACCCTGACGCGCCTCGTTGACATGGGCGTCAAACCCTACGCGATCGCCACCTCGGTGAGCCTGATCATCGCCCAGCGCCTCGCGCGCCGCCTCTGCGGCTCCTGCAAGCAGCTGGTCGACATCCCGGCGGAGGCGTTGTTGAAGGAAGGCTTCCAGCCCGAGGACGTGCAGGCCGGCATCAAGGTCTACGCGCCCAAGGGCTGCCCGAACTGCACCGACGGCTACAAGGGCCGCCTCGGCATCTACCAGGTCATGCCGGTCACCGAGTCGATCGGCCGCATCATCATGGCCGGCGGCAACGCCATCGAGATCGCCGACGAGGCGCGCAAGACCGGCATCTGGGACCTGCGCCGTGCGGGCCTCGAGAAGGTGCGGGCCGGGCTGACCAGCATCGAAGAAGTCAACAGCGTCACGATCGACTGAGCGAGCTCACATGGCCAACGCAACCGCGACCGCGACCAAGCCCGTAGCGAAGGACCAGGCCTTCACCTGGGAAGGCGTCGACCGCAAGGGCAACCGCGTCAAGGGCAAGGACCTCGCGGTCGACGAGCAGGCGCTGCGCAACGAGCTGCGCCGCCGCGGCATCGTGCCGAACAAGGTCGCGAAGCAGATCACGCTGTTCAAGAGCGGTGGCGGCAAGGTCAAGCCCGAGGACATCGCTCTCTTCAGCCGCCAGCTCGCGACCATGATGGCCGCGGGCATCCCGCTGGTGCAGTCGTTCGAGATCGTCGGCAACGGCCACGACAAGCCGGCGGTGCAGAAGCTGGTGCTCGACATCAAGGCCGACGTCGAGGGCGGCAGCGCACTGCACGAGGCGCTCGCCAAGCACCCGCTCTACTTCGACGACCTGTACGTCAACCTGGTCGAGGCCGGCGAGCAGGCCGGCGCACTCGAGTCGCTGCTCGACAAGATCGCGACCTACAAGGAGAAGACCGAGGCGCTGAAGAAGAAGGTCAAGAAGGCCCTGTTCTACCCGGCCGCGGTGCTGGTGGTCGCGATCGTCGTCACCGTGATCCTGCTGATCTTCGTGATCCCGCAGTTCGAGTCGCTGTTCAAGGGCTTCGGCGCCGACCTGCCGGCATTCACGCAGTTCGTGATCGACCTGTCGCGCTGGCTGCAGGACAACGGCATGTTCGTCGGCGCGGCGGTGGCCGGCGGCTTCTACGCGTTCTTCTACTTCAAGAAGCGCTCCAAGAAGATGCGCGAGACGCTCGACCGGCTGGTGCTGAAGCTGCCGATCATCGGGCCGATCCTCGAGAAGGCGGCGATCGCGCGCTTCGCGCGCACGCTCTCGACGATGTTCGCCGCCGGCGTGCCGCTGGTCGAGGCGCTCGAGTCGGTGGCCGGCGCGACCGGCAACATCGTCTACGAGAACGCGGTGATGAAGATGCGCGACGAGGTCGCGACCGGCCAGCGCCTGCAGCAGGCGATGGCGAACACCGGCCTGTTCCCGAACATGGTGATCCAGATGGTCGCGGTCGGCGAGGAGTCGGGCGCGCTCGACGAGATGTCGGGCAAGGTCGCGACCTTCTACGAGGCGGACGTCGACAACGCGGTCGACAGCATGTCGAGCCTGCTCGAGCCGCTGATCATGGCGATCCTCGGCGTGCTGGTCGGCGGACTGGTGATCGCGATGTACCTGCCGATCTTCAAGCTCGGCGCGGTGGTCTGAGCCCGCGCCGCGGGCCGCGAACGCGTGGACCTGCTCGTCGCGGCGTTCGCCGGCTCGCCGGCCCTGCTGGTCGGCGCCGTGCTGCTGCTCGGCCTGCTGGTCGGCAGCTTCCTGAACGTCGTCATCCACCGCGTGCCGATCATGCTCGACCGCGAGTGGCGGGCGGAGTGCGAGCGGCTGGCGCTGGAAGCGCAGCCCCAGGCGCAGGGGCAGGTGCAGGCGCCTGCGGCCGGGGCCGAGCCCTACAACCTGGTGGTGCCGCGCTCGGCCTGCCCGGCCTGCCGGGCGCCGATCACCGCGCTGCAGAACATCCCGGTGGTCTCGTGGCTCGCGCTGCGCGGCAAGTGCGCGAACTGCGGCACGGGCATCAGCGCGCGCTACCCGCTGGTCGAGCTGCTCACGGGCCTGATGTCGGCCGCCGTCGCCTGGAAGTTCGGCTTCGGGTGGCCGATGCTCGCGGCGCTGGTGCTGACGTGGTACCTCGTCGCCCTGACCTTCATCGACCTCGACACGCAGCTGCTGCCGGACTCGCTGACGCTGCCGCTGCTGTGGATCGGGCTGGTGCTGAGTCTCTGGGCGGCGGACGCCGGCGGCGCGGCGGTGCCGGTGGAGCCGCGCACCGCGCTGATCGGTGCGTCGGCGGGCTATCTCTCGCTGTGGAGCGTGTACTGGCTCTTCAAGCTCACCACGGGCAAGGAAGGCATGGGCTACGGCGACTTCAAGCTGCTCGCGGCGCTCGGCGCATGGCTCGGCTGGAAGATGATCCTGCCGATCGTGCTCTGCTCGGCGCTGGTCGGCGCGGTGGTCGGCGGCGCGCTGATGCTGCGGCTCGGCCGCGACCGCAGCGTGCCGATCGCCTTCGGGCCGTACCTCGCGGCCGCCGGCTGGCTGATGCTGATGTGGGGTGACGAGATCGTCGATCGCTACCTGGGGCTGTTCCGCACGGCCTCCTGAGATGTTCCGCGTGGGGCTCACCGGCGGCATCGCGAGCGGCAAGACCACGGTGTCGCGGCTGTTCGCCGCGCTCGGCGTGCCGGTCATCGACAGCGACGAGATCGCGCGCGACGTGGTCGCGCCGGGCACGCCGGGGCTCGCGGCGATCGTCGCGCGCTTCGGCGAGGGCGTGCTGCAGGCCGACGGCGCGCTCGACCGGCGCCGGCTGCGCGGCATCGTGTTCGCCGATCCCGGGGCGCGAGCCGACCTCGAGGCGATCACCCACCCGGCGATCCGGGCCGAGATGGAGCGGCGCTCGGCGCAGGCCGGTGGCCCCTACCAGGTCCTCGCGATCCCGCTGCTGGTCGAGGGCGGCGCGGCCCGCAGCCGCGTGGACCGGGTGCTGGTGGTCGACTGCCCGCCGGACGTTCAGGTGCGCCGGGTCATGGCCCGCGACCGCTGCACCGAGGCCCAGGCGTACGCCGTGCTCGCGGCCCAGGCCGGCCGCGAGGCCCGCCTGGCGGCGGCCGACGACGTGATCGCCAACGACGGCGACCTCGCGGGCCTGCGGGACCAGGTCGAGGCCCTGCACCGTCGCTACCTCGCGGCGGCGCGCCAAGGCCCGCCAGATGTCGCACAATAGCCCGATGAGTTCCGAACCCGCCGACGGTGGGGCCTCGGCGCCCGCCCCGGCGGCCGCCGCGGCTCCCATCATCTTCGAGCAGCCGCTCAACGAGCGGATGCGCTCGTTCCTGCGGGTCGACTTCCTCTACAACCAGGCCTCGTTCCACCACCAGTCGCCGAGCCACTGGGGCAGCCGCGCGGCGGTGTCGAGCCTGCTCGACATCCTCGCGATCACGACGCGCGCCGACATCCGCGCCGACGTGCTGAAGGAACTGGAGCGCCAGGTGTCGCTGCTGAACGAGTTCCAGTCGCGGCCCGGGGTCGACCAGAATCGCCTCCGCACCGTGATCTCCAACCTGCTGCGGCTGCGCGCCGACCTGCTCGCCTGCGGCTCGGCCTTCCTGCAGCCGCTGAAGGACTCGGAGTTCCTGGCGGCGATCCGCCACCGCAGCGCGATCCCGGGGGGCACCTGCGAGTTCGACCTGCCGGACTACTATTTCTGGCTGAGCCAGCCGGCGCAGCGCCGCAACGAGACCTTCGCGCAGTGGCTCGCGATGCTGCGGCCGCTGTGCGACGCGGTATCCGAACTGCTGTGGCTCACGCGCCAGAGCGGCCGGCCGCGCACCGAGGTCGCGCACGGCGGGGTCTATCACATCACCTTCGAACGCGACGCACCGGTGCAGCTGATGCGCATCGCGCTGCCGGCGGGCTCCAGCATCTATCCGGAGATCAGCGGCAGCCACTATCGCTCGAGCATCCGCTTCGTGCGCTGGAACGGACCCTCGGACCGGCCGCGCCAGGCCGAGGGCGACGTCACCTTCGAGATCACCTGCTGCACGTGAGGTGCCCGACCTGCGAGCGCCCGGTGCTGTGGAACGCCGATTTCCCGGAGCGTCCGTTCTGCAGCGAACGTTGCCGGCTGATCGACCTCGGTGCCTGGCTGAGCGGTGACCGGGCGATACCGGGCGAGCCGATCGAAGATCCGGCGCTGCTCGGTTCCGGGCCGGCGGCCGCGGCGGACAGCGGAGACGGCGAAGGCGGACGTGACGCCGGCAGCCGCGGCGACGGCGGTCGTGTCGCCCGCGGTCGCGACGCCCCGCCGCGCGGGAGGTGAGACGCGTGGACCCCGCTTTCTGGCTGGAACGCTGGCAGCGCAACGAGATCGGCTTCCACCAGGCCGCGCCGCACAAGGGACTCGCGCGCCACTGGTCGCGCCTCGGGTTGCCGCGCGGGGCGCGGGTGTTCGTGCCGCTCGCCGGCAAGAGCCTCGACATGATCTGGCTCGGGGCCCAGGGTCACGCGGTGGTCGGCATCGAGCTCGCCGCGGAGGCGGTGCGCGCGTTCGCCACGGAGCACGGACCGCTCGAGCGTGTCGAGCTGCGCTGCGGCGACCTGTTCGACCTCGACCCGGCGTCGCTCGGGCCGATCCAGGGGGTCTTCGACCGGGCCTCGCTGGTGGCGCTGCCGCCCGCCATGCGCCGTCGCTATGCGCGCAAGCTCGCCGAGCTCTCGCCGCCCGGCACGCGCACCTTGCTGGTGACGATGGAATACGACCAGGCGCGGATGCCGGGGCCGCCGCATGCCGTGCTGGAGTCCGAGGTCCACGAGCTGTTCGGCGCGACACACGCAGTGGAACTGCTCGAGCGCGATGCCGCCCTCGACGACTTCCCGCGCTTCGCACAGCGCGGAGTCGACGCGCTGGCGGAGGCCTACTTCCTGCTCACCCGGCGCTGAGGCGCCGGCCGCGCTGCCGGCCGGCGACTACAGCAGCGAGCGCGCGACGCCGGCGGAACCGGGGCCGGGCGCGCGAGAAACTGCGCGCCGCAACCGCGGGGCCGCAACCGCGGAGAGTCACCCCCGACCGAAAGCCCGTCGACGAACGGAGGAGAGCGCATGGTCGCGCAGCCCGGCACGCCGCGGCGCCTGCCTCGCTGGCCAGTCGTCCTGCTCGCGACGGCGCTCCTGCTGCTGCTGGTCGCGATGCTCGCCACGGTGCTCGCGCCGCGCCTGCGCCCGTGGATCGTCCGCGAGTCCAACGCCCGCCTGCAGGGCTACACCCTCGCGCTCGGCGGCGTCGCACTGCGACCCTGGTCGCTGACGCTCGAACTGCGCGACCTCGTGGTCCGCCAGGACGCGCACCCGGACCCGGCCATGCTCGCGGTGCCGCGGCTGCGGGTGGACGTGGAGTGGCGCTCGCTGCTGCGTGGCCGGGTCGTGGCGCAGGCCCTGGTCGAGGGGCCGGCGGTGGTGGTCGATGCGGCGCAGCTGCGCGCGGAAGCGGGCGACCGGGTGCCCCTCGCCCGCCGGGGCTGGCAGCGGCTGCCCGAGCTCTACCCGCTCGAGCTCAATGCGCTCGAAGTGCGCAACGGAACCCTGGTCTACCGGGCGCCCGAGGCTCGCAGGCCACTGCGCCTCGTGGCCATCAACGGCTCGGCCCGCAACATCCGCCACGTCGAGGCCGGCAGTGGCAGCCATCCCTCGCCGCTGCACCTCGAGGCGGTGGTGTTCGACGTCGGGCGCGCACGCTTCGACGGCGCCGCGGACTTCCTGCGGCATGCGCGGCCGGCAGTGAAGGGCCGGGGGTCGATCGACGCGGTGCCGCTGGCGACGCTGGGCCCGATCCTGCGGGGTTACCCGCTACGGATCGCGGGCGGCACGCTGGCCGCGGCCGGCGCAGTGGAGCTGGGCCCGCGTGGTACCCGTGCCCACCTGGAGAAGGTGGCGATCCGTGGCATCCGGGTCGACTACCTCGGCGGCGGCGATCCGGCCGCGCGGCAGGCGCTGCGGCGCGCGGCGCAGGCGGCACGGTCGGCCTCGCGCGACCCGGCGGTCTGGCTGAGGATGGACGAGTTGCAGGTCGACGGCGAGTTCGGCTTCGTCAACGAGGGTCGCGACCGGCCCTACCGGCTGTTCCTCGGCGATGCGCGCGTACGGGTCCACGACCTCGACAACCGGCGCACCGACGGGCGTGCCACGCTCGCGGTGAGCGGACGGCCGATGGGCGCCGGGCGGGCCGCGATCCGCGGCGCGTTCCGCAACGGCCCGGGCCCGGCCGACTTCGCGCTCGACGTGCGTACCAGCGGCCTGCCGGTCACGCGCCTGAACCCGCTGCTGGAGTCGCACGCGGGGCTCGACGCGGCCGAGGGTCGGTTCGAGCTCTACTCACAGGTGCTGGTCGAGGACGGCCGCATCCGCGGCTACGTGAAGCCCCTGTTCCGCGACCTCGAGCTCTACGACCGCGACCAGGACGAGGACGATGGCGTGCTGCGCCAGGTCTACGAGTTCGTTGCCGACGGCGTGCGCCGCATCCTCGAGAACGGGCGCCGCGACACCGTGGGCACCGTCGCCGACCTGTCGGGCCCCCTGCAGGATCCGGACGCCTCGGTGCTGCAGATCATCGGCAACCTGGCGCGCAACGCGTTCGTCGAGGCGATACTGCCGGGCTTCGAGCAGCGTGCCGGCCGGCGCCGGTGCGCGGCACCTCCCTGCCCCCGCCCTTGATCCGGCGAGTACATGGCCGATCCGGGCAGCGGCATCAGGGCCCGGCGCCCACCAGCGCCTCGAGCGACTCCGGCTCGAACGGCTTGGTCAGGTGCGAGTCGAAGCCCGCCGCCAGCGCGCGACGCCGGTCCTCGTCCTGCCCCCAGCCGGTGACGGCGATCAGCCGCAGGGCGCGACCCCATTCCTCGCGCCGCAAGCAGCGCGCGACCTCGTAGCCGTTCATGCCGGGCATGCCGATGTCGAGCACCACGACGTCGGGGCGCTCGTCGATGGCGAGCCGCAGCGCGCAGGGCCCGTCGTGCGCGACCCGCACCTCGTGGCCGGCGAGGCGCAGCAGGATCGCGAGGCTCTCGGCTGCATCGACGTTGTCGTCGGCGATCAGCACGCGGCGCGCCGCCGTCGACGGCGCACCGCCGGCGTCCGCCGGCGGCAAGCCTGGGCCGGGTCGCGCGGGCCGCGCGGCCGGCAGCCGCACGACGAACTCGCTGCCCTGCCCCGGGCCTTCGCTGCGCGCCACGATGGAACCGCCGTGCAGCTCGACCAGGCCGCGCGCGAGCGCGAGGCCGACGCCGAGCCCGCCGTTGGCGCGCTCGAGCGCCGGCTGCTGGTGCGAGAAGCTGCGAAAGATCCGCGCCAGCGCCTCGGGCCGCAGGCCGATGCCGTTGTCGCACACCATCAGCATGCACTCGGCGCCCTCGAGCCGCGCCTGCAGGCGGATCCTGCCGCCCGGGGGCGTGTACTGGGCGGCGTTGGTCAGCAGGTTGGTGAGCACCTGGGCGATGCGCACCGGGTCGGCGTCGAGCTGCGGCGCTTCCTCGGGCAGCAGCAGGTCGAGCACATGCTGCCGGGCGTCGATCTCCGGGCGCGCCATCTCGAGCGCCGCGGCCACCACCGACTGCAGCGCGACGCGCTCGCGCCGCAGCTCGAGCTGCCCGCGGGTGATCCGCGCGACGTCGAGCAGGTCCTCGAGCAGCCGCGCCATGTGGCGCACCTGGCGGGTGATCATGCTGCTGGCCCGCTCGACCTCGGCCGCGCCGAGCCGTGGCCGCGCCAGCAGCTGCGCGGCGGTGCGGATCGGTGCGAGCGGGTTGCGCAGCTCGTGCGCGAGGGTGGCGAGGAACTCGTCCTTCAGCCGGTCCGCCTCGCCGAGCTCGCGTTCGGCGCGGCGCGCCTCGGCCATGGCCTCGCGCAGCCGCCGCTCGGCGAGCACGCGCCCGGTGGTCTCGGTCGAGGTCACGAGCACACCGCCGACGCCGCCATCGGCCAGGCGGATCGGCGTGTACGCGGTCGTGAAGTAGCGGGTCGCGGCGACGCCGCTCGGCGCGATCACGTAGGGCTGGTCCTCGAGGCTGACGCAGGCGCCGGTGCCGAGCACCCGGCGGTAGATCGGCTCGTTGAAGTCCCAGAACTCCGGCCAGCAGTCCGCGGTCGGCTGGCCGAGTGCCCGCGGGTGGCGGCGCTCGAGCGTCGGGCGGAACGCATCGTTGTAGAGCTGTACCAGCGACGGTCCCCAGAGCACGTTCTGCGGGTACGGCGAGTCGAGCATCGCAACCACCGCGCAGCGCAGCTCGACCGGCCAGCGCCCGATCGGCCCGAGCGGCGTGCGCTCCCAGTCGTGATGCCGCACCAGGTGCGCCATCTCCGTGCGCTGCGGCAGCCACGCCGGGCCGGGCCCGGAGGGATCCTGTTCGGCGAGGACGTCAGCCATTCGCGGCAACCCGCGTGCTCGCCGCGAGCCGGTGAGATCGCCGCCGGATCGTACGGACCCGCGTCCTTTCGCGGGCTCGCACGGGATCCATGGGTGGAAGGCGCAGGCCGCAGAAGCGCGGCGACGGAGCTGGAAGGCGTCGCATCGGCAGTGCCGTTCGGGGGAGACCGCTGGCGACGATCGGCGAATCCCGGCCATGCGGGTGTCGTCCGTGGCCGGGCGCGGCTGTCGGCCACCCGGCTGCGGATGCGTAGGCGCCCGCTTACGAGGACGGGGTGTCCGCCGAGGTCCGTGGATCACCTGGGACGGCGGGCGCCGGCGGCGGCAACGCGATGCCGAGGGCCTGCGCCGCGAAGGCCCACTGGTCGGCGTAGTCCTCGATCTGCATCCAGACCGGCTTGCCGGCCCCGTGGCCGGCGCGCGTCTCGACGCGCAGCAGCACCGGGTTCGGGCAGCCCTGGGCGTGCTGCAGCGCAGCGGCGAACTTGTAGCTGTGCCAGGGCACGACGCGATCGTCGCGGTCGGCGGTGGTGACGAGCGTCGGCGGATAGCACCGGCCGTCGCGGACGTTGTGCACCGGCGAGTAGGCGAGCAGCGTGCGGAACTGGTCGGCCACCTCGCTCAGGCCGTAGTCGCTCGACCACTGGCGCGCGTTGGCGCTGGCGGTGTGGTAGCGGAGCATGTCGAGCACGCCGACCGCCGGCAGCGCCGCGCCGAACAGGTCCGGCCGCTGCGTCAGCACTGCGCCGACCAGCAGCCCGCCGTTGCTGCGGCCCGAGATCGCGAGCCTCGAGGGCCGGGTGTAGCGCTGCGCCACCAGCCACTCGGCCGCGGCGACGAAATCGTCGAACACGTTCTGCTTGCGGGTCTTCGTGCCCGCCTGGTGCCAGGCCTCGCCGTACTCGCCGCCGCCGCGCAGGTTGGCCTCGGCGTAGACGCCGCCCATCTCGAGCCAGGTGAGCGTCGCGGGCCGGAAGGCCGGCGTCAGCGAGATCGAGAAGCCGCCGTAGCCGTAGAGCAGCGTCGGCGCGCTGCCGTCGAGCACGAGGTCGCGGCGATGGGTGACGAACATCGGCACGCGCGTGCCGTCGCGCGAGGCGAAGAACACCTGGCGGGTCACGTAGCGCGAGGTGTCGGCGGCGACCTGCGGGGCGCGGAACACGCTCGCCTGGTTGCTGCGGGTGTCGTAGCGCAGCACGCGCGCGGGGGTCAGGTAGTCCGCGTAGGTGAAGAAGGTCTCGGGATCGTCGCCGTGGCCGGCGAAGCCCTCGATCGTGCCGAGGCCGGGCACGGGCACCTCGCCGGCCGGGCGCCCGTCCTTCTCGAACAGGCGCGCCACGCCGCGGGCATCGCGCACGTAGTTCGCGACCAGTCGCGAGCCGACGAGGCTCGAGCTCACCAGCGCGGCATCCGACTGCGGCACGACTTCGCGCCAGCGCGCGGGCCGCGGATCGCGCGCGTCGACCGCGATCACCCGGCCGCGCGGCGCAGCCTGCGTGGTCTGCACCCAGAACGTGTCGCCCTCGCTGCCGATCACCGTGTAGAGCGCGTCCCAGGCGCCGAACAGGCGCCGCGGCTTCGCGCCGGGACGGCCGAGCTCCAGCAGGTCGACGGCGTTGCGCTCGTAGCCGTCGAACAGCGAGACCACCAGCCACCGGCCGTCGTCGGTGACGCGCGCCGAGGGCGCGCGCGTCGGGTGGTCGGTGACGGCGTACACCGCGCGATCCGCCGACTGCGGCTCACCGAGGCGGTGGAAGTGCACCACCGGCTGCGCCTGGTCGTCGCCGCGCCCCTCGGCCGCCGCGGCGTCGCGGGCGGGCCGCTGCGCGTAGCGGCTGTACCAGACGCCCCGGCCATCGCGCGACCAGGAGACGTCCCAGAACTTGGTGAAGCGCAGCTCGTCCGGCAGGTCGACGCCGTCGTCGACGCGGCGGAACTTCCAGATCTCCCAGTCCGTGCCGCCGTCCGACAGGGCGTAGGCCACGACCTTGCCGTCCGGCGAGGGCTCGAAGCGCGCGATCGCCACGGTGGCGTCGGCGCGGCTGGCGTTCGGGTCGACGAGCGGACGCGGCGCCGCCTGCAGCGCATCGGTCCACCAGAGCACGCTCTGGTCCTGCCGGCCATCGTTGCGCAGGAAGAAGTAGCGCCCGCCTTCCTTGCGCGGCAGGCCGACGCGCTCGTACCGCCACAGGGCCTCGAGCCGCGACGCGATCCAGGCGCGCTGCGGCAGCGCCTCGAGCCAGGGCTGGGCGAGCCGGTTCTGCGCCGCGACGAAGCGCTGCGTCGCCGGATCGTCGGCGGCCTCGAGCGCGCGGTAGGGATCGGCGACCCGCGTGCCGTGGTAGACGTCGACGGTGCTGCCGCGCTCCACGGGCGGATACGCGAGCCGGCCCGGGCTCGCCCCAACGGGGGGCGTGGCGGGCGGCGCAGCGGTGTGTGCGGCCGGCTCTGCAGGGCCCGCGGCCGGTGCGGCCGGAGCGCCGCCCGCGACGATGGCAGCGAACGCGGCGCAGCAGCCGGCGAGCAGGGCCGGGCCGCGGCGCCGCGCGCCGGCCGCGCGGCCGGCGACGGGCGCCGCGACGGGCAACGCAGGATGGCGACATCGACGGTTCATCCCTAAACTCCGCGCCGGGCGACGGCGCGCATGTTATCGGACGGTATCCCGCGATGACCAACCTGCTCCGCCCGCTGGCGCGGCTCGCCGGCGGGCTCGCGTTCGCGGCCGCGGCGCTGGCCGCAGCCCCGGCCGGCGCCGGGGCGCTCACGATCGAGCGGATCTTCGCCGCGCCGGACCTCGCGGGCAGCGCGCTGCGCAATCCCCGCTTCTCGCCGGACGGCCGGCTCGTCACTTACCTGCAGGGCCGCCCCGACGACAAGGACCGGCTCGACCTCTGGGCCTGGGACGTGGCGCGCGGCCGCGCGCGCCGCCTGGTCGATTCGGCGCAGCTCGCCACCCGCGCCGGCCGCGGCGCGCCGGGCGCCGGCGGCGCGGTCGTCGACAGCGAGGAAGAGCAGCGCCGCGAGCGCCAGCGCACCTCGTCGCTGTCGGGCATCGTCGACTACGCGTTCGCGCCCGACTCGCGCCGGCTGCTGTTCCCGATCGACGGCGACCTGTTCCTCTACGACCTCGACGCGCCGCCCGGCGCGGCGGTGCGGCGCCTCACCGACACGCCGGCCTTCGAGACCGACCCAAAGTTCTCGCCGCGCGGCCGCTACGTCAGCTTCGTGCGCGACCGCAACCTGTGGGTGATCGAGCTGGCGAGCGGGCGCGAGCAGGCCGTGACGCGCGAGGGCGGCGGCGCGCTGTCCTTCGGCATGGCCGAGTTCGTCGCACAGGAGGAGATGGACCGCAGCACCGGCTACTGGTGGTCCCCCGACGAGACGCGGCTCGCGTATGCGCGCGTCGACGAGACCCCGGTAGACGAGGTCGAGCGCTTCGAGATCCTCGCCGACTCGGTGCGCGTGATCCGCCAGCGCTACCCGGCCGCGGGGCGCGCCAACGCGGACGTGCAGCTGTGGGTGTCGCGGCTCGGCGGCGGCGCACCGGTGCGCATCGACACCGGCGAGCCGGCCGACGGCTACCTCGCGCGCGTCGCCTGGTTCCCCGACTCGTCGGCGCTCGCCGTGCAGTGGCAGGCCCGCGACCAGTCGCAGCTCACGCTGCGCCGCGCCGATCCGGACACCGGCCGCGCGCGCGAGCTTCTGGTGGAGCGCAGCGCCACCTGGGTGGCGCTGCACGACGAGCTGACGTTCCTGCCGCGGCGGCGCGCCTTCCTCTGGGCCTCGGAGCGCAGCGGGCAACGCCACCTCTACCTCTACGACTACGAGGGCCGGCTGCTGCGCCGGGTGACCGCCGGCGAGTGGATGGTCACCGGCGACGGCGGCGAGCGCGCGGTCGAGGCTGTCGACGAGCGCACCGGCCGCGTCTGGTTCAGCGCCAACCGCGACTCGCCGCTGGAGCGCCAGCTGTATGTCGCGCCGCTCGACGGACCCGCGGACGCGGCCGCGGTCGAGGCCGGCATCCGGCGCGTGTCGAGCGGCGCCGGCTGGCACTCGGCGACGATGTCGGAAGACGCGCGGACCTGGCTCGACCTCTTCTCCACGCCCGATGCGCCACCGTCGCTGGCGCTGCGGCGCGCCGACGGCCGCCTGCTCGCCGAACTGGTACCGAACCGGCTCGAAGATCCCGCCCACCCCTATGCGCCCTACCGCGACGCGCACCGCCCCACCGAGTTCGGCACGCTGCGGGCCGCCGATGGCCAGACGCTGCACTGGCAGATGCTGCGCCCGGCGGACCTGCAGCCGGGCCGGCGCTACCCGGTGATCGTCGACGTCTACGGCGGGCCGGGCGTGCAGCGCGTGCGGCGCGCCTGGGGCGGCTCGCGCAGCACCGAGGGCTATTTCCGCCAGTACCTCGCGCAGTCCGGCTACGTCGTGTTCACGCTCGACAACCGCGGCTCGGGCTTCCGCGGCACGCGCTTCGAGGGCGCGCTGCACCGGCGGATGGGCAGCGTCGAGGTCGAGGACCAGGTCGCGGGCGTCGAGTTCCTGCGCACCCTGCCCTTCGTCGACCCGGCGCGCATCGGCGTGTTCGGCTGGAGCTATGGCGGCTACATGGCGCTGCTGTCGATGATGCGCGCACCGGCGCACTTCGCCGCCGGTGTCGCCGGCGCCCCGGTGACCGACTGGGCGCTCTACGACACGCACTACACCGAGCGCTATCTCGGCATCCCGGCCGGCAACCCGGACGGCTACCGGCAAGGCAACGTGCTGACTCATGCAGCAGGCCTGCGCGGGCCGCTGCTGGTGATGCACGGCATGGCCGACGACAACGTGCTGTTCACGCACAGCACCGCGCTCTTCAAGCGGCTGCAGGACCTCGGGCAGCCGTTCGAGGTGATGCCCTATCCCGGGAGCAAGCACGGGCTGCTGCGCTTCCAGGGCACCGGTCCGCACGCCTATCGCACGGTGGCGCGCTTCTTCGAGCGGACGCTGGGCGCGCCGCTGGTGCGCTGAAGGCTGCGGCAGAGTCCCGGGGCGCTGCTGCGAGCGCTGCCAGCGACCGCTTCGCCGCCGCGCGACCGCCAGGCCCCGGTGACCTGCCTCCGGGCAGTAGGTCAGTCCGGCCAGCAGCCGGCTGTAGTCGCCTTGCAACAGCGATCCATTCGCGTTTGGCGCGGCTACTATAGGGGCGCAACACAGGCGGTGCCGCCAGCCGTGGTCCGCGAGACACATGGCCGGGGTGGCGCGGTCAGCGCTCGCGGGCTGCAGCACGTCGGCCAGGCCGTCGGCAGGCAGGTCCCGGGATCAGGGAGACACGGCAGATGAAGAACCGGCACGGCGGGCGCGGCCCGCTCCACGCGCTCGCTTTCGGACTCTTCGGCACCTGCGCAGCGCTCGCTCCGACCTGGGCCCAGGACGCCGCCGACGGGGATGCGGACGAACTCACCGAGGTGGTCGTCACCGGTTCGCGCATCCGCATGCCGGGTTTCGAGTCGCCGGTGCCGGTCACGTCGGTGCTCGGGACCGAGATCACGCAGACCGGCAACTTCGCGCTCGGCGACCTGCTGAACGACCTGCCGGCACTGCGCAACACCTTCAGCCAGGCGAACTCGACGCGCTTCATCGGCACCGCCGGCGTCAACTTCCTCGACCTGCGCGGCCTCGGCCTGGAACGCACCCTGGTGCTGCAGAACGGCCGCCGCCACGTCTCGGCATCGCCCGGCCTGCCGCGGGTCGACGTCAACACCATCCCGATCGACCTGGTCGAGCGCATCGACGTGGTCACCGGCGGCACCTCGGCGGTGTACGGCTCGGACGCCGTCGCGGGCGTCGTGAACTTCGTGCTGAAGGACGACTTCGAAGGCCTGCAGGCGCGCTTCCAGCCGGGCATCAGTTCCCGGGGCGACCGCTTCGCCATGACGGCCTCGCTCACTGGCGGCCTGAACTTCGCCGAGGACCGCGGCAACTTCGCGGCGTCCATCGAATACAACCGTGCCGACGCGCTCGACATCGTCGACCGTCCGCGCCAGACGGGCGCGATCGACGGGCGCACGCAGTTCCAGCTGTTCGAGAATCCCGCCGGCGAGACGGGCGGCACCGATGGCATCCCGGACCGCATCCTGCTCGGCGGGATCAAGAACCTCGGGCTGTCGGAGGGCGGCACGTTCATCGCCTCCTCGGGCACGGCCAGCGCCGTCGGGGCCTGCGCGACCGCTGCCGGATGCATCGGCCCGCTCGCCACCGGCGTGCCGCGCATCTACCGCTTCCAGCCCAACGGCACGCTGTTCGAGGCCAATTACGGCACCGACCTGCGGCCCCAGACGGCGAGTGGCTCGGGCAACGCGATCGGCGGCGACGGCACGACGCTGCGCCGCTATGGCCAGCTCGCGCCGTTCGTCGAGCGCTACGGCGTCAACATCCTGTCGCACTTCGACGTCAGCGAGGCGCTGACGCCCTACCTCGAGGCGAAGTACGTCCGCTACGACATCTTCCAGGAGGGGTCGCCCACCTTCCAGGCCGGCGGCACCCAGACCGGCACGGTCGCGGCGCAGGGTGGCTTCGCAGGCGCCAACAGCACCGGCGTGCCGATCCGGCTCGACAACCCGTTCCTGAACCCGGCCGCGGCCTCGCTGATCGCCTCGGTGCTGCCGGCGGGCCAGCAGTTCTTCCGTCTGCAGCGCAACAACATCGACCTCGGCAGCCGTCGCGAGGAGGGCTTCCGCGAGACCAAGCGCTTCGTCGTCGGCATCAAGGGTGATTTCAACGAGGACTGGAGCTACGACCTATCGCTGAACTACGGCGACTACCGGCAGGACCTGCTCTCGCTGAACAACCGCATCCAGCAGCGCTTCCGCCTCGCCACCGACGCGGCGCGCAACGCCGCGGGCCAGATCGTCTGCCGCTCGCAGCTGCCGGGCGTCGTCACCACCCCACCGGCCGGTGCGCCCGCCGGGGATGCGGCGGCGCTGGCCGCCGACATCGCGGCCTGCGTGCCGCTCAACCTCTTCGGCGAGGGCGCGCCCAGCCGGGCGGCGATCGACTACGTCAACGTCGACACGCGCTCGCGGCAGACGCAGGAGCAGCGGGTCGCCCTCGGCTACGTGACCGGCGACTCCTCGCAGCTGTTCGAACTGCCCGGCGGTCCGGTGGGCTTCGCGCTCGGCGCGGAGTGGCGCCAGGAGGACGGCTTGCGCGACTTCGGCGACATCGTCGCGAGCGGCCGCACCTTCCTCACCGCGGTCTCGACCTTCGACCCGCCGGAGAAGTTCGAGGTTTCCGAGCAGTTCCTGGAATTCAACGCTCCGCTGCTCGCGGACCTGCCGTTCGCCAAGGAATTGTCGGTCACGGCCGCCGGCCGGCTGGCACAGTACGACGGCGAGATCGGCGAGGTGTTCGCGTGGAACGCCGGCGCCGTCTGGGCGCCGGTCGAGGACGTGCGCTTCCGCGCCAACTACGCCGTGGCGGTGCGTGCACCCACGCAGCTCGACCTGTTCGCATCGCTCGGCCAGAATTTCGCCCAGCTTAACGACCCCTGCGACGTGAACTTCGTCAACAACGGCACGGCGACGCGCATCGCGAACTGCCGCGCCGACAACATCCCCGCAGGGTTCATCAACGCGCCGGCGCGCGCCGCCAGGACGGCCATCTCGACCGGCGGCAACCGCTTCCTGCGCGAGGAGACCTCCAAGTCCTGGACCGTCGGCGCCGTGTTCGAGCCGCGCTTCGTACCCGGCCTGACGCTGACCCTCGACTACTACGAGATCCTGATCGAGGACGTCATCGGCTCGCCGACCGCACAGCAGATCCTCGACAACTGCTACGACGGATCGTCGCTGGACAACGTGTTCTGCACGGTGATCCGTCGCGACCCGAGCACGCGGTTCTTCTCGACCTCGGCGCCGGAATTCGCGCTGATCGAAGGAGGCATCAACTATGCCAAGGGCACCGCGCGCGGCGTCGACTTCGAGGCGGCCTACCGGCGCGACCTCGGCTTCGGAAAGGTGACCAGCCGGCTATTCGGCACCTACGTCCGCAACCGCAACGACTTCCCGTTCATCAACGACCCGAACCGCCCCGACAAGCTGCTGGGCGAAGTCGGCGACCCGCGGGTGCAGCTGAACTTCGCCCTGAACCTGCGGACGGGGCCGTTCGACCTCGGCTACCAGTCGCGCTACATCGGCAAGCAGGCCGTGGCCTCGGTCGGGCTCGGTGGCGGCATCGAGGACATCAGCACCGTCGGCGGCCGGCCGCCGCAGAACGCGGACTTCGCGGACTCGCAGTGGATCACGAGCGCCGTCTACCACGACCTGCGCCTCGGCTACGAATTCAGCGACAGGCTCGATCTCTACCTGGGCATCGACAACGTCACCAACCAGCTGCCGCCGGCCGGCGTGCTCGGAAATGGCAGCGTCTATGCCGTGGATGCGATCTGGGACAACGTCGGTCGCTATTTCTACGCGGGGGCGCTGATCAGGTTCTGAGCGCCGCCGTCGCAGCGGGCGCGCCGCGGCCCATGCGCGGCGGTGCCCGTCAGCGCAGGCTCTCGAGCCGCGCCTCGGCGCGGCGCAGCTCCAGCCGCGCGCGCTCCAGGCGCTCGCGCAGTTCGGTGAGGTCGCGCTCCGCGACCAGCCGCTCCAGCAAGGGGATGCGGCCCGCGTCGTAGCCCTGCGCGGCGAGCCGCGCGGCCGAGACGGCCGCGGGCAGGCCCTGCGACACCAGCGCCTCCACCTCGACCAGCGCCGCGTCGAGCTCCGCGGCGGCGGCCTCGCGCTCGGCGGCGAGCGCGCGCGCCGCCCGTTCGACGTCGAACTCGGCGCTGGCGAGCGCCGCACGCGCCTCGGCGATGCCGGCGACGTTGCGGTTCCAGAGCGGCAGTGGCAGCTGCAGGCCGAGCACCATGGCGCGGTTGCCGTCGGCCGGCTCGCCGCCGTAGCTGCGCGTGCCGATCGTCGCCTGCGCGTTGCCGAAGCGCGTGGCGCGGGCCTCCTCGAGCGCCGCGCGCGCGCGCTCCACCGCGAGCCGCGCGCGCGCGAGGCGTGGGTGCCCGTCCACGGCCAGCGGGCCCGCAGCGGCTTCCGCGGCGGAGTTGCGCGGGCCGTCGAACCAGGCCTCGTCGAGCGGCTCGACCGCCGGCTCGCCGCGCCACAGGGCCGCCAGCGCCCGCCGCCTCGCCGCGACCTCGGCGGACGCGCGCCGCGCCGCGGCCTGCAGGCCGCTGGTCTCGACCTCGGCACGGGCGCGCTGCAGGTCGGACTCGAGCCCGGCCGCGAAGCGCCGCGACACCGCCGCGAGCGACTCGGTGCCGATGCGCGCGCGCTCGCGCCCGAGCGCGGCGAGCCGCTCGGCCGCGACCGCCTCGGCATAGGCGATGGTCACGTCGCGCCGCAGCTCGCGCGCGGCGAGCATCGCCTCGACGTCGGCGAGGCTCGCGCCGGCGCGGGCACCGCGGATGCGTGCGCCGCGGACGCCGCCGAGCGGCAGCGGCTGCTGCAGCGCGACCGTGGTCTCGCCGGAGTCGAAGCCGGCGAACTGGCCCTCGCCGAACACGTCCTCGGCATCCACCACCAGCGTCGGGTTGGAGAAGGCCCGCGCCTCCCGCAGGCGCGCGGCCGCGACCTCGCGGCCGCCGGCCGCGAGCAGCACCGCCTCGCTGCGCTCGAGCGCGCGGGCGATCGCCGCCTCGAGCGTCAGCACCGCGGTAGGCGACGCGACGGGCGCGCGTCCGACGGACGCCGCGCTGCCCGGCGCGGCCGCAGTCGCAGCCACAGCCGCAGCATCGGGCGCAGCCGAGGGCGCGGGCGCGGGCAGCACGCCGGGCGCCTGCGCCAGCGCAGGCGCCGCGGCCCACGGCAGGGCCGTGGCCAGCAGCAGCACCGCGTGCGTCGTGCGCTCAGCGTTTCTTCGGATGGTCATGATCGTGGTCATGGCCGTGATCGTGGTCGTGGTCGTCCTTCGCGTGCGAATGGCCCGCCGCCACGTCCTGCGACCCCGGCTTCATCTTCGACGAGTAGCGCAGCTGCGCCGGCTTGCGGCCCGGCATCTCGACGCGGAACAGCAGCGTCCAGTCGCCCTTCAGCGGCCGTGCGCCGGCGAGGATGCCGGCCTGCTTCGGCTTCAGCGGCACCTCCTCGCGCTTGCCCCCGGCGAGCAGCGTCGCGACCACCTTGCCGCGCGTCGTGTCCACGACGGCGTGGGTGGCCTTGTCGTGCAGGTGCAGCTCGAAGCCCGCGTCGCTCGACAGCAGGTGGGTGTGGTAGTCGCCGGCCGACAGATCCCACTGCAGCGCCGCCGCGGCAGTGGCGGCCAGCGCGGCCAGCGCGGCGAACGCGATGCGCAACGGGGCGGGTCGGCGGAAGGGCGGTCGATCCATGGCGGGTTCCTCGGGTTGTTGCACTTGGGTCTGCACGGGGCCGGGGCTCGCCCCCGGCGCTCCGGGTCTCGTGGCCACAGCGTCAGTAGGCCTCCGCGGCCGTGCCGACGGCGGCGCGCTCCTCGCGCAGCCGCGCGACCGCGGCCGCGCCGAAGCGCTCGACCAGCGTCGGCGTGACGATGGCGTCGAGCAGCGTCGCCGTGAAGAGGCCGCCGAAGATCGTCACCGCGACCGGATGCAGGATCTCCTTTCCTGGCTGGTCGCCGTCGATCATCAGCGGCACGAGC
This sequence comes from Steroidobacteraceae bacterium, assembly GCA_025458905.1. Lineage (GTDB taxonomy): Bacteria > Pseudomonadota > Gammaproteobacteria > Steroidobacterales > Steroidobacteraceae > UBA964. The sequence continues at coordinate 20,495 of JALORN010000054.1, forward strand.
GCAATGCCGGCGGACACCGCGGTCATCAGCACCGGTGTCATGCGCTCGAGGCAGGCGCGGCGGATGGTGCCACGGTCGAACGGCAGGCCCTCGCGCAGCACCAGGTTCAGCACGTGGCTGATCTTGAGGATGCCGTTGCGGGCGGTGATGCCGGTCAGGGTGATGAAGCCGACCATCGCGGCGATCGACAGGTCGAGCCCCGCGATCCAGAGCGCGGCGACCGAGCCGACCAGCGCGAGCGGCACGTTGCCCATCACGACCAGCGCCAGCGACGCGGCCCGGTAGCGCGTGTAGAGCACCATGAAGATCAGCGACAGCGAGACCATGGAGAGCAGCCCGATCATCCGCGCCGCCTCCTGCTGCGCACGGTACTGCCCCTCGATGCGCAGCGTGTAGCCGGTGGGCAGCGGCACCGCGGCGAGCCTGCGCTCCATCTCCTCCACCACCTGGTCGGCGCCGGCACCGGCGATGTTGCCCGAGACCACGATGCGCCGCCGCCCGTCCTCGCGCAGCACCTGGTTCGGGCCGTCGGACTCGACCACGGTGGCGAGGTTGCCGAGCGGCACCGCCCCACGCGGCGTGTCGACCAGCACGGCGGCGAGGCCTTCGCGGGTGCGCGACGGCTCGTCGAGCTGGATCGACACACGACGCGCTGGCCGGCGGACAGCAGGTCGAGGAGCTCCGCGACACGCGCCGGCGTGATGCCGTAGAAGCGCGCCGCATCCTCGTCGACGCGCACGTGGATCTCCGGCACGCGCACCTGGCGCTCGAGGCGCAGGTCGGCGAGGCCCGGCGTGCCGGCGAGCCGCTGCTCCACCTGCTGGCCGATCGAGCGCAGCGTGTCGAGGTCGTCGCCGGAGACCTTGACGACGAGCTGGGCCTGCACGCCCGACAGCAGGTGGTCGAGCCGGTGGCCGATGGGCTGCCCGAATGACACCGAGCCCGGCAGCACCTGCAGCCGCTCGCGCAGCTCCGCGACCACGGCCTCGCGGGGACGGCCGCCGTCCGCGAGGTTCACGTCGATCTCGCTCATGTGCACGCCCTCGGCATGCTCGTCGAGCTCGGCGCGTCCGGTGCGGCGGCTGACCGACACGACCTCCGGCACCGTGGCGATCAGGCGCTCGGCCTCGGTCGCGAGCCGCTCCGAGTCCGTCAGCGCGATGCCCGGCGTCAGCGCCAGCGACAGCACCAACGTCCCCTCGTTGAAGGCGGGCAGGAAGCTCCTGGGCAGGCGCCAGGCCCCGAGCACCGCGAGTCCGACCGCCACCACCGACACTCCGACGACCAGCGGGCGTCGCGGCAGCGCCCAGTCCAGCACCTCGCCATAGGCCTGCTTGAGGCTGCGCACCAGGCGCGACTCCGGGTGGTCCAGCGTGCGCAGCGACGGCAGCAGGTAGTAGCAGAGCACCGGCGTCAGCGTGATCGAGACGACGAGGCTCGCGAGGATCGAGACGATGTAGGCCACGCCGAGCGGCGCGAACAGCTGGCCTTCGATGCCGCCCAGCGCGAACAGCGGCACGAACACCAGCACGATGATCACGGTGGCGTAGAGGATCCCGGAGCGCACTTCCTGGCTCGCCTCGGCGACCACCTTCAGCAGCGGGCGCGGCGTCGCGAGTCGCCGGTTCTCGCGCATGCGCCGGAAGATGTTCTCGACGTCGACGACCGCGTCGTCGACCAGCTCGCCGATCGCGATCGCGAGCCCGCCGAGCGTCATGGTGTTGATCGACAGGCCCGCCAGCCAGAACACGATCGCCGTCACGCACACCGACATCGGGATCGCGACCAGCGAGATCAGCGTGGTGCGCACGTTCATCAGGAACAGGAACAGCACCACGCCGACGATCAGCAGCGCCTCGACCAGCACGGTGCGCACGTTGCCGACCGAGTTCTCGATGAAGTCCGCCTGTCGGAACTGCACCTGCAAGGTGGTGACCTCCGGCGGCAACGTGGCCTTGGCGGCGGCGAGCGCGCGCTCGATCTCGGCCGTCAGCGACAGGGTGTCGACCCCCGGCTGCTTCTGCACGCCGAGGATCACTGCCGGCCGCCCGCCGAAGCCGGCGCTGCCGCGCCGCGGCCGCGGCGCGAAGCCGACCTCGGCGACCGCCTCGAGCAGGATCGGCGCGCCGTCGCGCATCGCCACCACGAGCCCCGCGAGCGCCTCCGGGTCGCGCTCCCGCCCGAGGGTACGGATCACGAACTCCTGCGCGCGGGCATCGACGAAACCGCCACCGGCATTGGTCGAGAAGCCGCGCACCGCCGCCTCGATCTGGTCGATCGTCACGCCGAGCTGGCGCATCCGCGCCGGGTCCGGCGCGACGCGGTACTCGCGCACCAGCCCGCCGATCGGGATCACCTGCGAGACCCCAGGGATCGCGAGCAGCCGCGGCCGCAGGTCGAACTCCGCGACCTCGCGCAGCCGCATCGGATCGGCCTCGTCGCCGGCCACCGCGACCAGCATCACCTCGCCCATGATCGAGGTGATCGGCCCGATCGCCGGGCGGATGCCCGCCGGCAGCGAGGCCTGCACCGCCGCCAGGCGCTCCGCGACCTGCTGGCGAGCGCGGTAGATCTCGGCGTCGTACTCGAACTCGACGTAGATGAACGACAGCCCGAGGCTCGAGGTCGAGCGCACGCGCGTCACGCCCGGCACCCCCTGCATCGCGGTCTCGATCGGGAAGGTCACCAGCTGCTCGGCCTCCTCGGGCGCGAGGCCGTGCGACTCGGTCTGGATCGTCACCGTGGGCCGGTTGAGGTCGGGCAGCACGTCGATGTCGAGCTGCGGCACAATCCAGGTGCCGAAGGCGACCAGCAGCAGCGACGCGGCGAGCACGAACACGCGGTTCCTGAGGCTGGCGGAGACGATCAGGTTGAACATGCCGGGCTCCGGTGCTGGGGACGCGTGGCGCCGCGCTCAGCGGATCTGCGCGACCAGCGCCGCGCCGCGCACCACGATGCGCGCCGCCGGCTCGATGCCCGCGAGCACCGCGACCCGCTCGGCGGAGACCTGGCGCACCCGCACCGTGCGCGGCACGAAGCGCTCGGCCGACACCTTCTCGTAGACGATCCGCTCGCCGCTCGGCAGGCGCACGATGGCCTCGAGCGGCAGCGGCAGGCCGGGCGCGTTCACCGAGCGCTCGAGGAACACCGTGACCGGCTGCCCGACCGCCAGGCCCGGCGCGACGCCGGCGAGGTCCAAGCGCACCGGCACGGCACCGCCCTTGAGCTGGGCGCCGACGCCGACCAGCCGTGCCTCCAGCCGGCTGCCGTCGCGCAGCGCGACGGTGGCGCGTACCACGCTCGCAGGCGCGAACGACTCGAACGCCAGCGCCTCGATCGAGAGCCGCGCCGGATCGATCACGGTCACGAG
>JALORN010000017.1:0-58994 GCA_025458905.1 Steroidobacteraceae bacterium
GCGATCATCCCCGAGTCGCGCGGCATGCCGCTCGACCCGTCGCTCAGCAAGCGGCCGTTCACCTCGAAGATCGTGATCGACGCGACCCGCCAGTGGCCCGAGGAAGGCGGCCCGAAGACCTACCAGGCCCTGAACCGCGCGGAGCTCGAGCGGCTCGCCCCCGCGTCGTTCAAGCTGGTCGACGCGAACTGGCAGAAGCTGGTCGGCAAGTACCGCCCGCCGGGAGCCTGAAGCTCCCGGCCGTCAGGCCGCGACGCTCTCCGGGGTGCTCCCGGCCGCCTGCCTCGAGGGCGTGCGCCCAGGGTCGGCGACCAGTGTCGCGATGGCCTGGCGCGCCCGCTCGAGGCCGGCGACGCGCGACTCGGCGCTGATCGCGAGACCTTCGGCCACCACCGCATCGACGTCCGTGATGCCGACGAAGCCGAGGAACTGGCGCACGTAGGGCACCTGCAGGTCAGCCCCCTCGGGATAGTAGCCGCCGCGGGTGACGATCACGACCGCGCGCTTGCCGGTCAGCAGTCCCTCGGGACCGGCCGCGGTGTAGCGGAAGGTGATGCCGGCGCGCGCCACGTGGTCGAAGTAGGCACGCAGCGTCGAGGGCACGCTGAAGTTGTGCATCGGCACCGCGAGGACGACGACGTCCGCCGCCTGCAGCTCGGCGATCAGCGCATCCGACTCGCCGACGATCGCGCGCTGCGCCACGGTGCGCTCCTCGGGCGCCGCGGCGAACGCGGCGAAGCGCTCGGCCGTCAGGTGCGGCACGGGGTCGCGCGCAAGGTCGCGGGTGAGCACCCGGCCGCCCGGATGTCGTGCGAGCCACTGCTCCGCGTAGCGCGTGGCGAGCCGGGACGACTCACTGGCGTCGCCCGAGAGGCTGGTCTGGATCTTGAGCAGGGTGTTCATGGCCGCTTCTCCTTGCGGGGTGTTCCGTGTGGACGTCATTTCACTATCCAGCGCATCGATTGAAAAGTTCGCTGTTCCGCTAGATCATATCGATCAGATCGATAGGTCTGCACATGCCGAGGCGCCGCCCCGACCGATCCCCGTCCCGGCTCGCTCCCGGGGACCTGCCGGCGCCCACGGTGCCGCGCGTGACGCTCGAGCAGTGGCGCGCACTCGTGGCCGTGGTCGACGCCGGCGGACAGGCGCAGGCCGCAGCCCGCCTCCACAAGAGCCAGTCGTCGGTCACCTCGGCGCTCCAGGCGCTGCAGGCGAGGCTCGGGCTGCGGGCGTTCGAGCTGCGCGGGCGCCGCGCAGTGCTGACCCCGGCCGGCGAAATGCTCTACCAGCGCGCCCGCGCGCTGCTCGAGGATGCCGGCGGCCTCGAACAGGCGGCCCGCCGCACCTCGGCCGGCTGGGAACCGGAGATCACGGTCGCGGTCGAGGTGCTGTTCCCCACCTGGCTGATGCTGCGTTGCCTGGCGCGCTTCGGCGCCGAGAGCCCGCAGACACGCATCGAGTGGCTCGAGACCGTGATCGACGGCACGCAGGAGGCGCTGCGCGACGGCGTCGCACAGCTCGGCATCGCGCCGTTGGTGCCCCCGTCGATGAGCGGCGAGCCGCTGATGGAGGTGCACTTCGTGCCCGCGGCATCTCCCGAGCACCCCCTGCACCGCCTGGGTCGCGAGCTGACCATGCGTGACCTGCGCCGCCACCGGCACCTGGTGGTGCGCGACACGGCGCTGCGGCGCGACAAGTCGCGGGTCAACGTCGACGTCGCGCAGCGCTGGACGGTCGGCACCATGGCCACCTCGATCGGCGCCGCGAGCCGCGGCCTCGGCTTCGCGTGGTTCCCGGAGGACAAGATCCGTCAGGAACTGGCGAACGGGCAGCTGAAGGTGCTGCCGTTGCGTGGCGGGCGCGAGCGGCGCGCGCACCTGCACCTGGTGCTGCCGGACCCGGATGCCGCCGGCCCAGGCACGCGTCGGCTGGCCCAGATCATCCGCGAGGAGGTGGCGCGTGACGGGCACGGGCACGGGCAGGGACAGGGGCCGGACCCCTGACGGCTGCTAGCATGGACGCATGTACCGCCTCTACATCGGCAACAAGAACTACTCCTCGTGGTCGCTGCGGCCCTGGAGCCTGCTGCGCACCCTCGACATCCCGTTCGAAGAGCGCCTGGTACCGTTCAGCGCCGGGGGCAGCTACGAGCGCTTCCGCGAGTTCTCGCCGACCGGCAAGGTACCCTGCCTGGTCGACGGCACGACGGTCGTCTGGGACTCCCTGGCCATCTGCGAGTACGTCGCGGAGCGCCACCCGGCGGCCTGGCCCGCCAGCGCGGCCGCGCGCGCCTGGGCGCGCAGTGCCGCGGCCGAGATGCATTCGGGCTTCGCGGTGCTGCGCAACGATTGCAGCATGTCCGTCGGGGTGCGCATCCGCCTGCACCGGGTCTCGGAGGCGCTGCGGCGCGACGTCGCGCGGATCGACGAATCGTGGTGCGACGGGCTCGCCCGCTTCGGTGGTCCGTTCCTCGCGGGCGACAGGTTCACCGCAGCCGATGCCTTCTACGTGCCGGTCGCGTTCCGGGTGCGCAGCTACGGCCTCGAACTCGGTGCCGCGGCCGCCGCCTATGCGCAGCGCCTGCTCGCACTGCCCTCGACACGGGAGTGGGAAGACGCCGCGCTGCGCGAGCCGTGGCGCGAGCCCGCGCACGAGGCCGAGATCCTCGCCTCCGGCACGCTGCTGGAGGACCGTCGCGTGCCGCCGGCCTGACCGCGCACGCGCAAGTCAGGCATCATTCGGCTGCCGGCCCCTGCCGGCCCCTCCCCTTCCGGAACGACCATGATCGAGAAGCAGATCGAACGCCTGTTGTTCGCGAGCCGCTGGCTGCTCGCACCGCTCTACGTCGGCCTGTCGCTGGCGCTGGTCGCGCTCGGCGTGAAGTTCTTCATGGAAGCGTTCCACGTGCTCTCGCACATCCTGACGTTGACCGAGGCGGACCTGGTGCTGACCGTGCTCGCGATGATCGACCTCGTGCTGGTCGGGAGCCTGATCGTGATGGTGATGTTCTCGGGCTACGAGAACTTCGTCTCGCGCATCGACGTCGGCGATGGCGGCGACACGCTGGGCTGGCTCGGCAAGCTCGACTCCGGGACGCTGAAGCTCAAGGTCGCCGCGTCGATCGTCGCGATCTCCTCGATCCACCTGCTGCGCATCTTCATGAACGCGCCGCAGATCGCCAACGAGAAGATCATGTGGTACGTGATCCTGCACCTGACCTTCGTGATCTCGGCGCTGCTGCTCGGCGTGCTCGACCGCATCTCGTTCGCGGGGCATCGCGACAAGGAGTGAGTCGCGTGTCCACGGTCCGGCCGCGCGCAATCGTCGCCGGCCGACTGGCCGGTCGCACGAAAGATCGCACCGGCGCCGCCGGCCCTCGGGGGACGATTCTTGCGTGGTCGCGACGCCCCGGACCTGCACTCGCGGCATCACCGCCCTGCAACCCGGCGCGACGGTCCGGCCGCGCGTTGCCGGCACACGGTGGCTGGGGCAGCATCCGCCGGAGCGCAGGCCGGAGGAATGCCGGCCGGCGTCGTTGCACGAACCCTTGACGCTCCGGGGCCCAGCGCGTGTGCAGGCCCCGTGGCCCAGCACCAGGAGCCTGTCTGCGATGGCCCCGACGACACCTGCCTCCCGCTGCCTCCGTCTGGCGCGTCGCGTCGCCACCGCCGCGGTCACGGCCGCGCTCGCCGCGGCGCCGCTGCTGGCCGCGCCACCGATGCCGGTCGGTCCCGGCTACGACCCGGACCGCAAGGAAATCGAGGCGGTGCTCGAGGACCTCGCCGCCTGGCTGCCCGGCGAGTGGAGCTCGGAGCCGCAACTGCACTACGAGCGCACCGTGCGGATGCCGAAGGAAGGCGAGCACGAGCTGTGGTACCGCACCTTCGCGCGGATCGACGCGCCGCAGATCGGCCCCTACGTGTTCTACGGCCAGATCAACATCGCGGGTCGCGACGGGCCGCTCTATGGGCGCTCGCAGGTGATCTACAAGGCGTCGATCGACGAGGCACGCGGCGTGGTGCTGGTGCGCGGCCAGGCCATTGCCGACGCCGAGAAGTTCATCAACCTGCAGGACCGCCCCGAGCTGTGGCCCAAGGTGAATATCGACGAGGACGCGATCAACTGCGACTTCATCTGGCGCCGCCACGGCGAGCAGGTGATCGGCGTGCTCGAGGGGCGCACCGCGGACAAGCGTGTCAACGGCCCCGGCACCTGCACCTTCATGTCGAGCACCGGCAAGGAGTTCTATTCGGATGCCGAGTGGGTGCTCTCGCCCGACACGCTCTGGCTGTACGACATCAACACCCTCGGCGGCGTGCGCTTCAACGGGCGCGAGGACCGCACGCACACGCGGCTGTCGCGCGCGCGCCCCTATCGCTGCAGCGTGCGCGATGCCGACGGCCAGCGCAGCGTCGACTCCTACGACCGCGGCGGCTCGGGCGCGGTGAAGACCCGCGATGGCCAGTCCCTGCAGTGGAAGCTCCTGCGCGCGCTCTACCCGGCGGCCGACGGCACCGGGCTCGACGACCAGCTGCGCCTGACGCTGCAGCCACCCGAGTCGGACGAGGTGCTCGAGACCCGCCGCGCGGCGCCCAAGGCCGACCGCGTCGCCCTCGATGCACGCGGCGTCCAGGTCGCGTGCGCACGCCAGGACAAGTTCGGCCCCCTCCCCACCGGCTGAGAAAAAGGGAGAAAAAGGGGACAGATTTATTTTTCGAAAAAGGGGACAGATTTATTTTCTTGGCCTTCCGCAAGCGGAAGGCCAAGAAAATAAATCTGTCCCCTTTTTCGAAAAATAAATCTGTCCCCTTTTTCTCCCTTTTTCCTAGCGCAGGGAGCCGTCGGCTTCGACCAGCAGGTATTGCAGGTCGCGGGCAGGGATCACGGACTTCACGACCAGCCGGTCTGGGCCGACGACCCACAGGTCGTTGACGCCGGCGACGCGCCAATGGGTGGCGGCGAAACGACCGGCCGGCACCTCGACCGTCTCCTCGCCGATCCGCTCGACCTTCAGTGGCAGCAGCGTGCCGAGCACGGGCTTCATCGGGTCGGTGCCGGCCTCGAGGCTGTAGAGCGTGATGCTCTGCTCGGCGCCGCCCTTGGGGTCGAAGCCCGCCGTGTGGAAGCCGTCGCCTGCGACCGGATGCGAGCCGATCGAGAACCACTCTGGCACGACCGTGGCCTGCGGCGTCACGCCCGAGGGGCCGCTCGCCTGCGCGGTGAGCCGGGTACCCTCCACCAGGAAGTGCCCCGAGCCCTTGAACCGGCCGCCGTTCCAGTAGCTGACGAAGGCCTCGATCGGCCGGAAGCGCGCATCGTTGCGCAACACCACCGTGAACTGCGCATTGCGCGCCGCGAGGTCGTGCCACATCAGCATGGTGCGCGAGCCGTCCGGATGCACCAGCAGCTGGAAGCGCTCCTCGCCGCGCAGGCGCCGGTCGGAGATCGTCTCGTAGCGGTAGGTGCCCGAAGCACGCCGCACGATGACGGAGTTCGGCCCGGTGTTCTCCTGCACCGCCGCCGCCGGACGAGCGGGCTGCTGGGCGGACGCGGGTTCGGCGCCCGCGAGCAGGGCGGCGAGCCCCAGCGCGAAGCCGAGTCGTGCGCGAACGAAAGGAGCTTCGGATCTCATGCGAGCCCCGCTCAGGCCGTCGCCACCGGCTGCTCGGCCGGGCGCGGCGCCGAGGCGAAGCGCACGTAGAACGCGAACAGCAGCAGCAGCACGTTCGCACCGGCCATGATGATGAACGGCGCGCCCGGCCGCCAGGCATCGAACGCCCAGCCGCCGACCTTCGAGATCGCGAGGATGCCGAGCGCCCCGAAGAAACCGACCATGCCGATCACCGCACCGCGGATCGGGCCCGGCGCTTCCTGGCCGATCAGCACCTGCGAGGCGAGGATGCCGCTCGCCTGGCCGATGCCGAGCATCGCCGCCGCGCCGAAGGCGGCAGCGCTCGCCGCCGGGTCCGGCGTGAAACCCATCCAGCCGTAGCCCGCAATCGACAGCACGGTGGCGAGGATCACCAGCGTCACGCGGTTGATCTTGTCGGCGAGCCAGCCGAAGAACGGCGCCCAGAGCATCGCGCAGCCCTGCACGATGCCGAACAGCGCGCCCTGCTTGGCGGCGGCGTCGGCGGCGTTGTAGCCATCGGCGATCGCCGCGGTCTGCACCCACAGAGACAGGAACAGCGCCACGATCACGAGATCGGCGCGCGCCGCGAACGAGGCACCGTAGGCGAGCGCGATGCGCGGGTTGCGGCCGGCGGCGAGGCCCTGGCGCAGCAGCGTCATCAGCGGCTCGCGCTTCGTCACCTGATCGGGCCGGCCGGGCTTCAGGCCGAACATGATCAACGCGCTCAGCACGCAGACGCCGGCGATCGTGAGGTAGGCCGCGCGCCCGGAGCCGACCTCGTCGAAGCCCGCGTTCTGGTAGAACTGCGGCAGGCGCGACAGCACCGCGAAGAACAGCAGCGCACCGACTGCGTTCAGGAAGAACGAGATGCCGGTGAGCTTGCCGCGGTCGGCGTCGACCGGGTAGTCCGCGAGCACGGTGGCCAGCATGCCGCCGAGCGCCGCAATGCCGACCGCGAACACCAGGCGGTAGATCAGCAGCTGGTCGAGGTCGTCGGCGTACGGATAGGCCGCATAGGCGAGACCGGCGACCAGGAAGCCGATGACGTAGACCGTGCGCCGGCCGACCCGGTCCGACCAGGCGCCGAAGAACCCGACCATCACCAGCGAGACCACCTCCTGCCAGAACTGCAGGTTGCCCGAGACCGCGCCGCGCTGCTCCGGCGGCACGCCGATGTTGACCTCGAGCAGGTAGGGCAGCAGCGAGGTCGCGTAGGTGAAGATGCCGATGCTGACGAACGCCGCCCAAAGGTAGCTCAGGGTGTGGCCGCGGGTGACCCCGGGCATCAGGCGAACGGGACCGAGCTTCTGCCCGGTGTGCGGAGTCGACATTCCTCGTGCCTCGCTGAAACGGTGTCCCTAGATGCCCGAGCACGCGCCGGGGCGGCACGGAATCGGCGCCCGTGTCCGCCTGAGGAACACGGCCGCGGCCCCGGGCCGCGGCGCCATGCTGCCCCGGCGGGCGCCCGACCTCAACCCGGCCACGCGCGCCTGTCCGGGGGCGGGCACGCCAGAACAGCCGGCCCGCGGCCTCGGCGGCGGCGACCGCCGCGGGCAGGCGAAGGTCAGCGGAACCAGATCGATCCGGTATGGCGCCGCAGCATGATCCGGTCGAGTCCGACCCACTGCCCGGTCGGCAGGAACACCATCGGCAGGTACATCAGCGTCAGGATGACCAGCGAGGCGTCGTAGTAGCCACCGATCGTCAGCATCACGTTGAACAGCACCGCGCCGAGCGCGGCCCAGCGCGTCATGAAGCCGAACAGCAGGCCGAGCGCGATCAAGGTCTCGCCGATGCAGACCATCCAGCCCATCGGCAGGTAGTACGGCAGGCCGAGGTTCTCGATGAACCAGGCGCCGAAGGACTCCGGGTCGATCTCCTGCAGCCGGTCGGACAGCACGCGGTAGAGCTTGTCGGAGAACATGTAGTTCTCGACCCACTTGTTGACGGCCGCGAGCGCGAAGAACAGCCCGACGAAGTAGCGCAGGAACAGCACGAACCCACGACCGAGGCGCCGGGCCGTCACGGCGCCGCTCCCGCGGGGGCGGCGGCCGCCTGCCCGCCCGCCCGGCCGGTCGCGCCGGGCGCCGGGGCACGCCCGAGGAACTCGCGCATCAGCGCATAGCCGTCGCGACGCAGCAGGGCGCGGCAGCTGCCGATCGTCTCGCCACGCGTGTCGAGCCAGGCACCGGAGCGCATGTCGACGATGCTGTCGGGCAGGGTGATCGTGCCCGCGACGCCGTCGATGAAGGCCCGGGTCGGCAGCTGCTCGACCGTGCGGCGCAGGCCGTCATCCCGGTAGACCGCGAGCGGACGCTCGTCGGTCTGCTTCTGGCGGAAGAACCGGAACAGGTAGTCGCCGATGGTCGCGACCTGGGCCCAGAAGGTCTTCTCCCTCAGCCGATAGATCAGCAGCGGTTCGCGCGCACCGGGCGCGGGTGCCGCGGTGGGCGCCCCGCTGCGGCGGCAGTCGAGGAAATCGTCGCAGGTGGTGCACAGCAGGTTGACCTTGATCGCGAACCCGTCGTTCGGCGGCACGATCGACCCGCCGGCGTTGCAGCCAGTGAGCAACAGCACCGCGACGGCACCTGCGGCGCAGGCACGCTGCCTCACGACGGCCCATGAACGACGAGCCACCCCTCCCCCTGCATCCCCCATCGCCGACCTCCTGCGTCCCGCGGGCACGCCGTCCGGCACTCCCGCAGACACATTGCTCGCATCCGCGGCGCCAAAAATCAACCGCGAAACGGTGTCGCGGATGCCCAGTGGATGACAGCGCGCGAGGGTTTGGCTAGAAGAAAACATGCGCCACCCGTTCTTGCGTATCGTCGTCCCGCGCGCCGCCGGCGTCGCGGCCCTGCTGCTGGCGGGCGGTTGCGCGGGCGGGCCCGCGGCCCCGCCCGCCGCGGGCCCGGACGCCGTGCGACTCGTGACCAGCGAGCGCTTTTGCGTCGATGCCCAGGCACAGGTGGCCGCCACGCGCGTCCCGACGGTCAACGTGCTGCACGCCGACTACGACGCCTTCGTCGAGTCCAAGCCGCAGGTGCGCCCGCTGCAGACCCAGCAGTACGTCTGGTACGAGGACGGCGCGAAGACGCGCCCGAAGATGATCTCCTGCAAGATGAAGACCTCGGACCACATCCGCAGCGAATACGGCGCCGACCAGTCGGACGGCGACACCAGCTGCGCGGCGCTGAACGAGCGCACGGCCCAGGCGGTGCTCGCCTCGCTCGGCCGCGCCGAGCGACGGCGCCTGCAGTTCGACGGCGGCCGCCACGTCGTCTACGACGAGGATTCCGTCACCACCGACGGGCCCACCTGGCTCGCGCCATTCCCGATGCTCTCCGTCGGCACCGATGGGGCCCTGCACGTGAAGTCCAAGGGCATGAAGAACGACTGGCTCGACCCGCGGCTCGCGAAGGCGGCGCCGCGCTTCAAGGGCACGCGCTATTGCCACCTGGTCGCGCCGGAGTACTTCAGGCGCGTGCTGCTCGGCGAGGTGCGGCCATGAACCGCGCGGCCGCCACCCTCGCCGCCGGACTGCTGCTCGGGCTGGTCGCGCCGGGGGTCGTCCCGGCGGCTGCGCCGCTCGCCACCCCGGCGCAGCCCGTGCCGCCGATGCCGCCCGGCGTCGCGGACCCGACCCAGGCCATCACCGACCCGGTCTACCGCGACCCGGTGTTCTGGTGGCGGATGAGCTCGCTGCCGAAGGACGTCTACGAGCCCGACGCCTATTTCTACTGGCCGCCGGCCGTCGTCGAGGGGGCGCCGGGCCCCTGGCTGCCGCTCGCGGCGCCCGGCCGCACCAGCCTGCCCGCCGCCGGCCTCGAGGCCGCTGCGGCCTGGGCCGAGGCGCGCAAGACCAATGCGCTGATCATCATCCACGACGGCAAGGTGCAGCTCGAGCGCTACTGGAACGGCATGACGCCCGGGGAGCTCGCCAACGGGCGCGCGCTGACGCGCAGCATCACCCCGATGGTGCTCGGCTTCGCGGTCGCCGACGGCCGGCTCGCGCTCGAGGACCCGATCGGCCGCTACGTCACCGAGTGGAAGGACGACCCGCGCGGCGCGATCACCGTGCGCCAGCTGGCGCAGAACGTCTCGGGGCTCGAGGTGGCGCCGAGCCTGCCGGTGACGGTCGTGCAGGGCAACAAGGACCTCTGCCTCGCCTACTGTGGCGACGTGGTGCGCGCCGCGCTCGACTACGAGCGCGCCTCGGCGCCCGGCACGCGCTTCGAGGTCGCGCAGGAGAACACCCAGCTGCTCGCGCTGGTGATCGAGCGCGCGATGGGCCAGCCGATCCAGTCGATCCTCTCCGAAAGGGTGTGGAAGCCGATCGGGGCCGCGAACGCTGCGTTCCAGATGGACCGCCCGGGCGGCGTCGCGCGGGTGATGTGCTGCATGCGGGCGACGCCGCGCGACTGGGCGCGCGTCGGCTGGCTGCTCGCGCAGGACGGCCGCTGGAACGGTCGGCAGGTGCTGCCGGCGGGCTGGGCGAAGACCATGGGCACGCCATCGGCGCGGAATCCGAACTTCGGGCTCGGCCTGTGGCTCGGCAGCCCCTACGTCGCGAAGCGCGCCTACTTCGAGGGCCAGCCGGGCGTGATCCCGCAGTCCGAGCCCTTCCTCGCCGACGACGTGCGCATCATGGAAGGCGGCGGCTTCCGCACGATCTTCATCGTGCCGTCGCGCAAGCTCGTGATCCTGCGCCACGGCCAGCAGGTCGCCGACTGGGACAACGCGGCGCTGGTCAACGCGGTGCTGCGGCGCTAGCGCCGGGACGCTAGACCCACTGATCGCGCCCGGCCCGCGCTCGCGCTCGCGCTCGAGGGCCGGGCCTGCCGCGTCGCGCTATGATCGGCCGCGCAGCCGGGCGCATTCGCCCCAGGGAGACCGTCATGTTTCGCACCCGCCACGCCCTCGTCGTCGCCACCCTCGCCGCGCTCTGCAGCATCGCCGCACGCGCCGACGTCACCTTGCGCCAGACGACCTCCGGCAAGGTGATCGGGCTCAACGGCGATGCGCCGTCGGTCACCTACATCAAGGGCTCGCGCATGCGCATCGAGACGCAGCTCGGCAACAAGACGACCGTCTCGATCTTCGACGTCGACGCCCAGAAGATGTACAGCTTCGAGGCCGGCAAGGGGTCCGGCGATGCCTGGGACATGGCGACGATCGCAGCCGAGCTCGGTCAGGCGGTCGACGTCGGCGCGATCTCCAGCACCCTGAAGCCGAACGGGCAGAGCCGGCAGGCCGGCGGCCTCACCCTCACCGGCTACGACCTGCGCGTCTCGGTCCCGGCCGCGCTCGGCGGTCCCGGGGGCCCGAAGATGACGGTCACGAACGAGGGCACGGTCTGGATCGCCAAGGGCGCCCCGGGCAGCGCCGACTACGCCGCCTTCTACCAGGGGGCCGCCACCAAGGGCTGGATCTTCAGCGACCCGCGCGTCGCCAAGGGCCAGCCCGGCCAGGCCAAGGCGATGGCCGACATGTACCGGCAGTTCGCGGCCGCCGGTGGCCTGCCGTACGAGGTCGACATGAAGATCAGCGTCTCGGGCGAGGGCCCTATGGCCGCGATGATGTCGTCCCTCGGCAATTCCGAGCTGCGCACCACGACGCAGGCCGTCGAGACCGGCGCGCTCGCCGACGACCTGTTCGCGCCGCCGCCCGGCCTCAAGCTGAAGGCGCGCAAGTGACCCGCCGCGGGCGCCGCGTTCAGCGGCGCCGCTTTTGCTTCGCCATGGCGTCGCGGGCCGCCTCCACCATCCAGGCCTCGGCGCTGGTGCCCGGTGCGTCCGGAAGGCAATAGAGCGAGAGCGGCGCGCCTTCCACATGGCGCTCGAATCGGCCGGGCGAAACCGATGCCGCGCGATGGTAAGTGCGCCCGTCCGGCCCGACGTATTCGAAGGCGATGCGGCGGGTCGCCATGAACCCGGCGCCGAGCGTGAGCTTCTTGACGACAGTCCCCTGCACCGGCACCCCGCGCTCGGCGAGCGCCCGGACCTGCAGTCCGCGCCACACCGCGAGGCCAATGGCCAGCACGACCGGCAGGAAGACGAAGACGAGCATCGTCTCGAGCATCGGGACCTCCGATACGGCGACACCGCGCGGGGCGGACGTTTTCGCGGAGTCGCCCGCTCCACGTTCAAATCCGGCTCGATGCGCCAGAGCCCTGCGCGCCGCCCGGATCGGATCAGAGGTCGGCGCACGGCCGGACGAACTGTACTGCATGATCACCGGCCATGGCCGCCTCCGGATCGCGCCGGTCACGTATTTCTCCGTGCCGGCAGGGACAGTGGATCGCCCATTCCAGGCTGTCAGTTGCCAGGCAGCAGGCGGACCTCCGAGGCGACGACTGACGCCCCCGGCACAGCGGCCTGACGCCCTCGCTCAGAACCGGAAGGTGTAGTTGAACCTGAGCGTCGTCTCGGCGAAGAAGGGCCGGAAGTCGCCGAACGCGTCCTCGCGCCAGTCGTAGTTGACGACGAGGTACGCGGTCTGCCCCTGGCGCGGCAGCCAGCGCAGGCGGCTGTTGAGGCCGATGCGGCTCGAGACGTTGTCGTACTGCACCACGTTGAGCCAGGCCCAGCGGACGTTGAACGCGACGTTGGCGGTGAGCGCATACACCCGGGCGGTGAAGTCCTGCAGCGGAGTCTGCAGTTCGTTGGTCTGGTACTGCGCGTTCATGAACAGGTGGCTGTTGGGCCGCCAGGCGACGCCGAGCCGGGTGTCGGTGCGCCGGCCGTCGTAGAACTCGCCGCGCTCGAGGTCCCAGTTGAGCGCGAGCTTGCGGAAGCCGGCGGTGCTGCCATAGAGGCGCAGGCGGTCGAACTCGTACTGCCCGGGACGCACGACCAGGCCGCCCGGCAGCGGGAACGGCCGCTGCAGCACGTCGATCGTGCGCACGACGTCGAGCGACAGCGAGTCGCCCGGCTGGGTCTCGAGCGTGAACGGCGTCAGCGTGAGGGTCCGCGTCTCGAGCCGGTTGTCCTGGTCGCCGACCTCGCGCCACTCGCCACCGCCGAGCCAGGCGCGCAGCAAGCCCTCGCCCCCGAAGCGGTGGCGGTACTTGCCCTTGGTGACGAACTCCTGGATGCCGGTGCGGTTGACGAAGCCGAGCGCGGGCCGGAAGCGCTCCTGGATGTTGCTGTAGGTGAAGAGTGCGTCGACCCGGTCGTTCGGGTAGGCGAGCGACAGGCCCCAGGCGCCGTCCTCGCCCTCGAAGCCTTCGGTGCTCGAGCGCTGCGCCCAGGCCTTGGCCTCGATCGCGCGGTTCGGCACCAGTGTCTGGTTGCGGATCACGACGTCGAGCCCGCCGAGGTAGTTGCGCCGCTCGGAGGTCGGGTCGCCCCAGGTGAAGATGCCACCGATGGTCGACTGGTCGCCGATGGTCGCGTAGCCGCGCGTCACCAGGAGATCGCGCGCGGCGACCCCCGCCGTCGCCTCCTGGCGCACCGCCAGCGCGCCGACCGTGTAGCGCCCGATCGTGCCGGTGAGCCGGGCACCGGCGTCGAGGTCGATCGGCTGCCCCGCCGCGGACAGCCCGATGGTGCGCGAGAAGAACGGCCGGCCGTTCTGCGCCAGGCCACCGAACTCGAACACCTCGGAATCCTCGAGGAAGAAATCGCGCCGCTCCGGGAAGAACAGCGAGAAGCGCGTCAGGTTGACCAGGCGATCGTCCACCTCGACCGCCGAGAAGTCGGTGTTCACGGTCAGCGCGGCGGCGAGCGAGGGGGTGATGCGGTAGAACGCGTCGAGCGAGGGCTTCGGCACGAACGAGGTCTCGCCGGCCAGGAAGCGCTCGCGGTAGGGAAGCGCGAGGATCGGCTGGACGTCGAGCCCGACCCCCTGGTCGAGGCCCGCCATGCCGCGGAGCTCGCCATTGACGTCGAGAGTGATGCGCCGCTCGTTCTGCGACCAGGCGACGTCCTCGCGCTTGCGGCGGATCGCGCGCACCAGGTTGATGCGCCAGGTGTCGTTCTTCGGGTCGAAGGACAGCGTCTTGAAGGGCAGCGCGATCTCGGCGGTCCAGCCGCGCTCGTCGACGTGCGCGCGCCCTTCCCAGATGCCGTCCCAGTCCATGTTGAACGACAGGCCGCCGAACAGCAGGCCGTCACGCTGCACGCTGTTGGGATTGACGTAGAAGATGTAGCCGGTGCGCCGGTTGTTGTAGGTGTCGAGCAGGATTTCGACGTAGTCGTCGTTGACGACCGACTGGCCCTGCACGAGCTGGGCGCGCTTGATCCCGGCCGGGTCGGAGTCGTGCAGCCGCGCGCCGATGTAGAGGTTGTCGTCGTCGATCGCCAGCAGGAACTCGGTCTTCTCGGTCGGCGGGTCGCCGTTGCCCGGCTGGAACTGCTCGAAGTCGTCGATCAACGTCGCCTGCGACCAGGCGGCCTCGTCGAGCCTGCCGTCGATCTCGATGCCGCCGGCGATGCGCGCCACCTGTGCCGACTTGACGCGGAACGCCGCAGCGGGCGGAGACGGTTCCTGCGGCTCCGGGGGGATCTCCGCTTGCGCCCACGCCGCGCCGGTGCCGGTGCCGGTGCCGATGAACAGCAGGGCCGCCACGAGCACGACGACGAGGGTCGAAGGCGCAGCAGGCCGCGCGCAGCCAAGGATGGCGCGACGGCGCCCGCGGACGGGCTCATGGAGGGATCGGAAGCAACTCACCGCGCCGAGGATAAGCGGCGACGGGGCCACGGCCTGTGACCGGGGTGACAATGCCCGCCATCCGGGAACGGGCGCCGGCCGGGAAGCCGTTGGACGTGACGTGGGTCCGGCCGGCCTCAGCGCCCCAGCGCCTTGCGTGCCGCCACGAAGTCCGGCGCCAGCGCCAGCGCCTTCTCGTAGGACGGCCGCGCCGCGGCGGCATTGCCCGTCTCGCTCGCACAGCGACCCACCCAGTAGTGGGCCTCGGCGGCGCCCCAGTTCATCCCCGGGGCCGATGCCGCGGTGCCGGCCGCGTCGAAGGCGGCGGCGGCCTCGCGGAACTTCACGCAGCCCTTCACCTTGTCGCCGCCGGCGATCTTCGGCCGCACGTACAGGCCGAAAGCATCGGTGAGCATCACGCGCGGGTTCTTCGGCTCCAGCGCCAGCGCGGCCTCGACCGCCTTGCCGCTGCGCGTGCCGTTGCGGATCGCGCCGAAGCCGCCGAGCCCGGCGAGGTAGCCATAGCACGAGGACTGCAGGGCATGCGCCTCGGCGAACTTCGGGTCGCGCTTGATCACGGCGTCGGTCGCGGCGATGCAGGCCTCGCCGGCCTTCTCGGAATCCGACTCGCGCTTCGACAGCAGCGCCACCTGCTGCGCGCGAAACTGCACGTAGGCGTAGGCGTAGAGCTCGCGCGGATTCGTGGACTTCGCCCAGGGCGTGGTGGCAGCGACCAGCTGCGACAGCCCGGCGGCATCGCGCGCGAAGAACGCAGCCTGCGCCTTGGTGGCTGCGGAGACGGGGTCCTCGGCGGCACGCGCCGCCGGCGCCAGCGACATCGCGGACACGAACAGGGCGCCGAGCAGCGGCGCCCGGATCTTCGGACGGGCGTACATGGGTCTGAACCTCCGCGGCGGCGCGATCAGACCAGGTACTGCGCCGTCAGCTCCTCGGATTTTGCCCAGAGCTGCCCGGCGAGGGTGACGTCGTCCATGTGCTTGCCCGCGACGGGGACGACGGGGTTGCAGTCCTCGAAGTAGCGGCCGGTGACGTCGGCGAGCGCCGGCGCGGTCGCCACGTAGCAGCTGGTCGCGGCGCCCTCCTCGACCGACTTCATGAACGTCCAGCCGACGAGGCTCGCGGCGATGCGCTTCCAAGCCTCGAAATGCCGGCCGAGGTTGGTGTTGATGATGCCCGGGTGCACCGCGTTCGCCGTCGCGCCGGTGCCCTCCAGGCGCCGCGCCAGCTCGAACGCGAACAGTGCGTTGGCGAGCTTCGACTGGCCGTACATCTTGTTCGGCTCGTAGCCACGCTCGCCCGAGAGGTTGTCGAACTCGATGCCCGACGGCGGCGCCCACACATAGCCATAGCTCGAGACCACGACGACGCGGCCCTGCTTCGCCGCCTTGACCTGCGGCAGCAGGCGGTTGCCGAGGATGAAGTGCCCGAGGTGGTTGACGACGAACTGCTTCTCGAGGCCGTACACCTGCTCGAGCTTCGGCAGCGCCATGATGCCGGCGTTGCAGACCAGCATGTCGATCGCGACGCCGAGCTCACGCACCTGGTCGGCCGCGGTGGCGATGGTCTCGAAGCGCTCGAGCTCGAGCGCGACCGGCGTCGTCTGGCCCGGCACGCTCGCGCAGGCCTCCCTGGCCTTGTCGAGCGTGCGGCCGGTGCCGATCACGTGCGCGCCGCGCATCGCGAGCACGCGCATGGTCTCGAGGCCGAGGCCCGAGGTGGCGCCGGTGACCAGCGCGACCTTGCCCTTCAGGTCGATGCCCTCGGTCACCTCTTCCGCGGTCGACTTCTTGCCGAAGGGGCTGACCGGCACGCCCTCGGGACGGACCACGGGCTCCTCCTTGCGGCCGCAGGCGGCGAGCATCGGCGTGGCGGCCGCCGCGGCGGCGCCCGTGACGAGGAAACGTCTGCGATCGATCATGGCGAAGGTTCCCGGTCGGTTCGCGTGGCTCAGGCGGCGCGGCGACGCGGCGCGCGCGCGGCAGGTGCCGTGCGCCCCGCCGCTGCGTCCGGCGGCTCCGCGGCGGCGGGCGTGCCGCCGGCCG
Source organism: Steroidobacteraceae bacterium (assembly GCA_025458905.1). Lineage (GTDB taxonomy): Bacteria > Pseudomonadota > Gammaproteobacteria > Steroidobacterales > Steroidobacteraceae > UBA964. The sequence goes on from JALORN010000017.1 coordinate 16,348, forward strand.
TGGCCTGCGCTGCGAGCTCACGGGCCTCGGCCCCGGCGTCGGCCTCGGCGCGCTCGGCGCCCGCACCCCCGCGGTGCACCGGCGGCGCGGGGTTCGCGCGCATGTGCGCCTCGAGCTGGCGGTCGAGCTCGCGCGCGACCGCGTCCTGCGGCAGCCAGTAGCGCGCGCGCACCGTGAACCATGTGCCGTAGCCGGCGAGCAGCGCATGGAAGCCCGCGAGGTCGAGCCAGGAGAGCGTGCGCGTGGCATCGAATGCCACGAACGCGATCGTCGTCTTGATGGCGACGTAGAACAGCCCGAACATGATGAACGGCCGCGCGATTTCGCCGAACGAGGCCATCGAACGCGGATCCTTCAGTGCCTCGGCGCGCAGCCGCGCGACCTCGTCCGCGTCGAAGCGCGCGAGCACCCGCGCGCGGTAGGCGCGGGCGCCGGCGAGCAGCGCCAGCGCGATCGCGAGGCAGGCGGTTCCGAGCAAATAGCGCATCGCCGTATCCCCAGTTTCGTTCGTGTCGGTGCGGTGACCGCGGCAGTGCACCTACGACCGGCGACAGCCGGCGATGCCCTGGGGTCACGCGACCGATCCTAGCGGATCGCCGGCGGCCGCGGCAGCCGGGCGTCGCGGGGCGGGGGTGGGCTGCGGGCGAGCCCCGCCGCGCCTATCCACGCCTTGGGCGCGCGGGGCCACCTTCGGTGCCGCAGGCCTGCGGAGCGACTACCGTGCCCCGATCCTGCCGCCACGGCCCGGGGCGCCACGGCGGCACACACCTGGGCACCGAGGGGAACCCGCATGAGCGCCACCAAGCTCGACATCAAGACCATCCACGAGTTCCTGGCAGAGCAGCCGAACGTCGACGTCAGCGACGCCTGGAAGCGCTGCTGGGGCATCCACGCCGGCATCGTCGATCGCGTGCGCGCGCGCTTCTCCGTGACCCAGCACCCCTCGACGCTCGGCCGCGAGTACTACACCTCGCTCGACGGCGGCATGGAGGGCTCCTTCACCGCCTACACCGGCCGCGAGGTCGACTGGCTGGTGCACTCCTGGCTCGGCAACCGCCGCGCGAGCCTGCTCGACATGAACGCCACCGTGTTCCTGTCGCAGCAGAACCGCGTGCCGCACCTGATCGTGATCTTCGGCACCGTGCCGAAGCTGTTCTTCTACGCCGACTACACGCCGCGGGTCGACCTGCGGATGAACCTCGACTACGTCAACAAGTACTACGAGCCCGCCAACGCTGCCGCGATCAAGATCCGCGGCAACCCGAGCTTCAGCTGGAACTGGAGCCACGGCACGTACCTGCGCGGCCTGATGTCGCCGGTCGCGACCAGCATCATGGGCGAATTGAACGACGCCAACATCGACACCTGCGAGGCCTACCTGAAGGACTTCGTCGACCGCTGGTTCGGCTGGCTCGACGAGGCCGCGAAGGATCCCCTGCCCGAGTCCGAGCGCGCCGCGCAGCAGCACTACGACTACTACGTGCGCGAGGTCGGCTACCGCACCGATCCGATGAACGTGCTGGCGCAGCGCGCGTTCGGGCAGGCCGAGTTCGAGAAGATGCTCGACCTGCGCTGTGGCGTGAGCCAGATGGCGGCGACGCGGCGCAACCGCTAACCTCCTGACGTGGCGGCGTGGCGGGCACCGCCGCCACCGCTGGCATTCGGCCTGGCGAGAGCGCCCGGGCAAGACCCTGCCCGCCCGGCCACGACGACCGTGAATCGTCGATCCTTTCCGAGAGGGAGCAGCCATGACGAACCGCCCTGCCCTGCCCATTGTCGCTGCCGCCACCGTCGCGCTCGGCCTCGCGGCCCAGTCCGCCACTGCGCACAACGCCCTGTCGTCGATGTACGCACCCGCCGGCTACACCCAGGACCTCGAGATGCGCGTCTACCACGGCTGCAAGGGCAGCCCGGTCAAGGCAGTGCGCGTGAAGATCCCCGAGCAGGTCACCCGCGTGAACATCGAGTACAGCCGCGACTGGGAGATCGAGACACGGATGCGCAAGCTGCCGAAGCCGATCACGATGGAAGGCGGCGTGGTGATCAGCGAGACCATCGACGAGATCATCTGGAAGAACCCGAAATCGCCGCTGCCCGCCAATGGGCGCTACGAGGCGTTCCGCTTCCGTGCCTCGCTGCCGAACACGCCGGGCGCGATCCTCTACTTCCGGACCATCAACGTCTGCGAGAAGGGCGAGGAGCCCTACATCGACCTGCCCAAGGTACAGTTCGACGCCAACTCGCCGGACGTCCGTGCGCAGCTCACCCGGCTGATGACCGCGACGCCCTTCCCCTCACCGTTCCTGATCCTGGAGAAGCCGGCGCGGCCGCAGTACCCGTTCGACCTGCCGGCGCCGAAGTGATCGGGCACGGCGACCTTCCAGCGGCCGACCCGAACCGCCGGACGTGATCCTGCCGCGAGGTCCGCGGCACTCCAGCGCGGGGGCGCGGGTGGTGCAGTGCGGCGGGATTTCATTGAGCGAAATGCTCCAAGTGGCGGCTTCGCGCGCCGTGCCGGCCGGAGCGATCATCGCGACGCGATGCTGAAGTCCGTCGAAAACCTGATCAACCAGATCCGTGCCCTGTGCCGGTCCCCGCTGTCCCCGGACGAGCGCTGGAGGGCTGCGGCGGGCCACGTCCGCACGCTGCTCGCCGACCCGGAACTGTCTGAGCATGCGAAGCACTGGCCGATCAGCCCCGCGATCCTCGGGCTCCAGGGCAAGCACGCCAACCTGCTCTTCTACGAAGATCCCGACCATGGGTTCGTGCTGAACGGGCTGATCAAGCGCGCCGAGGCGCGGACCACGATCCACGACCACGGCCGCTCGCACACCATTTACGGTGTGGTGTTCGGCGCCGAGACGGTAGCCCGCTACGCCGTCTCCGGCCAGCTGCCGCTCGTCGACGGCAACGAGCCGGAACTGCTGGCGCGGGCGCGCGTCGCGGCCACCGAGCGCGTGGAGGTCGGCGCGGGACACGTGGACTACATCGCGCCGTGGGAGGTGCACGCGGAGTTCAACGGGGCTGACACGACGGCCGCGCTGATCCTGCGTAGCCAGCGCAGCGGGACCTTCGTCCAGAACATCTTCCACCCGGATGCGGGCACCGTGGAGCAGTACCACGGGCCACGGCAGATCCCCTACGAGCTCGGATGACCCGCCCGGGCGCGACCGCGTGAGCCTGGAGCGGACGGTTCCGTTCTGGCGCAAGGCCGGCTACGGCGCCGGCTCGATCGCGGACAGCATCTACTTCTACGCCTGGGACCTGCTGGTCCTCTTCTACTACACCCAGGTGCTCGGCCTGCCCGGCACCCTGACCGGCCTCGCGATCATGGTGGCGCTGGTCGTCGACGCCGTGTCGGACCCCTATGTCGGCTTCCTCTCGGACCGCCTGCGCGGGGCGCGCTGGGGGCGGCGCAACACGCTCGTGATCCTCTCGGCCGTGCCGCTGGCCGTGAGCTTCGCGCTGCTGTTCACCCCGCCCGCCGGCCTCGGCACCGCGGCGCTGTTCGCGTGGCTGCTTTTCTTCGGCCTCGCCTCGCGGATCATGCTCACGTTTTACGTGATCCCGTACAAGGCGATGGGCGCGGAACTCAGCCGCTCGGTCGTGGAACGCCCGCGGATCGTCGCGGCTGCCGCGATCGGCAACACCGTCGCACGCATCGGGCTGCCACTGGCGACCTTTGGCCTTTTCTTCGTCGAGAGCGCACGCTACGAACGCGGCCAGCTCGACCCCGCAAACTACCCACCGTTCGCGGTCGCCGCAGCGCTCGCGATGCTCGTGTCGATCGGGTTGGTGGTGGCGGCGACGCTCGGGCCGCTGAGCGAGGACGAGCGCCGCGAGCCCGCGGGGCCATCCGGTAGCCTGTCGCTGCCCGCGGCACTGCGCGAAGTCGCCCGCGCCGTCACCGCCACGCCGAACGTGCGCCGCCTTTTCGTCCTGGCGGTGTTCGTGTTCTTCTGCCTCGTCTCGATCACGGTGCTCAAGATCCACGTGCTCACCTACCTGTGGCAGGTACCGAAGGACCTGTCGAAGTGGGTGATGTCGGCGCAGGGCTTCGGCGGCGCGCTGGGCGCGGTGCTGCTGCCCTGGCTCTTCCGCGAGTTCGACCGGCGGCGCGCGATCGTCGCCGGCATCATCGGCTTCACGCTGCTCAACGCCCTCTCGGTGGTGCTGCCGGTGCTCGGTGTCGGCCCACCGCCGGGCTCGCGGCAGCTCGCCTGGGCGGTGATCGTGGCGATGTTCGGTGCCGGCGTGTTCCTCGGCTCCTACCTGGTCTCGGTCGGCGCGATCGGCAACGACGTCGCCGACGAGCACGAGGTGGCGACCGGCAGGCGTCAGCAGGCGCTGATCGCCGGCTTCCTGACGCTCGCGATCAAGGTGGCGGGCGGCGTGATGTCGCTGCTGACCGGGGTCTACCTCGACCTGATCCGGTTCCCCAAGGGGGTTCCGGCCGCCGATGTCCCGCCGGACGCCGTGGCAGCGCTCGCGGCGTTCCTGGCGGCGTTCTGCGTCGTCGGTGCGGTCGGCGTCACCGCCGCCTGCCGGCGCATGGATCTCTCGCTCGACAAGCAGCGGCGCATCAATCGGCAGCTCGAGGCGGGGCTCGACGCGCACTGACGAAACCCGCGAGGTCCGCGTCGAAGCGCGCCGGCGACTCGGCGAACGGCGAATGCCCGGCCTCCTCGTAGACGATCACCTGCGCAGCGGGGAACCGCGCCCGATAAGCATAGGCCAGCGCCCGGCCATCGCTGAGCGCGTCGCGGCCACCGGCGATGACCATTAGCGGCAGGTCGAGGCGTGTCGCGAGATCGGCGTTGGTGGTGACCGGGACGCCCCCGGGCCCCAGCGTCCCGGTGCCGAGCGCGCGCCGCACGTAGGCGGGCAGGCGCAGCAGCGCAGCGATGCTCTCCGCCTCCCAGGCGGCATCGGGCTGGCGCGCGGTCATCAACGCCGCGAAGTCACGCGCGCCCGCGAGGTTGCGCCGCAGGTCCGGCGAGCTCATCTCGCGGGCGGCGGCGCCCGCGCGCACTGCCCCCGCCGAAGGCGGGCCCGCCGGCGGCGACACCAGGCGCCCCGCCGCGGTCGCCACCAGCACGAGGCCGCCGAGTTCCCGGGTGCCGAGGCAACGCACGTAGTGCATCGCCACCAGCCCACCGAAGGACCAGGCCACGACCACGGGCTTCATCAGCCCGAGGGCGCGCTGCACGGCGCGCAGGTCCTCGGCCCAGCGACAGGCCTCGCGATAGGACTCGGGCGTAGCAGGCTTGCCCGAGTCGCCATGACCGCGCAGGTCGAGCGCCACGAGGCGCAGCTGCCCGGCGAGCGGGCCCTCGAACTGGCGGCGCCAGCTGAGCAGCGACTGCCCGATGCCGTGCACGAACAGCACCGGCGGGGCATCGGGCGGGCCCGACTCGACCACGTTCAGCAGCACGCCATCGGCCGAGGTCACGGCGTGGTAGCGCAGCGCCGCCGCCGGCGCGGTGTCCGCCGCCCGCGCAACACCGGCGACGGCGCTCGCGAGCAGCACGGCGAGGACGAGGCGGTGGAGCATCGGTCGAGGATAGAGCAAGCACGGGGACCGCGATTTCGCTCCGTGAAATCGCCGCGACGGGCCCGTGGCCGCGCCCGGCAGCGGCATCGAAGATCGGGGCGGAGGACGCCACCGGTGACCAGCAGGACCTTCAGGCTCGACGGGCCGTTTCGCATCGACCGCCTGGTCGAGTTCGAGGGGCCGTTCCGCAGCGCCACGCACCTCTTCCCGCCAGCCACCGAGGCCGAGGTGCGGGCCACGGCCACCGCGCGCGACCCACGCTTCTACGACCTCGAGCGCGACCTGCTCGTGATGGCCTTCCACGCACTGCTGGTGCGCACGCCGACGCACACCCTGATCGTCGACACCTGCCTCGGCAACGACAAGTCGCGCCCCAAGGTGCCCGAATGGAACCAGCGCAGCGGCGCCTTCCTCGAGGATCTCACGGCGCTCGGGGTCAGGCCCGGCGACGTCGACTACGTGCTCTGCACCCACCTGCACGCCGACCACGTCGGCTGGCACACGCGGCTCGTCGACGGTCGCTGGGTGCCCACCTTCCCGCGCGCCCGCTACCTGTTCGCGCGCCGCGAGATCGATCACCTGCGGGCGCGCGTGCGGCAGGAGGGCCCGATGGTGCACCACGGCATCTGGGACGACGGCGTGCAGCCTGTGCTGGACGCCGGCCTCGCGGTGCTCGTCGAGGACGGCGTGCACGAGGTGGTTCCGGGCGTGTCGCTGCATCCGGCGCCGGGCCATACTCCGGGCACGGTGATGGTACGGCTCGACGACGGCAGGCACGTCGCCTGGCTGATCGGCGATGTGGTCCACCACCCGATCCAGGTGGAGCGCCCGGACTGGTTCTCGCGCTTCTGCGACGACCCCACCGGTGCCTGCGCGAGCCGCGGGCGGCTGCTCGAACTGGTCGCGGACACCGACATGCGGCTGATCCCGGCGCACTTCCCCGCACCCACCAGCGTGCGGATCCGGCGTGACGCCAGCGGCTATCGACTCGACACCGACTGACTCCGCGACCGCGGGAGGCCTCCACGATGACGGAACTCGACCAGCGACTCGAACTCGCCGACCTGCAGCGTCGCAGCCTGATGCTCGCCGGTGCGGGCGGCCTGCTGCTCGGACAGGCCTGGCCGTCCCTGGCCGCCGCTGCGAACGGTAGCGGCCGCGATGGCTGGATGGACGACCCGGCGAGGCGCTACCAGAACTTCCTGCGCGTCACCGGCGACCTGTCGGGTCGCGTCTCGCCGCAGTACTGGCGCGGGGTCTACATGGGCATCGTCCCGGGCAGCCAGCCGAAGATCCTGTTCCGGCTGCACGGCTGCGAGATGAAGCGGCTGTTCCGCCGCAGCGACACCGAGTGCGAGCTGCAGTACCGGCTGTTCACCTCCTTCGACGACCCCGAGACCGGCGAGCCGCTGGCGGGCAAGCGCTGGCTCAACCCGTACACCAACAAGGAAGTGGTGGTCGAGCCGAACATCGGCTCCGCCGACACGATCGTGAGGCTCACCGACCGCGGTGTCGTCGAGACGCCGCGCGCCGGTGGCTTCGAGGGGCTGATCCACCTGGACTGGGCCGTGCAGGACTCGACGGTGCTGATGGCCGGGCACAAGGACCGGCCGGCGGCGACGCCGGCGCCCACGGGCGAGTACGCGACCCACTGGATCGACCGCGCGGCTGCGGCCGACTTCGGCGCGCCGCGCCTCGAGATGAACTTCAACTCGACCTTCATGATGGGGTTCCGCAAGTTCCTCGGCATGCCCCCGGACAGCGGCGTCACGGTGTGGCACGCCTCGGGCATCAAGGCACGCGCGGTTGACGAGCTGCCCGAGGCCTACCTGCGCGAGCTGTGGCGTCACCGGCCCGAGCTGCGCGACTGGATCAAGGGCGGGAGCTGAAGCCGATGGCCACACTGATCGTCTGGCGCCGCGACTGGTCGCCGCACCGACCCAAGGAACTGGCGGCGACGCTCGAGGCCTGCGCCGCCGCACACCGCGCGCGCGAATGGTCGGAGGCGCCGGCGGCGCTGCTGCTGTTGCCCGCCTGTGGCGATGCGCCGCTCGCCAGCCTCGCCGAGCTGGTCGCCGTGCTCGGGCCACTCGCCCGGTGCTACGGGCTGTTCGTGGCGGGCGCGGTCGCCACGCGCACCCTCGACGGCGGCGCCCACTGCCAGGCGGGCTTCCTGCTCGATGCGGCCGGCGAACTGCGGCTGTCGACCCCGAAGCGCACGCCCGATCTCGTGTCCGGCCCGGCCGACGGTGCAACGCTCGCACCCCACGCGACGGCGCCGTTCGTCGTGTGCCCGACGCCGCTCGGCCAGGTGGCGGTGCTGCCGGGCGAGGACGTGCTGTCCCCGCAGCTGGTGCGCGCCGCGACCTTCGCCGGCGCCGAGGTGGTGCTGAACCCGGCCATGGAGCAGGACGACGCCCTGCTCGCGGGCCGCCGCGTCGCGCGGGTCGCCCGTGCCTGGGAGAACAGCAGCTACCTCGCGAGCGCCGCGGCTGCCGCCCCGGGAACGCTGCGCGTGCCTTTCGGCCTCGTGGTCGACTGGAACGGCGCCGAGCAATGCTCGGCGGACGGCGACGGCCCGATGCTCGCCGACCTCGACCCCGAGCGCCTGCGGCGGCGGCGCGACACGATCTTCGCGGTGCAGCCCCTGCACCTGCGCGCGAAGCTGTACGCCGACGGCTACCGGCGTCTGCTCGCGCGCGAGCCGGCACGGGCACAGGCCTCGGACGGCGCGCCGCGCACGCGCGCCGGCTGGCAGGCAGAGGCCGCGCGGCGCCTCGCCGCGCAGCCGGCGCCGCCGCGCCCGCCAGGCTTCGTACCGCAGTACGACGTGATCCTCGCGCAGACGGTGACGCGCATCATCCAGCGCGAGAGCGACGTGGTCGCGCAGCGCCTCGCCAACATCCGTGCAGCACTCAAGCTCGCCGGCCGGCTCGCCGGCAACCCCGGCAGCAAGCTGGTGGTGTTCGGCGAGTTCTTCATGCACGGCCAGGGCGGGCACGGGTATCGCTCGCCGTTGACGCTGCAGCGCCTCGCGATCCGCTACCCGGGACCCGAGCTCGAGCTATTGCAGGATTTCGCGCTGCGCCACAAGACCTTCGTCGCAGGCTCCTCGTTCGAGATCGACGACCGCTTCCCGGGCCACGTGTTCAATTCCGCCTTCCTCCTCGACGACGCCGGCGAGCTGATCCACCGCTACCGCAAGATCCAGTGCGCCGACGTCTGGGGCTCGCTGCCTGACACCACGCCGTCCAGCATCTACCAGCGCTACCTCGACGCCTACGGCTACGACTTCCTGTTCCCGGTGGCGAACACCCGCATCGGCCGGCTCGGCACGATGGTCTGCTTCGACCAGGCGCATCCGGAGATCGCGCGCATGCTGGCGCGCCACGGCGCCGAGGTGATCATCCATCCCTCGTCGGAGGGCCATGGCTCGGGCCGCCACGGCTGGGACTGCGCGCGTCGGGCCCGCGCGTTCGAGAACACCGCCTACGTGCTCTCGGCGATGCCGGGGGGCGAGCACTTCGACCCAGAATCGTCCGACCCGCACACCGTGCAGATGCGCGGCTACACCAAGATGATCGGCTTCGACGGTTCGATCCTGGGCGTGGCCGACACCGCCGGTCCCTGCATCCTCACCGGCACCGTCGACCTGCGCGCGTTGCAGCGCGCCCGCGAGAACCCGCGGGTGAACCTGCTCCTGTGGGACGACCCGGCGAGCTACGTCGCGGCCTACGAGTCCGGCGTCGGCCTGCCGAACGACCTCTGGGGCGCGGACCCGCAGCAGAACCCGTATCGCGGCTTCGGGCCGCTGAAGGCGGTGCTGGGCGACTACTATCGCCGCGGCATCTTCGTCGCGCCCTCGGGCCAGGCCGCCGGAGCCTCGCCGCCGCCGGCGCGCCTCTACACCGGCGAACCCACGCCGCCAGCGGCCACGCGGCTCGCGGACCAGGGGAAGATCGATGGCGAGCACATCCAGGTCTGAGCGGCGGCGCCGCACGGTCTCGCGCCGCACGGTGTTGCGGGCAGCGGGCGCGCTCGCGGCCGGTGCCGTGCTGCCCCGCCCGGTGTATGCCGCCACCGGCGCCACCGACGTGCTGGTGGTCGGCGCCGGACTCTCCGGCCTCAACGCCGCCCTGCTGCTCGAGGAGCAGGGCGCCAGCGTGCGCGTGCTCGAGGGCCGCGACCGCGTGGGCGGGCGCATCGAGAGCCTGCGCAGCGTCGACGGCGCCCCCGAACTCGGCGGCGACAGCATCCTCGGCGGCTATGGCCGCATGCAGGCGATGGCGCGCCGCCTCGGGGTGACGCTGGTCGACCACCAGGGTCGGCGCGACCTCTCGCCCGAGGCGCACCTCGACCCGCGCACCGTCGAGCTCGCCCTCGGGGGACGCGTGATCGAACGCAAGCAGTGGCCGCAGCATCCGCGCAACGTCATGCCACCGGGCGCGCGCGACCGCTTCCCGGGTCGCGGCTACTTCCAGTCGGTGATCGCGCAGCACAATCCGCTGCAGAGCTTCGAGGACTGGTGGAAGCCCTCGAGCCGCGCGCTCGACGTGTCGGTATACCGCTTCTTCAAGGGCCTCGGCTGGAGCGACGCGGCGATCGAGCTCAACTACGACACCAACGTGCAATATGGTACCTCGGCGCACGACGTCTCGGCGCTGATGTGGTTCTACGTGCAGGCCTGGTTCAAGCTGCAGGGGGCGCGCGAGCGCGTCGCCTACAAGGCGGTCGGCGGCAACCAGTCGATCGTAGAGGCCATGGCCGCGAAACTGCGCGGCGACCTGCTCACGCGCGCCGAGGTGGTCGCGGTGCGCGGTATGGGCACGAGCGTCGAGGCAACCTGCGCCGACGGCAGCGTGCACCGCGCGCGGCGGATGATCTGCTCGATGACCCTGCCGACGCTGCGCTGGGTGGCATTCGACCCGCTGCTGCCGCCGCAGAAGCTGCAGGCGATCCGTACCGTGCCGGTGATGCGCGTCACCAAGGTCGTGCTGGTGCCGAAGAAACCGTTCTGGCGCGAGGACGGACTGTCGCCGGCGATGTGGACCGACACTGCCGCCGGCGAGATCCGTGCGCTGCGCGAGGGCAAGGACCACGACGACGTCACCTGCCTGATGGCCTGGGGGCGAGGATTCCTCGCCGACCGCCTCGATGCGCTCGGGCCGCAGGCGGCGGGCGCACGCGTAGTGCGCGAGTACGAGGCGCTGCGCCCGGCGGCGCGGGGGCAGCTCGAGGTGGCGGGCGTGAAGTCCTGGCAGTCCGACCGCTTCGCCGGCGGCGACTGGGTCTGCTGGGCGCCGGGCCAGGTGGTCGACGCGGTGCCGGCGCTGAAGGAACCCGCCGGGCCACTGCACTTCTGCGGCGAGCACACCGCGCTGTCGAACCGCGGTATGGAGGGCGCGATGGAGTCGGGCGAGCGCGCCGCGCTCGAAGTGCTCGAGGCGCTCTAGCATGGCCGCCGCGCGCGACGATGTGATCGTGATCGGCGCCGGCCTCTCGGGCCTGTACGCCGCCTGGCTGCTGGCGCGCGAGGGCGCAAAGGTGCGCGTGCTCGAGGCGCGTTCGCGCGTCGGCGGCCGCATCGAGAGCGCTCGCGGCGTGCCCGGCGACCCGGAGATGGGCGGCGACAGCATCCTCGCCGGCTACGGGCGCCTCAAGAGCGCCGCCGAGGCGGTCGGCGTGACCCTGGTCGACAACGAGCCGCGCCGCTCGCGCTCGCGCCCGGAGCTGGCGCTCGGCGGTCGCGTGATCCCGCGCGGGGAGTGGCCGCGGCATCCGCTGAACCACATGCCCGAAGGCCATCGCGAGACGCTGCCGGGCCGCGCCTTCTTCGAGTCGATGGTCGCGAAGCACATGCCCGAGGGCATGGACCCGACTTGGTACTCGGCGCGCAACGCTCGCCACGAGCAGTCGACCTACCGCTTCCTGAAGGGCCTCGGCTGGAGCGACTCAGCGATCGAGCTCAACTACGAGACCAATATCCCGCGCGGCACGAGTGCGCACGCCACCTCGATGCTGATGTGGTACTTCACCGCCGGTTGGTTCCGTACCCAGGGCGACCTCGGCAACGCGGCGCTGCGCGCGATCGGCGGCAACCAGCGGCTGCCGGAGGCGTTGGCGGCCGCGCTGCCGGAGCCGCCGCGGCTCGGCTGCCCGGTGGTCGCGGTGCGGCGGGAGGCGAGCAGCGTCGAGGTTCGCTGCGACGACGGCAGCGTGCAGCGTGCAGCGCGGGTGGTCTGCTCGATGCCGCTGCCGCCGCTGCGCCTCGTGCGCTTCGACCCACCGCTCGACTCGCGCAAGGCCGAGGCGATCCGCGTCGTGCCATCGAACATGATCACCAAGATGGTGTTCGTGCCGAAGCGAGCGTTCTGGGAGCAGGACGGCCTCGACCCAGGAATGTGGACCGACGGGCCTGCGGGCATGGTGCGGCCGCTGCGCCAAGGCGAGGACGAGGGCAAGGTCACCGCGCTGATGACCTGGGCACGCGGCCACCTGGCGCAGCGCCTGGACGTGCTCGGGCCGCGAGCCGCGCAGGAACTCGTGGTGCGCGACCTCGCGCGGTTGCGGCCGGCGTCCGCAGGCCAGCTCGAGCCGGTAGCCTACAAGTCCTGGCAGACCGACCCCTGGGCCGGCGGGACCTGGTCGGTCTGGTCGCCGGGCCAGCCCCAGGCGTTCCTACCGGCGCTCGCCGAAGCCGAAGGCCGGCTGCACTTCTGCGGTGAGCACACCGCCCTCTCGAACCGCGGCATGGAAGGTGCGATGGAATCGGGCGAGCGCGCCGCGCTCGAGGTGCTCGCGGCGTCGTGAGCGCGGTCGATCGCCGCGTCGTGATCCGCTGCCTCGCCGCCACCGGTGGCGCATTGCTGATGCGCGCCTCGCTAGAGGCCGAGGGCGCTCTGGCGACTGGCGCGCCGTCCCGTACCGCCGCGTCGGCCGCGGAGGCCACGCGCGCCGCCGGCAGCGACCCCCTGCCGCCGGAGGACGCACTCTTCGATGCTTACCTGCGCATCGCGCAGGACGGCGCCACCTCGATCGTCGTGCCGGCAGCGGAACTCGGCCAGGGCGTCTACACGAGCCTGCCGATGCTCGTAGCGGAGGAGTTGGATGCCGATTGGGAACGGGTCACCGTCCGCCTCGCAGCGGCGGACCCGGCCTTCGGCAACCCCGCGCGGCGCGGCGTCCAAGTCACCGGGGGATCCGACTCGGTCGCGGGCTACCACGAGATGCTGCGCCGGCTCGGGGCCAGCGCGCGGGAGGCACTGGTGCGCGTGGCGGCGCAGGATTGGGGCGTGACGCCGGCAGAGTGCCGCACCGAGCGCAGCGCGGTGCACCATGCGCCGAGCGGCCGGCAACTCGACTACGGCAGGCTCGCGGCACGTGCTGCGCGACTCGAGCCCGCGCAGCACCCCGTGCTCAAGTCCCCGCGCCAGTTCGTGCTGCTGGGTAGTCGGCAGCGCCGCAAGGACACGCCGCCCAAGTGCGACGGCAGCGCGCGGTTCGGGGCGGACCTGCGCCTGCCGGGCACGCTGTTCGGCGCCGTCGCGCTCGCGCCGATTCCCGGCAGCACCTTGGCGTCGTTCGACCGCGAGGCCGCACTGCGACGCCGCGGCGTGCATGCGCTGGTCGAGGTCGACGACGGCCTCGGGGCCGTGGCCGACGACACCTGGGCCGCCGAGCAGGCGCTGCGCGCGGCGGCGCCGCGTTTCCTCGCACCGGCCGGACGCGGGGAGTCTTCTGCGCGGATCGCCGCGGCGCTGCGCGTAGCGCTCGACTCGCCTGGGGTGGTTGCCGACGGGGCGCAGGGCGATCCGGAGGCGGTCCTGCGCCGCGGCACGGTGGCCCTCGATGCGGTGTACGAAGTCCCCCTGGTCGCGCACGCCTGCATGGAGCCCATGGCGGCGACCGCACGGGTCGCGGACGGACGCTGCGAGGTGTGGGCCCCGAGCCAGCGACAGGGCGCCGCACGGGAGGCCGCGGCACAGGCCTGTGGCCTGACGGTGGAGCGGGTGACGCTGCAGGGCACCTTCTGCGGCGGCGGCTTCGGCCGCAAGTGGGAGGTCGACTTCGTGCGGCATGCGGTGCAGCTCGCCGCCGCGGTGCCCGGCCGCCCCGTGGCCATGACCTGGAGCCGCGAAGCGGACCTGCGCGGCGACTTCTTCCGCGCGCCGTTCGCCTGCCGCGTGCGTGGCGCGCTCGCTGCCGACGGCGGCCTCGCCGCGCTGCACGCGAGGATCGCGGGCCCCTCGCTGCTAGCGTTCCAGCGCCGGCCGATCGCCGGCGCCGATCCGTCCGCGGCCGGCAACCTGATCTTGCCGCAGTATGCGATCGGCGCGCGGCGCACGGAGTTCGTGCAGCGTCCGATCGCGCAGCGGATCGGCTTCTGGCGCGCGGTGTCGCTGTCGCAGAACGGCTTCTTCGGCGAGTCGGCGATCGACGAGCTGGCACATGCCGCCGGCGAGGACGGCCTGGCGTTCCGCCGCCGCCTGCTCGCGCACGACGCGCGCGCGCTCGCGGTGCTCGATCGCGTCGCCGCGGCCGCCGACTGGTCCACGCCGTTGCCGCGCGGCCGCGGGCGCGGCGTCGCGTTCTCGACAGGCTTCGGCAGCTATCACGCGCAGGTCGCGCAGGTGCGCTTGGACGGCGACTTGGTGCGCATCGAGCGCGTGACCTGCGTGCACGACTGCGGCTTCGCGATCGACCCGGACACCGTGGTCGCGCAGATGCAGGGCGGCATCATCTTCGGGCTCGGGGCGCTGGTGCAGTCCGTCGAGGTCGCGGATGGCGCCGCCGTGCCGGCGAACTTCGACGCCTTCCCGGTGCCGCGGCTGCCGCAGGTGCCGCGCATCGACGTGCACCTGCTCGACAGCGGCGCGCCGCCGGGCGGCGTCGGCGAGGCCGGCACCGCCGCGATCCTGCCGGCGGTCGCCAATGCCGTGTTCGCGGCCAGCGGCCGGCGCATCCGCCGCCTGCCGATCGGGCTGGAGGGCCTGGAGCTCGGCTGAGCCCCTTCAGCGCGGGCGTCGCGGACGGCGGGTTGCCTCGCGCGCCGACAGCGCCTCCTCGAAGCGTCGTCCGATCTCCCGGGCGGCCGAGCGCAGGCGCGGGATCACCAGCGACAACAGCTTGCCTTCCCGGATCGCGCCCTCGGTGTAGCGCAGGCTCAGCGTCGCCAGCAGCCGATGGTTCGCGAACACCGGCACTGCGACCGCGCGCCACGGGCGGACACGACCCGGGCGACTCGAGGTCGCGTAGCCGAGGCTGCGCACGCCCTGCAGCTCGCGCAACACGACCTGCGGGCGGCGCGCCGCGACGTCGCGCGGGTCCTCGGAAAGGGCCAGCAGGTTCAGCAAGGTGTCGCGCTGTTCCTCCGGACAGAACGCCAGGAAGACCCGTCCGGAGGCGGTGTCGAGCATACCGACGCGACGACCCGGCATCACCGGCCGGATCGCCAGCGGGCTGCGGGCGTCGGTGGTCTCGTGCACGACCATCGCGGTGCCGACGACCGAGGCGACCGCGACCGGCCAGAGCAGTTCGTCGCCGAGCCGGGTGAGCGCCGGGCGCGCGCAATCGGCGATCGAGGCGGCCTCGTCGAAGCCGATGCTCAGGCCGCGCACCCGCTCCGCGGGGCGATACAGCTTGGTCGCCGCATTCTTGGAAACGTAGTTCTCCGCCAGCAGTGTCTGCAGCAGGCGGTAGACGGTGGCCGGCGGCAGGTCGAGCTCGCGGGCGAGCTCGAGGTTGCTCGCCTGGCCGAGCGAGTTGAGCAGCTCCAGCAGGCGCAGCAGGCGCAGACCGGTCCGGTGGGGCTTCGCGCTCACGAGGCCATGGTACCCCGCGTCCCGGTCCGGTCAGACCGGCCCACGGCGGCTGCCTCCCAGCGTGAACTCCCGACGGAACGTCAAGCCGACGAGCAGCAGTGAACACGCGCCCGCAGCGACGAACCCCGCGCCGGTGCCGAACTGGCGCGCCACCCATCCCCAGACCGGGCCGCCGGCGGCGAGGCCCGCCATGCCGACGGCGTAGACGACGGACAAGCCGCGGGCGCGGGACTCGGCGGGCAGTTGCAGCTGTGCCGCCGTCATCAGGCTGTTGGACAGCGCGAGCCAAGCCGCACCGCAGACCAGCAGGGCCGCCGCCGCGCCCACGCCGTCGCCGGCGGTGCCGAGCAGCACCAGTCCGGCTCCATGCATGGATTGGGCGACGAGCGCACGCCGCTCACTCGCGTGGTCAGAGCGAGGCCGGCCGATCACCAGCAGTCCGGCTACGGCACCTGCGCCGTAGAGTGCCAGCATGGCGCCGTAGACCGTGCCGGAACCGAAGACCACCGGCAGCAACGCAGGAATCGCGGACGCGCAGGCGAAGAAGCCGCCGGCGCGCAGCAGCAGGTTGCGCTTCCAGCGCGTCGACGCGAGGAAGGCGCGCTCCGCACGCGCATCCTCGAGGAAGCTGCGCGCCGTCAACGGGACGTGCGGGCGACGACGCTCGAACGGCACCGATGCGAGCGCCGCGCCGGCGAGCAGAAGGCCGGCGACCGCTACGGCGAGGCCCAGGCTCGCGCCGCCGACGCCGAGCAGCAGCCCGGCGGCGGCCGGCCCGACGATCCGGGCAGCGTTCTGCCCAAGCGCATTGAGGGCCACGGCGGCCGGCAGGGCGCCGCGTTCCACGGTGTCCACGAGCGACGACCCAATCACGGGCATGCGTATCGCCTGCGCGAGTGCGATGGCGGGCAGGAAGGCGAGCAGCCGCCCCGGCGTCAGCCAGCCGGCAGCCAACAGCGCGCAGACCATGGCGACGACGATTCCGAGCCAGGCGTGGCTGGCGACGATCAGGCGGCGCCGGTCGACGATGTCCGCGATCACGCCGGCCGGCATGACTGCCAGCATCACCGTGAACTGCAAGGTCGACGTCACCAGCGACACGAGCAGCGGGTCGGCACCGCTGAGCACGCGCATCTCCCAAGCGCAGCTCGCCTCGATCATCCAGTAGCAGGTCATCGAGATCGTGCCGCCGGCCCAGAACCGTCGGAAGCGCCCGTCGCGCAGGGGCGACCAGCGGCCCTGCGCCGGCGCGGGGCCGACGGGAGTCAGTTCCTGCGGTGATTGCCCCATGCGCGCACATTCTCGGCAAAACGGCGCGGCCGCCGGTCTCCCGCGACGGCCAAGTCGCAGCGATTCCGGCTGATGAAATCCGTCGAGATGCGCCGACGGGCGCGTCGCGGGACCGATATAGGCTCGGTGCCGACGCTCAGGGCGTGGGCTTTCCGGGGGAGAACGCGAACATGGACATCCGCACCGCCGCGCTCGCCGCGGCGACCTCAGGCCTCATCATGCTTGCACCAGGCGTGGTCGGCGCGCAGGACGCACGCGGCGAACGCGACGCGCTGGCGCTCGAGGAGATCACGGTGACGGCGCGTCGACGCGAGGAGTCGCTGCAGGAAGTGCCGCTGTCGATCACTGCGTTCTCGAACGACCAGATCCAGCGTGCCGGCATCTCGGGCTTCGGCGACGTCGCCAAGCTCACGCCCAGCCTGATGTTCGACCAGGAGTTCGGCGCCAACGACACACGCCCCACCATCCGAGGCTTGCCCGCGACCCGCGGTCGTCCGCCGGTCGGTATCCTGATCGATGGCATCGACGTTTCGTCGGAAGCGATCGCCACGGCGGGCGGCGGTAACCTGCTCAACCTGCGGCTGCTCGACATCGAGCGCATCGAAGTGGTGAAGGGACCGCAGAGCGCGCTCTACGGCCGGGTCGCCTTCGGCGGAGCAGTCAACTACGTCACCGCGCGGGCCGGCGAGGAGTTCGGCGGCCGCATCAACGCGATGGCGGCCTCGGGCGATATGTACGAGGTGGGCGGCTCGGTGGGGGGGCCGATCGGCGATTCGGGCCTGCGGGCGCGCCTCTACGGCGGCTACTCGCGGTCCGAGGGGTTCTTCCGCAACGCGGTGTCCGGCGACAAGGTCGGCGGGCACGAGGCGGCGCAGGTCTCGCTGTCCTTCGACTATGCGGCGAGCGACACCTTCTCGCTGCGCGGCTTCCTGTCCTATGGAGACCAGGAGAACGAGCAGCAGCCCTACTACCAGTACTCGACGGTCGACAACTCGTCACAGCTGTTGCCGCTGCCGGTGAACGTCGCCGGCCAGATGACCGGCAACCTGACGCTGCCCGCCGCGATCCGCTCACTGCTGCCGGGGCCACTGCGTCCGCGCGACACCGTCGAGGTCAGCGTCGATCCCAGGACCAACCGCGACTACGAAGGCTCGACGCTCACGTCCGCGTTCGCGACCATCCAGGGCAGCTGGAGGCTCGGCACGACTCGACTCGACGCGACGCTCGGATTCCTCGACGCCGACTCCTCGAACCTTCAGGACATCGAGGGCTACGGTCGCGCAGTCCGCCAGGTGTCTCTGCCGGCACCGGGTGGCATCGCCGAGCCGCTCGGTTCGGCATTCGAGTTCAATACGGAGGACGAGGTGCGGCAGATGACGCAGGAACTGCGCTGGAGCAACCTCGAGGACGAGACCACGCGCTGGGCAGTCGGGGTGCTGCGCTGGACCGAGGATGCCCGGCAGGTCAACCGCTCGATCGCCGCGATCCTCTCCGCGCCCGGGGCCTCCGCTGGCCTCAACCAGCGGCTGGTCAACTCGAACATCACGCCGTCCCTGAACGGCCGCGACACCAAGCATCTCTCCGCGTATGCGCTGCTGGAGCGCAGCTTCACCGACAGGGTGTCCGCTGGCATCGAAGCACGCTACTACTGGGAGGACTTCGAGTACGACTTCCCGACCAGCGTGCTCGTGCTCGGTGCCGGCACCGTGCCGATCCCCGCGCCGGCCCGGCCCCGCCAGCTGACCGACGTCCCGCTTGATGCGACCTACTTCGCGCCGAAGGCGACCGTGGAGTTCCAGGCCACACCCGAGATGCTCTACTACGCGAGCATCGGCAAGGGCGTGAAGCCCGCGGGCATCTCGACCGTCGGCCAGTTCACCAGGGTCGAGGACAACCGCTTCGACGCCGAGACGCTGTGGAACTACGAGATCGGTGCCAAGACCTCCTGGCTCGACAACCGCATCGTCGTCAACGGCGCGCTGTTCTTCATGGACTACGAGGACAAGCAGGTGTCCGCGCTGGTGGTCGACCCGGCGGAGCCGACCGGCCTGCGCGCGGTGATCTCGAACGCCAGCGGCGCCGAGGTGCTGGGCCTCGAACTGGAGACCAGCATATTCGTCACGCAGCGGCTGCGGCTCACCGCGGCCTACACGTTCCTCGATGCACAGTACACCGACTTCACCGAGCTGAGCCGCAACGCGTCCAACATCGCGCTCGCCGGCACCTGCCAGCCCGTGGTCGTGGGCACCGGCACCCAGAGCAACCAGTGCCTGCTCGACCTGTCCGGCAACCGTCTGGAGCGCTCGCCGCGGCACGCCGGCAACGTCACGCTCAGCTATGCGGCGCCTCTCGGCGAGGACAGCAGCCTGCTCACGGAACTGGCGGCGCAGTACCAGTCTAAGCGCTACTTCGACCAGTACAACGCCCAGTACTTCGATGCCTTCGGCAACGTCGACCTGCGAGTCACGTGGGACAAGGGCCCTTGGAGCGTCACGGCATTCGTCAACAACCTGCTGGACGACGACACCATCCGCGCTGGCTTCACGCAGGGCGACTTCTTCGGGCTGTTCTCGAGCCCGGGCAGCCGCTCGTTCGTGGCCATAGCGACCGACCCGATCCGTGGCGGGCTGCGCGCGTCATACCGATTCTGAACCCTCGACACGTCGCGATTGGACGGCCAGGCTCGGTCGGACGAGCTGGCGTCCGCGACGGCAGTGTCGCGCGCGCCGGAGCGGCCAACATCACATCGCGGGCTTGAGGTCCGCCTTGTCCCCGCCGTAGCGCGAGTACAGCCGGCCATAGATGCGCTTGATCATGGCCTCGCGCTCGGCCTTGAGCTTCGCCTGCAGGGCGTCGCTCGGCCGGCCGTTCTGCAGGCGCTCGCCGAGGTCGATGCCGTGCTCGCGCAGCAGCTCCTCGGTGAAGGCCTGGCGGTCGCGGATCGTCCAGAGCTCGGCGCCGAGCTCGAGCACGATGCCGAGCAGGTGGTCGACGACCTCGTTCTCGAAGTAGGTCGGGTTGCCGCGCTCGTATCCGGGCAGCGCGCGCAGCGTGGCTTCCTCGGGCGTCAGCGTGGTGTTCGGGGCGGTCATGGCTTCACCGCGATGCGGCCGGCAGTCAGGGCCTTGCTGGGGTCGTAGGACTTCAGCTCGAAGCCGACCTCCTGGATCACGTCCTCGATGTTCGAGCGCACGAACGGCGGGATGAAGGGCTCGCCGTTGTCGGAGCCGTCGAGCTCGGCGAACAGCATCACGTAGACGTCGCGCTTGCGGTCGCCCGAGAAGTCGAGCACCGAGAGGGTGCCGCCGGGGCGCAGCACGCGGTACGCCTCCTGGAGCACCTGGCGAGCGACCGGCACTGGCGTCTCGTGGAACAGCAGCATCGCCAGCACCATGTCGAAGTGGCCGTCCGGGAAGTCGAGCTCGGCGGCGTTCATCTGGTGGAAGTGCACGTCCGACTTCTGCTGGATCGCGCGCAGGTGGGCGTAGCGGACCATCGGCGCGCTGAGGTCGATGCCGTGCACCTCGGCCTGCGGGTGCATGGCCTTGAGCGCGGTGGTGGTCGCGCCGGCGCTGCAGCCGAGGTCGAGGATGCGCCGCACCTGGCCGTCGGCCGGCGCGGCCGCGGCGCGCGCGCCCATCTTCGCCACGAAGTCGTGGTCGGCGGCGCCGCCCATGAACACCTTCAGGCCGTAGTCGTAGAGCATCCCGGCGAGCGGCTCGAAGCAGTAGCCGCCGGGCTGCAGGTGGATCTCGACGCGGGCGTAGTCGGGCAGCGGCTTCCCGGCGTCGTAACTGACGCTGCCGGGGCCCATGTGGTCGGCGGCGTCGAACGCCTCGAGGATCTGCTTGCGGTTCGCGCCATAGGACTCGAGCACGCGGTTCCAGAACGACTCCTGGAGGCTGCGCTTGACGCGGTAGTAGGTCTTGACCGCGGGGTCCTGCATCAGCACGTCGATCGCGCGCCGGGTATTCGCGGGGTCCGGCGACGTGCCGACGCCGGCCTCGCCGAGCAGCTTGCGGCTGTACTCGGCGATCGGGTACTGCTGGGCGTGGAGCAGGAAGTTGCGGGCGTCGGCGATGAAGTCGACGTACGCCTCGTCGGGCCGCGAGCTCAGGGCGGGATAGGGGCCTGCGACCTTGCCGCGCGGATAGACGGCTTCGGCTGGGGTGGTCATCGTCGGTCTCCGTCGTTCGTCGTACCTGGGAAAGGTGGAGTGATCAGGTCGCGCGGGAACCGGGGGTCCCCGGCGCTTCACCCGGAGAGCGGTACGGCGCGAACACCACCAGCGCGATCCCGCCGAGGGCGAGCAGCACCAGCGTGCAGGCCCAGCCGAGCGCCGAGAGCTGCGCGGCGGTGGCCATCGCCGCATCCTGCGCGGTCGGGAAGGCGATCACGTCGAGCGTCACCCCGGCGAGCATCTTGCCGAGGCCGCTGGCGGTCTTCATCGAGAGAAATACGAACCCGAACAGCATCGCGGTGGCCTTCAGGCCGGTGCGGCCCTCGAACTCCTCCGCGGTCTCGGCGGACACCAGCGCCGAGACGATCTGCACCACGCCGAGGGTGAAGCCGGCCACGGCGTTGGTCCACTGCAGCATCGGCAAGGCCTCGGCGCCACGGGCCTCCAGCAGGCCGAGCTCGCGCAGCAACATCGGGCTGGCCCACATCGCGACGCCGACGACGATGCAGCCGCGCATCAGCGTCGCCGGACGCAGCCGCCGGAACAGCGCGCGGCCGGCGGGCAGCGACAGGACGAAGCCTGCGACCATGGTCAGCAGCGCGCCGAGGATGAAGGCGAACTGCCACGCCTTGATCTGGGCGGGGTCGAGGCCCCAGTAGTAGCCGCCGAGCCAGAGCGTCATCGCGTTGAACATGGCGAGCGCCGTCAGCAGGAACAGCGCGCCGAGGAAGAAGGCGCGGAAGTTCACGAAGCCGAAGAGCATGTCGCGCCACGCCGGCACGAGCGTGGCGAGCGAGAAGCGCTGCGGCGCCGCGGGCTGCGCGGCCTCGACCTGCTTCATGCGCCGCCGCGTGCCCGCGGCCGACAACAGCATGATCAGGATCATCGCCGCGGCCACCGCCAGCGCGAATGGCCGGTAGGCGTCCAGGTTCTCCTGCCCGCGCGGGTACTCGGGCGTCGCCTCGAAGAACACGTCGAAGGCCACCGCGACGATGCCGAACTGCGCGGCGACGATGAACAGGTTGCGCCACACGGCGAGCGTCAGCCGCTCGTGGGTGTCGGTGGAGAGCTCGGCGACCTGCGCCGACCAGGGGATGTGGAAGAAGGTGATCGCGACGCGCAGGCCGATCGCCGTGAAGGCGAGCCACGCGCCGAGCGCGAGCGGACCGAGCCCGGCCGGCGGCGCGAACAGCAGAACGAAGAACAGCGCAGACGGGATCGCCGATGCGTACATCAGCACGTGCCGCCGGCCGAAGCGCGACTGCAGGCTGTCGGAGTACGAGCCGACCAGCGGGTCGGTGATCGCATCGACGAGCATCGCGAGCAGGATGGCGACGCCGGCAATCGTGCCCGGCACGCCCTGGACCTGGGTGTAGTAGAAGAGCACGAACAGCTCGAACGAGCGCGCGAGGATGGTCTCGCAGGCGTTGCCCAGGCTGTAGGCGAGGCGCGCCAGCCACGGCACGCGCGCGGCCAGCACGGCGGCGCGCGCGGGCTCGTTCGCGAGGTCCGCAGCCGCCACGGCGGGGCTGGCGCCGGCGCGTGCCGGCGCGGCCATGTCGCGCGCCGCTGCCGCCTCAGCCGGCACGGGCGATCGCCGCGTAGGTCCGGCCGATCGTGGCCGGGTCCTGGAGCACGCGCTCGACCAGCGCCGCGACGTCGGCCCGCGGGATCGCGCCGGAGACCTGCTCGTCCTCGAGCAGCTGGCCCTGGCCGCCGGCAGGCTGGTCGGTGAGGTGGCCCGGTCGCACGATCGTCCAGTCGAGCCCCGAGAGCCGCAGGTAGTCCTCGGCCTGGGTCTTCAGGGCCATGAAACGCCCGAGTACCAGGCGCGCGATCCAGGGCGCCGCGGCGCGGCTGCCGCCGGCGCCGATCGTGCTCACCAGCACGAAGCGGCGGATGCCGGCTGCGTTCGCCGCATCGACGAGGTTGCGGTTGCCGTCCCAGTCGGGCGGCGGCTCCTTGCGGAACGGGCGTCCGCCGACGAGGCTGACGAGCGCGTCGGCGCGCGGTGCGACGGCGAGCACGCGGTCGATGGCCGCGCGGTCGAGCACGTCGGCGCGCTGCTGCGTGGCGCCCGCGGTGGCGAGTGCGGGGGCCGCGCCGGAGCGGGTCACCGCGACGGGCGGGCTGCCGGCGGCGGCCAGGCGCCGCGCGAGCTCGATGCCGATGCCCGAGGAGGCGCCGAATATGGCAACGCGGGGAACGACGCTCAAGCGGCAACTCCGGGAGTCGGTCGGCAGCGCGGGGAGGACCACATGGGCCCGATCATCCCGCTGGATGCACGCGTGTGCAACCGGGCACCGGCAGGCGGCCGGTCACGTTGCAGGAGCACCACAGTGAAGGGGTGACGGCGCCGGCGTGCGGCGCCGCAGGCCTCAGGCGAGGTACCCCGCGCAGAGTTCCTCGGACTTCGCCCAGAGTTGCTGGGCCAGCGTGGCATTGGTCATCTGGCCACCCGGGACCACGGGGTTGCAGTCCTCGAAGTAGTAGCCGCTGACCTGCGCGAGCGCGGGCGCCGCTGCGACGTACACCTGAGTGGCCGCGCCGACCCCGACCGGCTTGACCAGGAAGCGCGCGATCGGCGTGAAGATGGTGCGCTGCCAGCCCGGCAGGTTGCGCATGAGGTTGGTGTCGACCGCACCCGGGTTCACCGAGTTCGAGGTCGCGCTGGTGCCGGCGAGGCGACGGGCGAGCTCGATGGAGAACAGGCCGTTGGCGGTCTTGGAGATGCCGTAGGCCTTGTTGCCGTCGTACTCGCGTTCGCCGGAAAGGTTGTCGAACTCGATGCCGACGGGCGGCGCCCACTTGTAGGCCGAACTGCTCATCGTCACGACGCGCCCCTGGGGCGCGGCCTTGACCTGGTCGAGGAGCCGATGCGCGAGCAGGAAATGGCCGAGGTGGTTCACCGCGAACTGCTTCTCGAGGCCGCGGGCCTGCTCGAGCTTGGGCAGCGACATGATGCCGGCGTTCAGCATCAGCACGTCGAGCGGCATGCCGAGGGCACGAACCGCGTCGGCGCAGGCGCGCACCGAGTCGAGGCTCTCGAGCTCGAGCTCGAGCGGCGTGCAGCGCGCGCCGACGCTGGCGCAGGCCTCCCTGGCCTTGGCGAGCGTGCGGCCGGTGCCGAGCACGTTCGCGCCGGCGCCGGCGAGCACGCGCATCGACTCGAGGCCGAGGCCGGAGGTGGCGCCGGTGACGAGGACGGTCTTGCCGGAGAGATCGACGCCGG
This sequence comes from Steroidobacteraceae bacterium, assembly GCA_025458905.1. Taxonomy (GTDB): domain Bacteria; phylum Pseudomonadota; class Gammaproteobacteria; order Steroidobacterales; family Steroidobacteraceae; genus UBA964. The sequence continues at coordinate 40,425 of JALORN010000017.1, forward strand.
CGATGGCCTCGGTGGCGCTGGTCTTCTTGTCGAACGCGCTGACGGGCACGCCCTCGGGTCGTACTTTCACTTCGTCTCCTCGTGAGCAGGCGCTGGCGGTGCCCGCGAGCGCGACGGCCGTGCCGCCCCGGATGAAGCCGCGGCGCGTGAGGCCGTGGGTCGTGGGGTCGTGTCGCGGCATAGACGTGCTCTCCCTGGCGCGGCGGGCGTCCGGACCCGCGAAGGGCCACGATCTTGCCGCCTGTTGCACTCGCGTGCAAGCCGCGGGCGGAAGGCGCGGTACCGGCAAACCCTGCACGGCCGGCGGAAGATTTTTCACCGTGCCGCGCCCCGGCGCGTCACGCACGCCGCCCGCGACCGGCGTGCGGTACCCGGAATGCGACCGCGGCCGCAGCCTCGAGGAGGCTGCGGCCGCGTCGTTCCCGATGCCAGGCAGGCGGCCTGGCCCAGCCGCAGTGCCGGCTCGCGACGGCCCTCACGCGCCGGTGCGATTCTCGCGCCGAGTGCGCGCCGCCTTGTGCGCGGCGGCCGAACGCTGCGACGGCGGGCGGCGGCTCGCGGCCGCACGGCCCTGGCGTGCCAGTGCGCGATGCGACGCCGCGCCATGGCCCTCGCGTCGCAGCGCACGCTGGCTCGCCTGTGCGCGCCGCGTGCTCGCCTTGCCGCGCCCGCCGCCGCTCGATGCGCCGCGACGGACGCCCGCAGCACCGCGACCGCGAGCCTCGGCGCCACGTCCTGCGGCCGTCGCACGGCGGCCGCGCGTCGACTTCGCCGCACCTTTTCGACCACCGACGGCGACGCCGGCGCGCCGCGCCTTCGACAGGCCTATCGCGATCGCCTGCTTGACCGAGCGCGCGCCGTGCCTGCCCTCGTGCACGTGGTGGATCTCCTCGCGGACGAACTCTCCCGCCTGCGTGCTCGGGGCCTTGCCCTGGCGACGCGCGCGACGGGCTCTCTCCATGGTTCGCTTCTCAGGCATCGACATCTCCTGTTCGCCACGATGGCGAGGTCGGACGCCGCGGATCCAGCAATCCGCGTGCCAACGCCCGGCGAGGTCACGCGACCCGACGCCGTCACGGCATCACCGCGCGCGCGACCACCACCTCGCGCCGCGCCGCGCGGCCCGCGTCGTCGACGACGCGCAGCTGGTAGCGACCCGGCGCGCGCGGCAGCCATTCGACGCCGCGCTCGCGCGAGCCGCGACCGACGAAGGCACCATCGACGAACCAGTACAGCGCCCCGACCTGCGCGTCGCTGGTGGCACGCAGCGCGATCGGTGTCGGCGCCGCATCCGGCGCTGCCGCCCGGCCCGGCGGCGCATCGCGCGGCTCCGTGTCGCGCAGCAGGTAGGCGACGCCGTCGAGCGGCGACGTGATCCGCGGCGCCGGGCCGAGACCCGCGGTCGCGCCCGCGTCGTCCATCGATGCCGCCGCACAGGCGGGGTCGGCCGGCGGAGGCCGCCGGCGCGGCAGCCCGGCGCGCTCGAACAGCTCCAGCATGTCGGAGCTCCAGAACTCGAACACTTCGGTGCGCGTCGCCGCATCGGGCGTGCCCGGGCAGGCGAGCCGACCCGTCCGCCGGTCGATCCGCAACGCGCGGTGCAGCGTGCTGACGCGGATCGGCGAGACCCCGGGCAGGTACCAGGTCCCGGCGCGGCGCGGGCAGGCGGCGTTCGGCAGGTCGCCGGAATCCGCGCAGACCTCGACGCGCCGCAGCGCCGCCGGCGGTCGCAGCATCGAGTCCGGCCGATCCGCGGCGCCGGCGGGACGCGTCCCGCGCAGCGCGTCGACGAGCTGGAAGAACAGCGGCGCGGCGAGCTGCACGCCGACGAACGCGGGGTTCGGGCGACCGTCGAAGTTGCCGATCCAGACCACCAGCACGTACTGGTCGAACACGCCGGCCGACCAGGCGTCGCGGAAGCCGTTGGAGGTGCCGGTCTTCCAGTAGACGGGGCCGCCGGCGCGGATCGCGGTGTTGGCAAAGGCCTGCGCGGGCCGTGGGTTGGCGGCGAGCATCTCGAGCGTGATCCAGGCCGCCGGCTCGCCGAGCAGGCGGCGCGGTGCCGGCGCCGGGGCGTCGGCCTCGTCGCGCAGCGACGCCCAACGGCCGCCGTTGGCGAGCATCGCATAGAGCGCCGCGAGCTCGCGCATCGTCACCTCGGCGCCGCCGAGGTAGAGCGCGAGGCCGTAGTGGGCGGGATCGGCGAGGCCGGCGACGCCGCCGTCGCGCAGGAAAGCGTGCAAGCCCGGCTCGCGCAGCTGCAGCCCGACCGCGACGGCCGGCACGTTGCGGCTGCGCACGAGTGCTTCCTGCGCGCTCAGCGGGCCGGCGAACTCGCCGTCGAAATTCTCCGGCGACTGCGCGCCGAAGGCCTGCGGCGCGTCCTTCAGCACGGTCATCGGGTGCAGGAGACCCTGCTCGAAGGCGAGGCCGTAGATGAACGGCTTGAGCGCCGAGCCCGGCGATCGGCGGGCGCGCGTGCCGTCGACCTGGCCGGCGATCGCGGCGTCGGCGAAGTCGACCGAGCCGACGCTCGCGACGACCGAGAGGTCGCGCACGTCGACCAGCAGCGCGGCCGCGTTCGCGACGCCGAGGCGTCGCTGGCGCGCGACGTAGTCGCGCAGCCGGCCCTCGAGCAGCCGCTGGCTGCGCAGCTCGATCGTGCTCGCGATCCGGGTGCGCGCCGCCGCGGCCGGCCGCGCGAGCAGCGCCTGCACCGCGTGCGGCGCGGCGAACGGCAGGTCGCGGGTCGAGCCGATCGCGAGCGGCGCGCCGAGCGCCGCGACCTCGGCGGTGCTCGCGCCGTGGCGCGCGCGCCAGCGCTCGAACAGCCGGGCGCGGGCCGCGGCGAGCGCCGCATTGTCCGGCCGCGGCGTGCGCCGCGCCGGGCTCTGCGGCACGACCGCGAGCGTCAGCGCCTCGGCTAGCGTCAGGTCGGCGGCCTCGCGGCGGAAGTACACCAGGCTCGCTGCGCCCACGCCCTCGACGTTGCCGCCGTAGGGCACGAGGTTCAGGTAGGCCTCGAGGATCTCGTGCTTGGAGTACTTCGCCTCGAGCTCGAGCGCGCGCAGCACCTGCACGAGCTTGCCGTCGAGGCGGCGCGAGTCGAGGCCGTGCAGGCGGCGCGCCAGCTGCATCGTGATCGTCGAGGCGCCGATGCGCCGGTCGCGGACCACGAACGTGCGCCAGGCGCCGCGCAGCATCGCGCCGGCATCGACGCCCGGATGCAGGTGGAAGTGCCGGTCCTCGTGCAGCAGCACGGCCTCGACCAGCCGCGGCGAGATGCGCCCGAGCGGCACGGGCAGGCGGTAGCGACCATCGGCGGCGAGCGTGAGTCGCAGCAGCCGGCCGTCGCGGTCGTACACCGCGATCGACGCCGGATGCCCGGCAAGCAGCGGCTCGCGCGGCGCGAACCGGACCGCCAGCAGCGCTGCGAGCAGCGCCGCCAGCGTGACCAGCGCGGCCCGAGCCCGTCGCCGCACCGTGCGTCCTCAGCGTGCCTCGACCACGACCTGCGTGGCCGTCGAGCGCGCCTGCACCGCCGGGTCGTACATCGATTCGGCATGGGCCGGCGGCACGGCGAAGCGGCCCGCCGTGGTCGCGCGGATCCGGTAGCGCAGTTCGCGGGCCTGCGGACCGATGGTGCCGAACGCCACCACACGGTCCTCACGCACGTCGACGTGGTCCGGATACCAGCGCGCGTCGACGGCGGCCGTGCCGCTGCCGGCTGCCGTGGCGTCGTCGGTCGCGGTGTCGCCGTCGGCGTTCCGCACGAGCCCGTCGAGGATCGGCTCGAAGCCGCCGGGCAGCACGTCGACGAGCACGCCGTCCCAGTAGGCGCGCGGACTGAGGCTGCGGAAGCGCACCCGCACGGTCAGTTCGTCGCCCTGCAGCACGCTCGTGACCGGGCGGCCGTCGGCGCCGAGATAGTCGCGGACGACCTCGAGGCCCAGGCTCTGCGCCACCCGTGGCGGCTCGCGGTCGTAGCCGGCGAGCGTCGCGGTCCAGTAAGCCCGCGTGCCGCGCGGCGCGCCGAAGCGCAGCGCCGTGGCGTCGCCGGCGAAGGCCGCGCGCCGCACCGACGTGCCGCGCGCCTCGAGCGCCCGCGACTGCCCGCCCGCGCGCACCTCCTCGATGGTCAGCGCCGGCGGCGGGCCGGCCTCGGCCGACGCCGCCCAGGCGTCGAGCGCCAGCACGGCCCAGGCCGCCGAGGCGGTGCTGTGGCCGCGGCGGGGCGCGGCGGTCAGCGCCGCGAGCGCGGCCGGTCCCTGCTCGCGCAGCCGCTCGGGGAAGTGCCGCGCGAGCACGAAGGCGAGCTGCGCGTCGTGCACCGCCGCGGAGTAGACGTAGCCAGTGGCGTCGTCGTCGACCTCGGCGGGCCAGGGCCGCGCCGGATCCGAGAACTTCACGCCGGCCAGCAGCTCGCGTGCCGGCGCCGCCTGGCGCATCGACTGGTAGGCCGCGGCGAGCCAGGCCGCGGTGATGTCGCTGCGCCAGCGGCGGCCGAGGCGCGCGTCCAGCCGCTCGACCTGCGCATTCGCCAGGTTCGAGGCGACGCGCGCCTGGCGGGTCAGCACGTAGATCGCATAGGCACGGCTGCGCTCGAGCGCGAGGCCGCCGGCGTCGCCCGCCGCGAACTCCGCGAGCCAGGCCGCGCCGCGCTCCTGTACGTCGCGGGGCGCGGGCGCGCCGCGTTGCTGTGCCTCGACCAGCGCGTGCAGCGCGTAGACGCTGGGGTAGGACGCGGCCTGCGGATCCGACGGCCAGTAGCCGAAGCCGCCGTCGGCATTCTGCCGAGCGCGCAGCTCGACCAGCAGCCGCGACCAGCGCTCCGGCGCGGCCGCGAGGTTGCTGCGGCCGAGCTCGGGCCGCGCGCCGAGCAGCACCGCCGGCAGGGCCTGCGAGACCAGCTGCTCGGTGCAGCCGTAGGGGTACTCGGCGAGCCAGGCCTCGAGGCCGCCGGCGATCGCGAGCGGCGACGCCGAAACGCTCGCCTCGAGACGGCGACGCTCCGGGCGCAGCGCGCGCGCGAGCGGCACCTCGACCCGGCCGGCGTCGAAGCTGCCCGAGTGCAGCTGCACCTGGAAGGCAGCCGCGGGACGCAGGCTCACGCTGCTGGTCGCGCTCGCGCGCCGCGCCCCGGCGCTAGACACGAGCCGCAGCGACCCGCTGCCGAGCGCCTGGCGCGCGCGCAACCGGAAGCGCACCACGGCCTCGCGGCCCGGCGCGATCCGCGCGACCGCCTGCGCTGCCCCGAGCACCTCGAAGTGCTCCGAGGCCTCGAGGCGCGTCGCGACCTCGAGCGGCCCGCCCTCGCCCTCGACGTTGTTCGTGACCCCGGCCGTCAGCTCGAACTCGTCGCCGGGCGCGACCGCGAGCGGCGCGTTCGGCAGGATCACGAAGTCGCCGCGCGACACCAGCTGGGTGCTCGCCACGCCGACGCCGTCGGCCGCCACGGCCACCGCCACCAGGCGCATCGAGCCGTTGAAGGAGTCCGGCACGACGTAGCTGAAGCGCGCCGGATCCGGCCCGGCATCGACGACACCGGACCAGAACGCGACCGGGCGGTCGCGCCGTCGCTTGAACGGGTTCAGGTACTTCGCGCCGCCGCCCGCGGCGTCGCCGCCGGGCGCCGGCTGCACCATGGCCTGGAACTCCGGCAGCAGCAGGTCGAGGATCTGGCGCGTGTCGACCTCGAGCGCACGCTTCTCGAAGAAGTGGCCGAGCGGGTCCGGCGTGCGCCAGCCGGCGACCTGAAGGATGCCCTCGTCGACGCCGAACACGACCATGCGGCTGCGTCGGCTTGCCCGGTAGGTGAGTTCCAGCGTCTGGCCCGGGCGCAGCCGCGTCGGTGCCTCGAGCCGCACCTCGAGGCGGCGGCGCCCGAGGTCGACCGTGAACGGCACCACGCCGAACGACAGCGGGCTGGTGAACACCTCGGCGGAGTTCGGGTCGCGGACGAAGGACACGCTGACGTAGCCGTTGCCGTCGAAGTCGTCGGGCACGCGGATGCGCTGCACGCTGGCGGTGGTGTCGGCGCGGAACCACCGGAACGCGTGCACGCGCTCGCGCTCGATCGTGATCAGGCCGGTGCCGGCGAACGGCGCGCGCACCGACACCTCGAGTTCCTCGCCCGGTGCGACCTCGGCGCGCGCCAGCCGCAGCTCGAGCTCGGCGTTGCGGTCCATGCGGCGCGCGACGTTGCCCGCGCCCGCCACCGAGTACTCGATGCGGTTCAGCTCGCGGCCGCCGGCGTCGCGCACCACCAGCGCGTAGTCGCCGGGCGTGCCGGTCGGCAGCGTGCGCGCCACGGTGCCCGCCGGCAGCGACAGCGGCTGGTCCTCGACCGGGACCTCCTTGCGGCGGCTCGCGTAGCGCAGCGTGCCGTCGGGCTGGCGCTCGAGCACCGAGACGAAGCGGCGCTCGACGATGGCGGCGCGCAGGCCCGGCACCGCGACCGGCTTCAGCGCGGGGTCGAGCGCCACGAGCTGCACCGTTCGCGCGGCATCCTTCGCGACGTAGCCGAGCTCGCCGTCGCCCTTCAGGCCGACGAGGAACGGCTGGCCCGAGACCCGCAGCGTGCGCGCCTGGGTGACGCCGCGGCCGCCGCCCGGCTCGAAGGCCTGCACCACCAGCTGCAGCGCGTAGCTGCCGGGCTCGAAGCGCTGCAGGCCGAGCGGCAGCGTGGCCGCGCCGGCGGCGTCCGTCGTGGTCTCGGCCAGCGTGTCCTCGAACGTCTTCCTCGCCTTCTCCGGGTCCGCGAACTGCCAGTCCTGCCAGCCGTCGAACTGCGGCAGGCGCGGCGTCAGGCGCAGCGTGGCGGTGACCCGGCGGCCCCCGGCCGGGGTGTCGAACAGCGTCCGCAGGTCGACGTTCGCCGCCAGATCCTGTGGTGACACCCAGCCGGACTCGCGCTCGCTCGAGAAGCGCAGCGCGAGCTTCATCCGGTCCGGCAGGAACTCCTGCACGTCGACCACGGTGCCACCGATGCGCGCCTGCGGCGCGCCGTCCTCGACCAGGTACAGCGCGACGTCCCAGGCGCCGGTCGGCGACGACTCGCTGGTGGCGTGCGCGAGCTCCTCGAAGCCGCTCGCGGTGAGGCGCAGGCGCTGGCGCCGCACGACCTGGCCGCGCGGATCGGTGATCACCGCCTCGAGCGGCAGCCCCTCGAGCGGCGTCGCCCAGTCCGCGGCCTTGACGATCATCCCGACCTTCAGCTCGTCGCCGGGCCGATAGATGCCGCGATCGGAGAAGAGGTAGGCCGAGAGCTGCCCCGACTCCACGGGGTTCGAGACGCCGCCGACCTCGAAGCGCGACAGGTCGAGCAGCCGGTCGCTGCGACGCACCGGCAGGAAGGCCGCATCCTCGTCCTTGCGCACGAGGTACAGCGCCGGCTCGCGCTCGCGCTGCGCGTCGCGGAACGACGGCAGCCGCGCGCGGCCCTGCTCGTCGGTGCTGCGGGTCGCGAGCGCGAGACCGTTGCGGCCGAGCAGCTGCACGATCGCGCCGGCCACCGGCTCGCCGCGCGACAGCGACTGCACGAACACGTCCTCGCTGCCGTCGACCGCGCGCTTGACGACGAGGCCGAGGTCGGTCACCAGCACCAGGCGTTCGTCGGCGGCCTCGAGCGGACGCTTCGCCACCGGGTCCCAGCCCTGCGCGCGGACGAAGAACACGCCGGTGCGCTGCCGTCCCTGCGGCGCGACGTAGGGCCCGAGGTCGAGGCCGTGGTAGTGCACGCGACCAGGCGCGGCCGCGGCCGGCACGGTCTCGATCTCGGACTGCACATCGGCGAGGTCGTCGAACGACAGGCTCCAGCCGTTGAACTGCGGATTGCCGAAGGCGCCGTCGGCCTGGGTCGCGAGCAGGTAGAGGCGGTCGGGCGCGACGCGGCCGACCTCGTAGCGGATCGCCGGCAGGTCGCGCGAGTACAGCGCGAGCTTGCGCTCGCCGCGCAGCGACAATAGCGAGCCGCCCTGCAGCATCTTCACCTCCCGCGGCGGCTCGGGCACGACCGGCGTCGCGTCCCAGCGCTTCGCGAGCCCGAAACCGCCGAAGGCCTGCAGCCCGGCGTCGACGCGCAGGTAGAGGTGGCGGCCCGCCGGCGCGCGGAAGCGGAACGCGTGCAGCCGCGGATGCTCGTCCGTCGCCTCGAGCGGCTCGAGCTCGACGCGCGACGCGAGCGCGAGGATCTCGTCCGCGACCAGCGCCGGCGTGTTCCACTCGAACGGCCGGCCGTCGGGCGGAGCCGGCCGGTCGGGATGCTGCGCCGGCAGCAGCCAGGCCCGCAGGCGACCGCGCAGCTCCGCCGGCGCGACGCCCTGGTTCAGCGCCACGGTCAGCACCTGCTCGCTCTCGTACTGCGCGTTGGTGACGTAGCCGGGGCTCGCCTCCTCGACCGCGAGGCTGAGGCGCCCCGGCACCGTGACCGTGGTCTCCTGCGCCGCGCCGAGCTCCGGCCCGCCGAGCGCCGAGCGCACGCCCGCGCCGAGCACGACGCGCAGCGACTGCGGCTCATCGGGCAGCGCCAGCGTGCCGGACTGCACGTAGGCCCACAGGCGCTTCTCGTCGTAGGTCGCGGTGAACGCCTCGGCCTTGCGACCGGCGAGCAGGCGGAAGGTGCGCTCGAAGCTCGCGGGATCGACGGGATGCGAGAAGCGCACGTTCACCACGACCTTCTTGATCCGAGGGTCGACCGGGTCCTGGTAGAACTCGGCCTTCTCGAAGCTTGCCGCCAGCGGCGCCGAGCGGAACTCGATCCGGTCCGACTCGAGCCGCACCCCGTCGCGCAGCGTGCCGCGCCCGAGCTCGACGACGTAGCGCTGGCCGACCGGCCAGTCGCCGGCGGGCTCGAACGCGAGCGTGGTCTCGTCCTCCCAGCGCCAGCGACCGCTGGCCGCCGGCGAGAGCCGGACACCCGTGTTCACTTCGGTGCCGATCGCCGCGAGTGGCGCCGCGGGTTCGCCGAAGCGCAGCCGTACCGGCGCAGGCTTCGACTCCGGGTCGAGCAGGTCGCGCGCCGCGGGGGCTTCGACGGCCAGCGGCAGGTACTGCGGTTGCGGTCGGGTGCGCCACCACCACGCACCGGCCAACACCAGCGAGGCCGCGACCAGCAGTGCGAGGCCGGCCGCTGCAGCGCGCGCGCGGTGGGCCGCCGCCCAGGCGACGCCCCGATCGACCCGGGCGGCCAGTGGCCGCCACCATGGCGGCGGCTGCCAGTCGAGCGTGCCGAAGATCCTGCGCAACACGGTGTCCTTGCCGGGGCTCATGACGCGCAGTCTACGGTCCGGATGCGGGCGGACGGGGGCCGGAAAGGTGGCGGATTCGGGCAGCGATGCCCCGGACCTCCGGTCGCCGCGGCGACGCACCCCTGCGCATGCTTCGGCTGGCATCCGGGGGGCTGCCGGCCGCGCGCCGAGGCTCCGGAGCCGTGCCGCAGCGCACAGTTTGCGCCGGATGGGGCCCGCCCCGATTCAACCGGGCATTCCATTGGACGGAATATGATGGTTCGATGGCAGATACATCCATGCAAGATTCTCCGATCCGACGCCACCACGTGCAGATCAGCGGCGACCCGCGGGCGCCGGCGTTGCTGTTCGCCCATGGGTTCGGCTGTGACCAGCGGGTCTGGCGCTTCGTCGCGCCGGCGTTCGAACCCGACCATCGGGTCGTGCTGTTCGATCACCTGGGCTCCGGCCGCTCCAGCCCCGACGCCTACAGCCCGACCCGGCATGCGACGCTGCAGGGGTATGCCGACGACGTCGTCGAGCTGATCGAACGGCTCGGGCTGCGCGATGTGGTGTTCGTCGGCCATTCCGTCGGCAGCACGATCGGACTGCTCGCCTCGCTGAAGAACCGGGGCGCCTTCTCCAGGCTGGTGCTGCTCGCACCCTCCCCGTGCTATCTCAATTTCCCGCCGGACTACTTCGGCGGGTTCGAGCGCAGCGAGCTCGAGGAGTTGCTGCGGCTGATCGAGCGCAACGACCTGGCCTGGGCGTCGTTCCTCGCGCCAGTCGTCATGAAGAACGGCGAGCGTCCGGAGCTGCGGGAGGAACTGCAACAGAGCTTCTGCTCGATGGAGCCGGGCGTGGCGCATCGATTCGCAGCGGCCACCTTCCTCAGCGATCATCGCGGCGAGCTCGAGGGCGTGCGCGTGCCCTCCCTGATCATGCAATGCCGCGACGACAGCGTGGCGCCACCGCAGGTGGGCGAGTACCTGCATCGGCACCTCGCGGGCAGCACGCTGCGGAGGCTCGCGGCCACAGGTCATTGCCCGCACATGAGCCATCCCGAGGAAACCGTCGACGTCATCCGCGACTACCTGCGCGAAGCGGCGATGGCGGCATGACGGACTCGATCGACCGATGGCCCTGCGGCCTCCTCAGCCTCGACCCGGGCGGGCGCATCGTCGCCGTCAACCGGTCGCTCGGTGACGGGCTGGGCTATCTCGCGGAGGAACTGCTCGGGCAGTCGATCGATCGGCTGTTGCCGGCCGGCAGCCGGATCTTCTTCCACGCCCACCTGCAGCCACTGCTCGCCGTCAAGGGCCAGGTGGCCGAGGTCTACCTGCCGCTGAAGACCAGGCACGGGGAGACGCTGCCGATGCTGGTGAACGCCACCAGCGTCGCCGAAGGCGAGGGACATCGCTCCGACTGTGCCTTCTTCCCCACGACCATGCGCGCGCGCTACGAAGAACGGCTGCTCGCGGCCAAGTGCGAGGCGGAGAGCGAGCGTTCGCGCAACGCCGCGCTGGCCGAGCGCATCGCAGTGATGCGCGAACAGCTGCGCCAGTCGCTCGCGCACACGCTGCACGAGAGCCTCGCGCAGGAGATCGGCAGCCTCAAGTGGAGGCTCGAGGCCCTGCACGCGGGCGCCGCGGCGGCCGGCACGGAGTCGGCGAACGAGCTGGCGGAGCTCGCCCGCACGGCCGGCGCGACCCTCGAGCGGGTGCGCCGGCTGTCGTACGAGCTGCACCCGCTGGAACTGCAGCAGCTGGGCTTGCGGGCCGCCACGCAACGCTGCGCGCGGGCACTGGCGGCAGGCACGGGTGTCGCTGTCGAGGTCGTCGGCGGCGACCCGTTGCCGGCGGCCCGCGATGCCGCGTCCCTCGTGCTGTTCCGGGTCGTCGAGGAAGCGCTGCGCAACGCCCTCGGGCATGCGCGGGCCTCGCGGGTCACGGTAGAGATCGGCCACGATGCCGGGACCATCATGGCGACGGTCCGCGACGACGGCATCGGCATGTGCGCCGGGACCCCCGACGAGCCAGGGTCGCTCGGACTGCTGGAGATCCGGCAGCGGCTCGCGAGCGTCGGCGGCGCCCTCGCCCTGCGGACGGCACCGGGACGAGGTTGCACCCTCGAAGCACGTATCCCCCGTGCCGTGCCGGAGCCGGGCGTCGCTGCAGGCCCTGGGCGCGCGTCGGTGTCGTCGACCGGCTGACGCCCGTCGCATCCTGCGACCAGCCCGCAGGGGCGTTCACGCTGCCGTCATCGACACAGTACAGTGTGGGCGGATGCGAGCCCCGGTTCTCGTCCTGGTCGCCCTGATCCTCGCCGGAGGGACTTCCCTGAGCCGACCTTCCGACGCGGCGCCGCGTGCCGCCGCCGAACGCCCGATCGTGATCGCCCACCGGGGCGCCTCCGGCTACCGGCCCGAGCACACGCTCGAGTCCTACCGGCTGGCGATCGAGATGGGCGCGGACTTCATCGAGCCCGACCTGGTCTCGACCCGGGACGGCCACCTCGTGGCGCGCCACGAGCCGAACATCAGCGCGACCACCGACGTCGCGCAGCGCCCCGAGTTCGCCGCGCGCCGCACGACCAAGGTCGTCGACGGCAACGAGGAGAGCGGCTGGTTCACCACCGACTTCACGCTCGCGGAGCTGCGCACGCTGCGCGCGGTGCAGCCGCGGCCCGACCGTTCGAAGGAGTTCGACGGCCGCTTCCCGGTGCCGACGCTCGAGGAGATCATCGAGCTCGCGCAGCGCGAGTCCGCGGCACGCGGCCGCACGATCGGCATCTACCCGGAGACCAAGCACCCGACCTGGCACTGCGAGCAGGGCCTGGCGCTGGAGCCGCGGCTGCTGGCCGCGCTGCAGGCCGCCGGCTGGACCACTCGCCAGGCGCCTGTGTTCATCCAGTCGTTCGAGGCCGGCAACCTGCGCTGGCTGCGCGAGCGCATCGGCGTGCGGCTGGTGCAGTTGCTCGACGGCGGCACGCTGGCGCCCGACGGAACGGTGTCGCCCGCGCGCCGCTGGCAGGCCGGGGGCGGCTGCCGCCTCTATGCGGCGGAGCTGCCTCCGGCCGACTTCACCGGCTCACCGAGCTTCGAGCAAGTCGCGCGCTATGCGGATGCCGTGGGCCCCTGGAAGCGCCACCTCGTCGGCTCGCGCGAGACCGTCGCCGGGGACGCCTCGGAGCCGTCGCGCCGCACCACACCGCCCACCCGCTTCGTCGCGCTCGCGCACGCGGCCGGCCTCGCCGTCCACCCCTGGACGTTCCGCAACGAGGCGCTGCACCTCGCCGCCGACTACGCGGGCGACCCGGTCGCGGAGTACTTGCAGTTCTACGCGCTCGGCGTCGACGGGCTGTTCTCGGACTTCCCCGACACCGCGTTCGCCGCGCGCGAGCGCTTCCTGCACGAACGCCCGCCCGAGCGGTGAGCGTGCGCGGTCGGCCGACGCTCAGCCGCGTTTCAGCGGCGGCTCGGGATACACGACCTCGTAGCGCTGGAAGATCACCGGCATCTGCATCGAGGGCTCCCGGCCCCACTGCTTCATCATCCCGCCCCAATAGGGCCAGTGGATGTCGCGCCAGACCTTCACGTCGCGCGCGCTCGGCCCCTCGACCTGCACGTGCCGCTCGCCGATGCCCTCGAATGGCACCACCTCGACCTCGGTGACGCGGTACAGCAGTGCGGGCGGCCCCTCGAACCAGGTGACGACGTACCAGTCGCCGACCCGCGGAGCCCTTTCCGGATCCGACTCGAACTCCGCGGCGAGCGCGAAGGTGCCGGTCTTCTCGCCCGCGAGGATCAGCGGGACGATCACGTCCGCCATCGCCTTCGAACCGCCGAAGGTGCGTACCTTGTAGCGGTCGAACTGCAGGTCCGGCCGCGCGGCGCGCGCGGCGGCGACGAATTCCTCGACGGTCTGGCTCATCGTGCGGCTCCGTTCACTTCACTTGCCACGCGCCGGGCGCGCGCTGCGACGCGCAGCGGACCTGGACATCGGCTTCCGCCTCGCGGCCGCCCTGGCCTTCGGCGCAGCTCCGGCCGCGGCCCTGCCCCTGCCCTTGGCCCTGGTAGCGGCCTTGGGACTGGCCTTGGCACCGGTGTCGGGCTTGGGCTTGGCCTTGAGCTTGGCCTTGGCCTTTGGCTCCGGCTTGGCTTCGGGCTTGTTCTTTGGCTTGGTCTTTGGCTTGGTCTTTGGCTTCGGCTTCGGCTTGGGCTCGGATCTGGCCTTGGACTTGCTGACGGGCCTGGGCTGCGTCCTTGCCTTCGCTGCACCCGCGACAGCGGCAGTGGCAGCGTCAGCAGCGGCATCAGCTCCGGAAGGCGGCGCGGCGCCAGCGGGCGGGCCGCGCAGCTGGTCGATGATCGCCGGGTTCTCGAGCGTCGAGACGTCCTCGGTGATCTCGTCGCCGCGCGCGATCGCGCGCAGCAGGCGGCGCATGATCTTGCCGGAGCGCGTCTTCGGCAGGTTGTCGGCAAAGCGGATGTCGTCCGGCTTGGCGATCGCGCCGAGCTGTTCGCCGACCCACTCGCGCAGTTCCTTCGCCAGCGCGCCCGCCTCGCCCGCCGCGGGCCGCGCGCCGCGGCAGACGACGAACGCCGACACCGCCTCGCCCTTGATCTCGTGCGGCCGGCCGACCACCGCCGCCTCGGCGATCCGCGGGTGGGCGACCAGCGCCGACTCGATCTCCATCGTGCCGAGGCGGTGGCCGGCGACGTTCAGCACGTCGTCGATGCGGCCCATGATCCAGAAGCAGCCGTCGGCATCGCGGTGCGCGCTGTCGCCGGCGACGTAGTAGCGGCCCTGGAATTTCTCCCAGTAAGTGCGCAGGTAGCGCTCGTTGTCGCCCCAGATGGTGCGCAGCATCGACGGCCAGGGCTTGCGGATCACGAGGTAGCCGCCGGCGTCGGGCCGCGTGACTGCGTGGCCGTCGTCGTCGACGATGTCGGCGAAGATGCCGGGCAGCGGGTGCGTGCAGGAGCCGGGCTTGGTGGCCGTCACGCCCGGCACCGGCGAGATCATGATCGCGCCGGTCTCGGTCTGCCACCAGGTGTCGACGATCGGGCAGCGCCCGCGGCCGATCACCCGGTGGTACCACATCCAGGCCTCGGGGTTGATCGGCTCACCCACGCTGCCGAGCAGGCGGATCCTCGACAGGTCGTACTTCGCGGGGATGTCGTCGCCGAGCTTCATCAGCGCGCGGATCGCGGTCGGCGCGGTGTAGAAGATCGTCACGCCGTACTGCTCGCAGGTCTTCCAGAAGCGGCCGCCGTCGGGGAACGTCGGCGCGCCCTCGTACATCACCAGCGTCGCGCCCGCGGCGAGCGGGCCGTAGCAGACGTAGCTGTGCCCGGTGACCCAGCCGACGTCGGCCGTGCACCAGAACACGTCGTCGTGCTGGAGGTCGAACACCCACTTCGACGTGAGTTTCGCGCCGAGCAGGTAGCCCGCGGTCGAGTGCTGGATGCCCTTCGGCTTGCCGGTGGAACCCGAGGTGTAGAGCAGGAACAACGGGTGTTCGGCGTCGACCCACTCGGGATCGCAGGTGGGCGACTGGCCGGCGACCAGGTCGTGCCACCACACGTCGCGGCTCTCGGCCATCGGCACCTCGTGGCCGGTACGCTGCAGCACGATCACGGTCTCGATGGTCCTGCAGCCCATCGCGAGGGCCTTGTCGGCGGCGGCCTTGAGTTCGACCTTCTGGCCGCCGCGCCAGCCGCCGTCGGCGGTGATCAGGCAGCGCGCGCCGGCATCCTCGATCCGGTCCTTCAGCGACGGCGCCGAGAAGCCGCCGAACACCACCGAGTGGATCGCGCCGATGCGCGCGCAGGCCTGCATCGCGACCACGGCCTCCGGCACCATCGGCATGTAGATCACGACGCGGTCGCCGCGGCGGACACCCTGCGCCTTCAGCGCGTTGGCGAAGCGGCACACGTCGGCGTGCAGCTCCCGGTAGCTGATCCGGCGCGAGTCGCCGGGCTCGCCCTCGAACAGGATGGCGGTACGGTGACCCTGCTCCGCGAGGTGCACGTCGAGGCAGTTGAACGAGGCGTTGAGCCGGCCGTCGGTGAACCAGCGGTAGTTCGGCGCCCGCGAGTCGTCGAGGCCGACGGTGAACATCTGCTGCCACTGGATCTCGGCGCGGGCGAGCTCGCTCCAGTACGCCACCGGGTCGGCGGCGGCGCGCCGGTGCAGGGCCGCGAGGTCCTCGCGCTTCAGGCGCGCGCGCGCCGCGAAAGGCTTCGGCGGCGGGAACGAGCGTTCCTCCAGCAGCACGGATTCGATGTTCTGCTTCGACACGGGACATCCCCTCGCGGCCCGGCGCCGCCCAGCGCCAGAGGATAGCGCAGCGCCGCGGCCGCGGATCGCAGCGAGCCTCGGTGGCGGCCACCCGCGCGGCGACGGCGCGTTACGTCGAATGCCGCGCGTCGTCGGCGGTGGCGCGGTCCGCGGGTCGCGCACTCGGGCCGTCGGCCCCGGCGGTCGCGGCCAGCGCCGCTTCGCGGCCGACCGGACGGCCGTCGTAGAAATCGGGGTAGTCGGCCGACAGGCCCTTGAAGCGCTTGTGCAGCCACAGGTACTGCTCGGGCACGCGCCGCACCTGGGTCTCGATCAGCCGGTGGAAGCGCAGCGTGTCGGCGACCGCGTCGGCGCTCGGGAAGTCATCGAACGGCGCGCCGATGCTCACGCGGTAGCCGGCATCGCCCGGAAGGCGCTCGGAGAAATACGGCAGCACCGCAGCGCCGGTCAGCTTCGCGAGCCGCGAGGTCGCGGTGTTGGTGGCCACCGGCAGGCCGAAGAACGGCACCATCTCCGCGCCCTTGCCGCGGAACGCCTGGTCGGGCGAGTACCAGACGATGCCGCCGGCCTTGAGCACGCGGATCATCGCGCGGATGTCGTCGCGCGAGATCATGCCCTCGGAGACCGCGCCGCGCCGCGTCTCGAACAGCCAGGTGACGAGCGCGTTCTTCGAGGGCTTGTAGACCGCGTAGGCGTCGCGGGTCAGCGTGAACATGCCGGCCGAGATCTCGAGCGTCGTGAAGTGCGCGGCCAGCAGGATCACGCCCCGCCCTTGCGCGCGCAGCCGGTCGACGTGCTCGAGGCCGTCGAAGTGCACCAGCGAGAGCACCTTGGCGGTCGGCCCGTACCAGATCAGCGCGGTCTCGCAGAGCGTGATGCCGACGCTGCGGAAATGCGCGCGCAGGATGCGCTCGCGCTGCGCCTCGGGCAGCTCGGGCAGGCAGAGCGCGAGGTTGCGCCGCGCGACGCGACGCTGCGGCAACGGCAGGCGGTAGGCGAGCGCCCCGAGCGCGCCGCCGACCTTCAGCATCGTGGGGTACGGCAGCTTCGCGAGCAGCCACAGCAGGCCGGCGGCGAGCCAGGTGGGCCAGTGCTGCGGCAGCAGCAGGCGCGGCGGTGGTGCGGCCCGGGGCTTGCGACGCGGTGGCGCGTTCATGCGTCCTTGCCGCCCCTGGAGCGGCTCGACGGGGACGGCGCATCGGCGGCGCGCCCGCCCGGGGTCGCGACCTCGACCGTGAGCGCCGACGCGAGCAGGCGGTCGACCGCGGCGAGCGCCTGTCGCGCATAGCCTTCGCCGAAGAGGTTGGCGTGGTTCAGCAGGTGGTAGAGATTGTAGAGCTCGCGGCGCGCCGGATAGCCGGGGCGCTGCGGCGCGATGCGGTGGTAGGCGGCGCGGAAGCGCGGCCCGAAGCCGCCGAACAGCTCGGTCATCGCGAGGTCGGCGTCGGGGTCGCCGTGGTAGACGGCCGGGTCGAAGACGTAGGGGCGGCCGTCGCGGCGGTTCACCAGCCAGTTGCCGCACCAGAGGTCGCCGTGCAGCAGCGCGGGCGCCGGCCGATGCCCGGCGAGCAGCGTGGCCACCTGCCCCAGCAACCGTGCGCCGCGCTCGAGCAGCGCGCGGCGCGTAGCGCCGTCGCGGGTCGCGCCCGTGCCCCAGGCGAGCCACTCGAGCTGCGGCCGCAGGCGCCGCTCGCGGAAGAACCGCGCCCAATCGTCGTCCCGGCCATTGCGCTGCACGCCGGCACCGATGAAGTTGTCGTGGTCCCAGCCGAATGCCGGGCCATGGCAGGCGTGCAGCCGCGCGAGCGCCGCGCCGAGACCCGCCTCGCCAGCGGCCTGCGTGGCGGCGTCGGCACCTTCCAGCCGCTCGAGCAGCAGCACCGGTGTGCCGTCCTGCTCGCCCACCTCGAGGATCGCCGGCACCGCCACCGTGCCGGTCGCGGCGAGCGCCTCGAGCCCTTCGATTTCCGCGTCGCGCTGGTCGGCGCGGCCGGGCGGATAGCGCTTGAGGAAGCCGGCCGGCGCGGCGCCTGCGCGCATCGCCCGACCCGTCAGCCGGGCAGCGCGGCGACCGCGGTCGCCGCGGTGGCGAGCGCGACCAGGCGCTCGGTCTGTCGGCGCAGCATCGGGCCGAAGTTCTGCCGGTCGTAGAACTCGGCGAGGGCGGCGACGTCGGGGCCGCGGCACAACAGGTGCTCGCGCTCGCACTCCAGCGGCATGTCGCGCGCGATCTCGGTCAGCTGGCGCGCGAGGAACGCGGCTTCGCGGTGCTCGGCGAGGCGCGCGGGCAGCTTCGCGGCGCCGCGGATCGGCAGGGTCGCCACCTCGTCGAGGTTGTCGTAGATCTCCTCGAGCGAGGCGAAGGCCTTCATCAGGACCGCGGCGGTCTTGGGGCCGACGCCCGGCACGCCCTTGATGTTGTCGACGGCGTCGCCGGTGAGCGCAAGGTAGTCGGCGTAGCGCTCCGGTGCGACACCGAAGTGCCCCTCGATCTCGGAGTGCCGCAGCCGGATGTTCTCGGCATAGTTCCAGTAGACGTCGCCCTCACGGATCAGCTGCGCGAGATCCTTGTCGCGCGTGACGACGGTGGTGCAGTGGCCCTGGCGGCGGAAGCGCGCGTGCAACGTGCCGATGATGTCGTCGGCCTCGTACTCGTCGTGGCCGAAGTGCGCGAGGCCCATGTGGCGGCAGAACTCGCGGCAGCGCTCGAACTGAAGCTTCAGGTCCGGCGGCGCCGGCTCGCGGTTGGCCTTGTAGGCGGGGTAGATGCGGTTGCGGAACGAGGTGGTGAGGCTCTCGTCGAACGCCACCGCGAGGTACTGCGGCTTCGCCCGCTCGATCAGGTCGCCGAGGAAGCGGGCGAAGCCGAACAGGGCGTGCACCGGATTGCCGTCGCGGTCCGTCATGTCGGGCGGCATGGAGTAGTACGCCCGGAACACGTAGACGGAAGCGTCGATCAGATAGACCACGGGCGAGATTGTAGGAGAAAAGGGGACAGATTTATTTTTGGAAAAGGGGACAGATCTGTGTTCGTGCTG
>JALORN010000017.1:59022-109945 GCA_025458905.1 Steroidobacteraceae bacterium
GATCTGTTTTCGTGCTGGCCTGCCGGCCAGAACGAAAACAGATCTGTCCCCTTTTCCAAAAATAAATCTGTCCCCTTTTCTCCTACGCCATCAGCTTCTGCAGGCGGCCGTGGAGGGGGCTCGAGCGCGGAAAGTGGGCGATCAGGTAGGCCATCTGGTCGAACAGCACCCGCCGGCCCTTGAGGAAGATGTACTCGGCGTAGGTCGGGGTGAACGGCACCGCCAGCAGGTGCATCTTCGCCTGCTCCGGCGTGCGCGAGGCCTTGAGGTTGTTGCAGCGGCGGCAGGCGGTGACGACGTTGTTCCAGGTGTCGCGGCCGCCCTGGCTGAACGGCCGCACGTGGTCGCGCGACAGTTCGCGCGACGGAAAGCGGCCGCCACAGTAGAGGCACAGGTACGCATCCCGCCGGAACAGCGTCTGGTTGTTCAACGGCGGCGTGTAGTCGTGGCGCAGGTTGCCGGGGTTGCCGGTGTGCCCGACCGTGGCGACGATCGAGTTCACCTCGAGCACCGTGCGGCGGCCGGTCAGCGCACTGGTCCCACCGTAGAGCTGGAAGATCGGCGTGCCGCAGGTGTAGGCCACCTGCCCTTGGTGATAGAGCCGCGCGGCTTCCTTGTAGTCGATCCACTCGAGCGGCATGCCCGCGACGTCGGTCCGCAGCACGTGGTGATGGAGCGACACGAGGCCTGGGCGCGAATCGATGCGGACATCGTCGTACCCGTGGTCGGCCTGGTCGAGGTCGATACCGCGCATGGCAAGGGCCAAGATAAGCACCCGGGGCGGGGAATTCAACGGCGCAAGGCCTTCATCGGCCGCGGCTTTTCGACGCCCTGACCGCGCCTGCGGCAGCGCGCCAGCATTCGACCATGACCGCGGGCGTGCGCATCGGAACGGCGGAGTACGAGCCGGCCGAAGCCAGGCTCGGCGCGAGCCTCGCCGACCCCCATGTCGCGCGGCCGGGCGGCATCGACCCGGCCACCCTTCCGCTGCCTCGGTCGCTGGAGCTCTCGGCCGTCGACCGGCCGGTCCACGGCGGGACGTGGGCACCGGCGCTGCAGCTGATCGACCGCGCACCGCAGGTCGCCCGCTGGAAGGCTCTCGACGGCTGGACGGGGCGCTTGGGGGTGGGACGGCGCCGGGGCACGGCTCGCGCACCGAGTCGGGCTCGACGCACTGCGTGCGGCACCGCGCGAACTGATGGAGGATCGGGCTGCCGACGGCGTGCGACTCGCGCGCCAGCGGTTCCTGCCGTTCGACACGGCGCAGTGCGCGGACTGATCCGGATTCGCCACGAGGATCGTAAGCGTCGGTTCACCGGGGCGGGCGCCCGGCGGTCCACATCACGCTCTCAGGGGAGTCGGGGACGATGAAGCCAAGCAGACTGACGCGACGCCGGATGATCCAGGGCTCGGCAGGCATCGCTGCCACCACGGGCCTCGCCGCGACCACCGGCCTCGCCGCCTCGGCGGGCCGCATCGCCGACGCCCCAGCGCCGACGGCGACGTTGGCAGCGTCGGCGGCGACGGCACCCTCGCCGCCCACCGATGCCGCGCCGCGCCCGAAGTTCCGCGCCGCCGTGCTGCGCCTGCCGATCGAGATCCCGATCACCGCCGCCGCGCTCGAAGCGACCCGCCGCCGCAACGCCGATGCGATGCTCGCCGCGATCGACGCGGCCATGAGAGGCCCGGGCGAGAAGCCGAAGGTGCTGGTGTTCCCGGTGCTCTCCTACACCTCGTCGCGCCGCGCCGTCTCCGGCGTGCCGATGTCGACGGTGGCCGTCGATCTCGTCTCGGAGCCGCTCGACAAGTCGATCTTCGCGCCGGTCGTCGAGGCCTGCCGCCGCCACGACATCTACGTCGCGACCAGCACCCAGGAGAAGGTGCCGGCGCTGCCCGGCGTGTACTTCCACACCGGCTTCGTGATGGGCCCGAAAGGCCTGGTGCTGCGCTCGCCGAAGTCGCAGGCACAGAGCGCGCCCGAGGTCTCGTACCTGCGCGACCTCGCCAAGGACTACGTGCGCATCTTCGGGCCGGACTCGATCCTGCCGGTCGCCGACACGCCGGTCGGGCGGATCGCCTGCTACGTCGAGGCCGAGGCGCAGGTGCTCGAGGCCTCGCGGCTGTTCGCCTCCAAGGGCGCCGAGATGATCCTGCACACCAGCCTCGAGGAGGACGAGGTGCCATGGGTCGCCCTGAAGCAGGCGATCGGCTTCCAGTGCCACGTGTTCCTGCTGACGGGGACCACCTCGCGCTTCGTGCGTGCCGACCGGCCCGAGCCCGAGTGGGCCGGCGGGTCCTCCACGATCGTCGGACCGGACGGCCACGTGCTCGCGCAGAAGGCCGGCCGGGACGAGGGCGCGGCGATCGCCGGGATCGACCTGAACGAGATCGCGAAGGCGAAGAAGAAGTACGGGCGCAACACCGTGCCGGCGTGGTGGCTCTACTCCGACCTCTACAAGCCCCGCTGACCGAAAGGGAGGGATCTAGTCCTCCACTTGCCTGTTTCGCCGTCACGGGACGGCTCAGCATCCCTAACCCGCCATCCCCGGCGGTTCCGGCGCGCCACCCGACGGCAAGCCATCGAGGGCGCGCTGCTTGCGCCAGGCCCGCCGAGAGGCGCAGGCTTCGGAGGCATCTGAGCAGGCGGGCGCGTCCGCCGATACAGAAAATAAATCCGTCCCCTTTTCGCCTTTTCGCACCGACGGGGGCTTCATGCGCAAGCGGATCTTCGCCCACGATCCCGACGGACTGCGGCTGCCGATCAAGGTCGACAGCACCTCGAACGGCGAGTTCCTGCCGCCGTCACTGACGCCGGCCGAGGAGGAAGCGAACCGCCGCGCGCTCGAGCAGGCCGACGCCCACGCGCGCCGCACCGGCCGCGCACGGCGCGAGTTCCTGGTTTCCGCCTGCGGCGCCGCGACGACGCTGCTGGCGTTCAACGAGGTCGCCGCGGCGGCCGGCAAGCGCGGCAGCTCCTACGTGCTGCCGGGCGAGGCGCGCTTCGAGGAGCCGGCCGCGCGCGCCGCCCTCGACGGCGACGAGTTCATCTTCGACGTGCAGGGCCACCACGTCGGCACCGTCGAGAGCTGGCGCGAGGGCACGCCGCTGTGGCCGGCGCGCAAGGCCCTGGCCTCGGGCTTCCCGCCGCACGCGGCCTGCGGCTATCGCGGCGCCGACCCGGAACTCGGCCACATCGAGTGCCTCGACGCCGATGCCTTCGTGAAGGAGGTCTTCCTCGACAGCGACACCGACGTCGCGGTGCTGTCCTTCGGCCCGGCGCCCGGCAACACGATGATGCCGCAGTACTCCGAAGGCGCGATGACCGTGCGCCTGGTCGAGGCGCTCGGCACGACGCAGCGCCTGATGGTGCACGGCCGCTGCATGCCCACCTTTCCCGAGGACCTCGAGGCGATGGACGAGGCCGCGGCGAGGTGGCCGATCGCCGCGTGGAAGACCTACACCCAGCAGGGTCCGGGCGACACCGGCTACTTCCTGGACGATCCGCTCGGCCAGCGCTTCATCGACAAGGTGCGCAAGCTCGGCAACAAGCGCATCGCCGTGCACAAGGGCCTGCCCTTCCTGCAGTACAAGGACAACCTCAAGTACGCGAGCTCGCGCGACGTCGGGCCTGCGGCGCGCGCCAACCCCGACGTGATCTTCATGATCTACCACTCGGGCTACGACATGCGCGTGCCCGAGGGGCCATACGCGCGCGGCTCCGGCAGCGGCGTCGACGACCTGATCACCTCGCTGCTCGACGCGGGCCTCGAGCCCGGCACCAACCACAACGTCTACGCCGAGCTCGGCAGCACCTGGCGCTATCTCATGCGCGACGCCGACCAGGCCGCGCACGTGATCGGCAAGCTGCTGAAGTACGTCGGGCCCGACCGCGTGCTCTGGGGCACCGACTCGATCTGGTACGGCTCGCCGCAGGACCAGATCATGGCGTTCCGCGCGTTCCAGATCTCCGACGAGTTCCAGCAGAAGCATGGCTATCCGAAGATCACGCCGCGGATCCGCGCGCAGGTCTTCGGCCTCAACGGCGCGGCCGCCTACGGCCTCGCCCCCGCGGAGGTAAGGCGCACGACCGCACGCGATCCCGTGGGCCGCGCGCGCGACACCTACCGCGACGAGCCGGACCCGAGCTTCCTCACCTACGGACCGCGGAACCGGCGTGAGTTCTTCCGGCTGCTCGCGCTGCAGGAGCGGTGAGCAGCACGGGGCGCAGTGCCCGGCGCGGCGCAGCGGCGATCGCGGTTGCGCCTCGGATGGCGAGTGCGATCCTGGCCGCAGGCGTGCTGCTGGGCTGGCTCGCACCCCACGCCATGGCCGCATCCGACACTCCGACCCCGCCGCTCCCGCGCGCGCCCCGCGACCCGGTCGCAGCCCTGTACGCGGAGCAGTGCGCGGTTTGCCACGGCGACGACCTGCGCGGCGCGGCGCAGGGGCCGCCGCTGGTCGGCGTCGCACTGCGCCACGGCGCGACGGTCGAGCGGATCGCGGCCGCGACGGCTGCCGGGTTCCCGGACCGTGGGATGCCAGCCTGGTCGAAGGCGCTGACGGGCGACCAGATCCGCGCGCTGGCGGTGTACGTATCGGAACGGCGGGCCGGCACGACGCTCGCGGATTTCCGCTACGCCGCGCCGCTCGCGATCCCGGCCGGGGTGATCCGCAGCGAGCAGCATGCGTTCCGGATCGAGACGGTCGCGACCGGGCTCGACCCCCTGCCCTATGCGCTCGCGGTGCTGCCCGACGGCAGCTTCCTGGTCACCGAGAAGATGCGCGGCCTGCGACACGTCGCGGCGGACGGCCGCCGCTCGATGCGGGTGCGCGATACGCCGGCGGCGTACGCCGATGCCCTGCAGCTCGGCGGGCAGGCGATGGGGGTCGGCTGGATCCTCGACGTGGCGCTGCACCCCGACTACGGGCGCAACGGCTGGATCTACCTCAGCCACGGCGATCGCTGCAGCGACTGCAACGCGGAGAGCCGGCGCACCGGCCAGCCGGTGTCGATGATCCGGCTGCTGCGCGGCCGCCTGCGCGGCGACGCGTGGGTCGACCAGGAGGTGATCTGGCAGTCGCCGCGCGAGACCTATACCGCGATGTTCGAGATCGCGGCCGGCGGGCGCATCGCGTTCGACGGCCGCGGCCACGTGTTCCTCAGCATCGGCATGAAGGGCGCGAGCGACATCGCCGACTTCCAGGACCTCGGGCGGCCGAGCGGCAAGGTGCTGCGGCTGCACGACGACGGGCGCGTGCCGCGCGACAACCCGTTCGTCGGCCGCGACGGCGCGCTGCCGGAGATCTGGAGCTACGGGCATCGCAGCCCGCAGGGCCTCGAGGTCGAACCCTCGAGCGGCGACGCCTGGAACACCTAGATGGGCCCGCGCGGCGGGGACGAGCTCAACCAGCTACGCGCGGGCGGCAACTACGGCTGGCCGCTCGCCTCGGGCGGCGTCAACTACGACGGCACGCCGCTCGACAACGCGCGCCGCCTGGGTATCGCCTTCGACCCGGCCAGGCTCGAGCCGCCCGCGCTCGACCTCACGCCCTCGCCGGCGATCTCGAGCTTCGTGTTCTACCGCGGCAACGCCTTTCCGCAGTGGCGCGGCAACCTGGTCGTCGGCACCCTGCGCGCCTCGGACCTCCTGCGGATCGAGCTGCGCGACGGCCAGGTCGCGCGCGTCGAAACGCTGCTGACGGACCTCGCGCGGATCCGCGACGTGGCGCTCGGCCGCGCGGGCGAGATCTACCTGCTGCTGGAGCACGCGAGCGGCGCCCAGATCGTGCGCCTCGTACCGGAGAAAAGGGAGAAAAGGGGACAGATTTATTTTCCGCTGCCTGCATCCGCAGGCAGCGGAAAACAAATCTGTCCCCTTTTCGCTTTAGTGCCTGGCGAAAACCCGGGTTTCGCCGGCGGCGTTGAACGCGAGCACGTCGTAGGGCTCGACCACGTTGCCCTGCTCCATGCCGGGCGAGCCGACCGGCATGCCGGGCACCGACAGGCCGTCGACCCGCGGCCGGGTCTTGAGCAGGCGGCGGATGTCGGCGGCGGGCACGTGGCCCTCGACCACGTAGCCGCCCACCTTCGCGGTGTGGCACGAGGCGAGCTTCGGCGGCACCTTCCAGTCGCTGCGGATCGGCGAGAGGTCCTCGAGATCGATGGCGCGCACCGTGAAGCCGTTGGCGCGCAGGTGCGCGATCCACTTGCCGCAGCAGCCGCAGGTCGGGGTCTTGTAGACGAGCACCTCGGGCAGCGCAGGCTGGGCAGCCAGCGCGCGCGAACCCGAGACGCCCAGCGACGCGGCGACGCCGCCGAGCAGCACCGCGATCACGACCAGCGACGCGGCGAGACCACGGCGCGAAAGGCGTTGGCGAAGGGACTGGAACATGGCGTACTCCGGGCGCGGCAGCGGGTCCTTGGACGGAAAACATAGCATGGCCGCTACACTGCGCGTCGCGGCCCCGCGGACCGCCGGCAACGGAGTCCGACCCGTGCGCCGCCGACCCAGTGAACACCGGAGGTAACATGTTCCATCACCGTCTCGCCGCCACCCTCGCCCTGCTGCTGCCGCTGCTGGCGGGGGCCCCACTGCATGCCCAGGCGCCGGCGGCGACCCCGGACACGGCCTTCGTCGCCGCGCGCGACGCGATCTGGGCCAAGGAGAAGAAGATCTACGAGGGCCGGGCCGAGGCGGGCCTCACCTATTACCTCGCCAACACCTCGGACCGCTACGTCGGCTGGCCCCCGGGACAGGCGAAGCCGTCGAACCTCGAGACCCTGCGCAAGAACTCGGCGGCCGTGAACCGCAAGAACAGCGAGAAGCTCGAGCTCAGCCTGACCGACTTCACGCTGCGCGACTCGACCGCGGTGATCTACTACCAGACGCACCGCACCGTGCGGCCGGACGGCACGCGGGTCGACGAGCGCTTCGACACCATCCACGTGTGGGTGCGCGAGGGCGACGACTGGAAGCTGATCGGCGCGATGGCGCGGCCGCGCCCGTAGCACGCCGAGGGCGCCGAAACCGCCGCGGCCGTCACGGCGCGAGGCCGGGCGCCGGGGCAACGGTTCGCGGGTCAGCCGCGTCCCGCGATGCTCCGCCGCGCGAGCCCCATCGCGCCGACGATGCAGGCGGCGAACAGCGCGCCTTCGAGCCCGCCGGTGACGATGCGGCTGACCGGGCCGAAGCCGCCCTCGCCGAACCACTGGCCGAGCGCGTCGAGCCGCAGGCGCGAGTCCGGGAACACCTCGGCGAGCCGCTCCAGGCTGCCGCCCATCATCCGCCCACCCAGCGAGGCGATCAGCACGCCCGTCGCGCCGCCGGCCAGCGCGGCGAGCGACGCGCTGCGGGCGAGCGTCGAGCCCTGCTGCCGCAGCCATTCGCGGCCGGCCACGAAGCCGACGGCGCCGCCGAGCAGCGCGCCTTCCAGCCCGCCCGTGACGTCCCCCGGCGAGCGACCGAGCAGCAGGTTGAAGGCGTCGAGCCCGAGCAGCTTGACGATCGCGCCGACCAGCATGCCGCCGAGCGCGCCGCCGACGATGCTCCAGTGCCGGACCGCGCCGAATCCGGCCGCGGCGATCCCGAAGCTGACCCCCAGGCCGCCGAGCAGCGCGACCACCAGGCACAGCCAGAGCATCACGAGCGCGATCGAGATCGCGCCGACTCCCGGGCCCAGCGGCTGCGATGCGCCGATCACCCCGTAGAGCATGCCGCCGAACACGCCGGCCACGCTCGCGCCCAGCGTGCCGGCACCGCGACCGGGACCGGAACCGGGGCCAAGGCCGGGGCCGGGGCCGGGGCCGGCGCGACGGTGGGCGCGCTGGCGACGGTGGCGACGAAGCGATAGCCGTGCTTCGGCACGGTCTCGATGAAACGCGGGCGCGCGGCGTCGTCGCCGAGCTGGCGCCGCAGCGCGCTGATGCACTGCGTGATCGCCTCGTCCGTGACCGGGACGTTGCGCCAGACGTCGCGCAGCAGGCGTTCCTTGGTGACGAGCCGGCCCGCCTCGCGGACCAGCAGGGCGAGCGCGTCGAAGTAGCGCGCGTTCAGCTCCACCGGCCCGTCGTCGCGGCGCAGTTCGCGGTTGCGGAGGTCGAGCGAGAAGCGCTCGAAGTGCAGGATGTCGGGCTCCATGCCGCGATCGTCGCACGGTCGGCGCGACGCCGCCCATGCGCCCGGGCCGAGGGGGCACGACGGCCGGCGGAGCGGGACGCGCGGGTTGCGGGCAGCGCCTGCAACGCCTTTGCCCGCGGGCACGCACGTCGCGCTTCACGCGCTCCCGCTTCACGCCTTCTCAGCCGGGCTCAGGAATTCCTCAGCTCCCGCTCATGTCGCTCACCCATCGCGATCGTCAGGCTGGAGACTCCTCGGGACACGGAGATCGGGATGGCGAATCCATCGGGTGACACGGGGCGGCGGCATGCCGCGGGAGGGCGGCGCGCCGCCGCATGGCGAGCGCTCGGCTGGGGCGTGGCGCTCCTGCTGCTGGCCCTGCCGTGGGTCGTGCAGGCCCCCTGGACGGCCTACGACCACCTGGTCGCGGGCACGATCGTCGTCGGCATCGGCCTCGCGTTCGAGGCGCTGGTGCGCCGCGGCGAGCGCGCGTCCTGGCGTGGCGGGTCGGCCGTCGCGCTGGCGACCGCCGGCCTCACCGTCTGGATCAACGGCGCGGTCGGCCTGATCGGCCCGGAGGACGAGCCCTACGACCTCGTGTTCGCCGGCGTGCTCCTCGTCGCGCTACTCGGCGCCGGACTCGCCCGGCTGCGGCCCGCGGGGCTGGCGCGCGCGATGCGGGCCGCGGCCCTCGCGCAGTGCGCCGCGAGCCTCGGCGGCGCGTTCCTCGACGCGCGCGGGGCAGTGTTCGGCCTGGCCCTGGCGGCGGGCTGGCTGCTGGCCGGGGCACTGTTCCGCGCCGCCGCCCGGAGCGACGGGCGCGCCGGCCCTCCGCAACCCCAGGTCCCTTGGGCCCCGTCGCGCGCGCGGCCGCGCCGCGCCGCGACGGCCCGCCAGGCACCGGCCCGGGCCGGGCCGCCGCGGTTGCGCCATGTAGAATCCGGCCACCTCGACCGAGCCACGGGCCGACCTTGCCTCCCGCACGCAAGCGCACCAAGCGCCGCTCCCCCGCGCCGGCCCGCCGGCGCAGCCGCGCTTCGCCGCCCGCCGGCCTCGTGACCTCGCACGACGTCGCCTCGCTCGCCGGAGTATCGCGCTCGGCGGTCTCGCGCACCTTCACGCCCGACGCCAGCGTCTCGGAGAAGACGCGCCGCAAGGTGCTCGCGGCCGCCCAGAAGCTCGGTTACCAGCCGAACGTGATCGCGCGCAGCCTGATCACCCGGCAGTCGCGGTTGATCGGCCTGATCATGGGCGAGTGGGAGAATCCGTTCTACACCACGATGCTGCGCGGCTTCACCGAGCGGCTCGGCGAGCGCGACTACCGCGTGATGCTGCTCGCGAGCCGCACGGCCGGCGACGTCGAGGCGGCGATGCGCATGCTGATGCAGTACCGCGTCGACGGCATGGTACTGGTGTCGGCCTCGCCGCCGGCCGCTGCGGCCGCCGACTACGCGCGCGGCGGCGGCCGGCTGGTGCTCGTCAACCGCGAGGCCGACGGCGTGCCCGCCACCTCCATCGTCAGCGACGCCGCGCGCGATGGCCGCGAGATCGGGCGGCGCCTGATCGCCGGCGGCTACGCGCGGATCGCGCTGGCGCGCGGCGATGCCACGCTGCCGTCGGGCGTGCTGCGCACCGAGGCGCTGCGCGAGGCGATCGCGGCCTCGGGCCGCGCGCGCATCGTGATCGACCGCTCCGGCACGCTCGGCTACGCCGCCGGACGTGCGTTCGGCAACGAGGTGATGGCACTGCCCGAGCCGCCCGACGCGATCGTCTGCTCGACCGACATGACGGCGATCGGCGTGCTCGACGCGGTCCGCATCGATCGCGCGCTGCAGGTGCCGCGCCAGGTCGGCGTCGTCGGCTTCGGCGACATCCCTGCGTCGGGCTGGGCGAGCCACGACCTCACCACGATCCGGCTGCCGCTCGAGCGGATGATCGACGCCGCGGTGGCGACGGTGATCGACGAAGGCCGGCCGGCGACAGGGCCACGGCGCATCGTGGTCGAGGGCGAGGTGGTGGTGCGCTCGACGCTGCGCGACGCGCCGTCGCGCGGCTAGCCCGCGAACACGCGATACAGCGTGCGCCCCGGCGCCAGCGTGAACAGCCCCGCCAGCACCAGGGCCAGCAGGTAGAGCCGGCGCATCGCGCGTTCGTGCAGCGCGACGTCGCCGCGGCGGATCGCGCCCAGCCCGCGCCACAGGCCGTGCACGGTCACCGGGATGAAGAGGTGGATCAGGCCGAAGCGCAGCGGGCCGAGCGCCAGCGTCGGGCCGACGGCCGCGGGGACGAACAGCGTCGACAGCGCCGTCACCGCCATCAGCGACACGAACAGCCGGCCACCCCAGCGATGGGCCGGGCTGCCCTTGGCGCTCAGGAAGAGGCTCCAGCTCCCGATCACGAACGCCGGCAGCACGGTCGCCACGTGCAGCTGGACGGCTGGCGGTGCACGCAACAGAGGTTCGAGGGTCATGTCATGGGTCCTGGCCGGCCGCGACGGGAAGCGGCGCGCGATCACGCGGACAGTGTAGGGCGGCGGACGCGGGCGGCCTACCGCGCCGCGTCATTGACCCGCGGCGGGACGCGGCGTTAGCGTCGGCGACGCCGCATTCGCGGCAAGGAGGAGCTCCGCATGGCGTCGAAGAAGAAGACCGCTCGCAGGCCCCGCACCTCGAAGACCTCCCGCGCCACGCCGGCGCGGCGCCGGGCGACGACCCGCGCCAAGGTCAAGGCGAAGACCAAGGCCAAGGCCGCGGCCCCGGCCCCGGCCCGCAAGCGCACGAGCGCGGCCGCCAAGGCCGCAGGGCCGCGCGCGGTGGCCGCAAGCGCGGGCCGCAAGGGCAAGACCGCACTGCGCAAGCTGGCGCACAGTACCCGCCAGAGCGCGCGGCGCGCCCGCAGCAGCGCCCGCAGCGGCATCACCCAGGCAGCCGCCGGCACGCAGGCCGCGACGCGCCGGGTCGCGGTCGCCGCGAAGAACGCCGTCGACTCGATGGCCGCGACGCTCGAGAAGGTCGCCGATCGCGTCGAGGAGCTGGTCGCCGGCGCGCCGGCCGCCGCGCCCGCCCCGACGCCGGGCGGGACCCCCGGCTGATCCGCCAGCGCGCCGCGCCGTTCGCGGCACTGTCGCTGCTCGCCGCCGGCTGCGCATCGCTGCCGGAGGCGCCGCCGCGCGCCGCGCCGACGCCCCTCGCCTGCATCCGCTCGACCGTCGCGACGAAAGTCCCGCGCGACGTGGACGACAAGCTGCAGCACTGCCTGGCGGGCGGCCTGATCGCGCGCCACTGCAGCGTCGGCGAGGCGCGGCTCGCGTCCTGGGGGAAGGAGGTCGGCGACGCGCTCGGCCGGGGGGATGCGGACCGCGCCGACCTCGACGCCGACCACGCCGGCATCGCCTGCGCGCGCGGTGCGCGTGACGACGCGGGCATCCGCGCCTGCTGCGAGGCGCGCTATCCGCCGGCGGGCGGGCCGCGGGAGGCGCCGGCCGGTGCGCAGGCGGCACCGCCGGGGTCATCGAACCGTAACGTGGCGGTCATCGGCCGGTGATCCGCCGGCGCGATGCTGGGGTCCAGGGACGGTCCGCCCCAGGAAGGAACCGATGGCTACGTCGCAGCAAGCCGCAGCGCCCCGCGAGCACGTGCTCGCCGATCGCTGGAGAGTCACGACCGAGCGACTGGTCGAGGCCCGCTCGCACTTCCGGTTCCTGAACGAGTCGGAGTCGATGGACATCGCGGCGATGCGCCGGGTCGCACGACTGGTGCACGACCTCGAGCTCGAGCGCCATGCGCTGGCGCGGGCGATGGAGCAGCTCGAGCGCTGAGCCGGCCGCTCAGTCGATCACCAGCAGCCGCCCGAACGGCGCCACCGTCGCCGCATGGGCGGGTGGCACCGCCCAGATGACCGGCCAGCGCGGCCGGAACCGCGCCGGCCCCTCGAGGTCGGTCAGCACCACGGCGATGTCGGGCCGATGCCGGTCGGCCTCCTCGAGCAGCGGCGTGAAGTCGGTGCCGCCGCCGCCGTGGAACTCCACCTCGCGCAGGTCGAAGCGCCGCGCGGTGCCACGGTCGGGGTCCACTTGCTCCACCCGCCGCACCTGGTCGTCGCCGATCACGAGCGTCAGCGCCGCCTCCTGGCGGCGCAGGATCGCCTGGATCTCGCGCGTGAAGCGCTCGAGCAGCGGCGCCTCGATCGAGCCCGACACGTCCACCAGCAGCGCGAGACGCGGCGCGGCCTTCGTGCCGCCATGGCCCGGCTCCCAGGGCATGCGGCGCCCGCTGCGGCCGGCGCGCCCCTGGTTGGCGAGGTAGGAGCGCGACGGGCGCGACCACGACAGCGACGGCCGGCGCGACAGCGCGTGCGCGAGGCGCGTGCGCAGCACCTGCTCCCAGGGCACGCGCGAGGCCGGCAGGTCGGCGAGCAGCGTGCGCAGCATCGAGAACGCGCCGTCGCCGGCGTGCGCGCGCAGGATGCGCTCGCTCCATTCGCGCGAGGCCTCGGCCTGTTCCTCGGGCGAGCCCTGCGCAGCCTCGTCGGCGACCAGGTCCGCGGCGCCGTCGTCGGCGCCGAGCGCGCGCACGCTCGCCGCGCGCGGGCCGTCCTCGCGGCCCCCGGTGCCCTCGCCATCGTCCTTGCGCTCCGGGTTGCGGCCGGAGCGGTCGCGGCTCTCGCGCCGGTCGTCGACCGCGCGGTAGAGGCGCTCGACGTCCCACTCGAGCAGCGCCTGCTCGATGCCCTCGAACTCGATCTTCGCGCCCTTCAGCAGGCGCTCGAGGTTCACGGCGCCCTGCGGCAGCTCCAGCCAGCCGAGGTGGCCGAGCGCGCTGTTGACGATCGCGTCGGCGCAGGTGTTGTAGAGCTGCAGGTCGACGTCGCCGAGGCGCGCGCGCAGCTCGAGGAAGCGTTGCGGGTGGCGCAGCGCGACGTGCAGCACCTGGTGCGCGACCTGGCCCGCCTGCTGCGGCAGCGGCAGGCCCTCGAAGGCCGCGTCGTAGTAGAGCGCCGTGCCGTCGGTCGCGACCGGCGCGCGACGCGCGGCGAAGCGGCCCCAGCTGCGGGCGTGCGGCACGGGCGAGACGTCGCGATCCGCCCAGCCCGACGCGCTGCCGCGTGCCGCGCCCGCGCCACCGGCGTGGGCGCCGCCGGCCTGCGCGGCGCCGCGGCGTGCGTTGCCGGGCGCCGTCGCGGCATCCGGTGCCGGCAGGTCGACGTGCCGGATCCACAGCGCGAGCCCGCCGGTCGAGGGCGCGTACTCGACCATCCGCTGGATCGCGCGCGTGCCGCGGTGGCCGTGGCGCGCGGCGGCGGGGACCGCGGGCGCGGCGCCGCCGGCCGGGCCCGCGGCGCCGTGCTCAGGCATCGAGGCCCTCGCGACGGCGCTGCTCGGCGTAGCGGCGGTAGGCGGGGCTGTCGAGCACCGCCGTCTCGAGGCCGCGCTCGAGCGCCTTCTGCAGCAGCAGCTCCATCGCCAGCGTCTGCGCCTCGCGCACCGGCAGCGAGGCGGCGCCGCGCGAGTCGGGCAGCTGGCCGACGATCTCGAGCGCGCGCTGCAGGGTCGGCGCGTCGACCGCGGCGGCGAGCAGGCCGTAGATCATTCCGTAGAGGCCGTCGAGCGTGGCCGGAAGCAGCGCCGCGGTCTCCTCGCCGGGCCTGGCGCGCATCAGCTTCAGCACGTCGGCGCCGGACTGGATCTCGCGCAGCACGCCGAAGAATTCCGCCGCGTTCGCGGCGCCGATGCGCCCCTGCACGAAGCTCCTGCGCGCCGCCTCGCCGAGGCCGGACTTCAGCACGTTGGAGACGTCCTCCCAGCCGCGCGGGCTGGCCCCGACCAGGTGGTCCGCGGCGAGCTGCGCGGCGGTGTCGTCGAGGCGGTCGGGGCGCACCTTGAGGTAGGCCATCACCTCGGGCGCGAAGTCGTGCGCGAGCGCGTGCTCGAGGAAGGCCTCGATCACGGTCTGCACGTTGAAGTGGAACATGCGGTCGGCGAGCGCGGTGCCCATGTCGTGGCTGACGGCGCCGTGGAAGCTCGCGTTGCCCGCGGCCACGATCTGCCAGCCGTCGGGCAGGCGGTAGTTGCCGACGCGGCGGTCGAGGATCAGCGAGTAGGCCGAGATCTGCAGGCGCTGCTCGGCGGCGGTCAGCTCGTCGAGGAACAGGATGCCCTCGGGCTGGTCGGCGGTCGGCAGGAACTCCGGCGGGAACCACACGGTGCGCGACTGCGCGTCGTCGGCGTAGATCGCGCCGCGGATGTCCACCGGCTCGATGGTGGTGAGGCGCAGGTCCACCAGCGGCACGCCGTAGTGCGCCGCGACCTGCCGCACCACCGACGACTTGCCGACGCCGCGGGTGCCCCAGAGCATGGTCGCGCGCCGCCGCAGCACCGGGTCGGCGAACTGCTCGATCAGCGCCGCCTTGGCGGCGGCGATCGAGACCGGCGGCACGTTCATCGGGTTCGACGCCATCGGCTCAGCCCGCCTCCCCGCGCCAGGTGGCCGCCCGCGGCCGGCGCGGCAGCGGCGGGATCTCGATGCGCGGCATCTCGGGCAGGCAGAAGATCGCGATCATCAGGAGCGGCGGCAGGTTGAACAGCACCATGCGCAGCGACGCATCCTCGTAGAGGCCGAGCCTCGACACCGAGGCCGCACCGCCGATCAGCGCGAGGCTGACGAGCAGCGGCACCGCGCGCCGCAGCGTCACGCGCCAGCGCGCCGCCTGCTGGCGCTCGTGGAAACGCGCCGGCGGCTCGGCGAAGGTGGCGGCGAGGTGCTGCACGGCCGCGACCAGCCGCGTCTCGGCGAGGCGCCCGCGCTCGAGGCCCTCGCCACGCAGCCGCAGCTCGGCGCGCCAGGCGTCGCCGAACGGGGTGAGCCGCGTCCAGCTCCAGCCGAGCACCGCGAGCAGGTCCTCGGGCAGCTCGAGCGCGCGGGCCGGCTCGGCCTTCAGCTCGAGCTTGCCGGGCACGCCCTTGACGGTGCCGGAGACGTCGAGCTCGAGGTGGAAGCCGTCGAGCCGCGCGACGCCCCGCACGAGCCGCAGCCTCGATCCCGGGTCGCCGGCACCCGGCTCGATCTCGTGGTCGAGCGCGAGCTCGTAGCCGGGACCGGCGCGGAACTGGCTCGCGGGGGGCACGCGCTCGATCGCCTCGAGCAGCGTCGCCGCCTCGGCGCCCTCGACGCCGAGCGTCGCGAGGCCGCCGCCCGGCAGCGACAGCTGGCGCGTGAGGCGGAAGCCGCCGCGCTCCAGCCGCTCGAGCTGCAGGCGTGCGACCACCGTGGCCGTGGGAGCCGCCGGCGGCGCGACGGCGAACTCGGCCGGGCGGAACGCGAGCCGCCCGGCGTTGCGATCGCTCGCCGCCAGGTCCGCCTGCAGGCCGCGGCGCGCGAACGGCTCGATCCAGCCGAGGATCTCGTGGTGCGACAGGGGCTTCATGCGAGCACCGATCCTGCCACGCGCGCGCGGCGGCCGTCACCGGCGCGCCGCACCTCAGGTGAGCCAGGGCGCCGTGATCTCGGTCGAGACGCTCCACAGCCTCGCCGCCAGCCCATCGTCGGCCATCGGCCCGGTCATCAGCTCGGGGTTGCAGTCGGCGAAGAACTGGCCGCTGACGCGTGCCAGCGAGGGGTGGGTGGCGACGTAGACCTGGGTCGCGGCGCCAGCGGGGATCGACTTCATGAACGTCCAGCCGACCAGCCGGCCGGTGAACTCCTTCAGCGGCTGGTGGCGCCCGAGGTTCGTCAGCACGACGCCGGGGCGCACCACGTTGGCCGTGGCCGCGGTCGGCGCGAGCCGGCGCGCGAGCTCGCGGACGAAGAGGCCGTTGGCGAGCTTCGACTGTCCATAGGCCTGCGCCGGGTCGTAGCCGCGCGCGCCGGAGAGGTTGTCGAACTCGATGCCGGCGGGCGGCGCGCGGCGCCAGCTGTTGCTCGAGACCACGACCACGCGGCCCTGCGGTGCGGCGAGCACCCGCCCGAGCAGCCGGTTCACCAGCACGAAATGGCCGAGATGGTTGGTGACGAACTGCTTCTCGAGGCCACGCACCTGCTCCAGCCGCGGCAGCTCCATGATGCCGGCATTGCAGACCAGGCCATCGAGCCGCGGCGCCGCCGCGGCGACCTCGTCGGCGCAGCGGCGCACCGCGTCGAAATCGGTGAGCTCGAGCGCGACCGGCAGGAAGCGGCCCGGCAGGCCGCGCAGCGCCTCGGCCACCTTGTCGACGCTGCGGCCGGTGGCGATCACCGCGGCGCCGCGCAGCGCCAGCACGCGCGCCGTTTCCAGGCCGAGGCCGGAGTTCGCGCCGGTGACGAGGTAGTGATGCCCGGAGAGGTCGAGGCCCGCGGTGACGTCCGCGGCCGTCGACTTCGCGCCGAACGGCCCGACCGGTACGCCGGGCGGGCGTTGCACGGGCGCGCGCGGCCGCAGCGCGAGGGCCGCGCCGCCTGCCGCGAGCGCCACCGCCGCGCCCCCGATCAGCAGCGTCCGGCGGCTCGGCATGGCGGGCGGCGACCTGCGCTCGGCGGCCGCGCTCAGCCGGTGGCCGGGGTGCGCGAGGACGCACCGGCCGCAGGCGGCAGGACGAAGGCACCGTCGCGGGCTGCGGCGCCGGCGACCTGCGAGTCCGCAGTGGCCGCCGCCGTGGCGGGCGCCGCCGCCGCGCGCACCGTCTGGCGCAGCTCGCCGTCGTACTGGCCGGAGAGGAAGGCGAGGATGTCGGCCTCGACCTCGGCCGGGCTCTCCATGTAGGGATAGTGGCCGAGCTTCGGGTACTTGCGGATCAGCGTCGGCGCGCCGGTCATCCAGTAGCTCTGCACTTCGGCCTCGGTGTGCACCAGCGTGGGGTTCGCCATGCCCTGCAGGATCATCGTCGGCGCCTTCACGGCGGCGAGATACGCCGCGGTGTCGCCGGTCCTGAAGTTCTTGAGGTATTGCGCGGCCACCGGTCGCAGGCCTTCGCGCCGGTTCATGTCGTAGACCAGCTCGACCAGCTGCGGCGGGATGGGCCGCAGCGACGGCATGTTGTCGCCGAGGTTCTTCTCCCACTGCGCGACCGAGCGGTAGCGCGCATTGAGGTACTGGTCCCACCAGCTGCCGCGCGCGCGGTTCGGATTGCTCTGCGGCGTGCGCGGCATGCCGCCGGAGTTGATCAGCACGAAGCGCCCGACCCGCTCGGGGTGCTGGCCGGCGAAGATGAACGCCGTCTGCCCGCCCGAGGAGGTGCCGACGAGGTCGAAGCGCGTGACGCCGAGCCTCGCGGGCAGCTCGGTCAGGATCATCACGTTGCGCTGCATGTCGTTCACGCCCTTGGCGTCGAAGCTCGTGAGCCCGGCGTTCAGGTAGTCCATGCGGATCACGCGCCAGCCCCGCCCGAGCAGCGCCTGCGCGAGGCTGTCCCAGCTGCGCAGGCTCATGAACGAGGCGTGGCTCAGCACCACCACCGGCGGGTCGGCGACGCCCGCGGGCGACTGGTCGAGGTAGTGGACGCGGATGCCGTCGAGGTCCATCCACTTCGAGTCCGGGAGCCGGTACTTGGCCTCGAGCTCCTCGAGCGGCATCTCGAGGGCGTTCGAGTTCAGCAGGTACCAGCCGGTGGCGAGGCCGACGGCGGCGAGCCCCAGCAGCGCGACGACCAGCTTCGACAGGGTGCTCACTCAGGTTCCCCGCGTGGGTGCGCGCCCGGCCGCATCCGGCATCGAGAGCTCGCCCTTCGCGCCGAATCGCACGGTGCGCAGGCCCGTCCCGGAGAGCTTGCCGCTGAGGTCGTAGCGGACCTTGTCGACGCCCTCGCCGCGCTCCATCGCGCCCATCGCGCCGACCACCTGGCGCGCCATGCGG
Organism: Steroidobacteraceae bacterium; assembly: GCA_025458905.1. Lineage (GTDB taxonomy): Bacteria > Pseudomonadota > Gammaproteobacteria > Steroidobacterales > Steroidobacteraceae > UBA964. Next base: position 76,962 of record JALORN010000017.1, read on the forward strand.
AACGCGGACACGGTGACCGGCACGGTGACCACGGCCTCGCCGAAGCGCGGCACGCTGCCGCGCGAGTCGCTGACGCCGGTGGCGAAGGTGCGACCCTGCACGTCGAGCTTCACGTAGACGCCGTCGTAGTCGATCGGCGCATCGTTGGGGTTCTGCACGCGCAGCTTGACCAGCAGCCGCAGCTCGAGCCCCTGGCCCTGCAGTGGCTCGATGCCCGCGACGGTGACCTGCGGGGGATCGCGCTGCGGCAGCGTCGCGCAGCCGGTGGCGAGGGCTGCGAGCAGCAGCGGCAGCAGCGAGCGTCGGAGCATGGGGTCGGACCTCTCAGCCTTCGTGGGTCTTCAGGTGCATCTGGCGCGTGCGATAGTCGATGACGATCTGGTCGAGCACGCCGAGCACGTCCATGCCGATCATGATCGCCGGCTGCGCGGTCAGGCGCCAGTGGCGGAACAGGTGCACGTCGCCGAAGGTCATCGTGGCGCCGCGGATCTTGATGTTATGGATCCGGATCGGCGGCATGCGCACGCGGTTGCCCTTCTCGACGTCGAGCGTCACGCCCATGATGTCGGCGTTCGGCTCCTCGGGCGGCTCGCGCTTCAGCGCCGCCATCAGCGCCTCGTTGCCGAGCGAATCTGGCGCGCCGGTGTCGATCAGCGCGAGCGTCTTGATGCGCCCGATCATCACGTCGACCGCGAGCAGCTTGCCGCGCATGAAGCGGATCGGCATCGTCTGGAAGCCCGGGCCGGGCGGCTCGCGGCGCGAGCGCCTGACCGAGATCGAGTCGCGGCGGAAGTCGATCACGATGCGCTTGTCGAGCAGCCCATCCGTGCCGAGCACGCCGTCGGCGCCGCCGAACACGTCCGGCACCACCGGCAACATCGCCGGCTGCAGCAGCAGGTCGCCGATCTCCATGCGGCCGACGCGGATCACCGGCACCACCGCGGTGCCGGTCACGCCGCGCACGCGCACCGTCTTCTCGGGGGGCTCGGCGTAGCCGAGCTGCCCGAGCACGCGCGGCACGATCGCCGAGCGGTTCGCGCCGGTGTCGAGCACCAGGCGGAACGGGCCACGGCCGTCGAGGTAGACCGGCGCCCAGATCCGCCCGATGCGGTCGCGACGCGTCGGCGCGACGTAGCGCGGCTCGGGCGCCGCCACGGTCACCTCGGGCAGGGCCGGCGCTGCGGCAGGATCGAGCGGCGCTGCCTCGCCGGTGGTCGCGACGGGCGGGCCCGGCGGCGCGACGGGCGTGGTCCCGGCAGGCGCGCTGGTCCCGGTGCCGGGAGCGAGCTGCGCCCACGCGGCGGCCGCGCCGGCCAGCGAGGCTACCGCGACGACGATCCCGATCGGCATGATCCCGGCCCGCTTGCGCACGCGCGGATGATGGAGCCTCGGTGTGCGTACAGGCAACCCGCCGCACGGCCTCGCCGTCGCGCCCACGAACCTCCCGACCCCGAGCACGACCATGCCCGCCTACATCCTGACCGTCGTCGAGATCACCCAGGTCACCGAGGACTTCAAGCGCTACTCCGCCGCCGCCGCCGCGCTGTCGAAGCAGTTCGGCGGCGAGTACCTGATCCGCGGCAAGGCCGCCAAGGTCTACGAAGGCAAGCTGTTCGAGGGCAAGAGCGTGGTGCTGTCGCGCTTCCCGAGCATGGCGCAGCTCAAGGCCTTCTACGAGAGCGACGAGTACCAGAAGAACCTGAAGCCGCTGCGCGCCGGCACCGGCATCTACGACATCGGGGCCTGGGAAGCGCCCTGAGGCCGCAAGGCCCGCTCAGCGCGCCGCCGCGCCCGGCGGCGGCCAGGCGAGCGAGGCGTCCCGGACGTGGTAGGTCTTGCCGAGGCAGGCCGGGTCGCCCGCGCAGCGCAGCGTGAGCGCGGCGAGGTCGGCACGCGTCATCGGCGAGATCACGCCGTCGTCCTCGGTGAGCTCGGCGCGGCCCGTCGCCGGCGTCGCATCGGGGTAGATCCGCGCATTGCGGATGATGGTGTAGGGCACGCCGCTGTCGCGCAGCAGCCGCTCGCCGACGCCCTGGTCGGCGAGGCGCTCGAGGAGGCCGGGCACTTTGTCCCAGCCGAGGGTCGGGAACTTCGCGGCGTTGTCGCCCGCGCCGACGGCGCCGTGGTGGATCAGCTGGCGCACGCCCGTCTCCTTCGAGTGAGCCGCCATCGGCCCCATGATCTTCTCGTAGAAGTGCACGTCGCCGTCCTCGACGCGCACCGCGTTGACGACGATCGCGGGCCGCGTCGTGCGCAGCGCCGCGGCGACGGCGGCCGCGTCCAGCAGGTCGCCGGTGACGTAGCCGACGTCGAGGCCCTGCAGGCGCGTGCGGTCGGCACCGGGGCGCGCGAACACCGTGACGCGATCCCCGGCGGCGACGAAGCGGCGCACCACCTGCGCGCCGAGCTGCCCGGTGCCGCCGAACACCAGCACGGTGCGCGGCTCGGGCGGCGGCGCGCCGGGCGAGGTGGTGGCGGGGCTGACGGCCGCGCGCCCGGGCAACGGCGCGAGGGCGCAACCGAGCGCGACTGCCGCGACGGCAAGTCCTGCCAGCAGCGCGCGCCGCGTCGGCCGCGACCCGCGAAAACGGATGACGGACATCGTGTAGCCTCCCCTCGGCCGGCACCGGCCTGCTGCGCCGGCCGCAACCGCCCTGCCCCGCACGCGGCCGATCATAGCGTGGCCCGTCCGCGGCCGGCGCCGCGGCCATGGCGCGGACCGCGTGCGGATTGCCTATGCTGGCGCACCGCGCCGGAGCCCCGCCCCACCCGATGAGCCAGGCCACCACTCGCGGCGTGCTCGCGATGTTCGTCGCAGTCGCCGCGTTCTCGTTCATGGACGCGCTGCTGAAGCTGTTCTCGGCGCACTACCCGCCGCTGCAGGTCAGCGCGATCCGCGCCCTCGCCTCGCTGCCGTTCGTGGTGGTGCCGCTCGCCTGGAGCGGCCGGCTCGCGGAGCTGAAGCCGGTGCGCCCGCTGCCGCACCTGCTGCGCGGGCTGCTCGGCGTCGTGATGCTCGCCACCTTCGTCGCCGCGCTGCGCGGCGAGTCGATGGCCGACGTCTACTCGATCTACATGGCCGCGCCGCTGCTGATCGTGCTGCTCGCGGCGCTGCTGCTGCGCGAGCGCGTCGACCTCGGGCGCTGGCTCGCGATCCTCGTCGGCCTCGCAGGCGTGATCGTGATCCTGCGCCCGACCGGTGGCGGCCTCGGGCTCGCGGCCGGCCTCGCGGCCATCGCCTCGGCGCTCTGCTACGCGCTCGCGGTGATCGTCGCGCGCGCCATGACCCGGACCGAGAGCTCGCCGGCGATGGTGTTCTCGTTCCTGCTGGTCGTGGCGCTGGTGTGCGGTGCACTCGCCGCACCCGGCTGGGTGGCGATCCAGGCCGCGCACTGGCCGTGGATCGCCGCGGTCGGCGTGCTCGGCACGATCGGCCAGCACTCCATCACCGAGGCCTTCCGCCACGCACCCGCCTCGACCGTGGCGCCGATCGAGTACTCGGCGCTGCTGTGGGGCATGGGCATCGATTGGGTATTCTGGGCCACCTACCCGTCGGCGAGCATGCTCGCCGGCGCGGTGCTCGTGATCGGAGCCGGGCTCTACGTCGCCTGGCGGGAGCGTCCCACATGACCCGGATCGATCGCCGCCACTTCGCCTCGGGGCTCGCGCTGGCGGGAGCCGCCCTCGCGGCCGGTGCCACGCACGGGGCAGCCGAGGCAGCCGCTGCATCAGGCGCACCGCCTGCGACCGGCGCGGCTGCACGGCGGGACGCGCGTCCCGGTGCGATCGATGCGCCAGCGAACCTGCACCGCGTCTATCGCCGCGTGCGCTTCGCCGGCGACGAGCGGATCGTGTTCTGGTGGATGCGGGGCCGCCGCTACGGCTTCGTCGACACCGTGCTGACGCCGTTCTTCGACATGCACGTCGGCTCGATGCACCGCTGCCGCGACCTCGGCGACGGGCGCTACGAGGTGCGCTCGGCCTCGGCGATGTACCACACCGACCTCGCGGGCGGCGGGCTGCTCGAGGACTGGGCGAACCCGGTCACCGGCAGGACGGTGAAGTTCGCCTATCCGGCGCCCACGGTCGTGATCACCACCTATTCGTACGCCGACGGCGTGCAGGACGGCCCGTCGCCGCCGGGCACGAAGACGGAACGTCGCCATGCGCTCGCGCCGCTCGAGCTGGTCGGCGAGGACGCCTGGCTGCGCGAGGAGAGCTGGCTGGTGGTGCAGTACGCGGCGAGCGGCCGCAGCCAGCGGGTGCACGACCTGCATACCTTCGCGAGTCCCGTCGCCGCGCTGCGCGACGCGGCGCGCGCCTTCGTGCCGGCGAGCGTGCACTTCAACGACTACAACGGCTGGTCGCCGCGCTTCGAGATGGGCGACGCCCCGGGCGCGAGCGTCGCGCGCTGCTCCGGACGCAAGGTCGCGACCGTCGACGAGCTGCCGGAGGCCTACCTGCGCATCGCCCGCCGCCTGCACGGCGAGGCGTTCCGCGACCCCGCGCGCACGCTCGGCTGAACACCGGTACGCCACGGCCCCGTCCGGGACGCGGCGGCGGACGCAAGATCCTGCCCCGGAGGTCCCGGGAAAGGCCTCGTTTCCGGCGCGCGCCACGGTGCGGCGGCCGAGGCTTGGCGCTGCGAGGTACCGTGGCGTACAGTCGCCGCGTGCGCTTCCCCCGCGGCAAGACCAGGGCGATCCTGCGGACGCTGATCCCGCTGCTCGCGCTCGTCTGGGCGACGCTGCCACTGCACCACTGCAACCTCGCCGCGGCCGGCACCGGCCATTCCTCCGCCGCCGGCGCGACGCTCCCGGGCGCGTCCGCACCTGCGGTGCCTCAGGCCGCGCGGCTGGCGGGCCCGGCCACACCGCCGCACTGCCACCAGCTCGCGGACCCGGGCAGCCCGGACCCCGCGAAGTCGCCGGTCCGCTGCAGCGACCTCGGACGCGCGGCGCCGGACCTGCGGCCGCAGCCGCCCGGCGACCCGGTGCTGGCGCACGTCACCTGGGACACCGGCTGGCTCGATCGCGGCCTGCGGCCCGTCGTGCTCTCCGGCGCGCCGCGCCGCGTCGACGACGCGCCCTGGCGCCACCGCCCGCTGCACCTGCGCAAGTCCGTCCTGCTGATCTAGCTTCTGCCCGCCGGTTCCCCGCGCGTCGGCGCCGGGGCACCATTCGGGCCGCGCGGCACCGGGCCGCGCGCGCGGACGGATCGGACGAGGTCGGACCATGAAGCCAAGGTCGGTGGGAATGCTGGTGGCGCTGCTCGGCGCCCTGCTCGGAGTGTTCGCGGCGCCGCGCGTCGCCGCGCACGCGGTGCTGATGAAGGCCAACCCGGCCGCGAACCAGCAGCTCGACGCGGCGCCGAAGGAGCTCGAGCTGACGTTCAACGAGAACGTCGGCCCGGTGTTCTTCAAGGTGCTGGACCGCGCCGGCAAGGAGACCGGCAAGCCGGGCGAGCTGCGCATCGACGGCAACAGCGTGTTCCTGCCGCTCGGCGAGTCACTGGCGAACGGCACCTACATCGTGACCTACCGCGTGATCTCGGCCGACACCCACCCGGTCGGCGGCTCGTTCGCGTTCGCGATCGGCGAGCCGGTCGCGGGCGGCGCCGAGGCGGCCTCGGGCGGCGCGGCGAGCGCCTGGGTGCTGCCCACCTACCTCAACCGCGTCGTGCTGTACGCGAGCGTGCTGCTCGCGGCGGGCTCGGCGCTGCTGCTGCTCGTCATGAGCTGGCCGGCGGCGGTAGAGCCGGGGCTGCGCCGTCAGGGCAGGATCGCCGCGATCGTCGCGATCGTGTCGTTCGTGGTCTCGATGGCGGTCGGCGGCGCCGACATCGTCGCGGGCGGCCCGGGCGCGCTGTTCTCGGGCGAGGCCTGGTCGGCGGCGATGAAGTCGACGCTGAGCGTCAGCGCTGCGATCGGCATCCCCGGCGCGCTGCTCGCGGCCTGGGCCTTCGGCGCCAAGGCCGAGTGGGCGCTCTGGACCGGCTTCGCGCTGCTGGTGGCGAGCTTCCTCGTCACCGGCCACGCGGCGACCGCCGTGCCGGTGTGGCTCGCGGCCACCAACGTCGGCCTGCACCTCGCCGGCGGGGCGTTCTGGTTCGCGGCGTTCGCGCCGCTCGTCGCGACCAGCCGCGGCGGCGCGCCGGGCGACGCGGCCAAGGTCATGGACCAGTTCTCCTCGCGCGCGCTGTGGCTGGTCGGCGCGGTGCTGCTCTCGGGCGTGATCATCAGCTGGATCCAGGTGCGCTCGCCGGCGAACCTGACGACGACGGACTACGGCCAGCGGCTGCTGGTGAAGCTCGGCCTCGTGGTCGCGATCCTCGCGATCGCCGCCTACAACAAGACCACGCTGACGCCGGCGCTGGCGCGCAGCGATGCCGCCGCCGGCGCCAAGATGGCGCGCTCGATCCGCATCGAGTCGGTGGTGATGCTGCTGATCGTCGCCGCGGCCGCTTCGCTGACGCTGCCGACGCCGCCGCGCGCCCTCGGCGAGCAGGCGGCGATGGCCGCGGGCGGCGGCGCGATGGTCCAGGGCGGCGAGGGCTACGAGGGCACCTGGACGACCGAGGGCTATGCGGTCGAGGTCGAGGTCACGCCCGGGCGCACCGGCGAGAACATGGTGATGCTGCGCTTCAAGGACGCCGCCGGAGCGCCGGTGACCATGCAGAAGGCGCAGATCGACCTCGCGCTGCCGGAGGCGCAGATCGAGGGCGTGACGCTCGAGGGCGAGGCGATGCCGCCGGACATGTTCCACTTCATGAGCTCGGAGATGATCATCCCGGGCGAGTGGACCTTCACGGTCAACGCCTTCGTCAGCGACTTCGACAAGGTCAGCTTCGAAGGCAAGGTGGCCATCAAGTGAACCGCGCCGCGCAAGGCCCGCGCTGAGGCCGGGGGCATGATCGCGACGGTGGCCCGCAAGGAGTTCCGCGGCGCGCTGCGCGACGGGCGCGTGCGGGCCGGCGCGCTGGTGCTGCTGGTGCTCGGCCTCGCCGCGCTCGCGAGCGCGGCGGCGCGCTACGCCGACGTCTCCGCCGAGCGCGCGGCGGCCCAGGCGCTGATCCAGGAGCAGTGGACCGCGCAGGGCGAGAAGAACCCGCACTCCGCCGCGCACTACGGCATCTACGCGTTCCGCGCGGCGTTGCCGCTCGGCTTCTTCGACCCGGGCGTGTCCTCCTACGAGGGGGTCTCGATCTGGCTCGAGGCGCACAAGCGCAACTTCGCGATCGGCCGGCCCGCCGACGACATGACCGCGCTGGTGCGCTTCGGCGAGCTGTCGCTGGCGTTCGTGTTCCAGGCGCTGGTGCCGCTCGGCCTGATCCTGATGGCCTACGCGGCGTTCTCCGGCGAGCGCGAGGGCGGCACGCTGCGCCAGCTGCTCGCCTCCGGGGTCACGCCGGCGCAGCTGTTCCTCGGCAAGTTCGTCGGCCTCGGCGGCGCGGCGCTGCTGCTGCTCGCGCCGCTGCTCGCGGTCTGCCTGGCGGCCTTGGTGTACGCGAGCGGCACCACCTGGCTGCCGGCCGCGCTGGTGCTGCTGCTCGTCTACGGTGTCTACGGCGCGCTGGTACTGCTGCTGTCGCTGACGGTGTCGGCGCGCGCCTCGAGCTCCCAGGCCGCGCTGCTGGTGCTGCTGGCGTTCTGGGCCGTGGTCACCTTCGTCGTGCCGCGGGTCGCCGCCGACCTCGGCCGCTCGCTCGAGCCGACGCCGACCGCGGGCGACTTCCAGCGCGGCGTGGATGCCGACCTCGCCACCGGGCTAGACGGCGAGTCGCCGGCCGCGAAGGTCGAGAAGCGCCGCCAGCAGCTGCTGAAGCTCTACAAGGTGGAGCGCGAGCAGGACCTGCCGATCAACTTCCAGGGCATCGTGTTCGGCATCCAGGACGACGTCGGCAATGCCGTCTACGACAAGCACTTCGGCATCCTGGAACGCGCGGTCGATCGCCAGGTCGACGTGTTCGAGGCGGCGAGCGTGCTGTCGCCGCGGATGGCGCTGGCACTGATCTCCCAGGAGGTGGCCGGCACCAGCCTGCAGCACCAACGCTGGTTCGAGCGCGGCGCCGAGCAGTTCCGCCGCCGGCTCATGGACATCCTGAACCGCGACATCGCGATCAACTCGCGCACCGGCCAGGCGGACTACCGCGCGGGCGCGGAGCTGTGGCGCCGCACCGGCGAGTATCGCTACGAGCCCGAGCCGCTGGCCGAGTCGCTGGCGCGCTGCGCCGCGCCGCTGACGGTGCTCGTGCTGTGGCTCGCGGTGCTCGTCGGGGCGTCGGTCGTGACCACGCGGCACCTGAAGGTGCTCGCCGCATGAACGCGCCGGCTGCGGCGGGTGGCGGCTCGATGCTGCGCCGCGAGTGGCAGCTGCTGCGCCGCGAGGGACTCGCGCCCTGGGCGCTGGTGGCGCTGGCGCTGCTGCTGCTCGCCGCGGCGCTCAACGGGCGCGCGCTGCTCGGCGCGCACGGCGCGACGGCTGCCGCGCTCCAGGAAGAGACGGAGTCTACGCTGAAGGCCCTCGCCGACCAGGCGGCCCGTGGCGTGCCGACCGCGACCTCGCCCGGCGCGGTCGGCTACAGCGTGCTCGCGGAACCGGCGCTCCTGCCGCGCGCACCGCTCGGCGCGCTGGCGATCGGCCAGGGCGACCTGCTGCCGTTCCACTATGCCGTCACCGCGCGCGGCCCCTACACCTTCCTGACGCGCACCGAGCCGGACAACTCACTGCGCCTCGCCACCGGCAACTTCGACGCCGCGTTCGTGATCGTCTGGCTGCTGCCGCTGGTGGTGATCGCCCTGTCCTTCGGCATCGTCTCGGCGGAGCGCGAGCGCGGCGTGCTCGCGATCGCGGTCGTCTCCGGCACCAGCGCGCCGCGCTTCGTGGTCGGCAAGCTGCTGGCGCGTGCCGCGCTGGTCGTCGGTGCGCTCTGGGTCGCGATCGTCGCCGCGGCGCTGGTCGCGGGCGTGCCGGTCGGGCGGCCCGAGGGCGCGCTGCCGCTGCTCGCCTGGCTGGTCGTCGCGACGCTCTACGCGGCCTTCTGGTTCGCGCTCGCGCTGTGGGTGAACGCGGTGCCGAGGAGCTCCGACCAGAACGCGAGCCTGCTCGCCGGGGCGTGGCTGGTGCTGGTGATCCTGGCGCCCGCCCTGACCAACCTCGCCGCGACCACGGTGTTCGCCGCGCCGTCGCGGGTGGAGCTCACCACCGAGCTGCGCGAGGCCACCGAGGCCGCCGACCGCGAAGCCGCGGCCGACCGCGACCAGTACTTCTTCGACCATCCCGAGATGCAGGGCGGCGAGATGGACCGCACCGCCTACTTCCAGAGCGTGGCCCGCACCGAGGCCAGCATCTCGAAAGCGATGGCGCCGCTGCTCGAGCGCTTCGAGGTGCAGGCGCTGCGCCAGCAGGGGCTGGTCGAGGTGCTGCAGTACCTCTCGCCGGCCACGCTGGCCTGGCAGTCGCTGACCGCGCTCGCCGGCAGCGACGGCGCGCGCCACCGCGAGTTCCGCGCGCAGGCGGTCGCGTTCCAGGGCGGGTGGTCGGAGTTCTTCGCCTCGCGGCTGATGCGCGGGGCGAGCCTCGGGCCGGCGGACTACGCCGCCCTGCCGCGCTTCCGCTTCGCCGAGCCCGCGACTGCGTCGGTGCTGGCTCGCGTCGCGCTGCCGCTCGCGGTGCTGGCGCTGCTGGTGGCGCTGCTCGCCTGGCTCGCGCTGCGTCGGCTGCGGCGCTTGCCGGTGACCTGAGCGCCGCCGGAAGCACCGCCCACCGTCACGGAGACCTGCAAGTGCTCGAGACCCAGAAGCTCTGCAAGACCTACGGCGAAGTCGCGGCGCTGCGCGACCTCGACCTCGTGGTGCGACCCGGCGAGATCTACTGCATGCTCGGCGCCAACGGCGCCGGCAAGACCACGACGATCAACCTGCTGCTCGGCTTCATCGCGCCGAGCAGCGGCAGCGCGCGCGTCTGCGGCATCGACGTCGCCCAGGACCCGACCGGCGCCCGCCACAAGCTCGCCTACATCCCCGAGACGGTGATGCTCTACGGCGCGCTCAGCGGCTTCGAGAACCTGCAGTACTTCTCGGAGCTCTCGGGCCACCGGCACCCCGAATCGACCTTGCGCGAGTGCCTGGCGCGCGCCGGGCTGCAGGCGTCCGCGCACGACCGGCCGCTGAAGGGCTATTCCAAGGGCATGCGACAGAAGGTCGGCGTCGCGATCGCGCTCGCCAAGCGCGCCGAGGCGCTGCTGCTCGACGAGCCCACCTCAGGCCTCGACCCGAAGGCCAGCAACGAGTTCTCCGAGCTGATCCTCGCGCTCGCGCGCGACGGCGCCGCGATCCTGATGGCGACCCACGACCTGTTCCGCGCCAAGGAGACCGGCACGCGGATCGGGATCATGCGCGAGGGCATGCTGCGCGCGCAGTACGACGCCGCGGCGATCTCGCACGGCGAGCTGGAGAAGGCGTACCTCGAGCAGATGCAGGGCTGAGACGCGATGCCGACCGACGTACCCCGCCGCACACCGTCCACGCGCCACCACGCGACCGCGCGGCTCGTGGCGCTGGCGTCCGCGACGCTGCTGCTCGCGGCCTGCGCCGCGCCCGGTCGCGAGGACAGCGAACGCGCCGTGCGCGAGCTGGTCGCGGCGCGGATGCCGGCGCTCGACCCACCGCTCGGGCGCGCGCTGGCGAACGACGCCGCCGCGATCGAGGCGCGGCTGCGCGAGCTGCGCGCGCAGCCGCTGACGCCGCGCACCGCGGTCGAGGTCGCGCTGCTGCGCAGCCCGCAGGTCGGGACCACGCTCGCCGGCCTCGGCCTCTCGCGTGCCGACCTGCTCGCCGCCGTGCGCACCTCGAACCCGACGATCGGCGGCGCGCGCGCCGGCGCCGATGGCGCCTACCGCACCACCGTCGACTTCGCGCTCGGCCTCGGCGACCTGCTGCTGCTGCCGGCGCGGCGCCGGCTCGGCGCCGCCGAGTTCGCGCTGGCGCAGCGCCGCGTCGCGCAGGAGATGCTGGTGCTCGCCGCCGACGTCGAGATCGCCTGGTACACGGCGGTCGGCGCGCGCCAGGTCGCGACCATGCGCGATGCCGTGGCCCAGGCGGCCGGCCTCTCGGCCGAGCTCGCGCAGCGCTTTTTCGACGCCGGCAACATCAACCCGCTGCAGCTCGCGGTCGAGAAGGCCGCGGCCTCGCAGTTCCGGGTCGGGGCGCTGAACGCCGCCTTCGATGCCCGGCGCGAGCGCCTGGCGCTGTTGCGCACCATCGGCGTGGGCAGCGACCCCGACTGGCAGCTGGCCGACCGCCTGCCGAAGCCGCAGCTGCCGACCGCCGCGGTCGCCGAGCTGGTGACGCTCGCGGCCGGCCGCCGCGCCGACCTCGAGGCCGCACGCCGCGAGATCGCGCTGCTCGAGGACGCGCTCGGCGTCGCTCGCCGCTGGCGCCTGCTCGGCGAGCTGCGGCTCGGCGGCGAGCGCGAGAAGGAGCCCTCGGGCGAGGTGCTCGAGGGCCCGACGCTCGAGCTCGCGCTGCCGATCTTCGACCAGGGCCAGCCCGGCATCGCGCGCGCCGAAGCGCGGCTCGCGGCCTCGCGCGCCGCGCTGCGCGAGCTGGAGCTCGCGATCGACTTCGACGTGCGCACCTCCGTCGACCGCCTCGAGACCGCCGCGGCCGCCATCGACCAGTACGAGCGCCTGCTGGTGCCCGCACAGCAGGCGATCGTCGAGCAGCAGCAGCGCTTCCAGAACTTCATGCTGATCGGGCAATTCGAACTGCTGCTCGCCAAGCAGCAGGAATACGACGTCTACCAGGGCTATCTCGAGGCGGTGCGCGATTTCTGGATCGCCCGCACCGACCTGGAGCGCGCCGTCGGCGGGGCGCTGCCCGGCGGCAGTCCCGAGCGTCCGGCAGGTCCCGCGGGCGAGCCGGCACCCGACGCCGGCATCAGCCCGCAGGACCTGCCCGGCATGCCTGCCGAACCCGACATCTACCGCCTGCCGCCGGCACCGCAGCCCGGCAGCGACGCCGCCCGCAAGGAAGCCCCCAGCAAGGAAGCGGAGGAACCGCAGCCATGAAGTTCTCGCGACGCAACGTCGTCCTGACCGCCGGCGCCGCCACGCTCGCCGGCCTCGGCGCCCGCGAGGCCGCCGGACAAGACCATTCGCACCATCATCCTGCGCCCGCCACGGCATCCGGTGCCGCGCCGGCACCGGCCTCGGCCCAGGCACCGGCCGGCGAGGCCGGCACCGCGCGCCCCGGCGTGCGCAGCAAGGCCGCAGCGGCGGCAGCCGCACCGGACATGGGGCCGAGCAACCCGATCTATCGGCCCGTGCGCACGCTGAACGGCTGGACGTTGCCCTATCGCATGCGCGGCGGCGTCAAGGAGTTCCACCTGGTCGCCGAGGAGATCGAGCACGAGTTCGGGCCGGGCTCGAAGGCCAGGTGCTGGGGCTACAACGGCACCACTCCGGGGCCCACGATCGAGGTGGTCGAGGGCGACCGGGTGCGGATCTTCGTCACCAACCGCCTCGGCGAGCACACCTCGGTGCACTGGCACGGCATCCTGCTGCCGAGCGGCATGGACGGCGTCGGCGGCCTGAACCAGCCGCAGATCAAGCCCGGCGAGACCTTCGTCTACGAGTTCACGCTGCGCCAGCACGGCACCCACATGTACCACCCGCACGCCGACGAGATGACGCAGATGGCGTTCGGCATGATGGGCATGTTCATCATCCACCCGCGCGTGCCGGACACGCCGCGGGTCGACCGCGACTACGTGATCCTGCTGCACAACTGGGCGCTGCACCCGGGCACGTACCGGCCGGACCCGTCGATCCTGCAGGACTTCGACCTCTGGACCTTCAACAGCAAGGCGTATCCCGCGATCGACCCGATCGTCGCCGCGACCGGCGAGCGCGTGCGCATCCGCATCGGCAACCTGTCGATGTGGAACCACCCGATCCACATCCACGGCCCGCGCTGCTGGGTCACCGGCGGCGACGGCGGCCGCTACCCGCGCAGCGCCTGGCGCTCGGAGGTCACCGAGATCGTCGGCGTCGGCCAGACCCGCGACCTCGAGTTCGACGCGGTCGCGGGCGACTGGGCGATGCACTGCCACATGGCGCACCACACCATGAACGCGATGGGCCACGACCTGCCGATCACCGTCGGCGTCGAGCAGGCCGAGGTCGCCTCGAAGATGAGCACGATCCTGCCGGGCTTCATGGCGATGGGAAAGTACGGCATGGCCGAGCACCAGGACCACGTCGACATGGGACACATGCCGGGGCCGGAGAACACGATCCCGATGATGACGGGCAAGGGCCCCTACGGGAACGTCGAGATGGGCGGCATGTTCACGGTGATCAAGGTCCGCGACGGATTGCGTCCGGGAGACTTCAACGACCCGGGCTGGTACCGCGCGCCCGCAGGGACGGTGGCGCGCAAGGTCAGCAGCGATCCGGATTTCGGCGCGCCGGTACGGCGCGGCAAGCCGGCCTGAGCGAGGGCATGCAGGCCCCGCGGAGACTGGAGTTCAGGGACGACGGGCGATCGGTTCGACAGCATCAACCACCTACAGCAGAGAGGATCGGAACATGAAGACCCCCCACAGCGTCGTGGCCGCGGCCACGGCCGCCGCCCTCGTCGCGACGCTCGCGGCGGCGCCGGCGGCGGCGCACAACACGCTCACCGCGATGACGGCGCCCGCCGGCTACGTGCAGGACCTCGAGATGCGCGTGACCCACGGCTGCAAGGGCAGCCCGGTCAACGGCGTCAAGATCAAGATCCCCGAGGGCGTCACGCGCGTCAGCGTCGGCATGAACCGCGACTGGAAGGTCGAGACCAAGATGCGCAAGCTGCCGAAGCCGGTCCCCGGCGAGGGCGGCACGATGCTCACCGAGACGGTCGACGAGATCATCTGGTCGCAGCCGAAGAGCGTGATCCCGGCGCTCGGCACCTACGAGGGCTTCAGGTTCCGCGCGAGCCTGCCGAACACGCCCGGCGCGATCCTGTTCTTCAAGACGATCAACCTCTGCGAGAAGGGCGAGGACCCGTACATCGACCTGCCCAAGACACCGCTGCCGGCGGTCGGCGCCCCGGACTTCGGCCAGAAGCTGATCGACTTCATGGCCGCGACGCCGGGGCCTGCCCCCTACCTGATCCTCGAGAAGCCGGCGAAGCCGCAGTACCCCTGGGGCACCGCGACGCCGACGCCTCGCAAGGCGCCCTGAGCCCCGCGCCCCTCGCACCGGCGACGCGGCCGGTGCGAAGGGCGCTGCCGCGTCACTGCCGCGTCGGCGTGATGGCCGCAGCGGCCTCACGCCGGGAAATGCTGCACGCGCCCGTGCAAGAATGGCCGTGATGAGGGTGCATTTCACAGCGGCGGAGACGGGGTGCGCGCGGCGATGAGGCGCGCGCTGTTCCAGGTGCACCTCTGGGCCGGGGTCGTCGCCGGCCTGCTGATCGCGCTGCTGGGCGCCAGCGGCAGTGCGCTGGTGTTCCGCGCCGACCTCGAGCGCTGGGCGGTGGCCGACTGGCTGGCCGTGGCGCCCGCCGAAGGCACCGCGCGCCGCAGCCTCGACGAGGCCGTCGCCCGCGCCTTGCGGGAGTACCCCGCGCGCGAGCTCGCGCGGCTGGTCGTGCCACCGACTCCCGCGAGTTCGGTCGAGGTCGTGCTGCAGGTGCGCCGGCCTCGCAACCTGGCCGAGGCCGACCTCGTCAGCGTGTTCGTCGATCCCTACACGCTCGAGGTGCTCGGCACGCGCCGCAAGGCCGAGACCGTGCTCGGCGGGCTGCAGGACTTCCACTACGCACTGTTCTCGGGCGAGCCCGGGCTCAAGGTCAATGGCGTCGCGGCGCTCGGCCTGCTGCTGCTGGCGCTGACCGGCCCGGTGCTGTGGTGGCCCGGGCGGCGGCGGTGGAACCATGCGTTCAAGGTGCGCACCGGGCCGCCGGCGGCGACCTGGCGCGACCTGCACGCCGTGTGCGGCGTCGTCTCCTGGGCCGCGATCCTGCTGATCACGCTGACCGCGCTCTACTTCGCGTTCCGCGGCACGGCGACCGCGGTCGTGACCCTCGCCAGCGGCGCCGCCACGGTCATGCCGCCGCAGGTCCCGCGGCCGGCCGACACCGCGACGGCCGCCGGCTTCGCCTCGTTCGACGCGCTGGTCGCCGCGGCACGGCGCGCCGAGCCCGAGGCACGGCTCGACGAGCTGCGGCCGGCGCGCACGCTGGAGCGACCGGCCAGCATCTCGTTCCGCCTGCCCGGCGACACGGTCGTCGGCCGGCACCGCCTGTTCCTCGACCCCGCAAGCGCGACGGTGCTGCGCGTCGATCGCCACGACTCGCTCGATGCCGGCGGCCGCCTCTTCGCCAACATGGCGCCCTGGCACTTCGGCTCCTTCGGGGGCCGCCTCACCCAGTGGCTGTGGTTCGTCGTCGGCCTCGTGCCGGCACTGCTGTTCGGCTCGGGGCTGTGGCTGTGGTGGCGCAAGCGGCGGCGGCGCGCGCGGCCGGGCGCGGGCACACAGCCCGGCTTCGCCTGAGGTGCGGCGCGGTGGCCGGGGCGTTTCCGTGGAAGCGTCCCCACCTCCGTCCGGGGACGGGCGACCCACTGAACACGGCGCGAGCGGCACGGTCCCACTGCCAGGCGACGACGAACGGGGAGCCAGCGTTCCATGAAGCACCTCGTCGGCCGGCGCGGGCGATCGCCGCTCGCAGCCGTCGTCGTGGCCGGCGTACACGCCTTGCTGCTCCTCGGCCTGCTGCGCGCGACCCTGGTCCGCGACGCCACGGTGCCGGAGGCGCCGGCGGTGTTCCTGCTGCTCGAGGATCGCGCGGTGCGCGAGCCGGACCTCCAGCCCGAGCCCGACGCGGGCACGCGGCGCGAAGCGCCGCAACGTGCTGCGCAGGACCCGGTGCCGCGGCCCGCGCCGGACGCGGCGGCCGGACCCGCGCCCACGCCCGCCGCCGGCGCGCCGGTCGGGAGCACCGCAGCGCGCGGCTGGACCGACTGGTTCGCCCTCGGCGAGAAGGTGGCGCGCGAGCGCGCCGCGCGTGACGCGGCCGCGGCGCGGCCGGCGCCAGCGCCGTTCCGCGCCGCGCCCGAGGGGCCGCGTGCGCCGAACGTGTTCGCCGACCGCCGGCGTCGCACCGGCACCTCGGAGAAGCGCGCCGACGGCGAGTCGATCTTCTGGATCAACGAGAACTGCTACGTCTCGACCGAGTCCACCTCGCTGACGCAACGCGAGCTGCACGACGCGCGGCGCGACGCGGTCCAGTGCGTCATGCGCCTCGGCAAGCGCGAGGCGCGCGGCGACCTGTTCGACGAGCTGCCGAACCACCGGCGCGAAGGGCGGCCCGACGACCCCACCCTGCCGGATGGTCGCGGCGGCACCGGGCCGGGCGGCAGCCCCGAACCTTTGCCAGCGGATCTCGCCGGGGCGGAAAGGTAGCGCGAGCCGCAGGCCTCAGGCCTCAGACATCTCCGGACTCCGGGGGCGCCGCGAGGTGCCGCCAGTATCGCTGCGGATGCTCGAGTATCCCGCGCGTGATCTGGTAGTGCGTCGTGTCCTCGAGGCGCGACGCCTCGATCCGCCCGCCGTCGAACGACCAGATGCTGGCTCCCGGAAAGGTGAGCAGGATCGGCGAATGCGTCGCCACGACGAGCTGCACGTCGCCGCGGGCGACCAACCGCCAGAGCTTCGCCAGGAGCGCGAGTTGCCGCTGCGGGGACAGCGCCGACTCCGGCTCGTCCATCACGATGATGCCGGGCGACAGCCATGCGTCGAGCACTGCGAGGAAGGCTTCGCCGTGCGGAATTACCCGTCGCGTGGCCTGCGGCGGAAGGCCGCGCGCAGATGCGGCGCGAGCTCGGCGGCTGCCGTGGCACCGGGCTGGTCCGCCAGTTCGTTGCGCCCTCCGCCGCCTGCCGGAAGCCCGCAAAGCGCGGCGATCGCCTCGATCAGCGTCGATTTCCCCGACCCGTTCTCGCCGACGAAGAACGTGACCGCACGATCGAAGCGAAGGTCGAGATCGTGGACGAAGGGAAGCGAGCCCGGGAAGGTCTCCCGGTCGAGCTCGGTGTCGGGGCGACGCCGCAGGGACTGGAGGAACGGCGCCGTCACGTCGGGCCCGGGCGAAGGCCGCTACGGCGCAGCCTTCAGCGCGCGCAGTGCCGGGATGTCGTCCGCCGCCTTCGGCGGCCGCAGGCTGCGCAGGAAGGCGGCGATGTCCGCGACGTCGGCATCGCCGAGCACCGCGGCGCTGTAGGCCGGCATCTGCGTGTTGGGCGTGCGGATGAAGGCCGCGATCGCCTCGGCCGACAGCGGGTCGGGGGCGAGCTTCGCGCCCGCGGTGCTGCCCTGCCCTTCGCTGCCGTGGCAGTGCACGCAGCCGACGGTCATGTAGAGCTTCCGGCCGCGCGCGGCGGAAGGTGGGCGCGCCGCAGCGGATGCGGCCGGGACAGGGTCGGCGGAGTTCGCAACGGGTGCGCCCACGGCCAGCAGCACGAGGGCCACCGCCGGGACCGACGGGATCTTCATCGATCGTCCTCCTAGCGCGTCTGCGTGACGACGTCGACCAGGGCCGGCTGGCCGCGCCTGACGACCGCGACCGCCTGCTTCAGCGCCGGCGCGAGCTTCGCGGGGTCGGTGATCGGCCCGGTCGACCAGACGCCCATGCCCGCGGCGAGCCTGGCGTAGTCGATCGGCGGGTCGTCGATCGCCGTGCCGATGTGGGCGGTGTCGATGCCGCGGTTGCGGCGGTTGGCGAGGCCCTGGACGAGCATCGTCTCCTGGCCGTAGCCGCGGTTGTTGTGCATCACCGTCAGCAGCGGCACGCGATGGTGCGCCGCGGTCCACAGCGCGCCATTGGCGTACATGAAGTCGCCGTCGCACTGGATGTTGACCGAAAAGCGCCCGAGCGCGCGGTTCGCGAACGCCGCGCCCACCGCGGCGGGCAGGCCGTAGCCGACGCCGCCGCCCGCGCCGACGCCGAGGTAGCGGTAGTGCCGGTCGAAGTTCCAGAGGCGATGCGGCCAGTTGCTGATGAAGCCCTCCGAGGCACCGACCGACACCAGCGCCCAGTCCTCGTCGCGGATCGCCAGCCACAGCTCGGTGCAGAGGCGCGCGGTCGACACCGGGCTCGCGTCCCAGCCGAGGGCCGCGGCCTGGCGGGCGGCCTCGCGCGCCGCGGCGTGCGCCCTACGATGCGCCTCGATCCGCGGCACGAGCGACGCGGTCCGCTCGCGCGTCATGCCCGAGCGGACCGCCTCGAGCAGCGCCGGCAGCGAGGCCTCGGCGTCGCCGGTGATCGCGAGGTCGACCGGCGCGTAGCGCTGGAAGTCCTGGTAGTTGGACTTCATGTAGAGGTCGTTGACGTCGATCGTGATGGTCTTCGCGCCGCGCGCGAGCCGCGGGCGGCTGGTCTTGTCGTTGCGGTTGACCTGGTTGACCTGGCCCCAGAAGTCCGTGACCTCGAGGCCGAGGATCAGGTCTGCCTGCGGCAGCAGCCGCGCGGCTTGCGCGTTCTGGTACAGCGGATGCATCGTCGGCATGTTCTGCCGGCTCGCGAGGTCGATCACCGGCGCGCCGAGCGACTCGGCGAGCTCGACCAGCAGCCGCATCCCTTCGGGCGTGCGCGCCAGCCGGTCGACGACGATCACCGGCCGCTCGGCCGCGACCAGCCAGCGCGCCGCCTCGCGCAGCGCATTCGCGTCGCCCTGCGGCGGGACCGACGGCGAGTACCTCGGCACCCGCAGCGCACTGCGATCCGGCACCTCGAGCTCCTGCAGCTCGCTGTCGGCGACGATCGCCACCGGCTCCATCGGCGGCGTGCAGGCGATCTTGTAGCCGTGCACGAGCGACTCCGCGAAGCCCTGCAGCGTGGTCGGCTGGTCGTCCCACTTGACGAAGTCGCGCACCATCGCGACCGGGTCCTGGGCCGAGTGGCGCCAGTCGTTGCCGCCCATGCGCTTGGTGAGGTCCAGCGTGTTGCCGAGGATGGTGACCACCGGCACCCGGTCGCACCAGGCGTTGTAGAGCGCCATCGCCGCGTGCTGCAGGCCGACGGTCGAGTGACAGAGCGCCGCCGCCGGCCTGCCCGCCGCCTTGTAGTAGCCGTTCGCCATCGCGACGGCCGACTCCTCGTGCATGCAGGTGATGAACTCCGGCGCACGGTTGGCGCCGTAGGTGACGATCGACTCGTGCAGGCCGAGGAAGCTCGAGCCGGGGTTCGAGAACACGTAGTCGATGCCGAGCGACTTGATGACGTCGACCATGAAGTCGGAGCCGCAGACCGCGGCGATGGCCGTGGTGCCGGGCGCGGTGCCGCCTGCGGCGCCCTGCCCGACCGGCGGCGTCGCCGCGCCGGCCGGCTCGGCGGCGACGTCCGCGGCGAGCTGCGCCGCACTCGGCGGCAGCGCCCCCCGCGCCGCGCTCGACGCGGTCGTCGCTGCCGTAGGCCGGGCCGCAGGCAGGGCGGCATCCGCCGCGGCAGCTCCCGCGACCGGCAGCGCGGAAGCGGCACCGGTGACCGCCACGGCCGAGAAGAACCTGCGCCGGTCGATCTTCGGCGTGCCCTGGGTCCGCTTGGTCATGACGCCCCCCGGCCGCGCGACCCAAGTGTTCCATGACGCACGCGCGGACTCTCGATTCTAGGCGCGCAGCACCGGCGCCCCGCGCACGCTCGACGGCGGTCCCACCGCGTGAATCGTTGGGCGCTCAGAGCTGCAGGCACCGGCGGATCGCAGCCGCATCCGAAAAGCACGCGAAGGCGGTCTCGTGCGCCACCCGGCCACCGATCGCGACGAAGTCCCAGCCGAGCGCGCGGCAGGCCGCGCGATCCCAGTCGCCGTCGCCGAAATAGGTGCACCGCGACGGCGTCACGTCCCCACAGGCGCGGCGCGCGGCGATCTGCATGATCCCGGTCCGGTCGGGTGCATCGGACGCGGTCGCGAGCGGCGTGTCGCCGATCTCGAAACCCGCGGTCGCGAGCTTCAGCAGCGCCGTCGCCCGCCATCCGCCCGTGGCGATCGCGACGCGGCAACGCGGGTCGGCGCGCAGGCCGTCGAACAGGGCCCGCGCGCCCGGGATCTCGCGGCACTCCCCGGGGTCGGCTGCGAGCCGCGCGGCGATCGCTGCGACGAAGCGTCGCTCCACCTCTCGCCGCAGGCGTCCGTCGGCATCGGAAACGGAGTGCCGTTCGAGCACCTCCTCGAGGATCCCGCTGTCGGTGACGTGCCGGTAGCCGGACCAGTCCTCGTCGACCTCCCGGCCGAGCACCTCGCCCAGGGTCCGTGCATAGATCGCGCCGTCGAAACCCATCGAATCGACCAGCGTGCCGTCGACGTCGAAGACCACGAGGTGGGTCATGCCGACGCCGCCGCGGGCTCGATCATCGGCTGGCCAGCGGCAGCGGCGCCTCGCGCGAGCCCTGCGCGGCCGCGACGTCCGAACCCTGCGCGGCGGGGGTCATCACGGCGGGGCGGTCGAGGTACTGGAACAGGCGGTCGGCGGGACTCATGCGGGTCGAGGTGCGGGCAGCGCGCGACGTCTCGGGCAGGCGCTACGATTGTGTTCCGCGAACCCGGGGGCGGCAATCCAGCGATGAACTCGAAGCACGCGTCGAGGCCGCCACCGGCCTGGCTCAGGCGACTCCTGCCGCTGGCGCTGGTGGTCGGGGCGCTCGCGGTCTGGTGGTCGCCGGACGGCGCGCCGGGCGACGCCCCGTCGCGACCCTGCCCGGCCATCGGCCGCGCCGCCTTCGATGCGGCGCTGGCGGCGGGCGCGGTGCGCGGCGTGGCGCGCATCGCGGCGGACGGCACGCTGGAGCTCGACTTCGGGCCGGGCGTGGTCGGCTGCGCGACGCAGCGCGGGCTCGCGGTGCGGCCCTGCCGCCGGCCGGACGAGCTGGTGGTCGAGGTGCTGCAGGACGGCGCGGCGCCGGCCTACGTGCGAGTGCCGGCGGGCGCGGAATACCGCTTCCGCGCCGGGCGCGGCGCGCAGGCCTGCGAGATCCTGGAGCGCTGAGCCCCGGCGACGGGCGCTCGATGCCGCAGTCGGTCAGCGCGACGCGGCGGCGTGGCTCTCCGCGCCGGGCTGCGCCGGCGTCGTGTCGCGCACCGTCGCGGCGTGCGTCGCCGCACCGCGCGCCACTGCGGCGACCCGCTGCAGTGCCCCGTGCAGCTCTTCGGGCATGATCGGCTTCGACAGGAAGTCGCTCATGCCGGCGAACAGGCAGCGCTCGCGGTCCTCGGCGAGCGCGCTCGCGGTCAGCGCGATGATCGGCACCGCGGCGATCGGGCCCTCGAGCGCGCGGATGCGGGCGGTGGCCTCGTAGCCGTCCATCACGGGCATCTGGCAGTCCATCAGCACGAGGTCGAACGGCTGGCGCATCGCGGCCTCGACGGCCTGGCGACCGTCCTCGGCGACCACGACCTCGCAGCCGAGCTTGCCCAGCAGGTGGGTCGCGAGGAAGCGGTTCACGGCGTTGTCCTCGGCGAGCAGCACGCGCAGGCCGCTGCAGGCCGCGGCCGTGGGCGCCGGCCCGGGTGCAGGCGCTGCGTCCGGCGCAGGCCGCAGCGGCACGCGGAACGAGAAGGTGCTGCCCTGGCCGACCACGCTCTCGACGCGCAGGGCGCCGCCCATCAGCTCGACCAGCCGGCGGGAGATCGCGAGGCCGAGGCCGGTGCCGCCGAACTGGCGCGTGGTGGAGGCGTCGGCCTGGGAGAAGCGGTCGAAGATCCGCGCGAGATCGTCGCGCGCGATGCCGATGCCGGTGTCGGACACGGCCAGTGCCAGGCCCGATACGGTGCCGGACACCGTCAGCGTGACCTCGCCGGCGCGGGTGAACTTCACGGCGTTGACCAGCAGGTTCAGCAGCACCTGCCGCAGCCGCGTCGGATCGCCGACGCGTTCCGTACCACCGGCCACGCGCCAGCGCAGGCGCAGCGCGAGGCCCTTGGCCCGTGCCTGGGACTCCACCATCGCGATCGCGCGCTCGGCGAGCGCCTTCAGGTCGAAGGGCACGGACTCGAGCACGACCTTGCCCGCCTCGAGCTTGGAGAAGTCGAGGATGTCGTCGACCAGCGCCAGCAGGTGCTCGCCGCAGTCGCGCACCGTCGCCACCATCTCGCGCTGCGGCGGCGCGAGCTCGCCGTCGAGCAGCAGGCCGGTCAGGCCGATCACGCCGTTCAGCGGGGTGCGGATCTCGTGGCTCATGTTGGCGAGGAAGCGCGACTTGGCCTCGGCGGCCTGCAGCGCGGCATCGCGCGAGCGGCGCAGCTGCAGCTGCGCGACGGCCTGGCGGCCGAGCCGCTGCAGCGCGTCGAGCACCTCGGGCGTGAACTGGCGCGGCGCGTGGTCGATCACGCACATCGTGCCGAGCGCGTGGCCCTCGGGGTCGACCAACGGCACGCCGGCGTAGGCGCGCACGTGCGGCGCCCCGGTGACCAGCGGGTTGTCGTGGAAGCGCTCGTCGGCAGCCGCGTCCGGCACCACCAGCGGGCCGGGCTGCAGTATCGCGTGCGCGCAGAACGCGACGTCGCGCGGCGTCTCGGTGGCGTCGAGGCCATGGCGCGACTTGAACCACTGGCGGTGCGCGTCGACCAGGCTCACCAGCGCGATCGGCGTGCCGCAGATGCGCGCGGCGAGCTCGGTCAGGTCGTCGAACGGCAGCTCGGGTTCGGTGTCGAGCACGGCGCAGGCGCGCAGCGCCTCGAGGCGCTCCTTTTCGTCTGGGGGCAGCGGTGCGGGGATCATGGCCTTCCGGTGGCGGTGGCCCCGGGCGGGGCGTCACCCGGATATCGGCGCGTCGCTACGCCGCTTGAGCCACGATACTGCGTCTCAGAGAAACCCGGGGCGACGCGCTTGTCATATGGACGCGGTGCTTCGGGCGAACGGGCGTCGGTGGAGCCCCCGTGGGACTGGCGGGCGCACCCTCACTCCCAACGCGCCAGTTCGCAGGCCGGGAGCGTCGTGAAGAAGGCGTCGTCGAGCAGCCGCGCCAGATCCGTCTCGGCGTCTTGGATGTCGACCAGGCGGACCATGGAAAGCTTCGCTGGGCGACCAAGGATCTGGCGCAGGTCAGCCGAGACCACCGCGTCATTGCCGCGGCAACCCTAGCGTGGCTGCGCCTCGGCCGACACCGCCATCTCGATCTCGTGCCCGCGGCTGTCGACGGTCTTGAGCCGCACCGGCCGCCGCCAGACGCGATGCAGGTACTCGAGCACCCGGGTCGAGGCTTCCGGGTCGAGGCCGCGCCCGTCGAGGCGGTGGTCGTGGACCAGCTCCAGGCTGCCGTCGACGGCGATCCGCGAGGCGGCGACCGCGGGCGCGCCGAAGTTGTACTTCGGCGCGAGCAGCGCCTCGTGCAGCGCGCCGAGGTCGTGCTCGGCGACGCGCACCTCGCCGTTGGCGCTGGCGCGGAAGCGGAACAGGCCAAGCGCCTCGGCGCGCTCGCGCGTCAGCTGGTTGCGCACGAACCCGAAGTCGTCGTCCTCGCGCATGATGCGCCGCGCCGCCTCGACGCCCTGCTCTTCGATGATCCTTTCCCAGAGCGTGAAGCCGAGGTGGTAGGGGTTGATCGCGAGGGCGACGTTCTCGCCGCTCGCCCAGGGCCGCACCACGTCGGAGTGGCACTTGGCGGCATCGAGGTAGGCGTCCTGCGGCAGGAAGCTCGCCTCGCGCAGCAGCCGCGCGTGCCAGTACGAGGCCCAGCCCTCGTTCATGACCTGGGTCGCGAACACGGGCTGGAAATAGAACGACTCCTCGCGCACCGCGAGGAAGATGTCGCGTTCCCAGCCCTCGAGGTCCGGCGCGTACTGCGCGACGAACCACAGCAGGTCGCGCTCCGGCCGCGGTGGGATCGGCGCGCGCACGCGGCCGGGCTCGGGCGCACGGCGGCCGGTGTCGGGGCCGAGCGCCTCGTAGCGGCGCCGGAACCCGTCATCGCCGGGCGCGGCGCGCGGCGGCGCGTAGTCGGGGAAGCGCGGCCGCTCGAGCGGCTGGCCGGTGTCGACGTGCTGCTCGAGCGCGAGCGCTGCATCGAGCACGCGCTCGACGCGGGCCTGGCCGTGCTCCCCGATCGCCTGCGCGATCTGCTGCGCGTGGCGCGCGGCGCCCTCGACGATGTTGGCGCCGACCTGCTGCTGGCTGCGGCGGAACAGCAGGTTGTTGCGCGAGAAGTCGGCGTGGCCGAGCACGTGGGCCGTCACCAGCACGTTCTCGGCGAGGCTGTTGCCGGCGGCGAGGTACGCGTGGCCGGGGTTGCCGGGGAACACCACCTCGAACAGGCGCGAGTGGCCCATGCGGTGCTGGATCAGCTGGGTGATGTAGCGCAGCCCGAACGACCAGTGCGGCATGCGCACCGGCAGCCCGTAGACCGAGATCTCCATCATGAAGCTGTCGGGCACGGCCTCGAACTCGACCGGGTCGTGCTCGAGGCCGGCCTGCGCGGCGAGGCGCTGGATCGCCCCGACGTGGTCGCGCCAGCTCGCGCCGCTCACGACGCCGACTCCTGCCCGCGCTGCTGGTGGCTGAAGAAGTGCCTCACGGCGTTCCAGATGTCCTCGGTCCGGCTGACCGGGAAGGAACCGAGCGTGCCGGCGCCACCACTGCCCGGGGAGTTGCGGAACAGTCGCGCGGTCTCGGTGGTCAGGTGGCGCTGCACCGCGGCCGAGACCTCGAGGAAGCCGCAGTAGCTCGCGGACTCGCGCAGCTGCGCGAGCCGCGCGGCGGCATCGGCGCGGTCGCTGAGCGCGTTGTCGCCATCGGAGGCGTAGAAGAGGTAGATGTTGTAGCGCGACGGGCTGTAGCGCTCGGCGACGATCTCCTGCACCTTCTGGAAGCCCGAGGAGGCGATCGTGCCACCGTCGCCGCGCACCTCGAAGAAGCGCGCCTCGTCGAACTCCCAGGCCTCGGTGGTGTGCGCGACGAACACCGTCTCGATGTGCCGGTACTGGCGGCGCAGCCCCTGCACCGCCCAGAAGAAGAACGACTTGGCGAGCTTGCGGTCGGCGTCGGCCATGCTGCCCGACACGTCCATCAGCAGGAACACCACGGCCTGGGTCGCCGGGCGCGCGCGCCGGTTCAGCTGGCGGAAGCGCAGGTCGTCGTCGGTGAAGGCGGGCGGCGGCTTGCCGTCGGCCGCCGGCTGCGCCGCACCCGCCTGGGAGGCGCGCCGCTTCAGCGACTCGCGGAACGAGCGCCGCCGGTCGAGGCGCGAGCGCGCGCCCTTGCGGTCCCAGCCCTCGCGGATCCAGTCGGTCTCTTCTGCGGCGCCGCCGGCGCGCGGTTGCAGGTTGGGCAGGCGCATCTCGTCCCAGAGCCAGTCGACGATGTCGTCGACCTGCAGTTCCAGGACGAACTCCATGCCGCCCTGCTCGCGGCCGCCGGGGCCGCGGCCCGGGCCCGCAGGGCTCGCGGGACCCGCGAGCCGGTCACCGGGCCTGACGCCCTCGCCCTGCCCGACGCCCTCCTGCTCGCCCGGGCGCAGCAGCCGGAAGTGATGGTGCTCCAGCATCCGCACCGGCACGCGGACCGTGCGCGTGCCGCCCTCGAGCACGTCGGCGTTCGCCACCAGCTCGGGCAGGTGCTGGTGCACCGCCTCGCGCACCTTCTCGTTGTGGCGCAGCCAGTCGCGCGCACCGCGCGAGAACAGCTCGTACCAGCCGTGTTCGCTCACCACCCGCTCCCTGCGGCGCCCCGCGCCGCGAGTCCGTTCGCTCGTGGCCTCGCCCTCCCCGCGGCCGCGCGCAGCGCGCGCGGCCGGCCCGGCCGGCTACTCCTGCGAGAGCAGCGTGGTCACGTAGTTGAGGGCTTCCTTCGCACCGTGCTCGTCGTAGCCGTGCTCCGCGATCAGCCGCTGCTGCACGGCGGAGATCTTGCTGCGCGCCTCGTCGTCGGGCCGCGTGCTCGAGGTGACGAGCCGCAGCACGTCGCGCCGCTCGGCGAAGAGGTACTGCTCGATCGCCTCGCGCATCCGCGCGTGGCTCGCGAGCGTGAACTTCTCGCCGGCCTTGAACGCGACCATCGCCTTGCGCACCACCTCCTGCCGGAAGCTCTGCTTGCCGGAGTCGGAGATGCGGATCTTCTCCTCGACCGCGCGCAGGAAGCGCTCGTCCGGCAGGCGCGTCTCGCCGGTGATCGGGTCCTTGACCTCGCGCGCATCGAGCGAGGCCTCGACCTCGTCGAGGTACTTCTCGAGCAGTTGCTGGGCCTCGCCCTCGAAGGACGCGAACAGGGCGCGGTGCACGTCCTCCTTGACCCAGCGGTTGTAGAAGTCCTTGCGCGCCACGACCAGGTGGTCGATCCACTGCTTCTTCTGGCGCGCGTCCATCCGCGCATCGCTCTCGATCGAGTCCTTGAGCGCGAGCAGCAGATCCATGCTGGTGAGGCTGCGCGTGTCGCTGCGGGTGATCGCGTTCGAGATCGCGTTGATCACGAACCGCGGGCTCACGCCCGAGAGCCCCTCGTCCGGCGCCTCGTTGCGCAGCCGCTGCGCCTCGCTCTCGGGGAAGCCCTCGACCGCCTCGCCGGCGTAGATGCGCAGCTTCTTCGAGAGGTCGAGCCCCTCGCGCTCGGGGCGCACGAGGCGCGTCAGGATCGACCACACGGCCGCGAGCTGCAGCGCATGCGGGTCGAGGTGCACGTCGCGGAACGCCGGCGCGCCGGCGACCAGCTTGGCGTAGATCCGCGCCTCGTCCTTGTACGAGAGCGCGTACGGCACCCGCACGATGACCATGCGGTCGAGCAGCGCCTCGTTCTCCTTCTCCTGCAGGAACTTGTTGAACTCGGCGAGGTTGGTGTGCGCGAGGATGGTCTCGTCGAGGTGGATCAGCGGGAAGCGCGACACCTTGACGTTCCTCTCCTGGGTCAGGGTCAGCAGCAGGTAGAGGAACTCGCGCTTGACCTTCAGGATCTCGATCATCTCGAGCATGCCGCGGCTCGCCGCATAGACCGCACCCGACCAGGACCAGGCGCGCGGGTCGCCCTCGTCGCCGACCTCGGCCACCTTCGAGAGGTCGACCGAGCCGACGAGGTCGGCGATGTCGGCAGTGGTGGGGTCGTGCGGCGCGTAGGTGCCGACGCCGACCCGGGTGGCCTCCGAGAGGAAGATCCGCTCGACCGGCATCCGCAGGTAGTCGCCGTCGTACTCGCGCAGCAGCCGGTCGCGCGCCCAGGGGCTGAGCTCGCCCTGCACGTCGATCCCGTAGCTGTCGCGGAACTCGGCGCGCAGGCTCGCCGGCACCAGGTTCAGCGGCGACTCGTGCAGCGGCGAGCCGGCGATCGCATAGAGCGCGCCTTCCTCGGTGCGGCTGTACTCCTCGAGGCCGCGCTTCAGCAGGATCGCGAGCGTGCTCTTGCCGCCGGACGGCGGGCCGAGCAGCAGCAGCAGGCGCCGGCCGACGTCGGAGCCGGCAGCGGCCGCCTTGAAGTAGTCGGCGACCCGCGCGAGCGGTGCGTCGATGCCGAACAACTCGCGGCGGAACAGCTCGCGGGCACGGGCGCCGTCGTCCTCGCCCGGGGCCTCGCGACCGTAAAAGCACAGCATGTCCCAGATGTACTGGTGGCTGGTGCGCGCCAGGGCCGTCGGGTTCGACGGCAGCACGCGCGTCAGGAAGTCGCCGAAATCACCCTGCCAGGCCTTCGCGCGATGCTGGCGCGCGAACGCGCCGAGCGACTCGACGAACCCCAGGCGACGCTGCGCCAGGGATCCATCCGGATCGACGGGTACGGATTGCATCCTCGCCCTCCATGCGCCGGAGCCTCGACCTCATCTTCTTCACAGACGGGTCCGGTGAACCGAGAGTTCCCGATGCCGCGAGGATCGGGAGGCCCGTGCCACCGAACCCTCGGGGTCGTGACCAGAGGTATGTTGGATCAAGGATGTGCCAATGGAATATTAAGTTTCGGTATTGATCCGCTGGCGTGGCGAATCCTTCGGGCGCGACAGGAGGAGGCCCGCGCATCGCGCGGACCGGTCGGCCCGGATCGGCTCAGGGCTGGCGACGCTGGCGCCGCTGCTGGCGCTCGCGCATCTGCTGCAGCATGCGCTGGCGCTCGCCGGGCGTGGCCTCGTTCCACATCCTGCGCAACTGCTGGCGCCGTTCTGGCGGCAACTGCCGGAATCGCTGGTAGGACTGGCGCACCGCCGCCTGCTCGCCCGGCGGCAATTCGCGGAAG
The DNA here is from genome assembly GCA_025458905.1 of Steroidobacteraceae bacterium. GTDB lineage: Bacteria > Pseudomonadota > Gammaproteobacteria > Steroidobacterales > Steroidobacteraceae > UBA964. The sequence goes on from JALORN010000017.1 coordinate 105,141, forward strand.
CGTTGCCAGCGCTCGCGCACGACGGCGCGGTCGCTCTCGGACAGGCCGCGCCACTGCTCGAACTGCTGGCGACCCCGGCTGCGCTGCTCGGGCGTCATCGCCAGCCAGCGCCCGGCGCCGCGCGCCAGCGCGTCCTGGCGCCCCGGCGGCAGCGAATCCCACCGTCCCTCGAAACGCTGCAGCAGCCGCTGCTGGCCGGCGGACAGCGCGGACCACGGCACGGCGGCCGCCGCACCCGGGGACGCACCGGGCACGTCGACGGCTACGGCCGTGTCGGACTGGGCGCGGGCCGCGAACGGCGTGCCGAGCAGCAGCGCCAGCAGCAGCAGCGGCAGGTGGCGCGCCACGGGGCGGGAGGCGTCCGGGGAACGCGGGACTCGCATCGTCGTCACTCCTTACTCTCGCTTGCCGCGGGCCGGCGCCTTCGCCGCGCGCCGCGCCACTTCGGCGACGTCGGTGCTGGCGAGGAAGTCGAGCCAGTCACCCGCTGCTTCCGGATCGTCGCCGACGCTGCCCAGGAACTCGAGCAGCTCGTCGTCGACCGCCGCCGCGTCGTCCACGCCCGCCACGTCGGCCACCGGCGACCTGGGCTTGCCAGCGCCGGCACTCGGCGGGGCGGGCGGCGCTGCCGGCGCGTCCGCCGCCACCCCAGGCGTGGGGAAGGCGACCGCGGCCGCCAGCGTCAGCGCCACACTGGCCCGCGCCCCGCGCCGCACCGTCACGTACCGACCGCCGGCGCGCCGGCCGCGTCGGCCTCGGCGAGCGCCCATTCGTAGAACTCGGGATCGCCCTCGCGCGCGAGCTCGAGCGCGTCGTTGTCGGCGAGCAGCTCGAGGTCCTCGATCGCGGCACCCTCGGCCAGCGCCGCGAGCGGCGCGTCGCCGCCGGGCCGGGCGTCCCACAGCACCACCGCGAGCAAGGCGAGCACGGCGACCGCGCCCGCCGGCGCGAACCGGCCCCGGGCGCCCGCCAGCCACGACAGCGGCGAGCGCTCGCGCGCCGCATGCGCCTCGAGCGCACGCTGCCGCGCCTGGTTGAGCCGCGAGCGCGTGCGGCCGTCGAGGCGCTGCACGCTCTCCTCGAGTACCTGGCGGGTGCGCTGCTCGAAGCCGCCCTGCGGGTCACCAGGTCCGGGAGTCTGCTCGCTCATGTCCAGAAGTCCCCGAGCCGTGCGCGCAGCGCCTGCAGCGCGCGGAAATAGTGGGTCTTGACGCTGCCCTCGCTGCAGCCCATCGCGGTGGCGGTCTCGGCGACGTCGAGGCCTTCGAAATTGCGCAGCAAGAAGGCCTGCTGCTGGCGCGCGGGCAGCGCGCCGATGGCCTGCTCGAGCGCGCCGATCGCCTCGTCGAGCTCGAGCCGCGCCACCGGCGGCGGCTCGGCGCTCGCGGCCTGGGCGAGCGGGTCCCAGGCCTCGTCCTCGTCGTCCTCGCCGGCGCGCGGCACCGGCAGCCAGGCCATCACGCGGCCGCGCACCGTACGCCGCCGCTGCTGGTCACGGATCTTGTTCTCGAGGATGCGATAGAAGAGCGGCTTCCACTCCTCGCTGGGGCGCGCGGCGTAGGTGGTCACGAGCGAGAGCATCGCATCCTGGACCGCGTCGAGCGCGTCGTCGTCGTGCCGCAGCGCGATCTGCGCCACCTTGAAGGCCTTGCGCTCGATCGACGCCAGGAACTGGTCGAGTTCGCGGGATTTCAGGTGGGACGCGGCCAATTCCCGGGGGCCGCGCAGTGCGGCGGGCGTGCTATAAACGGCCGGGAGCGTAGCAGCAATCGCGGTCATGCCGGCTACAACGCAGGCCCCGTCGGCGGGTTGACGTGCCGGGCCCCCGTCCTCGTCCTGTCCAGGGCCCGGCGTCCGGGGTCACTGCGTGGCACTCCGGGCTTCCGGGCCCCGGCAGCTGCCCGACCGATGCATCCATCGGGCCGACCAAACCTTCTGGCCGATGAATCAGGGCCTTGCACACACTCCCGCAGAAACGGCGTCACGTGTTTGTCATAAAGACACCTCCGGCCGGGCAGACGAATACCCAAGGGATTGATTCGACTGGGAATTGTCCGGGATGGTCAATTCTTGACCAACCTGATGCGAAAAGCCTTTTTCGCCTGCGTTTCGCGACTTGCAAGTCCCGCTTTCCACAGAGTTATCCACAGTCTCTGTGGACAAGCGGCGACAGCCGCCAGCGGCCCGGATCGGGCGGCCGGTGATCCTCCGCGTCGCCCTCGACACGCCGCTGCGGCGGCTGTTCGACTACCTGCCCCCGGCGCCCGGTGCGCCGGCGCCGACCCTCGCAGGCGCACCGGTCGAGGCCGCGCCGGGGATGCGGGTCGCGGTGCCTTTCGGTCGCCAGCGACGGGTGGGACTCGTGGTCGAGATCGCGGCCGCGAGCGACCTGCCGTTGGAGCGCCTCAAGCCCGCGTACGAGCTGCTGGACGTGGCACCGGTCGCCGACGCGAAGCTGCTGGCGCTGCTGCGCTGGGCAGCCGACTACTATCACCACCCGGTGGGCGAGGTGATCGCCGCCGCACTGCCGAAGCTCGCGCGTCTCGGTGCGCGGGCGGTGCCGCAGGTCGAGTGGTGGGTGACGACGATCGACGGCGAGGCAGCGCTGGCCGCCGGCGAGCCGCGTCGCGCACCGCGCCAGCGCGAGCTGCTCGAGCGCATCGCGCGCGACGGCGGCGTCGATGCCGAGGTGCTCGGCGCCGAGCGGCCGGGCTGGCGCGACGCGGCACGCGCCCTGGTCGCGCGCGGCTGGATCAGCTCGGCGGAGGTGGTGCCGGGCACCACGGCCGACGCTGCGGTGGCTCCCGAGGACACGCTCGCTCCGGTGGCGGGGGCGGGGGCGGCGCAGGCCGCGCCGTCCGCCGGCGAGGAGGCTCGACTCCTGCCACCTCGGCTCTCGGAAGCCCAGCAGGCCGCGGTCGACGCGGTGATCGCCGCGGGCGAGGAGCGCTACCACGCCTGGTTGCTGCACGGCATCACCGGCAGCGGCAAGACCGAGGTCTACCTGCGGCTGGTCGAGCGCACGCTGGCGCGCGGCCGGCGTGCGCTGGTGCTGGTGCCGGAGATCGGGCTCACGCCGCAGCTGGTGGCGCGCTTCGCGGCGCGCTTCGCCACGGTGCCGCTGGCGCTGCTGCACTCGGGTTTGACCGACGTGCAGCGGCTCGCGGCCTGGCGGCGCGTGCTCTCGGGCGAGGCGCGGCTCGTGCTCGGCACGCGCTCGGCGGTGTTCGCGCCGGTGCCGGACCTCGGGCTGATCGTCGTCGACGAGGAGCACGACGCCTCGTTCAAGCAGCAGGAAGGCGGCTTCCGCTACTCGGCGCGCGACCTGGCGATCGTGCGCGCGCAGGCGCTAGACGTCCCGGTGATGCTCGGCTCGGCGACGCCGGCGCTCGAGTCGCTGCAGAACGTGGCCGCCGGGCGCTTCCGGCGCCTCTCGCTGCCGCGGCGCGCGGCGCATGCGCTGCCGCCGACGCTGCGCCTGGTCGACCTGCGGCAGGAGTCCGTGCACGCCGGGCTCTCCTCGACCGCGGCCGCGGCGATCCAGCGTCACCTCGGGGCCGAGGGGCAGGTGCTCGTCTACATCAACCGCCGCGGCTACGCGCCGACGCTCGCCTGCAAGGCCTGCGGCTGGATCGCGCCCTGTGCCGACTGCGACGCACGCATGACGGTGCACCTCGCGGCGCAGCGGCTGCGCTGCCACCACTGCGGCGCCGACCGGCCGCTGCCGCGCCAGTGCACGGTCTGCGGCTACGAGCTGCGCACGGTCGGCCAGGGCACCGAGCGCGTCGAGGAGTCGCTGGCGAAGATGTTCCCGCAGGCGCCGATCGCGCGGCTGGACCGCGACGTGGTGCGCCACGCGCACGAGCTCGAGGCGGTGGTCGGGCGGGTGGCGAGCGGCGAGGCGCGGATCCTGGTCGGCACGCAGATGGTCACCAAGGGCCACGATTTCCCGAACGTCACACTGGTGGTGGTGCTGAACGCCGACCAGGGGCTCTTCAGCACCGACTTCCGCGCCGCCGAGCGGCTCGCGCAGACGATCGTGCAGGTCGCCGGTCGCGCCGGGCGTGGCGACCGGCCGGGCGAAGTGCTGATCCAGACCGAGTATCCCGAGCACCCGCTGCTGCGCAGCCTGCTCGCGGCCGGTTACGACGGCTTCGCCGAGGCGGCGCTGCGTGAGCGCCGCGAGGCGGCCTGGCCGCCATTCATGCGCCTCGCGGCGCTGCGCGCCTCCGGCACCGCGCCCGAGGCGGCGACCGGGTTCCTGGCCGCGGCGCGCCGTGCGGCCCGGCCGCCACCGGACCTGCGCGTGCTCGGGCCGGCGCCCGCGGCGATGGCGCGCCGCGCCGGCCGCCACCATGCGCAGCTGCTGGTCGAGAGCACCGACCGCGCGGCCCTGCACCGCTTCCTCGACGGCTGGTTGCCCGAGGTCGAGGCGCTGCCCGAGGCGCGCAAGGTCCGCTGGGCCCTCGACGTCGACCCCCTCGAACTCTTCTAGCGCGTGCCACCCCGGCAGCTCGCCGCGATACAGCGCACGCGCCTCGGGCGACTGCCGCCGGTCAGCGCACTTCCAGCCGGTACCTGGGCGCTCGCCCCAGGTGCTATCGTGATTCCCCGTCTCCGGCGGGTTCCGCGCAGCACGGGTTTCCGATCAGGCAACGGGGGCGACATCATCATGACCCAATCGAATCACCTGGCTTCGCCACGCTCCCGGTTCGCCGCGTTGATCCTCGCGGTCGCGCTCGTCGCGGCCCCTCAGGCGGCCGCCGCCGACCCTGCCTTCGCGGGCAAGATCGCACCGACGGCCA
>JALORN010000001.1 GCA_025458905.1 Steroidobacteraceae bacterium
GCGCACCATCCGCATCCCGGTGCACATGATCGAGACCATCAACAAGCTGAACCGCATCTCGCGGCAGATGCTGCAGGAGATGGGCCGCGAGCCGACGCCCGACGAGCTCGCCGTGCGCATGGAGATGCCCGAGGACAAGGTCCGCAAGGTGCTGAAGATCGCCAAGGAGCCGATCTCGATGGAGACGCCGATCGGCGACGACGAGGATTCGCACCTCGGCGACTTCATCGAGGACACCTCGGTGGCCTCGCCGATCGACCAGGCCACGATGGAAAGCTTGCGCGAGACCACGCACGCCGTGCTCGCGCAGCTGACGCCGCGCGAGGCCAAGGTGCTGCGCATGCGCTTCGGCATCGACCTGAACACCGACCACACCCTCGAGGAGGTCGGCAAGCAGTTCGACGTCGGCAAGCAGTTCGACGTCACCCGCGAGCGCATCCGCCAGATCGAGGCGAAGGCGCTGCGGAAGCTCCGTCACCCGAGCCGCAGCGAGCAGCTGCGCAGCTTCCTGGTCGACGACTGAGGCGACACTGGCGGAGTCGGGACGCAGGCAGGGCCACTCCGGTGGCCCTGTTGCTTTCGGGCCCCGCCCGCACGACACACTTTCCCCTCGGCCAGCGCGGCTCGCTGGCCGGAAGCGGTGGCGCCGTGTCGCGCGCCAGCAGTCGAGACTATGATCCCTGCGTCGGCACCCCAGCCGGCTGGCAGGCGCAGCGCCGCCGGTCCAGGGTGGTCCGCACGCCAACCCATGTGGAGTCGTCCCGCGCCTTGCATCACCGGACTGTCGCAGCCTTCGTTGCAGCGCGCTCGAAGCCAGTCGCGCCGATCCGGCTCACCGCGATGGCAGCAGCGGTCGCCGTGTTGTCGGCGACCGTCGCCGGGTGTGACCGCGCCGAGCCGCAGCCGACAGCCGGCGCTTCGGCCGGTGCCCCGGCCGGCCCGGGTTATGCGCCGACCGGGACGATAGCCAGCGGCGGGTTCATCGCGATCGCGCCCCGCGTCGCCGGCGATGGCATCCGCTACAGCATCTCGCCGCCGCTGCCTGCGCGGTTGGCTCTCGACCCTGACACGGGGCTCGTGTCGGGCTTCGTGGGGGACGAACCTGGCACCAGGACCTATTCAGTGGAGGCGGCCAATTCCGCGGGCGCGCTCCGGCTGTCGCTGACGATCTCGGTCGCCGCACCGTTGCCGGCATCCTGTCCCGGTGGTTCGGACGGCCGTGAGTGCAACCGCTTCCACCAGTCGGTCCGCGAGTTCGCGATCGCCGGCCAGCTGGCGCAGGGCCCGGATGCGCCCTACTACCTGGTGATCGGGGACTCGCTGGTCGAAGCGGCCAGGCTCGACCCGATCTGCGGCCTGCGGCCGCTGAACGGTGGCGTCGGCGGCGCGCGCGTCGCCGACCTCGTGGGGGTGGTCCGGCGCGTCGGTGCACGCGACTCCTTGCGCCTGCTGGTCATCGCGGCCGGCGTCAACGACGCATCGCCACCGCGCGTCGCGTCGGTGGCGGAATTCGAGGCCGCGTACGAAACGCTGCTGGCCGACGCCGGGCTCGCACCGGACCGCATCATCATGGTCGGCATTGCACCACTGGAACGCGACAAGCCGCTCGGCACGGGATACTTCGACGCGCCTCGGGCCCGGGAATTCGATCGTGCGATCCGCATGCTCGCCGCACGCACGGGCGCCACGTATGTCGATCTCGGAGCCAGGCTAGGCGCGGGCGACGGTACGGCGCGGATCGGATCGACCACGGACGGTGTGCACCTCACACCGGCGACCTACGACACCTGGCGCAGTGCCATCGCCGACGCCGCCGGGGCGTCGCGCGGCTGCGTCCCGTGAGGCCCGAAACCCCTGGGCCGCATGGCGGGTAGCGTTCACGGGAATTCCCAGGTCACCCCGACCAGGCCGTAGCGCGGCAGCCAGTTGCGTTCGCGGCCCGCCACCTGCGGAGTCGCACCGCCGCGTTCCACGAGCAGTTCGCTGCAGCATGGATTGGCGCGACCGGTGGCGTTGCTGACGTCCACCCACAGCCGCAGCGATCCGCCCGGCAGCGACCGCGTCCAGGTCGCGCGCAGGTCGAGCGACAGGAAGTCGCCCCAGGTGCCGGCGTTGCGCCGGACCACCGACGGCCCCGCCGGCGGCGCCTCGATCAGCGTCCGTCGCCAGCCGCTGTGCCAGAGGAGGTTCGCCGACAGCTCCCACGGACCGTCCGTCCATGCCGCACCGCCGGATGCGGCATGCAGCTGGTTCCAGCTGCGGTCGACCCACCGTCCGTCGATTTCGTCCTTCGCCTCGGACCAGGCATAGGTGGCCCAGCCCGACCAGCGGGGCGTCCACTGCCAGCGGCCACTGACCTCGATGCCGTAGAGCCGGGCGACGCTGGGCGCGACGCGCACGCGGTCGACCTCGAGTTCCGGCAGCAGGGCCACCGGGTCGAGGGCGTTCTCGTAGCGTGGCGTCGGGTCCTCGACGTCCTTGCGATAGCCCTCGATGCGCCACGTGCCGAGGCGCGTCGTCCGGCGCTCGAGGCTCAGCACCGCCTGGTCCGCGGACTGCCGGCCGGGATGGTCGCGCTCGCCGTCGGCGACCAGCAGCTCGTCGGGGCGCGTGGCCTGGGAAGTGCGGCCGACACTGAGCCGCAGCTGGGTCCGCGCATCCAGCGCGCGCTCGAGCGCGAGCCGTGGCGCGAGGAACAGCGCGTCGTGGGTGTCGAGGCGCAGCCGCGACACGGGCCCGGCCAGGTCGTCGACCCGGTGCGTCTGCGACTCGGCCCGCAGGCCCAGGTCCAGGCGCCAGGCTTCGCCGAGCTGGAACAGCCGCGAGGCATACAGGGACAGGCTGGCGCCATCGGCGAGCGTGCGGCTCGAGCGGGCGAACGCCGGCGACCGGCCGAAGAGCCGCGCGAGCTCGGGGTCGAAGCGCGATTCGCCGCGATAGTCGTAGCGCGCCTCGCTGCCGGTCGCCTCGAGGCCCGCCAGCCAGCGCGCCGGGTCGCGCCACTCGAGGCGCAGGTAGCGCGAGCGCATCCGCCGCCGGTCCTGGACCCCGCCGGCCACCGCGCCGGCGCGTGCCACGGCCCCCGCCCGGTCGGTCTCGCGGCTGCCGGCGGACAGCGTCGCCTCGAGCTCGGCCCCGCCCTCGAAACGGCGCGCGTAGCGCAGCCAGGCCAGGCCGTCGCGATAGCGGGTGTCCGCGGTCTCGCGGGCGTCGGCGCCTGGGTCGCGCACCCGCAGCTCGTCGTCGAGTGCCAGCACGCCGACCGCCAGGGTCGAGGCGCCGAATTCACGCTCCACCCGCAGCAGCAGGTCGGAGAACTCGGGCTCGAGCTCGTCGCGCCCGGCCGCCTGCGCGACCAGCTGGGTCGTGCTGCTGCGCCCCGAGGCGAGCCAGCGCAGCGGGGCGTCGCGCCACTGGGTCTCGCCGGTGCTCACGCCATGGGCCGCCAGCAGCGACAGGCCGAGCTCGTGGTGGACGCCGTCGCGCGCCTGGCGCGGGGTGATGTCCATCACCGCCGACAGGCGATCGCCGTAGCGCACCGGGAACACGCCGCTGTAGAGGTCGAGACGCTCGATCGCCGACGGGTCGAGCACGCCCAGCACGGCGCTGAAGTCCTTGAAGTGGAACGGCTCGGGCAGCGGCACGCCGTCGAACCAGATCGCGACCTCGTCCTCGCGCCCGCCGCGCACGTTGCTGCGGGCGCTGAGGCCGTTCGAGGTGGTCCCGGGGAGGAAGCGGGCGACGCGCAGGATGTCCTCGTCGAGGCCCGGCAGCACCGCGATCTCGGAACGCGACAGCGTCGCCGGTCCGGCCGCATCGAGCGCCCCGATCCGGTAGCGGCTGGCGTAGACGGTGACCGCCTCGATCGCAGGTGCCGGGGCAGCCGCGACGCCCCCGGGCACGCCCATGGCGGGCGCCGGCTCCGCGCGCACCACCGCGAACCGCCCCGCCCGCAGCCGCTCGAGCCGCAGGCCATGGGGGGCCAGGATGCGCGTGGCGAGTTCCTCGGGTGAGCCGGTGCCCGGATCGGCGCCGACCCGCAACTCGGGGCGGACCAGACGATCGCTGTAGACGAGGTCCAGGCCGCCGGCACGCAGCGATTCCAGCGCCTCGGCGACGGGCTCGCCCACCCGGACCCGCGGCGGCTGTGCACCGGCGACTCCGGCGAACAGGCCGCAGGTGCAGAGCACGAGCAGCCACTGGGCACGCCGGGACCTCGACATCACGGGAGTATAGGTGGGCACTGCGGCAGGGGCGGGACGGCGCGGCGCGCCGACGGCCCGCACCCCGCCGGCGTCAGCGATCCGCGGCGTCGATCGTCACGCGATCCGGACCACGCTCGACCGACAGGTCCGCAGTCGCGGCGACCGAGTCGAGCGCTTCGTCGGGCGTCAGGCCCGCGACGCTGCCGCGCAGGCGGATGCCCTCAGCGTCCGCGCGGGTCGCGGCCGCACCGAACTCGACGCGACGACCGGATTCCGCCGCATACCACTCGAGGAAGCGGCCGAGGGTCTCGCCGTCGATCGACACGGGCGTCGGGATGCGCCCGAGCCAGCCCCAGTCGGCACCGGCGGCCGCGACGGGCTCGCGGTCGATCGCGCCGGTCGCGCCATCGAGCCGCAGCCGCTCACCCGCGCCCGCCTCGACCGGGGCGCTGGCTGCCACGCCCGAGACCTGCACCCGGCCCTCGCGCACCGCGACGTCGAGCGTCGCCGGCCGCACGCGCACCAGGTAGCGCGTGCCGACGTGCCGCACCCGGCCATGCACGGTCGCCACGGTCAGCGGCGCTGGCGTGACGGCGCGGCCATCCGCCTCGACGTACAGCTGGCCGCGCAGCAGCGTCACCTCGTCGGACGCGTCGAACCGCAGCCGCGAGTCCGGTGCGAGCCGCAGCGCGAGGCCGGGGCCGGCGCGCAACAGCGCCGCCGTCCCAGGGCCGGTCACCAAGGAATCGCCGGCACGCACCACGGTCCCGGCCGCCAGGCCGTGCCCGCGGCCCAGCAGCCGGTCGAGCGGAGCGGAGCCCTGCAGCGTCGCCTGCGGGCCCGCGATGCGGGTCGCGACGGCCACGGCGCCGGGTCGCCCCGCGAGGCCCGTGGCCCACAGGCCGACCCCGAGCGCTGCCGCGGCGACACTCGCGGCGAGTGCGCCGCGCCACGGCGCGGACCACCCCGCGCGCGGCACGGCGGCCGTTGGCCGCTCGTCGTCCACCGCCCGCGCCGCGTCCGGAGGCGTCGCCGCGGCCAGCGCCGCGCGCCACTCCGCGTGGACACGCTCGAAGGCGACCGCGCGTCGCTCGGGGGACGGGCGCGGCGCGGCGGCCGCGAGCCGCAGCACCCGCGCCACGTCGGCGTCATCGCGCGGCGCGGCGTCCGCAGGCAATCGGGGATCTTCGCCGGAACCGCTCATGTCCGCTCAGTCCTGCAGGCCGAGCGTCGCGGCATCGAGGCCGCGGGCCGCCAGCGCGCCGCGGAAGGCCGCCCGGGCGCGCTGCAGGGTCGACTGCGCGGCCTCGAACGTGACGCCGAGGCGCTCGGCGACCTGCTGGGTCGAGACGTCCTCGAGGTACTTCCAGGCGAGCACCTCCCCATAGCGCCCGGGCAGCTCGCGCAGCACCTCGCGGACCAGCTGGCCGAGCTCGGCGGCCTCGCGCTCGGCACCCGGGTCGGCAGCCGCCTCGTCGGCGAGCGCCTCGGCCGCGAGCCGCGCCCGTTCGTCGCCGTCGAGGCTGACGGTGCGGCGCGCATCGCGGCCGGCCGCCTCGAGCAGGTCGGCGAGCTCGTTGCGGCAGATCTGCACCAGCCAGGTGAACAGCGCGGCCTCGCCGCGGTAGGCGTCGAGCCGGCGCACGGCGCGGCACAGCGCGCGCTGCGCAGCCTCCTCCGAGAGGGTGGCATCGCCCCGGGTTCGCGAGAGTGCGAAACGGTACAGACGGTCGAAGTATTCATCGAAGAATCCCCGGAAGGCCTGCTCGTCGCCTGCGAGCAGTCGCTCCACCAACAACCGATCGTTCGCCGTCGTCATGTCCGGCGTCAGGTTAGACGGCGGCAACGCCGTGGGGCAATCGACATTCCTCTCGAGTGCGCGACCCGAAACCAGCATCTCTTTGCTGATCAGGGACTTGCAGGACAGCGCCCGTTCGGCGCGCCGCCCGCGCGTCTGCCTGGCTCCGCGGCGCGATTGATGGAGGCGCCAGCGGCCGTCCAACGCACGAGCACCCCACGCACCGTCCCGAGGCCGCCTTGCACGCCACCGCGAACCCGTCGATTGCCGCCCCCCCGGCCCCGCTGCGCGGCTACCGGATCGAGGAGACCCGCCAGGGCGACCCCGGCCGCGCCGGCATCGAGCGCTTCGTCGCGGAGCGCTTCGCGGCCGTGCACGGGGCCAGCGTGCGGCGCTTCATGCCCGCGCTGCTCGGCCTGCAGGACTGGCGCGGGACGCTGCGCTGCGCGCTCGGCTACCGGCCGGCCGCCGCGGAGGCGCTGTTCCTCGAGCAGTACCTCGACCAGCCCGTCGAGCAGGCCATCCGCGACGCCTGCGGCCGCGCGCTGCCTGCGCCGGTCGAGCGACAGCGGATCGTCGAGGTCGGCCACCTCGCCGGCCGAGGCTGCCGCGCAGCCCTGCACCTGGTCGCGCAGTTGCCGCGTCACCTCGTCGACCGCGGCTACGACTGGATCACCTTCACCGCCACCGCGCGGGTGCGCGACGTGCTCGCGACCTTCGATGCGCCACTGCTCGATCTCGGCCCGGCGGACCCGTCGCGGCTGCGCCAGCGGGACGACGACTGGGGGCGCTACTACGAGACGCAGCCGCGCGTGATGGCCGGCTGGCTGCCACACGGCCTGCGCCTGGATCGATGAACCACGCGACCGGGCACGCGGCGCTCGAGAACGGTCGACGGCGCCTGGGCGCGGACGAGCTCGCCGGCCTGGTGTCGCAGGAGCGCACCTGGCTCGCGAGCCTCGCCGGCGGCGATGCGCGCCACGCGCTGCTCGCCGACAACGGCATCGGCTGGGCGGTCGCCGACCTCGCGCTGCACGCGGCGCGGGCCGTCAACGTGCCGCTGCCGGGCTACTTCACCCCGGCGCAGGTCGAGCACGCGCTGGCGACGGTCGGGGTGGACGTGATCCTCACCGACGACGCACCGCGCGTACTGGACCGCCACGACGGCTGGCGCGTGCTCCGCGCCTCCCCTGCAAGCGGCCTGGTCGCCCTCGGCCGCAGCTCGCCTGCGGCGACCCGCCCGTCGCTGCCGGCCGGGACCACCAAGGTCACCTTCACCTCGGGCAGCACGGGCACGCCGAAGGGCGTCTGCCTCGGCGCCGACGCGATCGAGTCGGTGGCGCGCTCGCTCGCCGGCGTGATCGCGCCGCTCGGCGTGACGCGCCACCTGTGCCTGCTGCCGCTCGCGACCCTGCTCGACGAGCTCGCGGCGCTGGTGGCGGCGCCGCTCGCCGGGCTGCTCGCGGCCGTGCACCGCGGCTGGCGTCCGCCGCCGACGCTGCGCTTCGTCGCGGTCGGCGGCGCGGCGGTCTCGCCGGAGCTGCTGGCCGAGGCGCGGCGCCGCGGCGTTCCGGCATTCGAGGGCTACGGCCTCAGCGAGTGCGCGTCGGTGGTGGCGCTCAGCGCACCACAGGCGCTGCGCCCCGGGAGCGTCGGGCGCGTGCTGCCGCACGCGCGCGTGCGCGTCGATGCGCACGGCGAGCTGCACGTGCGCGGCGCCGTGATGCTCGGTTACCTCGGCGCCGGCGGCGCCGAGGCCCTGCCCGACGGCGAGGTCGCGACCGGCGACCTCGGCCGCATCGACGCCGACGGCTTCGTCTACGTCGAGGGCCGCGCGAAGAACATGCTGATCACCTCGCTCGGCCGCAACGTCTCGCCCGAATGGGTCGAGCGCGAGCTGCTGGCGCAGCCGGCGATCGGCCAGGCGCTGGTGTTCGGCGACGCACGGCCGTGGCTGTTCGCGTTGCTGGTGCCGTCGGGCGCGGCGGTGACCGCCGCCGAGCTCACCGCGGCAGTGGCCCAGGCCAACCGCGGCCTGCCGGAGTACGCCCAGGTGCGTCGCTGGCAGATGGCACCGGCACCGTTCAGCGTCGCCGACGGCAGCCTGACCGCCAACGGCCGGCCGCGTCGCGACGTGCTGCTCGCGCGGCACGCGGCGCTGCTCGACGCCGCCTACGCCGAGCCCCTCGCTTCCTGACCCGGAGACTGGCATGAGCCTGCTGCAACAACTGACGGACGCGAGCCGCGCCGGCCGCGAATACCTGCTCGCCGCGCCGGCGATCCGCCGCGCGATGAGCGGCGACGTGACGCGCGCGCTCTACCTCGCCTTCCTCGGCCAGGCCTACCACCACGTGCGGCACACCGTGCCGCTGCTGATGGCGGTCGGCAGCCGCCTGCCCGACGACAAGGGCTGGCTGCGCAGCCAGGTCGTGCACTACATCGACGAGGAGCACGGCCACGAGCAATGGATCCTCGACGACATCGCGGCCGCCGGCGGCGACCCCGGGGCGGCCGCGGCCGCGCTGCCGCGGGTCGAGACCGACGCGATGGTGGCCTATGCCTACGACGTCGCGCAGCGCCGCAACCCGGTCGGCTTCTTCGGCATGGTGCACGTGCTCGAGGGCACGAGCACCGCGCTGGCGCTCGATGCGGCGGACCGCATCCAGGCGCGGCTCGGGCTGCCCGACCGCGCCTTCCGCTACCTGCGCAGCCACGGGCGCCTCGACCAGGAGCACGTCGAGCACCTCGCCGGCATCCTCGGCCGGCTGCAGGCGCCGGAGGATGCCGCCGCCGTCACGCAGTGCGCGCGTGCGATGTTCTGGCTGTACGGCAACGTGTTCCGCAGCCTCGACGCGGTGGCGGCGTGATCGCCGGGCGGCGCGCGCTGCTGACCGGCGGCTCGGGTGGCATCGGCACCGCGATCGCCGCGGAACTGCTCACCGCGGGCGCATCGGTGCTGCTGGTCGGGCGCGACGCAGCGGCGCTGCAGGCGGCCGCGGCGCGCCTCGGGGCGCCGGCCGGGCGCGTCGCGACGTTCGCCGCGGACGTCGCCGACGAGGCGGCGCGCGCGCGCCTGGTGACGTTCGCGGCGGGCTGGCAGGGCGGCGTCGACGTCCTCGTCAACAACGCCGGCCTCGCCGACTTCGCCTGGCTGGAGGAACAGACGGCGGCGCGGATCGACCGGCTGCTCGAGGTCAACGTGCACGGCCCGATCCAGCTGTGCCGCGCGCTGCTACCGGTGCTGTCGCACCACGTCGCGGCCGACATCGTCAACGTCGGCTCCGTGTTCGGCAGCATCGGCTACCCGGGCCAGGCCGTCTATTCGGCGTCGAAGTTCGCGCTGCGCGGCTTCAGCGAGGCGCTGCGGCGCGAGCTCGCGGGGAGCAGCGTGCGCGTGCACTACCTCGCGCCCCGCGCCACGCGCACCGCGATGAACGCCGGCGCCATGGACCGGCTCAATGCCGAGCTCGGCGTCGCGATGGACGAGCCGGCGGTGGTCGCGGCCGCGTTGCGCCGCATGCTCGAACGCAACACGCCGTTCGCCGTGCTCGGCTGGCCGGAGAAGCTGTTCGCGCGCCTGAATGCGGTGCTGCCGCGCCTGGTCGACGGCGCGCTGCGGCGCCAGCTGCCCGTGATCCGCCGTCATGCGACGGGCACCCCGCCGCGCGACCTGCCCCGACGCCCCGTGGAGGAGTCCTCGCCATGAAGCCGCTGTCCGACGTGAAGCCATGGCTCGCCCTGGCCGCTGCCTGCCTGCTGTCCACGCTCGCCGCGGCAGCCCCGTCCGGCCCGCCGCCCGCCGCGCTCGTCGAGCAGCTGCAGCAGGTCCAGGCCGACTGGGCGCGCATCAACTACCAGACGCAGGGCGAGGCACGGAAGGCCGCCGAGTTCGAGGCGCTCGCCCGGCGCGCCGCCGCCTTCGAGCGCGCCTTCCCGGGCCGCGCCGAGCCGCTGATCTGGGAAGGCATCGTGCTGTCGACCTACGCCGGCGTGAAGGGCGGGCTCGGCGCGCTCGGGCTCGCGAAACAGGCCCGCGACAAGCTCGAGGCGGCGCTGCGCATCGACCCGAGCGCCCTCGAGGGCTCCGCCTACACGAGCCTCGGCACCCTCTACGCCAAGGTCCCCGGCTTCCCGCTCGGCTTCGGCGACGACGGCAAGGCGCGCAAGCTGCTCGAGGCTGCGCTGAAGATCAACCCCGACGGCATCGACCCGAACTACTTCTACGGCGAGTTCCTCTACGAGGAAGGCCAGCGCGTCGAGGCGATCGCCGCGTTGCGGCGCGCGCTGGCCGCGCCGCCGCGGCCCGGCCGCGAGCTCGCCGACCGCGGGCGGCGCGGCGAGATCGAGGCGCTGCTGGCCAGGGCGCAGGGGGCGGCGCGCTGATCGGCGCGCCGCCGGTCCTCACTCCGCGGGGTAAGGCACGTCCGGGTAATCGAGGATCCGCCCGACGCGATTCACCGCCTCGCGCATCCTCGGCGTCTGGGCGAGCGCCTTGAGCTCGGCGATGGTCCGGTCGCGCTGCGGCAGGGGACGGACCGGCGGGGCCGTGCCCTGCAGGAAGTACAGCAGTTGCAGGCGATGCTCCGGATGGTCCAGCAGCCGCAGGAACTCGGCTTCGGCCGCCGCGGTACGTTCGCCCTCCGCAGGCAGGTAGAGCAGTGCGAACAGGTAGAACGTCGGCGCATCGTCGCGGTTGTCGGCGAGGTAGCCGAGCGCCCGCTCGACGATGGCGCGATCGCCGAGCTGCTGCGCCGCCTGCAGGCGTGCGGCCTCGTAGACCATCCGGCCATAGGGGGACGACGCCCGGCGCTGCGTGCGTGACAGCAGTTCCATCGCTTCCTGCGGCATGCCGAGCTCGGCGGCGCGGATGGCCGAATTGAAGGACTGGCTGACGGAGTCCTGGCTGTAGCGCGCCGCCTGCACGGCGCGACGGTTGTCCTGCAGGGCCTCCTCGAATCGCCCGAGCCGCACCAGCGCCTGCGCGCGCAGGTCGTAGAGCCAGCGCAGCTGCTCCTTGGCATCGTCGAAGGGCAGGGGCGGTGGCGCGTCGCGCAAGGTGACCTCCGGCGCATCGGCGACGCCGAGGCTGTCGACCAGGTTCGTGGCCTGGTCGAGGGCCTGCCGTGCCTGGCCCGAGCGCAGCAGCGTTCGCAGCAGCGCCACTCGCCGCGCCAGCACGCGCGGCTCTGCCTGCACCTTGCGCTCCGCCGCGCCGAGCACGCTCGCCCTGGCCCGGGCGAGGTCGAACAGCTCCGGGTGCGCCCGGGTGAGCGCGTCGTAGCGCCGGTCCGCGCGCATCGCCATCAGCGACCGGCTGTCGTCGATCCGACGCACGACCTCGGCGGCTGCCGTCGTCGGGTCGGGAAGCGCGCGATCCTCGAGGCGCAGCCGTGCGAGCCGGACCCAGCGACCGTCGAGGCCATCGGCGTCGCGGAGCTGGTCGCCGGCAGCGAACAAGGCCTCGTAGAGCCGGCGGAACTCGCGCTTCTCTTCGTCCGTGACGGGAGGCTCGGCATCGATCTCGGCCAGCAGTCGCGGGTCGAGCAGGTCCCCGGACGCCGGGAAGCGCGTCAGCCAGGCCTGGATGGCGCGCGCCGCCTCGGCGCGCTGGCGCAACTGGGCGGCGGTGCCCGCCCACACCTGGTAGTTCGCCGGCCGCCCGAGCGGCGACTGGGCCGATTCGCGGGTCAGCGGCAATCCTTCGGCCAGCTCGCCGTTCATCAGCAATCCCTGCCCCAGGCCGATCCTCGCCTGGTACTGCTCGGCGGGATTCAGCCGGGCGAAAGCCGGCGAGCCGACCACGGCCCGCAGCGCCGCCAGGTCGGGACGCTTGGCGCCGGTCGAAAGTGCCTCGCTCATGAGCTTCTGCAGCGCGGACCGCAGCGCCAGCGTCTCGGGATCGTTCGCCGCGGTCGCAGCGCCCGGTGGCTGCGCCGAGGACAGGGCCGGGGTGCCGGGCACGGCCGTAGCGCCGGTGCCGGTCGGCGGACGTCGACGCATCGCCAGCTCGGACTGGACCCGGGACAGCGGCTCGTACTCCGAACTCGAATCCCGCCAGACCCGCCAGCAGCGGTGTACGTCGCGCGCCGGGTCGCAGGACGACCCCGGCGCCGCGGCGTCACCGGCGCCGGCCGGCGCGGAGCGCTGGTCCGCCAGCGACAGCACCACGGTCGACGAGGAGCCGCGGTACTCGACGGGCATGCGGTACTCGACGTCCTGCTGCGTCACCACGTGCCGGCGTCCCTCGCGATCCTCGACGTGGCCGAGCACTACCCGGGCGGGCGACAGCCGCGGCGGTCGGGTCCAGTCGCCGCTGGCATCGCGTTGCTGGTCCGCGAGACGCTTCGTCGCCAGCAACACGAGCGCCAGGTCGCTAGAAGCCTCGACCTGCTCGGCCGTCACCTCGTCGCCGAACAGCGCGTTGCGCAGTTCCCCGGAGTCCTTGACGCCGTCCTGGCTCCGGAGCCGCTTCGCGACCCGCGCGAGGAATTCCGGGTGCATCAGCGCAGCCGCCGTCGACCAGTCGCCGGAGTCCACCGCCGCGCGAAAGTCGACGTAGGCCCGCTCCGGGGTGCCGGGCGCCCACTCTGGCTTCGGCTTCAGGTTCGCCGGCTCGACCGGCACCGGGCTCGCGATCGGCGGAGACGGCAGCGTGCCCTGCAGCGCGACCAGCGCCGGCGGGCCATAGGTCCAGCCCAGGCGCTGCGTCTGCACGTCCTTGACGCCCTCCGCCCCGTTCGCTTCACGCCAGCGGCTGCGCCAGGTCACGACCGCGCGGCGCGGGCGCAGGGTCGCAGGCTCGGTCACGAGATCGATCTCGGACTCGAGGCGCGGATCGAGCCGGCCCTCGGGCTGCGCACCGAGCGGCGGGCTGGCCGGCGTGAACGTCGAGACCAGGTTCAGGCGCACGCATTCGCCGCGCGCTGCCGCAGGCTTCTTCGGTGATGCCTCGCTCGTACCGGCGGGCCGCGGCGCGGCGGCTGGCAAGGGTTCTTCGCAAGGCGCCCACCCCACCGCACGCCAGCGCCGCTGCACGCGTGCCGGCCCGCGCGCAGTCGCGAGCGGGACGTACCGCTCCTCCGCCGACTCCGAATACCAGCGCCCGAACTCGAGCCGCCGGCCCGACCAGAAGCCGACCGACTCGAACCACGGGAACGCGGCGCGGGCGGCGAGGTATCCCTCCGAGCGGATCTCTTCGAGTTGTGTCCGCGCCTCAGCCTGCTGCGGCGGCGGCAGGGACCGGAGGCGCGCCTCGAAGCCCGTCTCCAGGCCCTTGATCGCCGCGGTCGCCGCATCGGGTTCGAGCAGCGCCACGAACGCACCGCGGCCGTCGATCCTGAGCGCGGGAGCCGTGGTGTCGATGACCTGGCGGGCCGAAGGCTGCTGCGAGATCAGCAGGTCGCCCATGCCCGTCCGCATCAGGAAGTCGAGCGTCCGGACCTCGTACGAACCATCGGTCTGCCGCTTCGCCGCGAGACGATAGCGCATCGCGGGCACCTCGCGCCGCACCGTCGATGGCGCGACGAGGGGCGACACCGGCGCAGGGTTCGCGCCGGCCGAGGGTGTGGCCGGCGACGGAGCGCCGCCCATCGGATCGGGCGCCTTCGCTTCGGGCAGCGGCACGTCTCGGACGGCCGCCATGTCGCGCAGGATCGTGAGGTCCGCGCCCCAGTCGAACTTCAGGTCGACGGCCTCTGCCGCGTGCGCCGTGGAGGCCGACCCGAGCAGCACGGCGAGCACCGCGGGCTCGAACGCACCCCTCGCCCGCCACCCGTTCCGCGCCGTTGCCATACGCACCCCCGACCGCGTTGGTGTTTCGATGCTACCGCGGCGGGTGAACGGGCGGATACGCATCGCCGTCTCGCTCTTGGATGTGCGGACTCGGCCGGGGATGATGCTGCCTCGGCCTCACTACGGGAAAGCCGGTGACCCTCCCGATCGAATTGACCACCGAGCGCCTCCTGCTGCGGCAGTGGCGGCCCGCGGACCGGGCCGCGTTCGCGGCGATGAACGCCGACCCGCGGGTCATGGAACATTTTCCGTCGCCGCTGACCGCTGCGCAGAGCGACGCGACGGCCGATCGCTGCGAGTCGCACATCCGCGAGCGCGGCTGGGGACCCTGGGCGGTGGAACGCCGCGACGGCGGCGACTTCATCGGGATGGTGGGACTACACGTTCCCTCGGCTTCCCTGCCCTTTTCGCCCTGCGTCGAAGTGCTCTGGAGGCTGGCGTTCGAGCATTGGGGCCGCGGCTATGCGACCGAGTCCGCCGCCGCAGCGGTCGAGTTCGGCTTCGCGGGCGCGCGCCTCGACGAAATCGTCGCGTTCACGGTGCCGTCGAACCTGCGGTCGCTCGCCGTCATGCGCAGGCTCGGCATGACGGAGGCGGGCCACTTCGACCATCCTCTCGTGCCACCGGAAAGCGTCCTGCGCCGGCACGTGCTGTATCGCTCGAGCGCCGGCGTGCGAAGCCGGTGAATGCGCAATCGGGCGCCGCAGCGCACCGAACCCGCAGGGCCGCCGCTTCAGGCGAAGCGGAACTCGAACCCCTGCCCCGCGAGCGGCGACGCCGGCGTCCAGGTGACGCGTTCCCGGCTCACCTCCAGCAGCCAGGTGTGCAGCTCCGTCGGCTCGGGCGCCGCGAATGCCGCCACGTCGAGCACGGCGCCGCAGCCGGCGTGCTGCGGGTCGCGGACCGATTCGTAGCGCACGATCGCGACGCCGGCCTCGCGCGCCAGCCGCGCCAGCGCCTGGCAGCCGGCGTAGTCGGAGGGATCGGTCCAGGTGGCGCGCGCGGCGGCGAACGGCGGCGCGCGCAGGTCGATGGCCTCGCCGCGCAGGCGCGCGCGGAACACGCTCTGCGGGCGCGCCGCCAGCGCGCCGAGCGCCGGGCTCGCGAGCAGGAAGCGCCAGCGCCAGTAGCCGAGTTCGGCGCAGGCGGTGCGCACCGCGTCGGCGCCGTACCAGACCCCGGGATCGGCGGCTCCGCGGAAGCGCGAGCCGGTCGGTAGTGGCGGGTAGCGGAACGGCGTGTACAGCAGCCAGTGGAGCGCCGGCGGCCGCTCGATCGCGGGCTTGGCGGCATCGAGCAGGCGCTCGAGCTCGGCCTGCTCCTCGAGGGTGTCGACCAGGGCGCGGGTCGAGACCACGTGCTGCGCCTCGACCGCGCGCCACAGCTGCAGCGAACGGCGCGCGCGCGCCGCCGCGAGCGCGCGGCGGATCGCCTCCGGCTTCACAGGCGCCCGCGATGTGCGTCCAGGTAGTGCACCACCCGCACCAACCCCTCGGCGCTGAGGATCAGCTCGGCCGGGCGGGCGCCGAGGTCGGTGTTGGGGCCCTCGAGCCAGGCGCGCGCCGCCGCCTCGTGGCCGACCAGGGCGTCGAGCGAGCGGAACATGCGCACGAACAGCGTGCCGAGCTCCCAGCTCTTCGGCTGGGACGGCGAGAGGCGGTAGGTGCCGAGCCCCATCCGCGTGACCGTGGGTCGAGACACGCCGAGCACCTGGGCGAGCGCCTGCTGCGGCAGGCCGAGCAGGCTGGCGGCGCGGACCACGGCCTTGGTGAGCACCGCGCCGGCCTCGGGCGCCGGCGCGCCGCGCGTCGGGCGGGCGGCGTTCTCCTGAACCATATCGTCACTATACGTTCCGTGGAACTTCGGGGTCAACGCCGCCGCGACGCACCCGGCGCACCTGGCACACCTGCCACGCGCCTGCGGGCCACGTGCGGGCGCGGGACTCAGGTGCGCGAGGCGTCCTCGTCCTTCGCCACCAGGCGTGCGCCGAAGGCCTGCGCCGCACGCGTGACGCCCTCGGTCAGCGCCCCGTAGAGCGCCGTGGTGTATGCGCGGCCGGCAGGCGAGCGCGCGAACTCGACGTAGCGGTCGAGCTCCGCGTCGCCGATGTCACGGTACTGGTAGAGCAGCTGCAGTCGCACGGCCTGCTCGGCGCGCACCGCGAGCACGTCGAGCGCCCCCGCGAGCTGCGACTCCAGCTGCTCGACCTGGGGCGCCGCGGCGCCCGCCGGGACGCTGGCGCGCACCGCGGCGAGCAGTCCTTCCAGCGTGCGCCGGGTGAGGTCGCGCATGAAGCTGCCGACGCCGACCGTGGCGACCAGGTCCGTCATGCGCTGCACGCGCTCCGGCGGCAGAGGCTTCACCTGCAGGTCGCCGACGAAGCGCGCCATCGCGACCTGCAGCTCGGGCGACTCGGGCGTCGCGTCGATCGTCGCGATGCGCGCGCCGAGCGGCGAGGACCACCACTCGAGTGCGGCCGCCGCGTCCGCTGGCGCCATCTTCCCGAGCGCGGCCTCGACCTCCGAGGTGAGCCGCGCGGCGGTGAGATGCTCGGCCATGATCTCGTTCAGCAGCCGATCGTTGCGGGCGCGGATCGCGGGCGGGAGTGCTGGGTTGTTGAGCCCGCCGCTCCAGCCGCGGCCGAAGTTGCGGGCGAACTGCGCGACCTGCGGCTCGAGGCGGGCGGCCGCGAGCAGCCGGGCGGCGGGGGACCGGGACGCATCGGCGGTGGCGGGCGACGCGACCTGCGCCGGCAGCTGCGCGGGGAAGGCCACCCAGAGGGCTGCAGCGACGAGCCATGGGAGTCGGGGCGGGCCGGGTCGCATCTCGGGAGGGCCTCCTGCTGCGGACAGCGTCCCCACTTTACGCGAGTCGACCGGCGGTTTTCGCGCAGCGCCGCGCGGGCGTCCGCCGGGCCCTGCGCCGTCGCCGTTATGTCGCGCCGCGGACCGTGACAGCCACCCACCGGGTTGCCGAGAATCGTGCTCCTCCCGCAAGCCCGAGGTATCCCGACATGCACCGCAATACCCTGCCGCTGCTCGCGCTCCTGGCCCTGCCGGTCGCCCTGCTCGCGCCCGCCGAGTCGCACGCCGGCGGCTTCGACCGCCAAGCCTTCGAGGCCTGGGTCAGGATGCGGGCGGGCGACGACGGCAAGCCCGTCTACTGGTACGCCACCGGCGACGTGATGGACCAGGCCACGGGCGAGGTGCGCGCCCGCATCGAGGGCCTCGACACCTCGCTCGCCTACCGCGACCCGACGCGCCCCGACACCTGGATCCAGCTGTCGCGGAAGATCTTCATCCTGCTCGACCCGAAGACCGGCAAGCGCCAGCTCGGCCGCGACGGCAAGCCGCGTCCGCCGACCGCTTACCCCTTCCAGGTGCGCAGCTACCGGCTCGACGGCGACGAGATCGTCTACGACGTCGAGAGCCACGACTCGGCGCGGGTGTTCACCGAGCCGACCAAGCGCAACTTCACGGCGCGCCGGCTCGGGCGCCTCACGCACTACAACTACGCGATGTTCATCGACCGGGTGCGCGTCGACGGGAACCGCACGCAGCGCTTCGAGGTCAACGACTTCTTCCTGCGCGCCGACCCGGGCCTGCAGGAGCCGGAACGCTACCAGTACACCTGGGTGGGCACCGGGCCCGGGCCGACGGTCTCGAGCGTGCTGAGCTGGCGCTACTCGAGCTTCGACGCCATGCCGGGCGAGGCGCTGAAGAAGTTCGTGCGCGAGGAGGCGCCGTTGTGGCTGAGGCCGCCGAAGGACATGGCGGAGATCGAGGCGCTGCGCGGCCAGCAGCCGTGGCGCGGCCCCGGCAGCGCGGTCGCCGGCGCGACGACAGCCGGCCCCGGCGCCACCCCGGCCGCTGCGCCGCCTACCAGCTGATCACGTCGCCGGTGTACCGGTACCAGCGCCCGGAACCCTCGAGCGTCAGGCCGTCCATCACCTTCATCATCCCGGCGACACTGGTGTCGATGTCGGTCATGCTGGCGCGCATCTCCGGCGACATCGCGTCGTGATCGTCGGGCGTGCCGTAGGTGTTGACGACTCCGGGCGAGAGCACCGCGACCGCGATGCCGTCGCCCTGCAGGTCCATCGCCAGGTTGCGCAGCACCATGTTGAGCGCGGCCTTGCTGGCCTTGTAGTAGTAGAGCCCGGAATGGATCCGCGGGTAGGCCGCGAACGAGGCGACGCGCGCACTGATGCCGGCGACCTTCTTCTGCCTGCCGGCACGCAGGTTCGGCAGCAGGCGCTCGGTGACGAGCAGCGCGCTCAGCGCGTTGACGCGCATGTAGTGGTCGAAGCGCGAGGCATCGAGCTGCCCGAGCTTCTGCTCGGGCTCCTCGCCGATCGTGCCGGCGTTGTTGATCAGCACGTCGACCGGCCGTCCCGCGAGTCGGGTGGCGAAGGCCTCGAGCGACCTGGGGTCGGTGGCGTCGAGCGTCTCGATGCGGATCGGCGCACCGGCGCGCGCCAGCTCGCGCAGCTCGCCGGCGCGATCCGGCTCGCGCACGGTGGCGATCACGCTCCAGCCGCGCTCGGCGTACTTGCGCGCCCAGGCGAGACCGAGCCCGCGGTTCGCACCGGTGACCACGACGGTCGGGACCGGGCCCGCACCCGCCGCCGTCGGCGCGCGCGCCGCACCCGGCTGCTGCGCCACGGCGAGCCCGGGCCAGGCGCCCGCCCCGAGCCCGAAGGCCACCAGCCATCCCAGCATCCGATGGATCTTCGCCACGTGCCCGTCCTCCGCGTCGCTCGAGACACGGTCTATCAGCGGACGGCGGGCGCGGTCAACGCGGGCAGGGCCTCACGACCATGACGCTCCTCGACCCGCTCGCGCTCGCGCTGCTGCTGGTCGCCAACGGCGCGCCGCTGCTCGCAGGGCTGGCGCTGCGCCGCCGGCTGGCGATGCCCGTCGACTGCGGCCGGCGCCTCGCCGACGGCCGGGAACTGTTCGGTCCCCACAAGACCTGGCGCGGCATCGCGGTGGCGGTGCTCGCGACGGCGGCCGCCGCGGCGCTCGCCGGCATCGGCTTCGCCTGGGGCGCGGCAACGGGCCTGCTGGCGATGCTCGGCGACCTCGCCTCGTCCTTCGCGAAGCGTCGCCGCGGCCGGCCGCCCGGCAGCGAGTCCCTGCTGCTCGACCCGCTGCCCGAGGCGCTGCTGCCCCTCGCCGCGCTCGCCGTCCCGCTCGAGCTCGGAGTGGCGGCATTCTGCGGCACCGCCCTCGCCTTCGCGCTGCTCGACGTGCTGCTGTCGCGCGCGCTGCGCTAGCCGGCCCGCCGGCATCCATCCTGTATCATTTTCGGCGATGAACTTGCTCTCGCGACTGTTCCGCAAGCCACCGGAGCCGGCTCCGCCGGCCACCGAGCCGGCACCTGCGCCGCTGCCCGCCGCGGCGCCGGCACCCCCGGCGCCGGTGGTCGATCCTGGGGAACACGAGCAGCTGCTGCGGGCGATCGGCAGCGGCGAGCTGCCGGCTGCCGAGCTCGCCCGGCTCGCGGTCGACGGCCCGACCACGCGCATCCGCCAGGCTGCGGCGGCAGCGATCGACGATCCGGCGACCTGGCAGGAGCTGCTGCCGCGGCTGCGCGGCCGGGACAAGGCGGCGTACAAGCTGCTGCGCCAGCGCAGCGACGCCCTGCTCGCCGCGCACCGGCAGCGGGAGCATGCCGCTCAGGAAGCCGCGGCTGTCTGCGGCTCGCTCGAGAAGCTCGCCGGCCGCGCCCACGACGCCGCGTTCCCGGTCTCGCTGGAGCTGCTCGCCGCACGCTGGCAGGCGCTGCCGCCGCCGGTCGATGCAGCGTTGCGGGAACGCGGCGAGCGGGCCCTGGCGCGCTGTCGCGAGGTGGTCGCGGCGCACCAGCTGGAGCTCGCCCGGGTCGCCGCGGAACGCGCCGCGGCGCAGGCGCGCGCCGCTGCCGAGGCGGCCGAGCTGGAGGCACGCGAGCGGGCCGCGGCCGAGCAGGCGGCGGCCGCCGCGAGCGCGCAGGCCGAGGCGCACGCCGCCGCGGCGGCGGCTACCGAGGCCGAGGCCGCGCAGCGCGCCGCGGTGGACCAGGCACTCGGCGAGCTCGCGAGCCTCGTGCGCCTCGCCACGGCGGCGCTGCAGCGCGGCGACACGCGCAAGGCGGCGCGCTTCCGACAGTCGCTCGAGGAGCTGTTGCCGGGCGCGCCCGCTTTGCCGCCGGCCCTGGCGCGCGGCCTCGAGAAGCTCGACGCGCGGCTCAACGAGCTGCGCCAGTGGAAGGACTACGTCGCCGCGCCGAAGCGCATCGAGCTGATCGAGGAGATGGAGGCGCTGGTCGGGGTCGACGAGCCGCCCGAGCCGCTCGCCGAGCACATCCGCGCGCTGCGCCAGGAATGGCGCACGCTCAACAAGGGGCTCTCGACCGCGGCGCCGGTCGAGGCCGAGCGCTTCGAGAAGGCCTGGCAGGCCGCGTTCGAGCCCTGCCGGGTGCACTTCGCGGCGCAGGCGGCGGCACGCCGCGAGAACCTGGAGTCGCGGCGGCGCGTGCTCGAGCGCGTGCTCGCCTTCGAAGCCGCCATCGACGCGGAGCGGCCCGACCATCCCCTGGTCGCCCGCGTGCTGCGCGAGGCGCCCCAGGAATGGCGCAGCCATGCGCCGGTCGATCGCGAGGCCGCGCGCCCCGTCGAGGCCGAGTTCCACCGCGCCCTGGACCGGCTGCGCTCCCGGGTCGAGGCCTGGCAGGCGCGCAACGCCGCCGACAAGCAAGCGCTGGTGGTGCGCGCGCGGCAGCTCGCGCAGCTCGACGACCTCGGCCGCGCAGTGGAGGAGACACGACGGCTGCAGGCGGAGTGGAAGGCGACCGGTCCCGCACCCCACGCGCAGTCCCAGGCGCTCTGGGAGGAGTTCCGCGCGCTCTGCAACGGCGTCTTCGAGCGCCGCCAGCAGGCCTTCGCCGCGCAGGCGGCGGCGCTCGGCGAGTCACAGGCCCGGGCCGAGACCCTGTGCGCCGAGATCGAGCAGGCGGCCGGCGAGCCGCCGCCGGACCGGCAGGCCGCCGAGTCGCGGCTGCTCGAGTGGCGCGCCGCGTTCGATGCGCTGGGCGAGCTGCCCCGGCCCGTGGCCCGCAGCCTGCGCCAGCGCTTCCAGGCCGCGCTGGCGCGCCATGAGTCGCTGCTCGCCTCGCTGGAGCGGCGCGCGGCGGAGTCGGCGGAGTCCAGCCTGCTCGCGGCCGCCCGCGAGGTTCGCGCCCTGCAGCGTGCGCTGCTCCAGGGCGCCGCCGAGGACGAATGCGAGGCGCTGCGCGGTGCCGCCGAGAGCGGCGTCGCGGGCGTCGCGCGCTGGCCTTCGAAGGCCGTGGCACAGGCGCTGCGCCAGGCGCTCGCCGGGGCGCGTGCGGCGGATTTCGTCGCGGCCGCGGGCGACGACGCGGATCGCGAGCGCGCCCTGCGCCGCCTGTGCGTGCGCGCCGAGATCCTCGCCGCCGCCTCGACCCCGGCGGAAGACGCCACCCTGCGCCGCGAGGTCGAGCTGCAGATGCTGAGCCGGGGCCTCGGCCAGGCACGGCGCGTCGAGGCGCGCGACTGGGAGGCGATGCACGCGGAGTGGCTCGGGGTCGCCGCCATCGAGCCTGCGCGGCACGACGCCCTGGAGCGGCGCTTCCTGCACGTCGTCGGCCGCGGCCGCGCGGCATGAGCGGGGCCGACACGCCGACGGCGATCGTCACCGGCGCCTCCTCCGGCGTCGGCCTGCACGCCACGCGCGCGCTGCTGCGGCGCGGCTGGCACGTCGTCATGGCCTGCCGCGACCTCGGCAAGGCCGGCCAGGCGATCCGCCTGCTCGGCTTCGACGCCGCCGCGGTGACCCCGATGCACCTCGATCTCGGCTCGCTCGACAGCGTGCGGCGCTTCGTCGAGAACTACCGCCGGCGTGCCGATGCACTGGAGGCGCTGGTCTGCAACGCCGCGGTCTACCTGCCGCAGCTGCGCGAGCCGATGCGCTCGCGCGACGGCTACGAGATCAGCGTCGCGACCAACCACCTCGGCCACTTCCTGCTCGCGAACCTGCTGCTCGAGGACCTGCGCCGCTCCCGCTCCGCCACGCGCCGGCTCGTCACCCTCGGCACGATCACCGCCAACACCGCCGAGTTCGCGGGCCGCATCCCGATCCCGCGCCCGGCGCACCTCGGCGACCTCGCAGGCCTCGCCACGGGCTTCAAGGCCCCGGTGGCGATGATCGACGGCGGGCGCTTCCTGCCCGGCAAGGCCTACAAGGACAGCAAGCTCTGCAACATGATCACCAGCCGCGAGCTGCACCGGCGCTTCCACGACGCGACCGGCATCGTCTTCAGCACCGTCTACCCGGGCTGCGTCGCCGACACCGGCCTCTTCAGGCACACGCCCGCGGCGTTCCGCCGCTTGTTCCCGCCGTTCCAGAAGTACGTGACCCGCGGCTACGTGACCCAGGAGCTGGCGGGAGAGCGCGTCGCGCAGGTGACTGCGGATCCGGGCTTCGGCAATTCCGGCCTGCACTGGAGCTGGGGCGGCCGCCGCAGCGCCGAGCGGTCGCCCTTCGCCCAGTCGCTGTCGGTCGAGGCCAGCGACCAGGCGCGCGCCGAGCGACTGTGGGAGCTGAGCGCCGCGCTGGTCGGGCTGCGCGCCTGACGCGGCCGTGCCGCCGGCGGGACGCCCTGCTCAGCGGGTGGTGCGCAGCTCGACCAGCTCGTAGCGCGTGTCGATCATCGACCAGCGCAGCAACACGAACAGCGCCAGCGGCCCGTGCACCCACAGGTCGGCCGGCGGCCAGGCCGGATTCCAGCGCAGCGCATAGCGCCGGGTGTCGAAGCGACCGGCCTGCACCTCGACCGTCTCCTCGCCGACATAGGCGACTTCGATGTGGGACGGCATCGCGAGCAGGCCGAGTTCGCCGTTCGGCGAATGCGAGTTGGTGATGCCGTGCAGCGTCCGGAACTCGCCCGGCGCGTCGGTGCCGCGCCAGGTGGCCGCGAGCGCGTCGCCCACCAGCGGGTGCAGGCCGAGGTAAGGCAGCATCCCCGGCACCGGCTTGCGCTGCGACACGCGGCCGTGGTCCCGCGTCGTGCCCTCGAGCTCGACCACGCCCGGCCCGACCATGAACAGCGTCGAGCCGCTGACCGCGCCGTGCTGCACCACCCGTACGTAGCCGTCGATCGGGCGCGACGCGGCGTCGAGCGCCAGCGTCACGTCGCGGCTGATGCCGACCTCGTCCATCTCGCAGAACGCCCGCAGCGTGCGGCCGCCACCGCCGACGAACGGCACCATCTCGAACCACTCGCGGCCGGTTTCGCCGCGCGGGCCGAGGTAGCTGATCCTGCCAGCGTGGAACTCACTCATGCGGCGCTCCGGGCACGCTCCGCGCGCCTCGCCGGCCCGTCAGCGCCGCGCGCCCTCGCGCGTCGCCTCGGCGACCTCGGCGAGCAGGTAGAACTTGAAGTTGGTGCGGCCTGCCGGGCCCCGCTCCCGCGGCAGCGGATGCTCGGCGAACCACGCGCGGTAGGCCTCGTACGCGGCCATGTCGCGGAAGTGCAGCTCCGCGATCCGGTAGAGCTTCAGGCTCTCGGGGATCTCCATCGTGCCGCCGCTCGCGCTCTCGACCGGCTTCAGGACGGTGTTGTAGACGATCCTGTCGATGTGCGGGTTCGCCATCAGGTCCGGCGTGTGGATCTCCCACAGCCAGCGGTCGTATTCCTCGGGCGTCACGCCGTCGACCAGCGTATAGCCCACCAGTGCCTTGATCATGGGGTCGGCTCCGGCTTCCAGGTGAACGAGGCCGCGCCCTCGCCGAAGCCCTCGACGCGGACCTGCAGCGGGCGGATCTTCACGCCGACCAGTTCGGCGACGATGTTGTCGCGCGTGCGCTGCGGCGCCTTGGTCCAGCCGCGCGAGCGGTGCAGCGCCGTCTGGCGCTCGAACACTTCGACCATCGTGTCGTCGTCGAGGAACTCGGCGTCGCCGCGGATGAACACCGCGCGCGGGATCGCGAGGTTCAGGTCGTAGACGTGCGGATGGTCGTTGCGCGAGTCCGGCGCCGGCGGGCCGACCCAGGCGACCTCGGTGCGCGGGTTGCGCCGCCACTGCCCGATGCGCTTGTGCACCTTGCGCTGGACCATCCACACCGTGAAGGCGTCGTCGACCGGCGCCGCCATGGTCCGGCCGACCGGGTAGCCGGCCTTGTTGATGGTGTAGACCTGCGCGAAGCCGGCTTCCTGGCGCAGCCAGGCGAGGACGAGCCGCTGCAGGTCCTCGAGCGGCGGCTGCGGGACCGGGGCGCGCTGGTTGGCGAGCGAGGTGTATTCGGCCATGCCGGCATCGTAGCGCGTCCGGCGCGCGGCGGCGGCCCGCCGCGCCGCCGTCGCGCGCCGCGTGACGGGCTACTTGCCGCCGCCGAAGCGCATCCGGAACTCCACTCCGAAGTTGCGCACCGAGGGCTCGACCTGCACGCCGCTGAAGAACGCCTTCTCGTAGGCAGCGGAGAAGAAGTTCTCGTCGAACACGTTCTCGGCGAACACGTTGACGCTCCAGTTGTCGCGGGTGATGCCGGCGCGCAGGTTCACGAAGTCGTAGGACGGCGAGATGAACGGGAACACCTCGTAGCGCAGCGCGAAGGTGTTCGACAGCTGCTCGCTGCGGTGCACCCACTCGGCACGGACGAAGCCGTCGCTGTCGCCGAACACCTTGCGCGAGTACTCGGCGTTGGCACCGAGCGTCCATTCCGGCGCGTTGATCAGGCGCTTGCCGCTGGCGTCGATGACCGTGCCGTCGATCAGCGCGTTGGTGTAGGAGCCGTACTTCGCGTCGAGGTAGCCCACCTGGCCGCCGACGCGGAAATTGTCGGTGACCGCCGCCTGTACGTTGAACTCGACGCCCTTGCTGGTCGCCGAGGTCGCGTTGTCGACGCCCGTGACAGCGCGCAGCAGGCCCGCCTGGTCGATGAACTGGAAGCGGATGAACTGCTGCACGTTCTCCCAGTCCATGTAGAACGCCGACACGTCGAGGCGCACTCGGCGGTCGAGCAGCTCGGTCTTCCAGCCGACCTCGTAGTTCCAGAGTTCCTCGGGGTCGAACTCGTTGCGCAGCTGCACGGTGCCGGTGGTCTGCGGCCCGCCGGCCTTGAAGCCCTTCGACGCGGTCGCGTAGAACAGGCCGAGGTCGGTCGGCGCGAAGCTCAGGGTGACGCGCGGCGAGAAGTCGCTGAACTCCGTGCGCCGGTTGTTGTTGCCGGTGACCACGGTGTTGGATCGGGTCTGGCCGATGGTGCGCACCTCCTCGTTGGAGTAGCGGCCGCCGACCACGAGCTTCCACTGGTCGGAGATGTTCCACTTGGCCTCGCCGAAGAACGCCCAGTACTCGGAGGTGGTGTCGGCGTCGGCGCCGGTGACCTCGAAGCCGTTCGGCCGGCCGAGCGGGCTCTGGGTGCCGTGGAACGTGGACTGGTCCTGCACGCCCGAGTCCTCGCCGGCGATCGCGCCGACGCTCCACTCGATGCGCTGCGGGTTGCGCGAGGCGAGCCGCAGCTCGGCGCTGCGCGACTCTCGGTCGATCAGCAGGTCCTCGTAGAAGGCGTCGATGCTGCCGCCGTCCACGTCGCCGAAGTTGAAGATCTCCGACTGCAGGTCGCCGACGACCGCGGTCAGGGTGATATCGTCGAAGTCGTACTGCAGGCGCGAGCTCACGTACTCGAACTGCGTGCCGACCTGCTGCGGGCGGTTGAAGTTCACGCGGTCGCGGTTGTCAGGATAGAAGCCCACGCCGTCGGGGCTCGCGACGTTGCCGGGACGGTTCTGGTAGTAGACCGCTCGCCAGGTGGCGGTCAGGAAGCCGGTCGGCACGCCGACGCGCATGCCTTCGACACCGTCGTTGTAGCTGTAGCTGAGGTCCCAGGTCAGGCGCTCGTTCGGCGTGAAGCGCGCGGTCACGCGGGCGTGGTCGAACTCGCCGTCGTTGCCGCCACCGATCGGGTTGATGTTCTCGATCCAGCCATCGGTCTGGCGCTTCTGGCCGACCGCGCGGATCGCGAGCTTGTCGGTGACGATCGGCACGTTGACGATGGCGTGCGCCTCGCGGGTGTCGAAGCTGCTGAAGGCCAGCCCGACCTCGGTGAACCACTCGTTGTCGGGCTTGCGGGTCGAGACGTTGAGCGCGCCACCCACCGCGTTGCGACCGAAGTAGGTGCCCTGCGGGCCGCGCAGCACCTCGATCTGCTCTAGGTCGAGGATCTCGGGGTTGCTGGTGCCGGCCGCGACGTTGAACTCGTCGATGTAGAACGCGTAGGCCGACTGGCGCACGTCGACGAACGGGTTCAGCTGGTTCGAGATGCCGCGCAGGCTGATCTCCTTGCGGTCGCGCGAACCGAGCGAGACGAAGCTGACGTTCGGCACCAGCGCCAGCACGTCCTCGACGCTGTCGACGTTCTGCTTCTGGATCGCCTCGGCGTTGACCGCGCTGATCGCGATCGGCACGTCCATCAGCGACTCGGCCCGGCGCTGCGCGGTGACGATGATCTCCTCGAGCCCGCCCTCGGCCTCCTGCGCCAGTACCGGCGCCGCCGGCACGGCGGCGAGGCCCGCCGCGATCGCGGCCGTCGCCAGGGGCCCGCGCACGCGCGGACTGTGGATGGATGGGGCGGGTCGGCGGATCGTCGTCATGGTCGGCTCCTTAGCGAATGGGCCACGCCGGGGCGTGACCGCCTGGATCGGTGGGGATGTCCCAATGCGTGCGTGCGGCGGCAGGCCTGGCGGGCGGCGCCCCGGAAGGTCGCGGCCCGCCCGTCGCGCTCACTTCGTCCAGCACTCCGGGTCGAGCGGCCCCTTGGCCGGATCGAGCGTCGAGCGCACCAGCACGATCGTCGAGATCTTGCCGCCGCGCAGCTCGGCGTGGCCCGCGGCGAGCGCGCAAGAGAGCTGCCCGTCGCGGCGGCTGCGGATCACGTGATAGGTGTAGATCCGGTCGCCGGCCTGGAACACGCGCTTGAAGGGCACGACGATCTCGACGTCGCCGCCGCCCGCCTGGATCTTCTGGAAATGGCTGGCCCAGCCATCGAGCCCGCGGATCACTTCCTTGCCCTCGAGGTAGAGCGTGGCGTCGGGCGTGAACCACTGGCCGAAGGCCTGGGCGGTGTAGCCGCCGGGCTGCTTGAAGGTCTGGTTCCACCAGACGAAGAAGCGCGACAGGACGTCGCCGGAAGGCTCGGGCGCGGCGCTCGCGACGGGCAGCGTGGCGGCCGCGCAGAGGCACAGCACGGCCAGCCAGCGGCCGGGCAGGGACTGGATCATCGATGTACTCCCCGGGGCGAGGTGCGCGGCTCTAGTTGTGGACGGCCGTCGGCTCGCCGCCACAGTGTCCAGCACCCTGCCCGGCCGTGCAATGCCTCGTCAGGGCGACAGGTGTGGTTTTTTCCCGGCAGCCCGTACCGCGATCCGGGCACGCCGTGCCGCGGCCGGCCGCAACCTTCGGGGCGGTCGCGCCGCTCGCCGGGGTCGCGCAGGCCTCAGGCGGACCCGTCGTCGAGCCAGCGCGCGACCTTGGCCTCGAGCACCGCGAGCGGCAGTGCACCCGTATCGAGTACCTGGCCGTGGAAGGCCCGGACGTCGAAGCGCCCCCGGAGCCGTCGCGCCGCGTGCTCGCGCAGCTCGCGCAGCTTCAGCTCGCCGCACTTGTAGGCGCAGGCCTGACCCGGCAGCGAGAGGTAGCGGTCGATCTCGACCTGCACGTCGCGCGCCGCCATCGAGGTGTTCTGCAACATGTAGTCGATCGCCCGCTGCCGCGGCCAGCCGAGGGCGTGCAGGCCGGTGTCGACCACCAGTCGCACGGCCCGCAGCATCTCCATGTCGAGGTGGCCGAACCACTGCATCGGATCGGTGAACAGCCCGAGCTCGCGGCCGAGCGATTCGGCGTACAGGCCCCACCCTTCGGAATAGGCGGTGAGGCCGCCGAAGCGCAGGATCGGCGGCAGGCTCGCATCCTCGAGCGCCAGCGTGACCTGGTAGTGGTGGCCGGGGATCCCCTCGTGCAGCGTCAGCGTCTCGAGCGTCGGGATCGGCCGCGTGCCGAGCATCGCCATGTTGAACCACAGCACGCCGGGCGTGACGCCATCCGGCGGACCCGGCTTGTAGTATCCGGTGCCGCGCTGGCTGCCGATCGCCGGCAGCGCGCGCACCTGGAACGGCGCGCGGGGACGGCGCGCGAACAGCCGCGGCATGCCCGCCCAGATCCGCGACTCGATCGACGCCATCCGCTCGAGCAGGTCCTCGGGGCGCGTGAAGTAGTACTTCGGGTCGCGGCGCACGTGTCCGAAGAACGCCGCGAGATCGCCCGGGAAGCCGACCTCGCGCCGCACCTCCTCCATCCGCGCCCGGATCCGCGCGACCTCGGCGAGCCCGGTGTCGTGCAGCGCGTGCGCCGTCACCGGCAGGGTCGCGTGCTGCTCGAGCTCGAACGCATAGACGCGGGCGCCGTCGCGCAGCTGCAGGCGCCCGGGCACCTCCGGCGCACGCGGCAGGTAACGGTCCCGCAGCGCATCGCGCAGCCGCGCATAGCCGGGCAGCACCTCGCGCTCGACGACCTCGCGGTAGGCCGCCTCGAGCCGCGCGCGCAGCGCCGGGGCGAATGCGGCCGGCATCCGGCCCAACGCGCCGAGGAACGGGCTCCCGGCCAATGACTGCCGGACGAACGCATCGGCCTGCCCGGCGACCTGCTGCGCGATCACGCGCGGCTGCACGTAGCCGGCAGCGAGGCCCTCGTCGAGCCGCGCGACGATCGAGCCGAGGTAGCCCGCGAAGCCCGACAGGCGCCGCAGCCCGGCCTCGTAGTCGGCCTCGGTCGCGAACGGCGCGCCGGCGCCGGCGACGTAGTCGGGCAGCTCGAGGTGCAGGCCGAAGGAGGCGTCGAGCGGCACCAGCCGCTGGATGCGCGCGATGCCGTCGCGGTGGCGCGCGAGCTCGCGCCGCGTGCGATGCGCGAACACCTCGTAGGCGACGCGCTCCACCGGCGGCAGGTGCAGCGGGTCCACGGTGGCGAGCGCGGCCGCATCAGCCTCGGCGTTGCGCAGCCTCGCATCCTGCGTGGCCTCGGCCAGCGGATCGACGAACACCGGCTCGCCGGGGCCGCGCGCGGCCGGGTCGCGGGGCATCGGCTCGAGCTTCTCGGCCGCGGCGTCGCTGGCGAGGATCAGCGCGCGCAGTCGCGCGGCCTGCTCGGCGGTGGGTGCAGGAGCGGGCGCAGCTCGCGCCGCGGCAGTGGCACCGGGCGCCACGAGGCCCGGGCGCGGACCAGCGTTGCGCGCCGACGCGGACGGCACGTGGGCGCCTGCGAGCATCGCCGCGGCCGCGAGCCGGAGCGCGTCGCGACGAGTCGTTCCGGCAGCACCCTGCGCAGTGCAGGAACGCGTGGGATCGGTGGCGGACATCGAGGTGCGGTGGCGTGGACCACTCGGGACCGGGCCTATACTCTAGCGACGCCGGTTCCGATGCGCACCGGCGCCGGGCGCAGCGCGGGAAATGGCCGGCGCGCGTCACGGCAACGGGCGTCGGGGCCGTGTTCCTGCGGAGTACATCGATGATCAGTCACTCTGGCG
The DNA here is from genome assembly GCA_025458905.1 of Steroidobacteraceae bacterium. Taxonomy (GTDB): domain Bacteria; phylum Pseudomonadota; class Gammaproteobacteria; order Steroidobacterales; family Steroidobacteraceae; genus UBA964. The sequence goes on from JALORN010000001.1 coordinate 29,376, forward strand.
CCGCGCGCGCCCTGCGCGTCCGTGCCCTCGCCCCGCTGTTCGCAATCGCCGTGGCTTCCCTGTCCGCCGCCCGGGCACAGTCGCCCGAGGCGGCGGCGCCGCCGCTGCCGGTGCGCGTGATCACCGGCGCCAACGTCGCGAACCTCGAAGGCGGCGCGCCGATCCGCAACGCGGTCGTCGTGATCACCGGGGACCGGATCACTGCGGTCGGGCCCGCCGGACAGGTTCAGGTCCCGGCCGGTGCGAAGGAGCTGAGGCTGCCGGGCAAGTGGCTGGCGCCGGGCCTGATGAACATGCACACGCACTTCGGCCTCGAGCTGCCCGGCACGGCGATGCTCGACACGCAGAACGAGACCGACGGGGAGCTCGCGCTGCGCATGGCGATCAACGCGCGCAAGTCGCTGCTCGCGGGGACCACCACCGTGCGCACCCCGGGCGAGCAGCGCGACGCGATCTTCGGCCTGAAGCGCGCGATCGACCGCGGCGACTACCCCGGTCCGCGCATCTGGCCCGCGGGCGCGCCGATCGTGCCCACCGGCGGCCACAGCTCCAAGCCGCTGTACGACGGCATCGACGGCGCCGAGGAGGTGCGCAAGGAGACGCGTCGCCAGATCCTGCTCGGTGCCAGGTGGATCAAGATCACGATCTCCCGCGGCATCGCCAGCACCGGCGACATCGCCGCCGCCGACATGACGATCGACGAGATGCGCGCCGCCACCGACATCGCGCACCGCCAGGGCGTCAAGGTGGCCGCCCACACCGGCTCGCCGCAGGCGACGCTCGACGCGCTCACCGCCGGCGTCGACAGCTTCGAGCACGGCTACTTCCTCAACGACGAGGTCTTCAGGAAGATCAAGGCCGCCAACGCCTGGTACGTGCCCACCATCGTCGTCAGCCAGGAGGGCGCGATGGAGTTCTTCCGCAAGATCGGCTCGACGCCGTTCTACCTCGCGCGGGTCAAGATGGTCGGCCGCTCGCACTGGGCCGCGCTGCAGTCGGCGATCCGCAACGACGTCAACATCGCGATGGGCAGCGACCAGTTCCCGTGGGAGCCGAACCAGGGCACGGTCGCCTCGATCCGCGAGATCGAGCTCTACCAGGAAGCCGGCATGACCGCGCTGCAGGCGCTGCGCACCGCGACCGTGAACACCGCGCGGATGCTCGGTGCCGAGGCCGACCTCGGCCAGGTCGCGCCGGGCAAGTATGCCGACATCATCGCGATGGACGCCGACCCGACCCGGGACACGCGCGCCCTGCGCTCGCTGTTCCTCGTGATGAAGGGTGGCGAGGTGGTCCGCAACGACCTCGACCCGGGATCGGTCGCGAAGACCGGCATCTACTGATCCGATGCCGGCCGAGACCCCCGGGGCGGCGCGGCCGCGCAGCCGCGCGCATCGCTGGCTGCTGCTGCTGCCGTTCGCCTGGCAGGTCGCGCTGGTGCCACTGGTCGACGACCTCGCGCTGCGCCCGCTGGGGCTGCCGTTCCCGATGGCCTGGCAGATGCTCGGCATCGTCTTCACGACCCTGGTGATCGGCGTCGTGTTCGCGATCGACCGGCGGATCGACGCTGCGCAGGGCCCGGAGCCCGAGATCGCGGCCGCGCTCGCGACGCGCGCCGAGGCGCAGCGCCCCGGCTCGCCGGCCGGCCACTGAGCGCCGATGGCCCTTGCGCTGCCGCTGGCGATCGTGCTCGGCACCATGCTCGGTGCGCTGTGGTACGGACAGCGCGAGGCTCGCGCGCGCTCGATGGACGAGTGGGCGGTCGGCGGCCGGCGCTTCGGCAGCTGGATCTTCTGGTTCGTCAACGCCGGCGAGATCTACACCACCTTCGCGGTGCTCGGCATCTCCGGCTATGCCTGGGCCTTCGGCGCGCCCGCCTACATCGCCTTCACATCGGTTTCGCTCGCCTGCGCCCTCGGCTACTGGCTGCAGCCAAGGATCTGGGCCGCGGGCCGCCGCCACGGCCTGGTCACCCAGGCGGACTTCTTCGCGCAGCACTACGGCGCCACCTGGCTGTCGGTGATCGTCGGCATCGCCGGCATCGCCGCGCTGGTGGTCTACGTGCAGATCCAGATCACGGCGCTGTCGCTGATCCTGCGCCTCACGGTCGGCCCCGGGATCTCGGCGCTGCAGTCCGCGCTGCTCGCGGCGGCGGTGATGCTGGCCTTTGTGTACGTCGCCGGCCTGCGCTCGGCGGCGTTCGCCGCCGGCGTCAAGGACGTGCTGATGATCGTGATGATCGTCGGCCTCAGCCTCGGCGTCGCCGAGCGCGTCGGGGCCTCCTCGATGCTGGAGGTCTACCGCCTCGCGCAGGAGCGCTTCCCGGGTATCGGCGACTTCCCCGGCCTGAAGCCCGAGGCCGGCCTGACGGCCACCTGGCTGGTGACGGCGGCGCTCAACGTCGCGCTCGGCACCTGGATCTTCCCGCACATGTTCCAGCTCGCCTACTCGGCGGGCAGCGTCGAGGCGATCCGTCGCAACGCGACCTGGCAACCGCTCTACTCGCTGTCGTACTTCTTCATCATCCTGCTCGGTTTCGGCGCGCTGCTGGCCGGGACGCAGCCCGCCGACGGCAACCTCAATGCGGTGCTGCTGCAGTTCGTGGCCGAGCGCTATCCGGCCTGGGCGGTCGGGCTGCTCGCGGGCGGCGCGACGCTGCTCGCGCTGGTGCCGGGCTCGATCCTGCTGCTCGGCGCCGCATCGATCTTCGGCCGCAACGTCGTGCTGCCGCTGAAGCGCGACCTCGGCGACGCGGCCGTGCTCTGGGTGTCGCGGCTCGCGATGGTGGCCTTCGCCGGCATCGCGGCCTGGCTGACGCTCACCTCCAACAGGTCGCTGGTCGAGATCGGGCTCTCGGCGTACGCGGCGATCGGCATGCTCGCCCCGGGCGTGTTCCTGGCGTTCCTGTGGCCGCGCGCCAGCGCGGTCGGCGTGTTCGCCGGCATCGTCGCGGGCTACCTCGCGCTGCTGTGGCCGGCGGCGGCGGACCTCGGCAAGAGCCTGCTGCCGGAGTGGGACAGTGGCCTCGTGGCGATGCTCGTCAACGCGGCCGTCGCGGTGCTCGCGAGCCTCGCGTGGCCGGCGCCGGCGCGCGCGCGCGTGAACGCGGCGCCCGCCGCCGGCGCCTGAGGCTCGAGGCATCGGCCAGTCGATCGCAGGATCCCGGCACTGGCACCGTGCGCCGCACGCTGGCCTACAATGTCGGCTGGAACGAGTCCTTCCACGCAGGGGATCCGCGATGAACACCACCCGCACCGCCCTGGCGACGCTCGCCGCGCTGCTGCTGCTCGCCGCCGCGCCATCGGCGCCCGTGCTGGCCCAGTCTGGCGGCGCCAAGAAATCCCCGCCGGCTTCCCAGTCGACCTACTCCGACGACGAGATCGCCAAGGCCGCGAACGACTTCTTCGCCACCGGCGCGAAGGAACTCGGACAGGTGCTGCAGAAGGTGCTAAAGGAGAAGGGGCAGCCGGTCGCGATCATCCGCGGCGAGGAGGCCGGCGGCGCGATCGGCGTAGGCCTGCGCTACGGACAGGGCGAGCTGCAGTTCAAGGGCGGCGGTGCACGCAAGATCTACTGGCAAGGCCCGTCGATCGGCTTCGACGTAGGTGGCAATGCCGTCAAGGTCTTCGCGCTGGTCTACGACCTGCCGAACCAGGACGCGCTGTTCCGCCGCCATCCCGGCGTCGACGGCAGCCTCTACTTCGTCGGCGGCTTCGGCGTGAACTACGTGCAGCGCGACCAGACCGTGATCGCCCCCGTGCGCTTCGGCATCGGCTGGCGGCAGGGCATCAACCTCGGCTACATGAACTTCTCGCGCGACAAGCGACTCAACCCCTTCTGAGGCATCGAGCCATGCGCCAGGACAGCGACGATCGGAGGCCCCGCCACGCCCTGCCCCGTCTGCTCCGAACCGCCGGCCTCGCGAGCCTGCTCTGGTTGGGGACGTCCGCCACCGCCGCGGCCTCCCAGGGCAGCGCCGGGACGGCGGTCCAGAGTGTGACGCCGTCCCCACCCGCGCCGGCCGCCGCCGCCCCGGCTGCCGTGGACGGCCCGCCGATGATCGCCGCGGACGGCAAGATCGTCCCCGGCCCGCCCATCACGCCGCAGCAGGTCAAGAGCGCGCGCCACCCACGCTACCCGGCAGGCTGGACCTGCGCCGAGTGCCACGACGTCTCGTTCGGCGTCGATTTCGTCTCGAGCGCGAGCCGCCAGTACGCCAACAACTTCGCCGCCCTGCCGCAGGAGGCGATCTGGGAGCGGATCGTGCAGTTCCTGCCGGGCCGCGAGCGCTTCGCGATGGCGACCGCCCACGAGGGCCGCCCGGTCGCCACCACCGTCGACATGGTGCTCGACAAGGAAGAGAAGGTCTTCTACATCGTCTCGGAGAAGGGCACCGAGAAGCTGATGCAACTGAAGGAGAACCCGCAGTTCAGCGCGGTCCGCGCCGATGGCTGGACGGTGGCCGCCGGCGGCGCGCGCCAGTGGGTCAGCGTGCAGGTGAACGGCGAGGCGGAGCTGATCGGGGCGCAGGACCCGCGCTTCCTGCCGACGCTCGAGAAGTACAGCCTGGTGCGGATCTCGAAGGAGCGGGCCGTGCGCCGCTTCGACATCCAGCGCGTCACTCCGCGCGAGATCGTGCTGTTCGACACCACGCTGCTGAAGGACGGACAGTCGCCCTACCAGTACTGGAACCGTCCCGCCGCGCCGCGCGAGGCCCCGCCGCAGGGGCGCACGCCGGGACGCTGAGCGCCCGGCGCGCGACGGTGGCGCCCTTCCGGTCGCGCGTCACCCCTTGGTGAAGCGCAGCGTCATGCGGTCGGACTCGCCGATCGCGTCGTACTTGCGGCGGTCGAACGTCGGGTCGGCGGGCTTGCCGGAGCCGTAGGGCACCGTGGTGCGCGTCGGCGGCAGGGTCCAGACGCCGAAAGGATGGTCCTTGGTGTCCTTCGGGTTGGCGTTGATCTCGGACTTCGCGACCAGCTTCAGCCCCGCTTTCTGCGCCTGCTCGATCACGTAGGCCTCGGTCACGTAGCCATTGGCGGCCTTCGGATCCTGCGGACCGGGGTTCGCACGGTGCGCCTCGATGGCCAGCGAACCGCCGGGCTTGAGCCCGCGCGCGAGCTCGGCGAAGTTGCGCGCGACCATGCCATCCTGGCGCATCCAGCCGTGGATCGAGCGCGAGACGAGGATGAAGTCGTAGGCATTCTCGGGCAGCGGGGGCGCGGTCATGCCCCAGTTGACCAGTTGCACCTTGCCGTAGAGCGCCGGGTCGCCGAACTTCTTCTCGAAGGCGGCGCGCATCTCGCGCGCCGCCGGCGTGATCGACGGGTTGGTGAGGTCGGGGGCCGTGGCGCTGTACTGGCCCCGGGTACGCGCTGCATAGGGCGCGAGGATCTGCGTCCACCAGCCGTCGCCGCCCGGCTGGACCTCGAGGATCGACGCGCCCGGCTTCAGGCCCCAGAAGGCCAGTGCCTCGGCGGGTCGGCGCTGTGCATCGCGCGCCTTCTGATCGGCGCCGCGCCATTCGCCGGCGATCACGGCGGCGAGCGCGGCATCGCCCGCCGCCGGCGCAGCCGCCGTCGCGGCACCGGCGCCGGCACCGGTCGCGAACACGAGCCCGAGCGCGGCCAGCACCGCGCGACGCGACTGCAGGGAGAGATGGGACATCGGATGCTCCTGGTGTAGGGCCTGAAGGGGGCCCGAGCCTAGCAGAGGGCCCGCACCCGGCAAATCGCTCAGGGCCGGCAGGCGACCTCGAAGCGCTCGAGCGTGACGGGCATGGTCGCCGACCACTCGCGGCCGAGCGGCTTCAGTTCCCGGTTGAAGAAGTTCACGTGCAGCTCGCGCCAGGCCGCGAGCGGCCGGATCGGCTTGCCCTCGAAGCGGCTGTCGTCGGCCGTGACCTGGTCGAACGGCAGTTCCTTGACCTCGGTGGTGCGGATCACCGCGGCGGCCTGGCCACCGGCGTCGAGCAGCACCGAATAGCCCCCGACCACGGGGCGCTGCGCGGGGTCGGCCTCGTACAGCCACGGCGAGGTGGTGGTGATCGTCTTCTCGCCGGAGAGGATCAGTGCATACATCGTGTTGGTCGACGCGGGCGTGACGCCGATGCGGCGCTCGCGCACCGGCGCGCCGGCTCCGGCGCCGACCTGTAGTGCGCACCGCTCCCAGGCGGTGCGGGCGGCGTCGCCGAGCGGCGAGCGCCCGGCCGCCCGCACGGCTGCGACCGGTGCGACGGACGCCGGCTGCGCACCCGGCGCACGCGCCGCGTAGGCGGCGCCGAGGTCCTCGACCAGCAGGGTCTCGTAGAAGTCGCGCGCCGCCGAGGCGGCGGCCTCGAGCATGCCGAGGCGCTCCTCCTCGGGCGCGACGTCACGACAGGCAGCGAAGCGCCCCTGCAGGGTGAAGCGCAGGTACTGCACCCGCGCCGCCTGCCGCCCACCCGCAGCCGAGCGTCGCCAGTAGGACTCCGCGAGGCAGGGATCGGTCGGCGCACCGGGGCGGTTGCGGGTGATGAAGGTGCCGAACACGAACTGTGCCTGGGCGTAGCCGCCGTCGGCCGAGCGCCGCATCTCCTCGACCGCGCGCCCGTTCTGGTTCGCGTAGAAGAGGATGCGCGCGAGCTGGTAGCGGGCGCGGGCATTGGCCGGGTCCGCGGCGACCACGCGCTCGCAGGCTGCGATCGCCACGGGCAGGTCGATCTTCTCGCGCTCGACGCCCGGCGAGGTCCGCATCGGGTCCTCCGGATGCGCGGCGAGCCGGTCGCATTCGTCGGGCGTGGCGGTGGCGGTCGACGCCGCGGGCGCGCCGGCGGGCGCAGCACCGGCGACCGGCAGCGCCGCGCCGGCGAGCAGCGCGGCCACGAGATGACGACGCATGGACATCATGGCGTTCGGGCTCCGGACGGCAGCAACCACGGCGGCGCGATCAGCGTCGCGACGCGATCCAGCGATCGACGTTCTCGCGCAGCGCCCACAGCGGAACGTACCCGTTCTCGAGCACCGCCGCATGGAACTCGCGCAGGTCGAATCGCGGGCCGAGCTCGCGGCGGGCGCGCTCGCGTTCCTCGACGATACGCAGCATGCCGACGGTGAACGCGGTCGCCTGGCCCGGCACCGCGAGGTAGCGGTCGACCGCCTGCTCGTTGGCCGCGTGAGGGCTCGGCGTGTTGTCGTCCAGCCAGCGGATCGCCTGCCCGCGGCTCCAGCGCTTCGCGTGCAGCCCGCTGTCGACCACGAGGCGCGTCGCGCGCCACAGCTCGCCGGCGAGGCGGCCGAAGTCCGAGTACGGGTCCTGGTAGAAGCCCATTTCGCGCGCCAGCCGCTCGGTATACAGGGCCCAACCCTCGACGAAGGCGGTGTCCTGCCACCAGCGGTTGACCTTGCGCAGCCGCGGGATCGTCGGGTCCACGAGGATGCTGGAGATCTGCAGGTGATGGCCGGGGACAGCCTCGTGGTAGAGCAGGGCCTCCAGATCGTACAGCGGCCGCGTGTCGAGCCTCAGCAGGTTCAGGTAGACGATGCCGGGCCGGCTGCCATCGGGCGTGCCCGGCTCGTAGAAGCCGCCCGGTGCGCCCGCGGCACGATACGGTTCGGTCGCGCGGATCTCGAGCGGCAGCGCGGGCGGCTTCAGGAACGCCTCCGGCAGCCGCGCCTGCATGGCCGCGACGATGCGTCGCGCGCGCGCCACGTAGGCGGCGCGGCCGGCCTCGTCGTCGGCGAGGAAGAAACGCGGGTCCTGGCGGATCGACTGCATGAACTCCTGCAGCGAGCCCCGGGCGCCGAGCGTACGCATCAGCGCGCGCATCTCGCCGTGCGTGCGCTCCACTTCCGCGAGACCGAGCCGGTGGATCGCCTCGGCGTCGAGCTCGGTGGTGGTGAACTGCCGCAACAGGAAGGCGTAGAAGGCGTCCCCCTCCGGCAGTTGCCAGGCGCCACCATCGACCGCCGCACGCGCCGCGTGCGCCTCCAGCGTCGCGAGCAGCCGCCGGTAGGCCGGCTCGAGGTCGCGCAGCAGCGCCCGCCGGGCGTCCTCGAGCAGCGCCTCGCGCTGCGGCCGCGGCAGGCGCAGCGGCATCACCTTGCGCGCGAAGTCCACCATGATCGGGCTGACGCCCGCCGGCTGGTGTGGCGCGCCGGTGATCACGTTGCGCGCCTGCGCGACCAGCAGCGGGTAGACGGACTTCGGCAGGTGGACGCCCGCGGCGGACTGCGCCTGCAGCCGCTGGGTCAACCCGTCGAGATGCACGCCGGACGCCGACAGCCGCCGCAACCACCGACGCGCGGATGCCAGGTCGGTCACGGGCTGGGTCGCGAGCACCCGAGGCACGTCGACGTGCGGGCCGACGATCTGGTTCAGCGGATAGAGATGGTCGCGCCAGCGGTCGCGCTCCAGCATCAGCCGCTGCTGGCCGACGAACACACGCTGCTGCAGGCGCTCGCGCGGACCGAGCGGCACGGCATCGAAGGCGCCGACGGCCTCCAGCTCGCGCCGCGCCAGCGCCGCTTCGGCGGCGAGGCCGGCGTCGGTCAGGTCCTCCCAGCGCTCGTCGCCGCGACGGTCGCCCTGCGCGGTGGCGAGCGTCGGGTTCGCGTCCAGCTGCCGCTCGTAGGCCGCGTCGAGGAAGGCGACGAAGCGCGCCGCCACCGCCGGATCCGGGGCCGCGCCCGCCGCGGCGGCGCGGGCGGTGACGACCACCATCGCGAGCGCCACAGGCCACGCCCGCGGCGCCGGCCGGCGGTCCACGCGCGCCGCACTGCGCCTCGTACTCACTTGTTGAGGCCGTACTTCATGATGCGGCCATGCGGGCCTTCGCGATCGCGCTCGAGCTCGTAGACGTCGCCCGGCGGTCCGCGGCGGCCGGCCGTCGCGGCCGCGATCGCGGCGCGATCGGCAGCGGTGAGCGCGAGCTCGCCGATGCGCAGGTGCGCGGCGAGGTGCGCGGTGCTGGTGGCGCCGACGATCGCGGCGGCGACGCCGGGCAGGTCGAGCACCACGCGCGTGGCGACCGTCGCGATGTCGCAGTCGTGGCGCCCGGCGATCGCATGCAGCACCCGCAGCAGCTCCTGGAACGGTGCCCAGCCACCGAACTCGTCGATGATCAGCCGGTACTTGGTCAGCGAGCGGTTCGCGAGCGGCGGGGGCGGCGCGGGCGCGCCGAGCCAACGCTCGGACAGGAAGCCGCCCGCGACGGTGCCGTAGCACAGCAGTGCGATGCCGCGCTCGGCGCACAGCTGCGCCATGCCGTGCGCCGGCCGGTCGTCGAGCAGCGAATACTGCAGCTGGTGGGCGAACACCGGCACGCCGGCGTCGAGCAGCTCCCGGACCTGAGGCGTGCCGAAGTTCGTGAGCCCGATGCGATCGATCTTGCCGGCGCGGCGCAGCCGCTCCAGCTGCAGCGCGACCTCGACGTAGCGCGGCACCGCGTAGTCCCACCAGTGGAACTGCACGAGGTCGAGACGCTCCATTCCCAGCCGCGCTAGCGAGCGGTCGACGATGGCCTCGACGTAGCGCGCGTCCACGCGACCCAGGTCGTCGAGGTCCGGCACGAACTTGGTGTGCACCCGCACGCGCCGCGCGTGCTCCGGGAACTCGCGGCGGAAGCGACCGATCAGTTCCTCGACGCCGGTATAGATGTCGGCGCAGTCGAAGGTCGTGATGCCCGCGTCGACGAAGCCTGCCATGTCGCGCACCGCCCGTCCCGCATCGACCTCGCCGTGGCCGCCGGCGAGGTGCCAGCCCCCCTTCACCAGCCGCGAGATGCCGTAGCCGCCGGCGAGCTCGAGCCGCGGGATCATCGCGCGGTCCTGCCGCCCGCCACCGTGCCACCAACCGTCGGGAGCGGCACGGCACTGGTGTCGGCATGACGGAAGCGGCGGCGCCCCGTGCGCACGATCCGCAGCCGCGTCGGGCAGTTCGGGTCCGGGCAGGCGACCTCGGCGTCGGTCGACATCCAGTCGTTGGCGTCGGTGACGCGCTGCTTGGCGGCGAGCAGCGGCAGCACCGCCGCCAGCGAATAGATCGAGAACCCCTGCCCCGGCGGCAGGCTGAGCATCTCGCCCTGCAGGACGAAATGATCCCCCGGCTTCGCACCGCAGAGTATGCGCCGGCCTTCGGGGACCACCACCTCCACGCGCAGGTCGTAGAGCTCGAAGCTGTCGTCGGTGGCGGGCGGCGCGTCGGGCGTCATCGGGGCTCCTCGGGGATGCTCGGCCGGATGCGCCCTGCTGGCGCACCGGGGCGCCTAGTCTAGCGCCCCGACGAGCCGGCGCAGCCGCACGAGGTCGTCGTGCCGCGTCGCGAGGTCGGCGCGCGGCGCCGCGCGCCGCAGGTCGCGCAGCGTCTCGAGCGCGCGCAGCAGCACCGGCAGCGGTGGCCCGCTCGCGGTCAATGCGGGCAGGTGCCGCTCGGCGAGGCGTCCCGCCGGCGCCTCGATGAAGCGCTGCACCAGCAGGTCGTGGTGCTGGCTGGCATAGGTGGCGAACAGCTCGCAGGTCCCGAGGAAGAGGCGTGCGTTGCGCCGGAACCAGCCGGCCTGCGCGTGCCCGTCGGCGAGCGCGAGCAGTTCGTCCAGGAGGCTGCGGTGCGTCATGCAGTCGCGCAGCCGGGCCTGGTCCTGCGGCAGCATGAAGAGCATCTTGTCCACCAGCAGCTGCGAGTAGTAGGGGTCGCTCGCCCGGCACAGCCCGAGCAGCAGGTCGATCTCGTTGATGCCGGCGAAGTCGCCGGCGTTGGCGCCGCGATACTCCTGGCGGCCGACCCGGTACGGCTTGTAGTACGGCCGCACGCTGAAGAAGAAGCGCTCGACGTCGAGCGTCGCGTACAGCCGCTCGTTGAAGCGGATCACGTCGCGCAGCGCCTGCTGCGCGGCCTCGAACAGCGTGTCGGCAACCGGGCTCGACACGCCGATGGGCACGATGCGCACCAGCGCGTCCGCGGCGCGCTGCAGTGCCAGGATGCCGCGGGTGTTCTCGTCGATGAACAGGAACTCGTCCGGCAGCGTGGTGAAGCTCTTGCGCACGCCGGCGACCGCGTGGTTGTGGGTCGCGAGGTGGCCGGTGGAGAAGCGCGGCGCCATGCCGAGCGAGGCGCCGACGTGCATCGCCAGCGCCGAGGCCTCGGGGAACGGCGAGCGTTCCTCGCGCGCGGGGTTCGTGAGCTCGTGGCGGCGCAGCGCGCCGAGGTAGAGCCCGACGCTGCCGAGCACGCCGAACGCGCTGTCGAAGCCGTCCCCGGTGTTGCCTTCCTCGAGCAGCGCCATCACGTGGGCCCGGCCCTCCTCGCAGAGCGCGAGCTTGACCGGCTCGCCGATGCCCTCGACGCACGCGCGGTCGTCCTGCGCGAAGTACAGCTCCTCGAGCTCGGTGTTCATCTGCACGAAGGCGGTGCGGATCCACTGGTCGAACGCCGCCGCGCGGCGGCTCGTGGGCTTCATGAGGGCGCCTCCTCCCGCGGGGCGCCGGCCGGCGCCGGTCCGGGGCGCCAGGCGCCGGCGAGGCGCTCCGCATCGCGCAGGTCGTTGCAGGCGTGGAACGACAGGCGCAGCACGTCGCCGCGGGTGTCGAAGCGCGCGCCCATCGCGACGAGCGCATGCCGCACGACGTCGAGCTCGGCGCCGAGCGGCAGGCAGAGCGTCCCGCCGACCTCCTGCAGGGCGACGCGGGCCCGCCAGCGGGCGGGAAGGCACTCGGCGAAGCGCCCGAGCAGCGCCCGGTTGTGCGCGAGGATCCGCCCGACGCCGATCGCGGCGATCCGTCGCAGGGACTCGGCGGCGAGCACGAAGGGCGCGACGCTCGGCGTACCGCCCCACAGTCGTCGCGCATCGCTGGCGGGCCGCCAGTGGCGGATGTCGAACTCGAACGGCGCGGCGTGCGAGAACCAGCCGACGTCCACGGGGTCCAGCCGCGCCAGCAGCGACGGCTCGACCCAGACGAAGCCGGCGCCGGGTCCGCCGCAGAGCCACTTGATGCAGCTGCCGAGCACCACCTGCGCGCCGAGCGCGTCGACCTGCAGTGGCAGCACCCCGGCCGACTGCGCCACGTCGACGACGCACAGCGCCCCGTGGCGCCGACAGGCCTCGGCGATCGCCGCGAGCGGCGCCACGCGTCCGGTGTTGGAGTGCACGTGGGTCGCGAGCACGCCATAGGTCCGCTCGTCGATCGCCGATCGCCACGCGTCGGGGTCGGCCGCGCCGTCGCCACGCGGCAGCAGCCGCAGTTCGTAGCCGAGTCGCCGCCCCTGGCGCAGCACGAACCCGAGCGACGGGAACGCGTCCTCGGCAACCAGCCAGGTACGCCGCTCGCCCCGCGGCGGCGGCAGCGCGCCGAGCAGCTTCGAGAGGCCGGAAGACAGGTTGGCCTGCGGACAGTACTGCGCCGGCGCTCCGCCGAGCAGTGCGGCGAGCGCCGCGCGGAAACGTTCGACTTCGGCGAGCCAGGTGCCCCACGCATCACCACCCGCCTCGCGCCAGGGCGCCAGGAAGTGCGACTCCAGTCGCGCCGCCGCGGACCGCGGCAGGCAGCCGACCGAATGCGTCAGCACGTACGGACCCGGCCCGGGAACCAGGAACTCGTCGCGTAGCGCGGGCAGGAGATCGGACATGGAGCGATTGTCGCGCGGTGCCGGCCGAACATTGGTTCGATCGCACTGCCGGGAGGCCGATTTGATGGACCATTCGTCCTGCCAGACTGGGTTTCTGCGAACGGGCGTTCTATGCTGCACCGCCCATGACCGCGTCCCGCCGACCTCCTCCCCGCCGGTCTCGCCGGCGCGTCCCGCCGCCCCCGGCACGCGACCTCGACGCGCGGCTGCTGGCCGCCCTCGAGTCGGACGCGCGCCTCTCCTTCGCCGAGCTCGGCGAGCGCATCGGGCTCTCGAAGACGCCCACGTGGGCCCGCGTCCGCGCACTCGAGCGCGCCGGCACGATCACCGGCTATCGCGCCGAGGTCGACCCGGGCGCGCTCGGCCTGGAACTGCACGCCTTCGTCGAGGTGCGCCTGCGCGCCGCGCAGCACGCCGAGTTCGAGACGGCAGTGCTGCACCACCCCGCGGTCCTCGAGTGCTTCACCACCGCCGGCCAGGCCGACTACCTGCTGCACGTGCTGGTCGGCGGCATCGGCGACCTCGATGCCCTGCTGCGCGACCACATCTCGCGCCTGCCGGGTGTCGAACGGCTCGCGACCACGGTCGGCATGAAGACCATCAAGCGCCGTGCCCGCATCACCGACTGCGCCACCTGGACGCCGCGGCGACGCTGACGCCGCGGACGACGCTGACGCCGCCCGCGAGCCGTCGTGCATAATCGGAGCGCGTTCCACCAGCTCGCATGCCGAGGGTGCTCATGGCCGGTCGCCGGCAGTTCCTGATCCAGTCTTCGGCCTGCGCGGCCGTCGCCGCCACCGGCCTCGCGCCGGGGACGACGCGCGCCACGGCGGGTGGGCAGGCGGCGCCTGTGGCCCCGGTCGGTCCGGGGCGCGTGCTCGGCCCGGGGCCCGCGGGTCGCTGGGACAGCGAGCGGGTCTCGAGCCCCTGTGTGCTGCGCGGCGACGATGGCGTCTGGCGCATGTGGTACTACGGGCGCGACCCGACCTTCGACCGCAGCATCGACGTGCCCACCGGTCGCATCGGCCTCGCGACCTCGAACGATGGCCTCCGCTGGCAGCGCGTCGATGGCCCCGGGACCCTCGGCGCGGTGCTCGACCCCTCGGGCGACCCGCGGCGCTTCGACGCGGCCCACGTCGGCGTCAGCTTCGTCGAGCGGCGCGGCAGCACCTGGTGGATGTGGTATTCCGGCGGCCGCCGCGCCGAGACGGCGCGCCCCGGCTTCCCGATGCGGCCCGGGCTCGCACTGTCGGGCGACGGCGTGCACTGGCTGCGCGTCGAGGGGCCCCACGGCGGCGCGATGCTCGACCCCGGCCGGCCCGGCGAGCCCGACGAGTTCATGGTCGGCTGGCCGCAGGTGCTGCAGGCCTCCGACGGCAGTTTCCGGATGTACTACCACACCCGGGCCGCACGCGGCTTCCTGCCGATGCTCGCCGTGTCCGAGGACGGCTTCCGCTGGCAGAAGCGCGGCGTGATCCTCGAACCCGGGCCGCGCGGCAGCTTCGACGAGGCGGGTATCGCGACGCGCACGGTGTTCCGCCACGGGGGACGCTGGCTGATGCTCTACGAAGGCGTGGCGCCGGACCTCTACCGCGGCATCGGCCTCGCCGAGTCGGCCGACGGGCTCGGCTGGCGGAAGGTCCGCGGCGCCGAGCCCAACGGCGCGGCATTCGACCACGCGCCGCGCGGCTCGGGCCGCTGGGACGCGCGCGGCCTCGGCTGCCCGTCGGTGGTGGCGATGCCCGACGGTTCGCTGCGCATGTACTACATCGGCGCCAACGAGCTGGAGCCCGGCGCCCAGGGCGAGCTCTCTACCATCCACCAGATCGGCCTCGCGGTCAGCAACGACGGCGACCCCGCGCGCTGGCGCCGCTGGGACGCCTGAGCGAGGGCACCGGCCTCGCCGCCGCGCACCCGCGAGGTTCCATCTTGACCCCGCAGTTCGACGTCGCCCACCTGATACAGCTCGCGGTCGGCCCGGTGTTCCTGCTCGCCGGCGTCGCCGCCACGCTGAACGTGCTCACCAGCCGCCTCGGACGCATCGTCGATCGCGCCCGCCCGCTCGAGGCGCAGCTCGCAGCCGCGAGCGACCCGGTGGAACGCGCCGACCTCACGGCGCGCCTCGAGGTGATGGCACGCCGGGCGCGCTACATGAACGCGTCGCTGACCCTGTCGACGATCTCGGGGTTCCTGGTGGCGATCGTGGTGCTGCTGCTGTTCTTCCGCGCCTTCCTCAGCATCGACCTCTCGGTCGCGACCGCCGTGGTGTTCGTGGTCTCGATCGTGTGCCTGGCGCTCGCGCTGCTGACCTTCCTGGTGGAAGTGCGGATCGCGACGCTCGCGCTGCGGATCGGCCCGCGCCGCGGGCCGTGAGCCGCGGTCGCCGGCGCCGCACCGCCCGCGCGTGCGTCACTTCCAGGCGCCGAAGCAGTACCAGCGCACCCCGCGCGCCAGCCGCCCGGTGCGGCCGGACTCGATCGCGGTGCCGGCGCGCAGGGCCTCGCGCCACTCGCGCGGGCTGAGCGCGCCCCAGGACGGCAACGCCACCTCGAAGAACTTCGCCGGGTCGAAGCCGGCGTCGCGGACGATGCGGCGCGGGTCGAGGTCGCGATAGGGCTTGTAGAACGGCTCGTTGTTGTAGGCGCAGTCCCAGTCGAGGTAGAAGGCGTCGAACGGGGCGAGCGCGCCGTTCGGCGGCAGCTCCATGTGCACCATCAGGCCGCCCGGCCGCAGCACGCGCCACGCCTCGGCCAGGATCCGCGGGATGCCGGCGGGCGGGATCTCGTGCAGGAACATCGACGAGAACACCACGTCGAAGCTCGCGTCGGCGAAGCGCAGCGACTCGGCATTCATCTGGTGGAAGTGGATCTCGCGGCCCTGCGAGCGAGCGCGAGCGAGCGCGTAGCGCAGGCAG
Source organism: Steroidobacteraceae bacterium (assembly GCA_025458905.1). Lineage (GTDB taxonomy): Bacteria > Pseudomonadota > Gammaproteobacteria > Steroidobacterales > Steroidobacteraceae > UBA964. The sequence goes on from JALORN010000001.1 coordinate 44,890, forward strand.
GGCGCGGCCACGTCGACGCCGTGCACCTCGGCATCGGGGAACTGGTCCTTCCAGGGCCCGGTGTTGTGGCCGACCGTGCAGCCGAGGTCGAGGATCGACCGGGGTGCGAACTGCGGCCGCGCGTGACGCAGCCAGCGCGCGACGGTCTGGCCGATGTCGTCGAGGTTCTGGCCCATCAGGCCGAACGAGGAGACCGCGAGGCGATTGTCGTAGATCGAGCCGGCGGTCAGGTCGTCCGGCCCCTCCTCGCTGTGGTAGCTGCCCGGCATCAGGTGGATGTCGACCGCGCTGACGGAGCGCGGGATCGGCAGCCCGGGATCGAGCTCGAGCGAGCCGAGCGGACGCCGCTCGGCGAGCCCGGCGGCGCACTCGCGCAGGCTCTCGCGGCTGCGCTCCACCGCCGGCCGCACGGTCTGGTAGACCATGTCCTGGGCCGTGACCCGCAGCGCCGAGTAGAACTTGAAGTATTCGTTCGGGCGGATGGCCTCGTGGACCTCGGAACCGTTGCGCGGCGCGCGGCCGCGCCGGCGCTTCCAGCGCGGCTCGACGTCGGCTGCGTAGACGTGCCGCAGGCCCGCGGCCATGTCGTGCAGCACGAAGCTCCGAAGGCCGGAGACGAAGTTGCGTCGGCCCTTCTCGTCGCGGGTCGCAGGGATGCGAAGGTCGTGCTTGAGTTCGAGCATCGGCCGGTGAGATTCTGCTTGGATGCTGCAGAGAATCCTAGGTTTCACGATCGGTGTCGAGCGCCTGGACGCGAGCGCGCGCGCATGGTGCGAGGCTTTCGGCTGGGAACTCCGCGGTGAGGCCACGGTGCCCGAGACGGTGGCCGCGTCGTGGCGCGCGCCCGCGGTCGCAGGCCATCGCGCCGCATTGCTCGGCGCCAGCACGCAGGAGCCGGCCTACGTGCGCCTGGTGGAGACGCACGATGCACCGCCACCGGCCGTCGCGGGCCCGCTGCCCCGGCCCACCCTCGGCTGGTCGGCGGTGGAGATCGGCGCAGCGGATCCGTACGCGCTGGCAGGCGAGCTCGAGGCCGGCCATCCCGCGTTCCGCGTGGTCGTGCCGCCGCGGCCGATTCCTTACGACCCCGACATCCACGCGATGCAGGTGCTCGGGCCCGATCGCGAGCTGCTCTACCTCACGCGCCTGCCCACCGACCGTACCCTGCTCGACCTCGTCGCCGCGCGCTGCCGCGTCGACCGGCCGTTCATCGCCGTGCTCGGGGTGCGCGACCTGCAGGCCTCGCTCGCGTTCTACCGCGACGTGCTCGGCACGCCCGTGATCACCGGCTCGGGCACCGTGGTACAGGTGATCAACGATGCCTTCGGCCTCGGCCCCGCTTGGCGCACGCCGCTCGGCATCGTGAAGCTGCCGCGCGAGTTCCTGGTCGAGGTCGACGAGCTGCCGCCGCAGGCGGCGCCGCGCGTGGCGCCCGAGGGCGGCCTGCTGCCCGGCATCGCGATGGTGAGCTTCGAGCTCGACTCGGCGGGTGACGCGGGCTTTCACCACGGCCCCGACGGCGAGGGTCTCGAGTTGCTCGCGCCGGTCGACGACCCGGTCGCGGCGCTGCTGTGGCGCGACGCCTGAGCCGCGTCGCGGCGCCCGCTCAGGGCACGGCTTCGAAGTCCGGGAAGTCCGTGGCGCCGTCGGCGTGGCGCTCGAGCCCCCTGGCGGTGAGCCAGGCGCGGTCGAACAACCGCGGCCGGTACTTTGCCCCGGTGTCGCAGAGTATGGTGACGACCACGTGCCCGGGGCCGAGACGCCGCGCGACCCGTACGGCGCCCGCGACGTTCACCCCGCTGCTCGCGCCGACCGAGAACCCTTCCTCGCGCAACAGGCGGTAGACGTAGTACACCGCCTCGGCATCGCTGACGGTCACCGCGTCGTCGAGCGGCGTGCCCTCGAAGTTCGCCGTGACGCGCGCGATGCCGATGCCCTCGGTGATCGAACCGGCGCCCCGCGCCTTCAGGGTACCGTGGCGTACGTAGTGGGCGAGGCTGCTGCCCTGCGGGTCGGCGAGCACCGCGAGCACCCCGGCACGTCGCGACTTGAGGTGGCGGGCGACGCCGCCGAGGGTGCCGCCGGTGCCGCTCGAGGTCACGAAGGCGTCGATGCGACCTGCGGTGTCGCGCCAGATCTCCGGGCCGGTGGTGGCGGCATGGAAGTCGCGGTTCGCGACGTTGTCGAACTGGTTGGTCCAGTACGCCCCCGCGATCTCCTCCGCACGGCGGCGGGCGACCTTCTGGAAGTGGTTGGGGTCCGCATAGGGCACGGCCTTGACCACCTCGAGCGTGGCGCCGAGCGCGCGGATGGCCTCGTACTTGTCGGCCGACTGGTTGTCGGGCATCACGATCAGGCAGCGATAGCCGCGCGCGAGGCAGACGTGCGCCAGGCCGATGCCGGTGTTGCCGGCGGTCCCGTCGACGACGGTGCCGCCGGGCGCGAGCAGGCCGCGGCGCTCCGCGTCCTCGATGAGCCCACGCGCCGCGCGGTCCTTGACGGAGCCCCCGGGGTTCATGAACTCCGCCTTGGCGAGGATCTCGCAGCCGGTCTCGCGGCTCAGCGACCCGAGGCGGACCAGCGGTGTCTCGCCGACGGTGTCGACGAAGCCGCGGCGAAGGCGCATCGCGTCCGGGTCCTGTCGCTGCACGTGCACGCTCCGCGCCGGGTCGGGTCCACGCGGCCATCCCGGCCGCCGCGCGAAGATGCGGCCTCGCCGGCCGGATGTCCAGACGGCGCCGATGGCGTAATGTTGCGCTCCATGAAGCTCCAGCAACTGCGCTACCTGGTCGCGATCGTCGACAGCGGGCTGAACATCTCGGCGGCCGCGGAGAAGCTGCACACCTCGCAGCCGGGCGTCAGCCGCCAGATCAAGCTGCTCGAGGACGAGCTGGGCTTCGAACTGTTCCTGCGCGAGGGCCGTGCGCTGACGCGCCTCACGCAGTCCGGCCAGCGCGTCGTGGAGCGCGCACAGCGCATCCTGCGCGAGGCGCAGGCGATCAAGGGCATGTCGCTCGACGTGCGCGACGAGCAGCGCGGCACGCTGTCGATCGCCACCACCCACACCCAGGCGCGCTACGTGCTGCCGCCCGTGATCCAGAAGTTCCGCCAGAAGTATCCGAAGGTGCGGCTACACCTGCACCAGGGCACGTCCGAGCAGATCGCCGACATGGTCGGCTCCGAGCACGTCGACGTGGCGATCGCGACCGGCTCGCGCGAGCAGTTCCCGAACTGCATCCTGCTGCCCTGCTACGAGTGGTACCGGCGGATCGTCGTACCGAAGGACCATCCGCTGGCGCGCGCGCGCAGCGTCTCGATCGAGAAGCTCGCCGGCTACCCGATCGTCACCTACGTGTTCAGCCTCACCGGTCCCTCGTCGCTGCCGGCGGCGTTCCAGCGCGCCGGCCTCGAGCCGGACATCGCGCTCACCGCGCGCGATGCGGACGTGGTGAAGACCTACGTGCGGCTCGGCCTCGGCGTCGGCATCGTGGCCGCGATGGCGGTCGACCCGGCGGAGGACGCGGACCTGGTCTCGATCGACGCGCAGCACCTCTTCCCGCGCCACCTGACCTGGATCGGCTTCCGCCGGGGCGTGTTCCTGCGCCGCTACGCCTACGAGTTCATGCACCTGCTGGCGCCGCACCTCGACCGGCCGCGCGTGATGCGCGCCTCGCAGGCGCCGACCCAGGACGACGTGGACTCGTTGTTCGCCGACGTCGAGATGCCGCTGTTCGCCTGAACGGCGCGCGGGCCATCGCCCGGATGTCGGGAACCACGCCCGGCTGCGTCGACAGCCGGGGGGACGGGGCCCTATCTTGGAACGGCAGGACGACCGGAGCCGTTGCCATGCAGACCAGCCCGTTCAGCCCCGCGCAGCTCGCGGGGTTCCACGACACCTACCAGCGCGACGGGGTCGTCAAGGTCCCCGGCCTGCTGTCCGCGGCCTGGGTCGCGCGGCTCGGTGCGGCGCTGCAGCGCGCGCGGCAGGTGCTGACGGCGCGTGCCGCGCCGACGGCGAACCCGCGCCTCGGGCGCACCGACGGCGCCAACGCGCTCGCAAGCGAGACCGCGACGCGCGCCGACGACGGCTACTCCACGGCGCAATACAGCGAGGCGCGGGGACGGCTGACGATCCGCTGGCTGTGGCGCGACGACCCCGAGGTGCGCGCCTTCTTCACCCACGCGGGCGTGGCACCGGTGGTCGCTGCCGTGATCGGCGCGCGCCGCCTTCAGTACTGGTACGACCTCACCTTCTTCCAGGATCCCGATGCCGACGGCGCCGGCTCACCCTGGCACCACGACATCGCTGCCTTCCCTTGCAAGGGTGAGCAGATACCCTCGCTGTGGATCGCGATGACCGACATCGACCGGCGGATGTCGCCGCTGCAGTGCATCCGCGGCAGCCACCGCGGGCTCACCCAGTACCGGCCGCCGGTCTACGTCGATCCCGGGCTGCCACTGCCCGACGGCTACGCCGACATGCCGGACGTCGAATCGCGGATCGCCTCCGGGGAGTTCGAACGCATCAGCTGGGATTTTCGTGCCGGCGATGCGCTGCTGATCCATCCGTACACCCTGCACGGCGCCCCCCCCAACGAGTCCGACCAGGGGCGCATCGCCTTCACGACGCGCTGGGCCGGTGACGACGTCGTCTGGAAGCCCGATGCGTTCAGCATGGCGGTGCCCGGCGTCGACCTCGCGCGCGTGCCGGTCGGCGAGCGCCCCTCCGGTCCCTTGTTTCCCTACGCCTGAACGCGGATGACGATGCGATGACCATGACCGGCGACGACGCAACATCACGCCTCTCGCGACGCGCGGCACTCGGCGGCCTCGGCATCGCGGGTGCGGGGCTGGCGGCCGGACTGGCGGCGGCGGCGTCACCCGCGCCAGCGGCGGCGAACCCGGCACCACCCGCGACGCCGACCGGCAAGGTCGGCCCGGCCGGGACTCGCGCTCGCAAGCCGATCGACTTCGACGATGCCACCGCCAACCTCGACGCCTACGTCAAGCTCGTCGGCGACGTCGGCGGCAAGGACGTGGTGGGCGCCTTCAGCGGCCACGTCTTCGGCGTGGTCGAGAGCCGGATCCTGCGGCCGCTGTTCGGCTTCGAAGGCTTCGGCATCGGTCGCTACGAGCGGCAGCCCGACGGCAGCTACCGGAACATCTGGCGCGAGGTCGGGTACTACAAGGACATCGAGAGCGGCCGCATCCTCGAGCGTTGGCCGAATCCCTACAGCGACGAGACCGTCGACGTCCTGCACGTGCAGAACGACCCGGTGAACCTCGTGGTCACGAACCAGGTGCCGCAGTTCCCGCCGAAGCCCGGGCTCGAGTTCCGCTTCGGCAACTATGGACGCGACCAGGCGTTCATCCTGCCATGGCTGGTCGACCGCGCCGGCGACTGGGCGTCCTGCATGTACGACGTGCACGGACGGCGCCCGAACCCGCTGCCGCCGGCGCAGTGGCCGCGCGAGTCGAGCGGCGAGTTCCTGCGCGTCAGCGAGACCTTCCAGATGGGTGGCCCGCTGTCGCAGCTCGAGGACCCGGAGGTGACCAGCGTGCGCCAGGTCGGTGGCTGGCAGCGCATCGCCGACTGGCTGCCGTGGATGCTGATGGACCAGCGACCGGGGCATCTCTTCTACCGCTGCGTGACCCGCAAGTACGGCCGGGTCGAGGATTTGCCGCGGCACGTCCTCGACTACACTGAGAGGCATTTCCCGCAGTTCCTGAAGGCGCCGGACGGATGGGTCGCGAAGAACGTCTCGAGCTTCGACGTCTACAAGGCGCAGCGCAAGCCGGCGCCGCCGCGAGCGCCGCGATCCTGAACTCGCGGGCAGGAGCGCTGCGCCCGCGCGGGGCCTGGGCCGCGTGCGCGCTCTCGCTCGTGCTCGGCCCGGTCGCCGCACGGGTGGCAGCGCCCGCGTCCGGCAGCGAGCCCTCGGCGACCGCAGGCCCACCGCGGGACGCCGCCAACGCCGCCTTCTGGCGGCGCTGGGACAGCGTCGGCCCCGACCCGCTGCAGAACCCCTACGAGTGGTACCAGCCGAAGGTTCGACTGGCCGGCCGCGAGGCGCCCTGGCTGCCCGAGGCCGCGCCCGCGGACCGCGCGTTCGCGACGCGCACCCTCGATGCCGCGGCACAGTTCGCCGAGCACACCGCCGGCCAGGCGCTGATCGTGCTCAAGGACGGCAAGGTCCAGCTCGAGCGCTACTTCGGCGGCGCGACGGCCGACACGGCGTTCAGCTCGCACTCGATGGCGCGCACCCTGAACGCACTCGCCATCGGCATCGCGATCGCCGACGGCAGCATCGCCTCGGTCGACGACCCGGCCTCGAGATACCTGCCCGAGTGGCGCGATGCGGCTCGCGGCGCGATCACGATCCGGCAGCTGCTGACGATGAGCGGCGGCTTCCGCACGCCGCCGAGCCGCGAACCGGGCAGCGCCTTCAGCCAGTCCTACTACGGCGCAGACCTCGCAGCGCTGACGCTGCGGGCGCAGCCGGACGTCGCGCCCGGCAGCACCTTTGCGTACGACAACTTCCACAACCTCTCCCTCGCGCTGGTGCTCGAGCGCGCCAGCGGCCAGCGCTACCGCGACTTCCTCGAGCAGCGGCTGTGGCAACCGCTCGGCGCCGGCGACGCCGAGATGATGCTCGACAGTCCCGGCGGCCGCGTGTTCCCGTTCTGCTGCCTCTGGAGCCGGCCGCGCGACTGGGCGCGGCTCGGCCAGATGCTGCTCGACGGCGGCCGCGTCGGCGCGCGCCAGGTCGTGCCCGCGGCGTGGATCGCGGAGATGGCCCGGCCGTCCGCGGCGTCGGCGAACTTCGGCTACCAGGTGTTCGTCGGGTCGGCGTGGACCAACCCCGTCACCCACCGGCGCGCGGCACGCCTCGGCGACACACTGGCGCCGGCATTCACCGAGGATCTCTTCTATGCCAGCGGGGCGGGCGACCTGGTGCTGATGGTGCTGCCGGCGCAGCGCCTGGTGGTGCTGCGCGTCGGCCGCGACTCGCCCGCCTGGCGCGACCAGGCGATCCCGAACCTGCTGCTCGGTGACCTCGGCCTGGCTCGTCCCGGCGGCTGGGACTGGGTATATCCGTGGCGCAGCGCCTTGCGCACCGGCCCGCCGCCGCAGGTCTCGATCCTCGAGCGCAATCCACTGAACTACTGGCCGGCCGAGCGGGTCGCCGGGCAGCCGTCGGCGCCGCTGCCGCGCCGCGAGTCCCGGTGCCTCGCCGCCGCGCGCCTCGAGCCGGTGCTCGATCTGCTGCGCGCCAACGGGACTCGCGCGTTCCTGCTGTGGCGCGACGGGGCGATCGAGGCCGAGTGGTATGCGGACGACGCTGCACGCGGTCAGCGCATCGAGTCCGCGTCGATGCACAAGTCGGTGCTCGCGCTGGCAGTCGGGGCCGCGGTGGCGCGCGGCCACATCCGCGACGTGCGCGAGCGCGTCGACACCTGGCTCGGGGAGTGGCGCGGCGACCCGCGCGGGGCGATCACGCTCGAGCAGCTGCTGACCATGTCGAGCGGCCTCGCGCCCTACCCATTCGAGCTGAAGTACGGCACGCCGAGCCACCGCTTCACCTTCGGCACCGACCTCGAGGAAGTACCGCTGGGCCTGGCGCTGAAGCATCGCCCGGGGCTCGACTTCGACTACAACAGCGCCGTGTCGCAGCTGGTGGCCCTGGTCCTCGAGCGCGCCACCGGGCGACGCTATGCCGAGTTCGTGGCCGAGGTACTGTGGCAGCCGCTCGGCGCCGACGACGCTTTCGTCACGCTCGATCGCCCCGGCGGCCATCCGCGCGCCAGCGCCTCGTGGCTCGCGCGCCCCGAGGACTGGGTTCGCCTCGGGCGCCTGGTGCTCGACGAAGGCCGCTACGACGGACGCCGGGTGTTGCCGCGCCGCTGGATCCGCGCGATGCGCGCGCCATCGCGTGCCAACCCGAACTACGGCTACCAGCTGTGGCGCGGCTCACCGTGGCAGCCCCAGCGACGCTACAACCGCCTCAACCCGACCTTCGTGCCCGCGGCGGAGCCGTTCCTCGCGGACGACGTGGTCTACTTCGATGGCGCCGGCGCGCAGCGCGTCTACGTGATCCCGTCGCGCCGGATGGTGATCGTGCGGATGGGCGCACCCGACGGGAAGTGGGACGACGCGCGCCTGCCGAACCTGCTGCTGCGCGCCTATGACGCGGGCTGCGGACGCGCAGGCGCGGCCGCATCCACAGCCGCAGCCGCAGCCGCGGGCTGACGATGCCGCGCCAGGTGGCGCGGCGTCCACGAATGCGGCGTCTTGGCGACGAAGCGGCTGCGCGCGACGTGGAAGCTGGTGTCGAAGCCGTAGAAGCTGCGGCGCATCTGCGCGAGTTCCTCGTCGCGGTAGGCGGCCAGCGGCTTCGCGGCCTCGTCGGTGGCGCGCCTGCGGCACTTCGCGTCCAGCCGCGCGGCGAAATCAGCGTCCGAGGCGAGCGCCGCGGCGAGCGCCCATGCCTCCCGCATCCCGCCATCCGCCGCCGGCGCGAGCACGCGGTCCACGACGCCACGCTCGAGGGCATCGGCCGCGAGCAGCGGCAACCGCTCGTCCATCAGTCGCCGCGTCGCCTCGGCACCGATGCGACGCGGCAACAGGTAGGTCCAGAACTCCGACCCGTGCAGGTTGCCCATGTTCCGGTAGTGGAGATTCAGCAGGGTGCCCGCGCGCGCCCACACCTCGTCGCCGGCCAACGCGAGGAAGGCGCCGCCGGCGCCGGCGCCAGCGCGCAGCACGCTCACGACCAGGCGATCCTGCAGGCCGATGATCGCCTCGGCGACGTCGTCGATCGCCTGGATGCTGCGCCAGGCTTCGTCTGCCGGGCTGGCGGCGCCCTCGATCGCGTTCAGGTCGATGCCGTTGCACCAGAACTCTTCGCCGCCGGTCAGCAGCAGCACCCGTGCCGGGCACGCTGCGGCCGTGCGCAGCGCCTGGAGCAGCTCGGTGCAGTCGGCCACCGACAGCGCGCCGTTCGGGAACGCAAACGACAGGGCCTGCACCGCGCCGCGCTGCTCGAGGCGGCAGGGCCGGGGCGCGCCCGGCAGGTCGGGAACGAACGGCACGCCACGAGGGGCTGGCTTCGGCGCACCCGCCCGCGGCGCGGAGCAACCGCCCCCGCTGCCCGGCGCAGCGGGCGCGGCGGCGGCGAGGCCGAGCCGCTGCGCGGCGCTGCCGCGCACCGCGGGCGCACCGTGCGGGGACCCGGCGTCGCCGGCCGCGACGACCCGCTGCAACTGGCCGATCCACACGGCCCCGTCGCGCGTGGCGCGCAGCACGGCGCGGCCGTCGTGCGCGAGCAGTGCGCCGGGCGACGCGGGACGCAGCCATGCAGCGCGCCCTTCGAGCGCCTGTCTCGCGGCCGAGCCGTCCTCGGCCGCGTACAACCGCCAGGCCACGCCGTCGAGGACGTCGACCAGACCGGGCGCGGAATCGGCCGCCCGGATTCGCCGCAGCACCTGGCCGGTGTCGTCGGCCGCCCAGTCGATGGTGCGCTCGGCCTGCCGCAGCAGCGGCCGCAGCCGGCCCTCGACGCGCCGCGGCGTCTCGCCACGCGCGAAGCGCCCGATCGCCTCGAGCACCGCCGCCGTGGCCGCCTCGGTCACTTCGTGGCGGTACAGGCTGGACTTCGAGGCCTCGCGCATCGGGAACGCGGCGCTCGCCCATACCGGGCCGGCATCGAACTCGTCGTCGGCCTGCAGCACCGTCACGCCCCACTCCGGCTCGCGACCGAGGATCGCGCGATCGAGAGACGAGGGACCGCGGTCACCGGGTGGCCCAGGGTGCACCACGAGGCAGGGCACCCGGCGCCAGACCTCCTCGGGGATGCGCCGCTTCAGGTACGGAGCGACGAGCAGCTGCGGCGCGAACAGGCCGACGGCCTCGCAGGTGACGCTGTCGGCGATGTCGAACTCGACCGAGACCACGTGACCGCGGCGCGCCAGCTCGGCGTACAGCCGCTGCGCCAGGCCGTTGAACGCATGGGTGAGCAGCAGGACGCGCACGGCAGGATCAGCAGATCCGGGGCAGCTGCTCGCCGGCCAGCCAGTCGACGATGCGCCGCCCACCGAGCACCGTGGTCATCTGCACGAACTGGTCCGGATCCTGCACCACCGTGCCGATGCGCGCCGCGCGCCGACCGAGCGGATGGGCCTGCATCGCGGCCAGCAGGGCCGCTGCGTCGGCCGCGGGACAGATCGCCAGCAGCTTGCCTTCGTTGGCGACGTACAGCGGGTCGAGGCCGAGGAACTCACAGGCGGCCGCGACTGCCGGATCGACCGGCAGCGCAGACTCTTCGAGCATCATGCCGACCCCCGACTGGCGGGCGATCTCGTTCAGCGTGGTGGCGACGCCGCCGCGCGTCGGGTCGCGCAGCACGTGCAGCCGCGCGCCGCTCGCGAGCATCGCCGCCACCAGGCCGTTCAACGCCGCGCAGTCCGAACGCACCTCGGTCTCGAACTCGAGGTTCTCGCGCCTGGACATGATGGCGACACCGTGGTCCCCGATCGTGCCGGAGACGAGGATCGCATCACCGGGCCGGGCGCGACGCCCGGAGATCTCCACGCCCGGTGGCAGCACGCCGACGCCGGTCGTGTTGATGAACACGCCGTCGCCCTTGCCCTGCTCCACCACCTTCGTGTCGCCGGTGACGATCGCGACGCCCGCGGCGCCCGCCGCAGCCGCCATCGAGTCGACGATGCGCTTCAGGTCCGCGAGCGGGAAGCCTTCCTCGAGGATGAAGCCGGCCGACAGGTACAAGGGCCGTGCGCCGCTCATCGCGACGTCGTTGACCGTGCCGTTGACCGCCAGCGTGCCGATGTCGCCGCCCGGGAAGAACAGCGGCGTGACCACGTGGCTGTCGGTCGCCATCACGATGCGCCCGGGGGGCGGCGCGAGGCAGGCCTGGTCGTCCAGCACGCGCAGCCACTCGTTGTCGAAGGCGCGCAGGAAGAGGTCCTCGACCAGCTGCGCCGAGGCGCGCCCGCCCGAGCCGTGCGAGAGGTCGACGCGCCCCGAGCGCAGGTCGAGCGGCCGCCCGAGGCCGCGCGAGACGCGGCTCAAGTGCCCGCCGCCGCGGGCCGCGCGGCGCCGGCGGCTTGGCCGCGATCCCGGTAGCGGCCGTAGCTGTAGTGCGCGGCGCAGGCGCCTTCCGAAGACACCATGCACGAACCCATCGGCGTCTCCGGGGTGCACGCCCTGCCGAACAGGCGGCAGTCCACCGGGCGCTTCAGGCCGCGCAGGATCGCGCCGCACTCGCAGGCCTTGTTGTCCGGCACCGGACGGTACTGCAGCCCGAAGCGCCGCTCTGCATCCCAGCGGCCATAGGCCTCGCGGACCTGCAGCGCGCTGTAGGACACGGTACCTAGGCCGCGCCACTCGAACTCGCGGCGCAGCTCGAACACCTCGGCCACCAGGGCCTGCGCGCGCAGGTTGCCGTCGGTCGTGACGGCGCGCGTGAACTCGTTCTCGACCTCGGCGCGGCCCTCGTTCACCTGGCGCACCAGCATCAGCACCGCCTGCAGCACGTCGAGCGGCTCGAATCCGGCGATCACCACCGGCTTGCGGTACTCCTCCGCGAAGAATCGGTAGGGCTCGCTGCCGATGATGGTGCTGACGTGCGCCGGCCCGACGAAGCCGTCGAGTGGCACGCTGCCGAGCTCGCGCACCTCCGGCGACTCGAGGATGTTCATGATCGCCGCCGGCGTCAGCACGTGGTTGCACAGCACGCTGAAGTTCGCGAGGCCCTCGCCGGCGGCGGCCCGGATCGCGAGCGCGGTCGGTGGCGTGGTGGTCTCGAAGCCGATCGCCAGGAACACCACCTCCCGCATGGGGTGGTCGCGCGCGATCCGCAGCGCATCCAGCGGCGAGTAGACCATGCGCACGTCGGCGCCGCGCGCCTTGGCGCGCAGCAGCGAGGTCTCGCCCGACGCCGGCACGCGCAGCACGTCGCCGTAAGTACAGACGATCGCACCACGCTCCGTCGCGAGCCCGATCGCGAGATCGATGCGGCCGATCGGCAGCACGCACACCGGGCAGCCCGGCCCGTGCACCATGCGCACGTTGGGCGGCAGCAGGTCGGCCAGGCCCGAGCGCGAGATCGCATGGGTGTGGCCGCCACAGAACTCCATGAACTGGTAGTGACGCCCCGGGCGTGCCTCCGCGGCGATCGCCGCGGCGATGCCGGCGCCGACCTTGGGGTCGCGGAACTCGTCGACGTATTTCATCCAGCCGCCCCGGTGGCGCCCGCCACCTCCCTGACCAGGCCCTCGGCCGCCATCAGCGCGAGCGTGCGCTCGGCCTCGGCGGCATCGACCTTGGACAGCGCATAGCCGACGTGCACGATCACGAACTCCCCCTCGCGCGGCGCGTCGATCAGCTCGATCGAGATGCGCTTGCGCACCCCGCCCATCTCGACGAGCGCCTCGCTCGTGGACTCGATGCGGATGATCCGGGCCGGTACGGCGAGACACACGTTCAGCGACCTCCGAGCCAGTGGCGTGCGACCCATGCCTGCCCGAGCGAGAGGGCGCCGTCGCCCGGGGGCAGCTGTCGCGGGACGAGCACCTGCAGCCCCGCGGCCTCCAGGCGCGCGACCAGTCCCGAGCGCAGCCAGCGGTTCAGCAGGCAGCCGCCCGCGAGCACCACGCGCCCCGTGTCGTGACGGGCACAGCCCTCCAGCGCCCAGGCAGACAGGGCCTCGACCAGGGTGGCGTGGAACCGCGCCGCCGCCGCGGCCCGCACCTCCACGCCCCGGCTGCCCGCACGCGCGAGATCGAGGATCAACGGCGCGAGGTCCAGCCGCCCATCCTCCAGCGACCACAGTCCCTCGGTGGCGCCGACCGTCCCGGATGCCCACGGTCCGGCAGGCTGCACCGCCCACGCCAGGGCCTCCAGTTCCATCGCCGCCTGCGCCTCGTAGCTCGCGACCTCGCGCAGCCCCAGCAGCCCCGCGGCCGCGTCGAACCAGCGGCCGAGCGCCGAGGTCGGCGGGCAGCGCGTGCCGTTGCGCAGCATCGCCGCCACCGCGCGCGCCGCAGGCTGCGACGCGAAGCGCTCCGCGATCTCGTCGCCGCGACCGACCGTCGCCAGCGCGCCGGCCGCGCAGCGCCAGGGCTCGCGCGCCGCGCGCTCACCGCCGGGCAGCGGCAGCGTCGCGAGCGAGCCGCTGCGCTCGAAGCGTGCGCCGTCGACCCACAGGCGCTCGCCGCCCCACAGCCCGCCGTCGGTGCCGAGCCCCGTGCCGTCGAGCGCCAGCGCGAGCGCCGGCGCCTCGATGCAGTGCTCGGCGAGCACCGCGGCGGCGTGGGCATGGTGATGCTGCACGCCCAGCAGCTTCACTCCGGTCTCGAGCGCGAGCGCTTGCGCGACCCGGGTGCCGTGCACGTCCGGATGCAGGTCGTGCGCCAGCGCCTGCGGCTCGACCTGCACCAGCTCGAGCAGGTGGCGCAGCGCGGCGTCGAAGCCGCGCCGCGTCGCCGCGTCGTCGAGGTCGCCGAGGTGCGGGCTCAGGAACGCCTCGCGTCCACGCGTCAGGCAGACGGTCGCCTTCATTTCGCACCCGAGCCCGAGCGTCGCGGCCCCGTCGCCCGCGAGCGCGACCGCGGCCGGCGAGTGGCCGCGAGCCCGGCGCACGAAGGTCCCGGGATCGCGCGGCGCAAGCGGGTCGGCGCCCTGCAGCACGCTGTCGTCGCAGCGCGCCACGATCTCGCGATCGTGCATCAGCCAGAGGTCGGCGATGCCGTCGAGGCGGGTGCGCGCCTCGTCGTCGCCGGTCACCAGCGGTTCGCCGTGCGGATTCGCGCTGGTCATCACCAGCCGCAGCGGCAGCGGGCGCGACAGCCACGCCGTGCCCGCGGGACGCGCGGCGGCGTCGTGGAACAGCAGGTAGTGCAGCGGCGTGTACGGCAGCATCACACCGAGCTCGCCGAGCCCGTCGGCGACGCCCGACGGCCGCTGCGACGAGCGCCGGCGCAGCAGCACGATCGGCCGCTCGCGACCCTCGAGCAGCGCGCGCTCGGCCGGCGAGGCCACCACCAGGTCCGCCACCGAGTCGAGGTTCAGCGCCATGATCGCCAGCGGCTGCGCGTCGCGCCGCTTGCGCGCCCGCAGCCGCGCGACCGCAGCCGGGTCGTCGGCATCGCAGGCGAGATGGAAGCCACCGAGCGACTTGAGCGCGACGATCGCACCGGCGCGCAGCGCACGCAGCGCGGCGGCCACCGCGGCGTCGCCCGCCGTCCGCCCGGGCGCGGCGCCACCCACACGCGGCGCCGCTTCCAGCCAGAGACGCGGCCCGCAGGCCGCACAGGCATTGGGCTCGGCGTGGAACCGCCGGTCGAGCGGGTCGCGGTACTCGCGCGAGCAGTCGTCGCAGAGCTCGAATCCCGACATGCTGGTCGTGGCACGGTCGTACGGCAGGCGGCGGACGATCGTGTAGCGCGGCCCGCAGTGCGTGCAATTCACGAACGGGTAGCGCCAGCGGCGGTCCGCCGGGTCGAAGAGCTCGCGCAGGCACGCCTCGCAGGTGGCCGCATCGGGGCCGATCGCGGTCGACAGCGGGCCCGCCTCGCTGCGCAACACCGCGAAGCCACGCAGCGTCGGCTGCACCGCGAGCGGCTCGGCCTCGATCGCATCGACGCGTGCCAGCGGCGGCGGCGCGCAGCGCAGGCGCCGGAGCAGCGCGTCGATCTGCGCCGTGCCGCCCTGCACGTCGATCGTGACGCCCTGGCCGTCGTTGCGGACGCTGCCCTCGAGCCCGAGCTCGCCCGCGGCGCGGTGCACGAACGGCCGGAAGCCGACGCCCTGCACGATGCCGCGGACCCTGATCCGCCGGCGCTCGGCCGTGGTGCCCCCGGCGAGTCCGCGCACCGTCACGACTCGCCCCGGGCCTCGTGCACGAACGCGGGCACGCGCGATGCACGGCCCCCGTGCCCCGCACCCCGGCTCGCAGCCGCCGACTCGAGCTCGCGCGCGATCCAGTCGAGCCAGTGGTCGAAACCCGCCCCGCTGGTCGTCGAGAGCACGATCGCCTCCAGCGCCGGATTGATCCGTCGCGCGTGCGCCAGTGCCTCATCGACCGAGAACGGCACGTAGGGCAGCAGGTCCGCCTTGGTGACGAGCAGCAGCCGCGAGGCGCGGAACATCCCGGGGTACTTGAGCGGCTTGTCGGCACCCTCGGTGCAGGACAGCACCACGACCTTGGCGGCCTCGCCGAGGTCGAAGGCCGCCGGGCAGACGAGGTTGCCGACGTTCTCGATGAAGAGCACGCCACTTGGCAGCGGCGGCAATGCCTCGAGTGCATGCGCGACCTGGTGCGCATCGAGGTGGCAACCCTTGCCGGTATTGATCTGCACGGCCGGCGCGCCGGTGGCGCGGATCCGGTCGGCGTCCAGCGACGTCTGCTGGTCGCCCTCGACCACGGCCACCGGCCACTGCGGCGCACGGGCACGCAGCGCCTGCAGGGTCCGCACCAGCAGCGTGGTCTTGCCCGAGCCGGGGCTCGAGACCAGGTTCAGGGCGAGCGTGCCTGCCGCACCGAAGCGCCGGCGGTTCGCAGCGGCGAAACCGTCGTTCTTCGCCAGCAGGTCGCGCTCGACCTGCACGCGGCGCGCCTCGGCCTGGACCGAGCGCGCGGCGAGCAGGACGCTGCGTGCCGCGGAGTTCCCGGTGCGCGTCGCATCAGGGACAGGGTCGTGGCCATGACCATGAGCATGGCCCGGGTCGTGCTCGTGCGCGTGCTCGTGCGCGTGCTCAGGATCGTGAGCGTGGTGGTGGTGGTGGTGGTGGTCACCGAGGGACGCATCGGGTGAACGGCGCCGCCCGGCATCCACCGGCTCGGCCGGATCGCAACCGCAGGTCACGCACATGTGGCTTCCCCCTCGATGTCGGCGAGCTCGACCTCGCTCACCTTGAGTTCTTGGCCCCCGGTGACCTGCAGCCGCAGCGACCGGCAGGCAGGGCAAGACGGTGGATCCGAATCGACCTCGACGCGTGCGGCACAGTCCCAGCACCAGGCCTCGCCGGGCACGTGCTGCAGGTGGACCGCCGCCCCGTCGGTGACCCCCCCGCGCAGCGCGACCTCGAGCCCGAAGCCGAGCGCAGCCGGATCGACGCCCGCGAGGCGGCCGATCCGCAGGTGGATGCCGCGCACCCGCCGCGCGCGATTCGCCCGCGCGATCTCCTCGGCGATCTCGCGCACGCTCTCCGCCAGCGACATCTCATGCATCGCAGACCTCCAGGCGCCATTCGACGCAAGGGTCCAGCGCACGCGCCCAGCAGGCACCATGGCTGCGCAGCGCCGCGACGTCGGCCGCGGACGCGCCGGCGACGCGCCGCACCCACGCGCCCCCGGGCGCGAAATTGACGTCGGTCGGCACCGTGATGCGCCAGTCGGCGACGCGCTCGCCGTCGAGCACCACCTGGTGCGCGAGGCGGCCGCGTGCGGTGTCGACCACGCAGCGCGCGGCGTGCGCCTCGAGCGCCTCGGCGCGGACGTCGCCGGCCTCGGCCGCCGCGCCGCGCCGCCAGCACGCGACGATCTCGCGCAGCGCGACGAAGCGAGCGGCGAGCCGCGCGCAGACCGGGCGGCCGCCGGACTGCCAGCCTGCGACCCAGGGATCCTCGGCGAACCGGGCATAGGCGCCTTCCTCGGCGACGGGCCGGGCGTCGCCGCCATGGGCGGCGCACTCCCCGTCCGCGACGCACTCGAACAGCTGCGCCACCGCAGGCGGGGTGCGGGCACCACCCGCCAGCCAACCGCTGCCCGGCAGCAGGTCGTCCAGCACGCCGCCGATCGCCTCGGCCGCCGCCGCGGGCGTCGCCGCCTCGACCGCGAGGCGCCGTGCCAGCTCGCGCAACCGCGCCACGTCGACCGGCAGGCCGAAGGCACGCGGCCAGTCGAGCAGGATCCGCATGGCATGTTCCTGCAGCGCCTCGCGCTGCATCCGCAGCCGCGACTCGACCGTAGGCTCGCCGCCGCCGTCGCGCGCGACCGCGACTGCGACCGCGGCGGCCACCCGCTGCGCCTGGCCGCAGACACCGTAGAGACGGCCCACCAGCTCGAGCGCCTCCGCGACGCGGCGCCCGCGCAGCAGGCGGGCGACGTCCGGCCGCTCGTCGCTGACGTCCACCGAGCGCACGGTGAGCCCGCCCGCCCTTCGCGCAACGGCGCGCAGCGACAGCGACAGCGCGCTCATCCGCGATCCTCCGGCACGACCGCGAGCGGCGCGCCCGCAGACCGCGGCCCGGAGCCGCCCGGCGGCACTGCGGTGCGCGCTCCGCCGAAGAGCTGTCGGCGCGACAGGCCCGTGGCCGCGAGGGCGGCGCGCGCGGGTGCGTCGGCGCGAGCCGGCGTAGCCGGCGGCCGTGCACCGGGCGCGCGGAACAGTTCCTCGAGCGCGGCCGAAGCCGCCTCGCGTGCGTCCTGCTGCGAGGCGAACTCCTCGGCCGGCGAGAACAGCGAGCACTGCTGGTAGGGACCGAGTCCCGCCTCGTCGTGGCCGTGGAACTCGTAGGCACCGGAGGGAAACTGCCACACCTGCGACTGGCCGCCCGCCAGCACGCGGAACGCCCCGGGTGGCGAGGTCGTCGCCGGCCCGATCGCCGGCACGGCGGGATCGGGCAGGATCACGAGGTTGATCGACCAGGGCGTCACCAGGGCACCCACCAGCGGGCCCTGCCAGGCACGGAAGCCGAAGGCTTCCACCTGCAGGCGGGGGTTGAGGAACGGCAGACCGGCCATGCGATCCCGCGCGATGCGCTCGAACGTGGCCCGCAGTCGCGACTGCGCCGCCGCGGCAGTCGCGCCCGCAGTCACTCGCCGACCACCATGAATCGCTGGCGCGGCGCCTCGCACTGCGGGCAGACCCAGTGGTCGGGCAGTTCCGCGAACGCGGTGCCCGGAGGCACCTGCGCCAGCTCGTCGCCCGCCTGCGGGTCGTACACCCACCAGCACACGCCGCACTCCAGCCGGGACTCCGGCCGGATCCGCGACGCGTCGCCGCTGTACGAGCCCTCGAAGCGCGTCGCGCCGCTCATTCGAGCGTCTCCACCCACTCGGCGAGCCGCGCGAGCGAGGCCTCGAAGTCGTCGCGGGCCGCCAGCGCGACCTCGGGGACGCGCGCCACCTCGAGCGTGTTCAGGATCAGGTGGTTCATGCTGTTGAAGTACTGCACCCACCAGGCGTGACGCAGCAGCGTGCTGGTGATGCGACAGGCGCCGTAGCCGCGCGACAGGATCGTCGCCGGCCCGACGCCCAGCGACTCGACGAGGCACTGCATGTCCTCGGGGCTCACCGGCAGCAGCGTGAAGTTCACGATGTGGCCCGCGCCGCCCGCCGCATAACGCGCGGAGGCCGCGGCCACCTCGGCGAGGATCGGCGGCGCGTTCATCACGCCCGCAGCGCGCGGTCGCGGCGCGACGCCGCTGCGCGACGCCGCCAGCGCCGCCTCGGCGACCAGGTGCGGCATCTCGCCGATCTCGAGCAGGTCGCGCACGATGCCGCCGTCGCCGCGCAGGTGCAGCACGCGCCAGAACGCCGGGAACGCGGTCTCCTGGATCCGGATCTCGGCCGCCCCGAGCCGGCGTGCCGACTCGGGCGCGGGACGGACGATGGCCGCGACCTCGCCCGCCCCCAGCGCCTCGTTGACGTAGCGGAGCACGGCCGCGGGCAGCAACCCGAAGTCCAGCTCCAGCAGAGCGTCGCCGTCGAAGTCGAAGCCGCGCGCGCGCGCCAGCGCCTCCTCCAGCGCCGCGCGCGCGGCGCGCACCACCGCGGGATCGGCGACCTCCGGGTGCGGCGGCGCGACGAAGGTGTCCATCCGGCCCGGGAACGGCATGAAGTCGAGCGGCTCCTCGACGACCTGCGAGCCGGGGCCGATCGCGACCACCGGGATCGGGAACTCCTTCACGCGGCACCTCCTGCGGGGCCGGCCAGCAGGCCGGCGAGTTCGGACGGGAAGCTGGCCCAGTCGCGCAGCCCCTCGAGCACGCCGAGGCTCGCGCCGTCGCGCAGCACGAGGATCGATGGATACTTGCGCACCCCGAACTGGCGCGCAGCCGTGCGGCTCTCGTCCGGCGGCAGCACCGCGGCACGCGGCGCGCGCGCAGTCGCCCGCAGCAGTTCCGGGAAGATCACCGCCGCATCCCAGGCCTCCGGGCAGCGGTGCGGCTCGTCGGTGAACAGCACCGCGAGCGTGCCTTCGGCAGCGTCGCCGAGCGCCGCCGCCGTGGTCCGCGGGATCCCGTCGCGCTGCTCGAGCCGGTCGAGCAGCGCGCGGAACTCGGCCGACTTCTCGGTGATCGTGCGCGCGAGGATCTGGTCGTTGGCCGTCAGCATGGTCAGCTCTCCTGTCGCGCAGCCGCCGCCACCGGCCGCAGGTGTTCGGGCAACTCCGGCTCGCGGTCCACGAGGTCGGGGAAGAAACGCGCGACGTCGAAGGCGCCCTGGCCCGACTGGGCGGCGGCGAGCGCATCCAGCGCCAGCTCGATGCGCGCCGCCTCGCCGGCCTCGAGGCGGCCACGCGCGGCGCCGAGCCAGGTCAGCAGCCACTCACCCGCCCGCACCTCGCCGAGCAGCGTGGTGTCGATCCAGCCGCGACCGTGGCGACCGGCGCACTCGGCGCGCCCTTCGAGGGCCTGCAGGACCTGCATCGGGATGCCGAGGCACATCGGTGAGGGCTCGTCCGGTCGCCGCGGGTGTCAGTGGCCGAGCGCCGCGAGCACGCGACCATCGCCGCGGCGACAGGCGCTGCTCTCGTCGGGGCGGCCGCGCTCGTAGGCGTCGAGGCCGAGTGCCACGGTGCCCGGACCCTCCACCCGGGGCGGCGCGGTGGGGGCGCCCGCCGGCGCCCCTGCATCCCGCGGCAGCGCTCGCGGCTCGAGTTCGATGCCCCAGCGGGCGAGCACGGCGCGCGCGAGCGCGAGCGCCTCGGGGATGCGTCCCTTGACCGAGTCGCGCAGGCTGCCGCCGTAGTCCTCGAGCTGCTCCGGCTGCACGCCGACCAGCACGACCTCAGCCGGCATCTGCCCGGTGAGGCGGGCGCAGGCCAGCACTTCCTGGAAGCCGGTCTGGTGCAGGCTCATCTTCCGCGCCCCCATGAAGCGCGGCACCTCGTCTCCCTCGAGCACGCGCAGCGTGGCGGGCGGCAGGCCGAAGTCGATGGCGTCGAAGATCAGCAGCCGGTCGGCCGCCTGCACCTGGGGCAGCAGGTAGAGCCCCTGGGTGCCGCCGTCCACGACCTCGACGCCGGGATGCGGCGCGAACTCCGCGGCGAAGCGCTCCACGCAGCGCACGCCGAAGCCCTCGTCCGCCCACAGCAGGTTGCCGATCCCGAGTACCAGCGTCGCCATGGTTGCCCCCTGCAACCAACTTCCGGCCGACTGTAACGATGCCCGTTACATCGCCAGAATGCGTAGTTTCCGCAGGGGCGCCCTCAGGAAGACTTCATCAGCAGCTGGCGCGCGTTGTGCATGTCGAACGCGACCTGCATGCGCAGCCACATCTCCGGCTCGGTCTTGAAGTACAGGCCGAGCCGCAGCGCGGTGTCGGCCGTGACGCCGCGCCGGCCGTTCACGATCTCGTTGATGCGCCGCCGCGAGACGCCGATCGCGTCGGCGAGGTCCTGCTGCGACAGCTTCAGCGGGCGCAGGAAGCGCGTCTCGAGGAACGCGCCCGGGTGCATCGGCCGGCGCCCGGCGCTGCGGCGCAGGCTCGCCCGCTCGCGCGGCGAGGACGGGATCATGCGGACGCCTCCATGGCGGAAGTCTCCAGCGTAGCCGCGTCCTCAGTCCTTGAACATGCGGAAACCACTGACCATCGTGCTCACGAGGCTCTGGCGCGACGCCACGTCCTCGCGGATCGCGGCGTAGACGTGCAGGATCACGAAGGTCGCCATCGCCCACATGCCCAGGTGGTGCCAGGTGTGCACGTCCTGGCTCTGCCCGAACAGCGGGATCACCCAGCCGAACATCGTGTCCGCCCAGCTGCCCTGCCCGAGCCCCTCGCCGTAGAGCGCGAAGCCGGTCACGATCATGAAGACCACGCCGACGACGAAGAACATGAACATCATCAGCTGGGCGAGCGGGTTGTGCCCGGCGTACTTCAGCGGATAGGGCGCCAGGAACGCGTACCAGCGGATCTCGTGCAGCAGTTCGCGCCACCACTGCCCGGTGAAGAACGGCGGCAGGAAGAGCTCGCGCGCGTAGGCGTTGCCGACGAACGCCCAGTAGATTCGCACCAGCAGGCCGATCGCGACGACGTACCCGGCCGCGAAGTGCGCGAACCGGATGTAGCCCATCACGAAGTGATCGGACGCCTCGCCCGACATGGTCGGCAGCGGGCTGCCGATGAAGTAGCCGGTCACGGCGAGCACTGTGATCGCGAGCGCGTTCACCCAGTGCCAGAGCCGCACCGGCGCCTCGTAGACGTAGATCGACTTGACCGTCGCGGAGCGCGCCGCGTCCTGCCTCTCACCGTACTGCAGCATCGGCCTGCCCTCCCCTCAGCGCACCGTGACCCGGGTCATCTCCGCGCCGTCCGGCGCCATCACGTGCGTCGAGCACGCGAGGCAGGGGTCGAACGAGTGGAGCGTGCGCAGGATCTCGAGCGGCTGGTTCGCGACCGCGAGCGGGGTGTTCATCAGTGAGGCCTCGAACGCGCCGATCTGGCCCTGGGCGTCGCGCGGCGAGCCGTTCCAGGTGGTCGGCACGATGGCCTGGTAGTTGTCGATCCTGCCGTCCTTGATCGTCAGCCAGTGGCCGAGCGCGCCACGCGGCGCCTCGGTGAAGCCGACGCCCCGGGCCGTGGCCGGCCAGCTCTTCGGATCCCATTTCTCGACGTTCGCGGTCGAGCTGTCGCCGGCCTTGATGTTGGCCATCAGCTTGTCCATGAAGTAGCGCATCTTGTGCGCCGCCCAGCTCGCCTCCAGCCCGCGCGCGGCCGTGCGTCCGAGCGTCGAGAACAGCGCGGTCACCGGCACGTCGAGGGTCTTCAGGACCTTCTCGACCGGCTCCTTGAATTCCGCCTTGTTCTGCGCGTAGCCGATGATGTAGCGAGCCAGCGGCCCGACCTCCATCGCGTGGCCGCGCCAGCGCGGCGCCTTGATCCACGAGTACTTGCCGCCCTCGTCGATCTCCTGGATGTTGGTCTTCGTGCCCTTGAGCTTCGGCCCGAGCTCGAATTTCGCGTTGGTGACGCCGTCGTACGGGTGCAGGCCCTTGACCCCGTCTGGATAGGTGTACCAGGAGTGGTCGACGAACTCCTGGATCTGCTCCGGGTCCGCGAGGTCCACTTCCTGGATCCTCGACAGGTCGCCGCCGGTGATCGCGCCGCGCGGCAGCATCAGGTTGGCAGCCGAGTAGTCGTTCGCCTTGTCGGGGATGTCGCCGTAGGAGAGCACGCACTGGCTGGACAGCCCGCCGCCGTACAGCCAGTCCTTGTAGAACGAGGCGATCGCCAGCAGGTCCGGGATGTAGACCTTGTCGATGAACTCGATCGTCTGGTCGATGATCGAGGAGACCAGGTTCAGGCGCTCCATGTTGATCGCGCCGACGGCGCCCGTGTCGTGCACGTTGATCGGGCAGGGCACGCCGCCGACCAGCCAGTTCGGGTGCGGGTTCTTGCCGCCGAAGATCGTGTGGATCTTGACGATCTCCTTCTGGAAGTCGAGCGCCTGCAGGTAGTGCGCGACCGCCATCAGGTTCGCCTCGGCGGGCAGCTTGTAGGCGGGATTGCCCCAGTAGCCGTTCATGAACGGGCCGAGCTGCCCCGACTCGACGAATTTCTGCAGCCGGTTCTGCAGGTCGCGGAAGTACCCGGTGGAGGACATGCCCCAGCTCGAGATGCCCTGCGCCAGTTCCGCGGTCGCCTTGGGGTCGGCCTTCAGCGCCGAGACCACGTCGACCCAGTCGAGCGCGTGCAGGTGGTAGAAGTGCACCAGGTGATCGTGCGCCTGCAGCGTCAGCTGCATGATGTTGCGGATGGTGTTGGCGTTCTCGGGGATCTGGATGCCGAGCGCATTCTCGACCGCGCGCACCGAGGTCAGTGCGTGCGTGCCGGTGCAGACGCCGCAGATGCGCTCGGTGAACGCCCAGGCGTCGCGCGGGTCGCGGCCCTTGAGGATCACCTCGAGGCCGCGCCACATGGTGCCGGTGGAGACCGCGTTGCGGATCACGTTCTGCGAGTCGAGGTTCACCTCGACCCGCATGTGGCCCTCGATCCGCGTGACCGGGTCGACGACGACGCGCTTGCCGGAGTCGTCGAGCTTGAAGCCCTGGGTCTCGTAGCTCATCTCACTTGCCCCACTGCCCGTTGCCACCCTCGCGCACCGGGAATTCCTTGTCGTGGTCGACCCGCGAGCGCTTCAGGGCCGTGAGGCCCGCATGCACCGCCACCGCGGTACCGGCGACGGCCGCGACCGTGCCGCCGACCTGGTCCGCGTTCGACTCGATGCCGAACTGGTGTATCGAGGTCAGGCGGTCGTAGAACGAGCCCTTGTCCCAGAAGCCGTCCTCGGAGCAGCCGATGCAGCCGTGGCCCGAGCCGATCGGGAAGGACACGCCCTCGTTCCAGCGCACGGTGGAGCAGGCGTTGTAGGTGGTCGGGCCCTTGCACCCGACCTTGTAGAGGCAGTAGCCCTTGCGCGCGCCCTCGTCGTCCCACTGCTCGACGAACTGGCCCGCGTCGAAGTGCGGCCGGCGGTAGCACTTGTCGTGGATGCGCTGCCCATAGAACATCTTCGGCCGCCCGGTGCGGTCGAGCTCCGGCAGCCGGTCGAAGGTCAGCATGTAGGTGACCACCGCGGTCATCACCTCGGCGATCGGCGGGCAGCCCGGCACGCGCACGATCGGCTTGTCGGTGATCACCTTGTGGATCGGCGTCGCCTGGGTCGGGTTCGGCTTCGCGGCCTGTACGCAGCCGTAGGACGCGCAGGCGCCCCAGGCGATCACCATCTTGGCGTCGCTCGCCACGCGCTTCAGCTCCTCGACGAACGGCTTGCCCGCGGTGATGCAGAACATGCCGTCCTCGTTGAGCGGCGGGTTCCCCTCGACCGCGAGGATGTAGTTGCCCTTGTACTTCTGCTGGATCTCCTCGAGGATCGCCTGCGCGTCGGCGCCCGCCGAGGCCATCAGCGTGTCGTCGTAGTCGAGCGAGAGCATCGACAGCACGACGTCCTGCGCCAGCGGGTGCGCCGAGCGGATGAAGGACTCCGAGCAGCAGGTGCACTCCAGGCCATGCATCCACAGCACCGGGGTGCGCGGCTTGGTCTCGAGCGCATGGGCGATCTTCCCGGTGAAGGCGGAGCCGAGGCCCAGCGAGGTCGCCGTCAGGCTGCAGAATTTCATGAAGCTGCGTCGGGTGATCCCCTGGCGCCGCAGCACCTCGTAGAACGTCTCCATCGTCGCCCCCCCACTCCAGGACCGGAGTGGAGCGACGCTAGGTTTCGCGGGCGAGACGCGCCTATACGTACTGCACGCAGAGCTTCCGCGGGTGTAACGGTGGGCGTTACACGCCCGGGTGGCAGGCAGCGGGTGTAACGGTGACCGTTACGAGCGTCGCGGGCGCGCGTCCGCGGGCACGCGCCCCGTCGCGTGCCACGAGGGCCCATGGGCCGCGACGCACGGGTAAGCGCCCACCGACCGGGGCAGGCGCCCTCGACCGCTCGGCGGTCCGCCCCCCGATCCCTAGAGTCGGGTTTTGGACGAGGTGCCTCGCATGGATCGCAACGAACTGACCTTCACGCTGGCGCTGGTCACGATCGCCATCGCCCTTGCCTTCGGGCTGTGGCAATTCTTCAGCGTGCGCCGCAGCCAGAAGCGGCGCGGCGAGGCGCCGGGGCCGGAGGGCGGGACCGAACAGATGCTGCATCACCGCGAGCGCGCCGACGGCCCGGTCGACCCGCTGGCCGTGCGGCCGGGTGCAGCGCGCACGCCGCGCGCGCCGGACTGAGCCGCCGCGCTCCGGGTTCAGGGCACGAGCTGCTGCGCGTGGAAGGCCAGGTGCTCGGCGATGAACGTCTGGATGAAGAAGTAGCCGTGGTCGTAGCCGTCGCGCGCGTGATACTCGACGCGCTGGCCCGCCGCTTCGGCCGCCTCCAGGAAGAGCTCCGGCCGTAGCTGCTTCGCCAGGAAGGCATCCGCGGTACCCTGGTCGATCCGGATCGTGTCCCGTCGCGGGCGGCGTGCGACCAGCGCAGTGGCGTCGTGCTCCCGCCATGCGGTCGGGTCGTCGCCGAGATAGCCCTGGAGCGCCTTCTGCCCCCAGGGTACCTGGCTTGGCGCCACGATCGGCGCGAACGCCGACACCGAGAGATAGAGGTCGGGATGGCGCAGGCCGAGCGTCAATGCGCCGTGCCCGCCCATCGAGTGTCCCATGATGCCCTGGCGCGAGACTTCGGCCGGGAAGAGCGCGCCGACCAGTTCGCGCAACTCCGCCGTGACCCAGCTGTACGTGCGGTAGTGCGCCGACCACGGAGCGACGGTCGCGTCGACGTAGAACCCGGCACCGAGGCCGAAGTCCCAGGCCGCATCGTCGCCCGGCAGGCGCACCCGGGGGCTCGTGTCCGGCGCCACCAGCATCAGGCCGTGCTGCGCGGCGAAGCGCTGCGCTCCCGCCTTGATCGGGAAGGTCTCCTCGGTGCAGGTCAGGCCGGAGAGGTACCAGAGCACGGGCACCGGACCCTCCCGTGCCTGCGGTGGCCGGTAGACCGAGAAGCGCATCTCCGCGGCGCAGGCCCGTGACTCGTGCGAGTAGAACCCCTGGACGCCGCCGTGGCAGGCGTGCTCGCCGAGGGTGCGGATCGCCATGCGGGCGCTCAGAAGGTGACGACGCTGCGGATCGACTCGCCCGAATGCATCAGGTCGAAGGCGTCGTTGATCCTCGCGAGCGGCATCACGTGGGTGATCAGGGGGTCGATCTCGATCTTGCCGTCCATGTACCAGTCGACGATCCTCGGCACGTCGGTGCGGCCGCGCGCGCCGCCGAAGGCCGTGCCCTTCCAGACGCGGCCGGTGACCAGCTGGAACGGCCGCGTGCGGATCTCCTGGCCCGCGCCCGCGACGCCGATGATGATCGACTCGCCCCAGCCGCGATGGCAGCACTCGAGCGCCTGGCGCATCAGCTCGACGTTGCCGACGCACTCGAAGCTGTAGTCGGCGCCGCCGCCGGTGAGGTTCACGAGGTGGGGCACGAGGTCGCCCTGCAGTTCCTTCGGGTCGACGAAGTGAGTCATGCCGAAGCGCTCGGCGAGCGCCTTGCGCTGCGGGTTGATGTCGACGCCGACGATCATGTTGGCGCCGGCCATGCGCGCGCCCTGGATCACGTTCAGGCCGATGCCGCCGAGGCCGAACACCACGACGTTCGCGCCCGGCTCGACCTTCGCGGTGTTGATCACGGCGCCGATGCCGGTGGTGACGCCACAGCCGATGTAGCAGACCTTGTCGAACGGCGCGTCCTCGCGGATCTTCGCGACCGCGATCTCGGGCAGCACCGTGTGGTGCGAGAAGGTGCTGCAGCCCATGTAGTGGTGGACCTTCCCGCCGCCGATCGAGAAGCGGCTGGTACCGTCGGGCATCACGCCCTGGCCCTGGGTCGAGCGGATCGCGGTGCAGAGGTTGGTCTTGCGCGAGGTGCAGCTCTTGCACTCGCGGCACTCGGGCGTGTACAGCGGGATCACGTGATCGCCCTTGCGCAACGACCTCACGCCGGGACCGACGTCGACCACGACGCCCGCACCCTCGTGGCCGAAGATCACCGGGAACAGGCCCTCGGGATCGGCGCCCGAGCGCGTGAACTCGTCGGTGTGGCAGACGCCGGTGGCCCGGATCTCGACCAGCACCTCGCCGAAGCGTGGGCCGTCGAGGTCGACGTCCGTGACCTCGAGCGGCGCTCCGGCCTTCCAGGCGACGGCGGCACGGGTCTTCATGGTCGGCGACTCCCCGGGGACTGCGCTTCGGTCGGCGCGGGCATGGACTCGGGCTTCCTCAGGCGCGGAACGCCGCCGCGTGGTCGCGGATGAAGCCCTCGAGGCTCACGGGCTTGCGACCGGTCACGTCCTCGAACGTGGTGGTCGTGTGGGTCATGTAGCCGTTGGCGATCTCGCGGAAGATGTCGCAGACGGCATCGAGGTGCCACGGGCTCTTGATGAAGCGGGCGAGGTGGGCACGGAACTCCGCCGGATCCTGCGGCACGTACTCGACCTTGCGGCCCAGGGCCCGCGAGATGACCTCGGCAGCCTCCCGCATGGTGAGCCGGTCGCCACTGGTGATGTCGTAGCTCTTGTCGTCGTGCCCCGGCGTGGTGAACACGTGCGCGATGAAGTATCCGACGTCGCGCGCATCCATCATGACGGCGCCGCCGTTCTCGCCGAACGGATAGTAGAACTTGCCCTCCGCCTTGATGGTGCCGGCGTTGGCGAGGAAGTTCTGCATGAAGAAGCTCGGGCGCACCATCGTCCAGGGCACGCCGAGCGACTTGATGTGCTGCTCGCTGTCCCAGTGCGCGGCATGGGTCGGGTTCGGCGCCCCGGCGTGCGATTCCATCGACGAGACCTTGAGGATGTGCTTCACCCCCGACTCGGCCGCGAGGCTCGCGAGCTGTTTCTCGTATTCGAGCTGCTTCTCGCCATTGGGCAGGATGATGGCGATGCGGTCGACGCCACGCAGCGCGGCCCGCACCGACGCCGCGTCGCCTGCGTCGCCGACGGCGATCTCGACGCCGGCGGCCTGCAGGGCCGCGGCCTTCGCGGGGTCGCGGACCAGCGCCCGCACCTTCTCGCCCTTCTGCGCCAGCAGCTTCGCTGCCTGGCTGCCCGTCCTGCCGGTCGCGCCGGTAATCAGTATCATGGTCGCCGTCCTTCGATTGCCCGGGTTCGTCCGAGTGCGGCTCGAATGGATACCATAGACGGAGAACCCTGACCATGACGACCCGCAGCCTGCCCGACCTTTGCGACGCGCACGCGGACCTGGTCCAGGTCGCAGAGCCCCTGTTCCGCGACTTCGGCGCGAGGCGCGCCTTCCACGGGCCGATCCGTACGATCAAGTGCCACGAGGACAATGCCCTCGCCCGCGCGACGTTGCAGACCCCGGGCGCCGGCCACGTGCTCGTCGTCGACGGTGGCGGCTCGCTGCGCCACGCGCTGGTCGGCGACAAGCTCGGTGCACTGATGCTCGAGAATGGCTGGGCGGGGGTCGTCGTCTACGGCGCCGTGCGCGACGTCGAGGTGCTCGCGACCATGCCGGTCGCGGTGCGCGCGGTCGGCGTGATCCCGCGACCGCCGCAGAAGAAGGGCCTGGGCGAGCTCGACGTGCCGGTGCGCTTCGCCGGCGTGACCTTCACCCCGGGCCATTGGCTGTACGCCGACGAGAACGGGCTGCTGGTGAGCGCCACGCCGCTCGCCTGAGGCGCCGCACCGGCCGGACGCGCGCGGCGTCAGGCGTTCACGCCGTCCTGCGACGCCACGTTCGCGGCGAGCTGCCGCGCCAGCCCGAGCACCATGCCGAGCCAGGGCGTCTCCAGACCGGCGAGCTGCGCGATCTCCCAGGGCGCGCCGACCAGCGCGTCGACCTCGAGCCGCCGCCCGGCGTCGAGGTCCTGCAGCATCGACGACCTGAAGCGGCCCAGCTTGCGGGTCATCGCGGAGCGCTGCTCCGGGGTGATCGGCAGCCGGATGCCGAGCACCTCGCCGATCCGCGCCGCCTCGCGCATCACTTCGTGCATCAGCCGCGCAGTCAGTGGGTCGTCGAGGATCGCGTCGCTGGTGGAGCGGGTCAGTGCGCTGATCGGGTTCAGGGTCATGTTGCCCCAGAGCTTCAGCCAGACCTCGTCGCAGATGCGCGCGCTGCGCTGCACCTCGAGGCCGGCCCTCTCGAAGAGGCCGGCGATCGCCTCGGCGGCGCGGATCCTGCGAGCATCCGCGCCCGGACCCTCGGGCAGGCCGAGCACGACCAGCCGACCGGCGCCCTTGTGGATGACGCCCGGTGCGCCCTGCGCGGAGGCCATGTGCAGCACGCAGCCGAGCACCTGCGCGGAGGGCAGCACGCGCGCGATCTCGCCGCGCGGGTCGACGCTCGCCAGGCGCTGGCCGGCGAGCGCTCCGCCGCAGCCCTCGAGGAACCACCAGGGCACGCCGTTGATCGCCGGCACGATCGTGGTGCGCGGGCCGACGAGCGGCGCCAGCGTCGGCGCGGCCTCGACGAGGGCGTGGGCCTTGAGGGCGACGACCAGCACGTCCTGCTCGCCGAGCCGCCGCGGATCGTCGTCGCAGGCGAGCGGCACCCGCAGTTCCTTCCCGTCCTCGAGCACGCGCAGGCCGCGGGCGCGGATCGCCTCGAGCTGCGCACCCCGCGCCAGTACGCGCAGCGCGATGCCGGGCACGGTGACGAGCCGCGAGGCGAGGTAGCCGCCGATCGCGCCGGCGCCGACCACGCAGACCCGGGTCGTCGCTGCGATCCCGGGTGGGGTGTCCATGGCCAGGCGGAGCCCGACGTCAGAGCCAGCGGGTGACCGCGTCGATCTCGGCAGGTCGAACCGGCGCGCGCGCGAGGGGCGTGCCGAGATAGACGAAGCCGAGGATCTGGTCGGCTTCGTCGAGGCCGAGCGCGCGCTTGGTGACGGCGCTGTAGGCGGCGGCGCCGGTCTTCCACATCGAGCCGAAGCCCATCGCCTGGGCGGCCAGTACCATGTTCTCGATGCCGGCGGCGACCGCCGCGAGCTGCTCGACCTCCGGGATCTTCGGATGCGGTCGCGCCGCCGCCGCGACCGCGACGACGACCGGCGCACGCAGCGCCTTGCGGCGCTCGCCTTCGAGCACCTCGGGCGCGGCGTCCGGCGTGCGCTGGCGCATCACCTCGGCCATGGCCTCGCCGAGCACGCCGCGCGCCTCGCCCTGCAGGACCACGAAGCGCCAGGGCGCGAGCCGACCGTGGTCGGGGGCGCGCGCCGCAGCGCGCAGCAGGGTCTCGAGCTGCGCGCGGTCGGGCGCCGGCTCGGCCAGCCGGGTGGCGGAGCTGCGCTGCAGGATCGTCTCGAGCACGTCTGCCATGGAGGGCCTCAGCCGGCGAGCGCGGTGACCTGGATCTCGACGCGGTAGGCCGGCGTGGCGAGCTTCGCCTCGGTGGTCGCGCGCGCGGGCTTGGCGTCGGCGGCCACCCAGGCGTCCCAGGCGCGGTTCATCTCGGCGAAGGTGCCGATGTCGGCGAGGTAGACGTTGGCGGTGAGGATGCGGCGCTTGTCCGAGCCGGCGAGCGCGAGCAGGCGGTCGATCTCGGCGAGCACCTGCCGGGTCTGGCCCTCGACGTCGGCCGAGGTGTCGCCCGCGACCTGCCCGGCGAGGTAGACGACGCCGTTGGCGACCACGGCCTGGGACATTCTCGCGCCGGACTCGATTCTGCGGATGCTCATCTCGGGACCTCTTCTCGGGAGGGCGACGAGCATACCGGAGGACGGCGCGCGGCTTCAGCCCCCCGTGGCCGGCCGCCCCGCAGGCGACGACGGCGCGAGCTGCGACGGGCGCGCAGGCCGGTTGGCGATCACCACGAGGCCGGCGACGAACAGCGCGGTGAGGATCGCGTTGAACACCGGGAACTCGAGCGGATAGAGCCAGTACTCGCGATACGCGCCGAAGTGCGCCGGCATCTCCGCGGAGCCCCAGAGCACGATGCCGGCGCCGATGCCATAGCGCAGCGCCGCGGCGACGCGGATCTGCTGGGTGCACTTGTACACCAGGTAGGCCGCCCAGGCCGTCCACAGGGCGTACAGCGTCATCACCACCTGCATGCCTACGCCGCGCGTCCCGAAATAGATCGCGTAGAGCCAGAACTGGTAGCAGAACCAGGTGACGAACAGCTGCTCCATCGCCGTGATGCGCGCGAAGCTGCGCCTGTTGTCGGGCGTCGGCATGCCCGGCGAGAGCTTCAGGTTGCGGTGGAAGAAGCGCATGAAGTTGCACTTCGTCTGCAGGTTGAAGAGGCCATAGACCAGCAGCAGCGCGAGCATGATGCTGACGGTGGACTGCAGGACGTTCGCCTGCGGCGCCGCGACGTAGCCGCCCTGCACCTGCGGCTCGACGGCGAAGCCGGGCACGTCGTAGAGCACCGAGAAGAACTTGAACGCGTACTCGAACCAGCCGATCCACAGGATCCAGCCGCCGAGCATGCCCATCCAGGTGGCCTTGAGCTCCTCCTGCTTGAGACCACGCGCGATGATCACCAGGCCCACGACGCCGGTGACGCCGGCCGCCCAGTAGACCTGCTCGCCGAAGGCGGCCTCCAGCACCTTGTAGGCGGTGTGGCCGAGGGGCTGGGTGAGGAACCCGACGGCAAGGCCGAGCAAGCCGACCCACGGCTTGCGATAGAGCTTCTCGAGCATGACGCCTCCTCCCCGCCGCCGAGCGGCCCGGGTGACCACTCGGTCAACCCGGCGAAACGTTACCGGGCGCTGCCGGGGCGGCCAACTTCCCGCCGCCCCCCGTCCGCCACGAGGATGGGCCGGCCCCGCAGCGCAACGACAGCCTGCCCGCGAGGCGGCCCGGACCCCGGGCCCACTGGTCGGCCCGCGTCAACGCAGCAGGCTGCGCAGCATCCAGGCGGTCTTCTCGTGCACCTGGAGACGCTGGGTCAGCAGGTCCGCCGTGGCCTCGTCGCTCGCCTCCTCGGCAGCCGGGAACACCGCACGCGCACTGCGCGCGACGGCCTCGTGGCCCTTGACCAGGAGCTCCACCATCTTCAGCGCCTCGGGCTGCCCTGGCGATTCCTCGATCGAGGTCAGCTTGCCGAGCTCGGTGTAGGTGCCGGGCGCCGGGAAGCCGAGCGCACGGATGCGCTCGGCGATCAGGTCGAGCGCGTTCCACAGCTCGGTGTACTGCACCATGAACATGTCGTGCAGCGTGTTGAACATCGGGCCCTCCACGTTCCAGTGGAACGCGTGGGTCTTCAGATAGAGGGAGTAGGTATCGGCGAGCAGCCGGGAGAGCCCGTCGGCGATCTGCTTGCGGCTCTTGGTCGGGATCCCGATGTCGATCGCGGGGGCGGCGGGGGACTTCATCTTGCGTACTCCTGGCGAATGCGGGGTCTTCGGGCCACTAATGTACTGCCGCGCGCCGGCCGCCTGTATAGGCAGAATCCCATCGCGACGATCGACGCCGTCTTTCGTCGCCGCCGCTCAGGCAGGCGATGACAACTCCAGCATCTCCTCGTTGGGTCCGCGTACCAGCAGCACGCGCCGCGGCCCACGGTCGGTGGTGACCACGACAGGCGGCGTCACGATCGTGCCGCCGAGGCCAGGCAGGCGCCGTGCCAGCGCATCGACGTCGTCGCAGTCGTGGTGGAACAGCGAGAAGCCGAGATGACCGGGCTGCATGCGGCCCGCGAGCCGCCCGGCGTCGAGGCCGGGGAAGTTCAGCAGCAGCGTCTTGCCGCTCGCCTCGCCGCGCTGGGCGTAGAGCAGGAAGTGGACCCGCGTGCCGCGCGGCGCGTCGACCAGCTCGTCGACCAGGTCGCGGAACCGGTCGGGAGTCTCCGCGTCGTTGACCGGCACGAGGCCCAGGCCCTCGCCGTAGAAGCGGCGCGACGCGGCCAGCTCGCCGCAGACCACCGAGGAGGTCGCGACCTCGCTGAACGGGCCATCGGGCGAGCCGGGGCGCAGCGACGTCGACGCGTGCCGGTGGCCCACCATCAGCAGCACCGGCAGCTCGTCGGGCCCGCTGATGACCACTTCCTCGCTCTCGCTCGGGCCGACGACGTGGCGCCGCGGCGCGGAACGCGCGACGTAGCCCTCGCGCGTCACGCGCTCTAGCCAGGGCAGGATCGGGTCGGCGACGTAGAAGTCGATGGCCTTCGGGCCCACCGCGAGCGGCGAGTCCGGCGCCTCGGCCCCGAAATCGTGGCGCACCCGCACCGTGGGCCGCGGCGAGTACTCGACCAGCCTCAGCATGCCGAAGGGATAGCCCTTGCAGGACAGCAGCGCCGCACGAGCCGTCACCCCGGACGCGAGCCGCCAGGCGTCCAGCCAGTCGCGCGCCACCGGGCCCTCGTGCTCGACTCGCAGCGCCATGACGTCGCGGAACAGGCGCAGGGCGCGGTCGAGGTCGGACACGCCGACGGTGACGGAACGATAGGCTGTGACGGACATGCGGCCTCGCTGCTCGTGGGGTCGGCGCAGCATAAACCGCCGGCGTCCGCCCACACTGCACGGCGCCGCACGGACAGCCCGGAGGATGGGCGATGCCGCCGTCGTCACCGGCCGGGCTCCAGGCGTCGCCGGCGGCGCGCGAACTCGAGCCCCACGCACGCGATGCCGACACCGGCGACTGCGATGGTCGGGGCCGCGCCCACGCGCGACACGGCCCAGCCGGCCAGCGAGACGCCGAGCGACTGTCCCAGGAAGTAGCTGAGCGCGAACGCCGAGACCGCGGCGCCGCGGCGCTCGGGCGCCATCTGCGTCGCGTTGGTCTGCAGCGTGTTGTGCAGCATGTAGAAGCCGAGGCCCATCAGGAAGCAGGCGAGCGCCGCCAGCGGCACGCCCGGCACGAACGCGGTCAGCAGCGCGGCCACGAGCATCAGTGCGCCACCACCACGCGCGAGCCCGAGCTCGCCGAGCCGCCCGAGCAGCGCGCGGGTCGAGAGTGCGAATACCAGCCCGCCGAGCGCGAACGGCATCACCAGCACGCCGGCGGCGGCCAGCGACACCCCGAGCGCCGCGTGCAGGTGCGACGCGAAGAACGCGAACGCGCCGAACACCAGCGCCCCCTCGAGGCAGGTGATCGCGAGCACCACGCGGGCCCACGGCAGGCGCAGCACCTCGGCGTACTCGCGCGCCACGTGGGCGAGGCCGTGGCCCCCCTCCAGCTGGCGGGTCGCGAGCGCGGCGGCCGGCAGGCCACGGCGCATCCGCAGCAGCAGCGCGGTGCAGGCGGCGAACAGCACGGCGGCGAGCGCGAACGGCGCGCGGCGCCCGAGGTAGTCCGCCGACAGCCCGCCGACCAGCTGGCCGGCGGCCACGCCGCAGATCTGGCCGATCAGGAAGCGGGCCAGCACGGGCTGGCGACGCTCGTAGGGCACCACGTCGCCGATCCAGGCCATCGCCAGCGGGATGATCGCGGCGGCGGTCGCGCCGGCGAGCAGGCGCGCCCCGAGCAGCGACGGCAGGTCGGGTGCCAGGGCGCACGCCGCCGCGGCGAGCGCGCAGGCGGCGCCGCTCCAGGAGATCACGCGGTACTTGCCGTAGCGATCCCCGACCGGGCCGAACAGCGGCTGCGCGGCCGCGTAGCCGATCGTGAACGCCGTGATCACGCCGGCCACCGTGGCGATCGAGGCACCGAAGTCCGCGGCGAGGCGCGGCAGCAGCGGGTCCATCGCGCGCTGCGAGATGCCGCTCGCGAGTGCCGCGAGCGACAGCGCGGCGACCGCCGCGGCGATCGCGCGCTCCGGCGCGGCGCCGGCGCCGGCGCTGCGGTCGGGGTCGGGACCGCTCATCGCGGCGGGAGCCAGGGCATCTTCGGCGCCGCGCTCAGGCCGGATCGTCCTGCAGCTTCTTCTCGTCGAGGTCGTAGAACCAGATGCAGAGCAGGTTCAGCGAGAAGATCGCCGCGGGGATCACCGAGAACGTCAGGTAGAGCGCGCGCACCGCGCTCGCGGGCTGCGCGGCCAGCGCGCCGCCGGTGGTGGGCACGTACTTCGCGGCCGTCAGCATCACGCCGATCAGGGCTGCGCCGAGGGCGAACGAGGTCTTCTCGAGCACCGCGATGACCGCCGACAGCAGCCCCTCGCGATGCAGCCCGGTGAGCCGGCGGTCGTAGGCCATCGTGTCGGCGAGCATCGAGATCGCCATCAGCAGCATCGCCCCGGCGCCGAGCCCCGACGGAATGCCGCGCAGCCAGATGCCGAGGGTCGTGATGCCGGGCCCGGCGCTCAGCCAGCTGAGTGCTCCGAGCACGAACAGCGCGACACCGGCCAGGTAGGTGTTGCGCTTGCCGATCACGCGCCCCGCCCTGACCCAGAAGGGCAGGCTGACGAAGGTGAAGAGGTTCTGGCAGAGCGCGAGCTGGGCCTGGCCCGCGTAGCCGACGTGGACCACGTTCAGCAGGAACAGCAGGCCGGTCACCGCGATGCTCGCGAAGCCGAAGAACTGGAATACCTTCGCCGCGGCGAGCAGCACGAACGGCCTGTTCCTCCAGAGCAGCGCGAGCTGCCCGCCCGGCAGGCGCGCCGGCGCATGGGAGCGCTCGATGACGCGCGCCCGGGCGGTGCCGAAGAACGCCGCGGTCATCGCACCGAAGATGATCAGCGACATCACCAGGCCCATCAGCGCATAGCCGTCGGCGCCGCCGCCGCCCCGCTGGATCAGCGCCGCGGTGCCCGCTCCCGAGAGCAGCTGCCCGATCGACACGAACACCATGCGGTAGCCGAGCAGGCGCGTGCGTTCGTGGTAGCCGTCGGTCATCTCCGAGGGCATCGCCATGTAGGGCACGTTGAACAGCGAATAGCCGGTCGAGTACACCACGAGGCCGGCCGACATGTACGCCAGCAGCCAGAAGTCGTCGAGCCGCGGCGGCACGAACAGCATCAGGAACGACACCGCCGAGACCAGCGCACCGACCAGCAGGTAGGGGCGGCGGCGACCCCAACGCGAGCGCGTGCGGTCGCTCATCCGGCCGATGACGACGTCGGCCACCGCGTCGTAGAGCTTGGAGACCGTCAGCAGGGTACCGGCGAGCGCCGGCGACTGTCCGAGCACCGTCGACATGAACGCAGGGAAGTACGGCGTCACCGCGTTCAGCATGATCGAGACGCCGACCGTGCCGACGCCGAAGCCGAGGCAGGTGGCGATGCTCAGGCGCTGTGCGGCGGCGACCGGGTCGATCGCGGCGGGCGCCGGGCCGGCTGCAGGCGCCGAGGTGCTCACGCCGCCTCCGGGGCGAGGAACGCGACCCTGTCGGGCCTGGAACGGGGGTCGAGGGCCTGCGGCACGTCGCGCACCGCGCGACGCTGGTGCATCGGTCCTTCGGACGGGGGGACGAACGCACGCTCGATCATCGGCGGGGCTTTCCGGGGGCCGGGGACGCGCGGCAGTATTGGTCCAACCGGTCAGCGGGTGCAATCGCCCGCGACGGCCCCGCGAGTCTCCAGCCGAGGGGCGACCTCGGCGGATGTCTGTGGTGGCAGGTCGGTACCGGTGCAACCCGAACGGGCGGGGTACTGCAGATGATGGTCACGCGACGCGACGTGGTGCGTTCGATGGTCGGAGCGGCGGCGGCGACGCGGTTCCCGCATGCGGCTGCGGCAGCGGTCGAGGTCGATACCGCGGACCCTGCGTTCCGGCTCGACGCGATCATGAAGATGCGCGGCGCGACGGATGGTCGCATCTGCATGGGCTACGTCACGGGCATGCGTTATGCGGTGGTCGATGGCTCGGCCACGCCAATGTTCGGCCTTCTGGCAGCGACGTTCAGTCGCCATCGGAAGTCGAGCGACACGTCATATGAAGCGCGCGCGTTCGAGATCGCGTACTTCACGGACCTCTCGACGGGCAAGCTGCTGGAGAGCTGGACCAATCCGTACACGAACAAGACCGTGAAGGTGCCGCAGACGCGCAGCCTCATGGGCCCGGTCGAGATCGAGGCAGAAGGACTGTCGCCGATCGACGTGGCGCGCATTGCGGCGCTGGACTTCGGCCATCGGTTCCGCTCGCCCGTGCGGATCGGCGATGACGTTTCGATCACCGAGGAAATCCGCATCCGCAGCAAGGCCGATGCTGCGGGCCCACGGTTCCGCTACAACGAGAACACCACGTATACGGCGCAGTTGAAGCACATCGCCGACCCGGCGCTGGCGACCGTTCCGACATCGATCGCTTACCAGAGCCTGGTCGGGTTCGCCCCCTGGATGGGGTTCGAGGGCATCGACGGCATGAACATGGGTCGAGGTCTCGGCCGTCGCATTGCCGAGACCAGCGAGTTCCCGCCGTATTTCCTGGAGTTGACCGAGAAGTACCATGCCGACGTGTTGCACGACCCGGGTGGGGCCATCGACGGCAAGCTCGACAGGAAGCCCGGTTAGGCGGATCGCAGGGTGATCCTTCGCAGGCTGCCTGGGTTTCTCGCTGCGACGACGGCTCGGGTCGTGCATCCGCGCATCTCCCGCCCGCGGAGTGTTTCGGGAACCTTTCGGACTGGCTTAAGATCCGGCTACTTCCCATGACCAGCGCTTCACGGAACCTCATGCAACATATCCGCCGCCGCGCTCCGCTCGCCGCCGCCTGCCTGTGTCTCGCAGCAAGCGGCGTCGTCCCGGCCCAGTCGACCTCCGCCTCCCGCATGTTTTCCGTCTTCGACCTGCAGCTGAACCAGCCGCTCAAGGTCAGGGAATGCAACATCGAGATCGTCACGGTTCCCGTCGGCAAGCAAGGCCTCCTGGTCAAGCGCACGTCGCAGATGTATCGATACACGGAGGAGACGCCCGCCACGGGCAGTTGCTTCAAGCGCGGGGGAGGCTACGGCTTCGACGACCCCAACGTGAGTGGCCAGCTGCGCACGTTGCCGCCACCGCCGCCGTTCAGCGGCGGTGATGCGCAGATCATCTATGCGGACGACGCGCGCCCCTCGCTCATCGGCGACAAGTGGGTCTGGGTCCGCGTGACCGATGGCGTCGTGACCCTGGTCAAGTTCTACTTCCCGGCGCTGAGCATCAAGGACGTCCGCGCGGCCCTGGACGCCAAGTATGGCAAGGCGACCGGCATCGACAACTTGAGTTTCCGCCAGGGTTCGCAGCCACCGCTCGACTACTACGTCGCGAAGTGGGAGCTGCCCCAACTCACCGTCGGCCTCACCAGCGTCGACACCGGCCTGAGCTATGACGGCCCGCGCTTTTCGGTGGGATATGCCTTCGTGGAGCTGGGTGGGCGGACCGCCAAGGCCGACAAGAATCCGCTATAGCCGCGTTCCCATGACTTGATTTGCAGCGCTTCGCTTGCGCTGCCGACGCCAGGGTGGTCAGCGTGTCATGGCGCGTGAAGTCGCCCACGTTCACTCGCGTTTCGTCGGCGTCAGCAAGACGGCAGATTAGAAGGTCTCGTGGACGGCGGCACACGCTGATCGGCGACGGTAGCTGGGCCGATTCGCTCCTCGACTCACGGCTCGAAGAGCTCGATCCTCGCGTCGTGCCCACGACTGCGCGCCCATTTCCCATCGCAGGTCAGCGAGGAAGCGCCCACGGCTTCGGCGAGGGCCACATAGGCGGCGTCGCAGGCGGTCAGGCTGGGCCTGAGCGCCCAGATGCGCGGCAGCAACACGTCATTGGAAGCCGCACGATCGCGAGTGCCGGCGGATCCTCGAAGGCCTGCTCCGCCCGGATCGGAGATATCGCTGCGCCAGCAACTTAGCGCCGCATGACATGGACGAACTCGAGGTCGATCAGGTGCGGCGCGTGCAACGATGAATCGGCCGCGACCACGCGAGCCGCGATACGCTCGCTTTCCGGCTGCTTCAACAGCCAGGCAAGGGCCGCAGAGGCATCGAGCACGATCAACGCGAGTCACGCTCTCGGCGCACGGCCTGCGCCGGGCTGACATCCAGGGCCACCGCGGCTCTATCGGCGGTTCGCTTGGCGCAAGCATGCCTCTGCAGCCTAAGCGCAGCGCTGGTCACGTCGACCGCAGCCACACCGCAGCAGATCCTCGCGGTCGTGCCGAGCGCAGGGCTGACCTTCGACGCAGAAGAGTTCGAGCACCTCGAGGTCAGCCTCAAGTCGAGCTTCACGGTCGGCTGCGGCAGGGAAAGTCTTCTCGACGCCGTTCCCCCGGGGGACTCACGCGGCGAGGATCGCCCGCGGGCGTCGAAACGCCCACGCCACCGAGCGCCGTGCCCAGGATGAATCCGAGCGAGAGCGCGGCGCCGATCCGTCCCATGATGGCCGGGCGCTTGGGTCCTTCCACGGCATCCGCGACGGCCGCGAAGGCGACCGCAGTGATGCCGCTCATCAACCCTGCCAACAGTCGCGATGCCAGCAGCTTCGCGAGCGACTCCGCCCACCCGAGCATCAGCCAGGCCACGCCACTGCCCAACAGGGTCAGGATGATCACCGGTTTTCGCCCGACTCGATCGCTGACCCATCCCCAGAACGGTGTCGACACGAGTTGGCCGATCGCGACCACGGCCATCGCCGTCGTGACCGCCTCGGGCGGCACACCGAGCCGGGTCGCGAAAAACGGGAACAAGGGCACCACGACACCGATGCCGACGTAGGTCACGCAGACCAGGACTCCGAGAATTCCCACGCAGCGCAGCCCGCCTTGCGCGCCACGAACGGCGCCAGCAATCACAGATTACGGCGGATGGGACCTTCAAGGGCTCTTTGGCCCGCGACGAACAGCGCTCGCCCGTAGAGCAACCGCTCGACGGGTGTCCGATCAGCCCGCGAGCCGGGATGATCCGGCCGCCGGCCCTCCCCAATTGCCGCCGCTTTCCCGGCCCGTCCTCGATCGAGCGCCATCCGCTCTGCCCCGCTGCCGCGGCGGCGGCACCATCATGTGCGACCGCGCCAGCAACCCGGCTCCGCCGGTTCAGCGCCTCGAGTTGAGCCCGAAGAGGTTCCCCTCGGTGTCCCGGCAGAGCGCGACGAAACCAAACTCCCCGATCGACAACTTGGGGCGGACGAGCGTACCGCCTGCGATAGCGACGCGCGCAGCCTCTACGGCGCAGTCCTCGACGCTGAAGTAAATCACCGTGCCGCCCATGCCTGGGCGAGCGTGCGCCGACTTGACCAGCGCGCCGCCGGCCCCGTAGGCCTGCATGTCCGTCGGGAAGGCGCGCATCTCAGTCTCGCCGGTCGGATCATCCATGACCTCGAGCGGGCGCTGGAAAACGGACTCGTAGAACGTGCTCGCCCGTGCGAGGTCGTCGACGTAGAGGTCGAACCAGACGATGGCGTTCGGCCGGGCCATATGGGGCTCCTTGCATTGAAGAGGAGCCGGCAGGCTAGCTGCGCGCGCGGAGGCGGTATTGTAGAAATCGGACAGGGCTCGGCCGCGCGCGCACTGCACGCCGGCTCACCGCCCAAATCGCCTGCGATACTGCGTTGGCGTCAGCCCGGTCGCGGATCGGAAGGCGTGAATGAAGTGCGCCTGGTCGCTGTAGAGATCCAGGTAGTGCCGGCGGAACGACTGCTGTACGCGCAGCACCTTGAGCAGGTCGTGCGGCGCAAAGCCGGTGGATCGCCGCAGTGCGCGCTGCAGCTGTCGGGTGGAAACGCCCGTGAGAGCCGCCATGTCGGCCACGGTGCGCACCTCATCGAGCCGCTCGAGGATGCGCGCCGTCAACGCGTTGGGGGCGACGACGCTGTTGGCTAGGCATCACTCCACGAGCGCGGCCAGTTCGGGAGCCATGGCCGCGAAGTCTTGCCTGAGACAGCGACGGCTGGTTGCCACGAGCGGTAGCCGCCCGCGATACGGTGTGCCGACGTAGCGATCGATCAGCTCGTCGCGATCTCCCTGCCAAACGCCGGGAAACAGCTGCACGCCTACGTAGTGAAAGGTGCGACCGAGGTTGAGGGCCGTGGCCTTCGTGTGCAGCGCGGTGACCCCCGCAATGTCGGGATCGCGCTGGTCGAGCAGCAGGTTCACGCATGCATCAGGGAGCGCGTGGTAGTGAAAGTCCTCCTCG
Organism: Steroidobacteraceae bacterium; assembly: GCA_025458905.1. Lineage (GTDB taxonomy): Bacteria > Pseudomonadota > Gammaproteobacteria > Steroidobacterales > Steroidobacteraceae > UBA964. Next base: position 85,564 of record JALORN010000001.1, read on the forward strand.
AGCGGCACCAGCGTACGCAGCTCCCAGAAGCAGTGTACGACCTGTGCCAGCGCGGGCGGCGGCAGCGATTCCGCGTAGCGGATCGCGGCATCGCGACGCCCGAAGCCATCGGGAACAGGGGAATACATGCGTACGCGACTCGGAATTCGCTGGGGATAGCACCTTAACAGCCCTTACGTTCGGGACGAACCGCACTCGCCCACTGCGCAACGGCTAGACCGGCATCAATTCCCGCCCCTCCAGCAGGTCCGATCAGCCCGCGGGCCGGATTGCTCTGGCCTGCAGAGCCCCCGAGCCGCCTACTTCGAGGCCTGCTCTGCGCCGAGCGCGTTCGACCCCACTGACGGCGCTTTGACGGGCGCACAAACGAAGACGGCGGCGCCTCGCGACGCCGCCGCCTCCTCGCGCCCCGCCGTCGGAGCGCCGCGCCGATCGCCCGTCAGGCGCGATCGAGCTCCATCACCTTCGCCCAGGCCTTGACGAAGTCCTGGACGAACTTCTGCCGGCCGTCGCTGGCGCCGTACACCTCGGCGACCGCGCGCAGCTCGGAGTTCGAGCCGAACACGAGGTCCACCGGGGTCGCGGTCCACTTCACCTTGCCGCTGTCGCGATCGCGACCCTCGTAGATGCCCTCGCCCTGGGCCGACTTCGCCCACTGCGTCGACACGTCCAGCAGGTTGACGAAGAAGTCGTTGCTGAGGGTGCCCGGGCGGTCGGTGAACACGCCGTGGCGCGCACCGCCGGCATTGGCGTCGAGGCTGCGCAGACCGCCGACCAGCACGGTCATCTCCGGCACCGTCAGCGTCAGCAGGTTGGCGCGCTCGACCAGCGAATCCGCCGGCGAGAGCCAGTTGCTCGCGCCGTAGAAGTTGCGGAAGCCGTCGGCGGTCGGCTCGAGCGCCGCGAACGACGCGACCTCGGTCTGCGCCTGCGAGGCGTCGGTGCGGCCCGGCTTGAACGGCACCTTGACCTCCTGGCCGGCGTTGCGCGCGGCCTGCTCGATCGCGGCCGCGCCGCCGAGCACGATCACGTCGGCGAGCGAGACCTTCTTGCCGCCCTTGAGGCCCGAGTTGAACTCCTTCTGGATCGCCTCGAGCTTCGGCAACACCTTGGCGAGCTCCTGCGGATCGTTCGCGGCCCAGTCCTTCTGCGGCGCGAGCCGCAGCCGCGCGCCGTTGGCACCACCGCGATGGTCGGTGCCGCGGTAGCTCGCGGCCGAGGCCCAGGCGGTGCGCACCAGCTGCGGCACCGTCAGACCCGAGGCGAGGATCTTCGCCTTGAGCTGCGTGGCGTCCGCCTCGTCGATCAGCGCGTGGTCGACCGCCGGCACGGCGTCCTGCCAGGTCAGCGTCTCCTTCGGCACGGCCGAGCCGACGTAGCGGAAGCTCGGGCCCATGTCACGGTGGGTCAGCTTGAACCAGGCACGCGCGAACGCATCGGCGTACTGGTCCGGGTTCTTGCGGAACCGCTCGGAGATCTTCCGGTACGAAGGATCGGTCCTCAGCGCGATGTCGGTCGTGAACATGATCGGCGCATGGCGCTTGCCCGGGACGTGCGCATCCGGCACGAGGTTCGCGCCGGCGCCGTTCGCGGGGATCCACTGGATCGCGCCCGCGGGGCTCTTGGTCATCACCCACTCGAACGCGAACAGGTTGTCGAGGTACTGGGTGGTCCACTGGATCGGGTTCGCCGACCACGCGCCCTCGAGGCCGCTGGTGATGGTGTCGGCGCCCTTGCCGCTGCCGCACTTGTTGGTCCAGCCGAAGCCCTGCTCCTCGACGCCGGCCGCCGCCGGCTCCTTGCCGACGCACTCGTCGGGCTTGCGCGCGCCGTGCGCCTTGCCGAAGGTGTGGCCGCCGGCGATCAGCGCGACGGTCTCCTCGTCGTTCATCGCCATCCGGCCGAAGGTCTCGCGGATGTCACGCGCGGCCGCGAGCGGGTCCGGCTTGCCGTTCGGCCCCTCCGGATTCACGTAGATCAGGCCCATCTGCACCGCGGCGAGCGGGTTGGCGAGCTTGCGGTCGCCGCTGTAGCGCTCGTCGGCCAGGAACTTGTCCTCCGGTCCCCAGTAGGTGACGTCGGCCTCGAAGTCGTCGGCACGGCCACCGGCGAAGCCGAAGGTCTTGAAGCCCATGGTCTCGAGCGCGACGTTGCCGGTCAGCACCATCAGGTCGGCCCACGAGAGCGCGCGACCGTACTTCTGCTTCACGGGCCAGAGCAGGCGGCGGGCCTTGTCGAGGTTGACGTTGTCGGGCCAGCTGTTGAGCGGCTCGAAGCGGATCTGGCCGCCCGCGGCGCCGCCGCGGCCGTCGGCGATGCGGTAGGTGCCGGCGCTGTGCCAGGCCATGCGGATGAAGAACGGGCCGTAGTGCCCGTAGTCGGCCGGCCACCAGGGCTGCGACTGGGTCATCAGCGCCGCGATGTCCTTCTTGACGGCCGCGAGGTCGAGCTTGGCGAACTCGGCGGCGTAGTCGAAGTCCTTGCCGTAGGGGTTCGACTCGACCGCATGCTGGCGCAGCGGGCGCAGGTCGAGCTTCTCGGGCCACCAGAACTCGTTGGACATCGACGCCTTGTCGGCGGCCGCGACCGGCAGCGACGAGGCGAGCGAAGCGACGGCGATGGCCGTGGCGACGAACAGGGAAACGGACGACTTGCGCATGGGCTCACCCCTCCACAGGGACCGGATCGGACCGACCGAACGCTCTTCTAGCCGGGCGGAAGACACCGATGGGCGTCTCGGGCGAGGAGCATGGTACGCGTGCGCAACGTCATGAAATTGATTGTCTGAATGCTCGTGATCGAAGGCATCTATCGCGAAAGCCCCGCGCACCCTGTCGCCGCACCTGACAAGCCGGCCCTGCCAAGGCCGAGTCGTCCCAGTTGCGACTGCCCAAGTATCCGGATCACCTGGGATTTCCGGATGAGGCACCGATCTTGCAAGAGCGTCGTGCGGCATACATCAGACATCCCTCACGACCGGGAAATACATTCATGCGGGCCACCTTTGCGACCTTGCTGACCACCGTTCTGCTGCTCGGAACCGCGCCGGCGTCCAGCGCTCCCATCGTCGTGGATTTCGAGGGACTGGCTGACCAATCGGCGCTGACCACACAGGTCCCCGGACTGACTTTCGCGGGAGCAGTGGTGTTGGACTCGCGAGCGTCGCTGAACGTCTTCGAGGCCCCGCCGGCATCCGGCTTCGCCGCTGTCATAAACGGCAGCGATGGTGCGGTCAGTATCGACTTCGCCACGCTCGTGAATTCAGTCAGCGCGCGCTTCACCTATTTCGAGCGCGTGACCGTCACCGCGTTCGGCCCCGGCTCATCGCCATTGGGCACGGTGAGTTCGCTGTTCGACCGCAACTTCACCTCCTCGGGGACGGGATCGCCGAACGAGCTGATCACGATATCCGCCACCTCCGGGATCTCGCGCGTGACGTTCGCGACCGCGCCGTCGACGGTGGCCGAGACTTTCGTTTTCGACGACCTCACCTACGATTCCAACCCGACCCGCGTCCCGGAGCCGGGCACGCTGGCGCTGCTCGGGATCGGGCTGGCGGGTCTCGCCGTCGCCCGCCGCCGCCGGGCGGGCTGAAATCACGCCGGAGCGCGAGTCGCAACGCCGCAGGCAGGGCTCGACGGGAGAACTGGGCCCGCTTGGATTCGAACCAAGGACCAAGGGATTATGAGTCCCCTGCACTAACCGCTGTGCTACGGGCCCGCCGGCGCGGATTCTAGCGTCTCGACGCTCCCCGGTGCCGGGACGCGGACAGGTTTCGACGCCGCCCTGCAGCGCCGCACGGCGCGCGGTCTTGCGCCCGGCCGGCAGGCCGATAGCATGTCCGCTCCCTGCCACCCCATTCTCCGAGACATCGTCCATGAAGCTCTACTACAGCCCCGGCGCCTGCTCGCTCGCCTCGCACATCGCACTCAAGGAGACCGGCCTGCCCTTCGAGGCGGTCAAGGTGGATGGCCGCGCCAAGAAAGCCGCCAACGGCGAGGACTACTGGCAGGTGACGGCGAAGGGCTACGTGCCGGCGCTGCGGCTCGACGACGGCCAGGTGCTGACCGAGGGCACCGCGATCCTGCCCTACGTCGCGGACCTGAAGCCCGAGCTCGGCCTCGCACCCGCGGCCGGCACGCTCGAGCGCTATCGCGTGCACGAGTGGCTCGGCTACATCAACTCCGAGGTGCACAAGGGCTTCGGGCCGTTCTTCACGCCCGGCATCAGCGACGAGCTGAAGGCGGCGGCGAAGACCAACCTCGGCAAGCGTTTCTCGTTCGTGCAGCAGGCGCTCGAGGGACGCGAGTTCCTGGTGGGCGGGCACTTCACGGTGGCCGACGCCTACCTCTTCACGGTGTTCGGCTGGACGCGGATCGTCGGCATCGACCTCGGCGAGTGGCCGGTGCTGAAGGCCTGGCACGCCAAGGTCGCACAGCGCCCTGCCGTGCAGGCGGCGATGCGGGCCGAAGGCCTGATCAAGTGAGGCAGGGCCGACGATGAGCGACGCCACCCCGCGGCCTGCCTACCTGCTGGTCCAGGGGCAGGTCACCGACGTCGAAGGCTTCAAGGCCTACAACGCTGCGCTGCCGTCGATCTACGCGAAGTTTGGCGGCCACTACCTCACGGTGACCCCGGCCGCGAAGGTCGAGGTCGCCGAGGGCGAGCCGCGCCACGAGAGCATCCTGATCGCCCGTTTCCCGTCGAAGGAAGCCGCATGGGGCTTCTGGAAGTCGGCCGAGTACGAGGCTGCCAAGCAGCTGCGCGCGGGCAAGGGACGCTTCTTCGTGACCGTTCTCGACGGGCTGCCCGGCACCTGACGCCGGCGGCGGCTGCAGCGCGTCGCCGCGCCGGGCGCGTTCGTCTCACGGCGCGCGACGCCAGGCGCGCGTGGTCTACCCGCGACACGAGACGCCCGCCGGACGGCCACCGGCCCTCGGGCCGCTTCCCCTACAGTTGCCCGATGCAACGGGCTGGCGACGCCCGCCTGGGCCCTGCGCGCGACGCGCGCGCCGGGCCACGCGGCGCCGGCCTGCACGGTTGCCCCATCGGGCGTCCCCCTGCGGCTGAGCGCGGCGGAGCTGCCCGGATCCACACCAGGAGCTTGCCCACATGTCGCCCGACCACCTCCGCAGTCCTGCCCTCGCGCTGGCGGCCGCCGCCGCGCTCGGCGCGTCGTTCCACGCCACCGAGTCCCGCGCGCAGGAGAACGCCGGCGCCACCGCTTCGCTCGAGGAGGTGACCGTGACCGCCCGCAAGCGCGAGGAGTCGCTGCAGGACGTGCCGATCTCGATCACGGCGTTCTCCGCCGAGGCGATCGCCGATGCGAACATCTACGACGTGCGCGACATCGCACGCTTCACGCCCAACATCAACTTCCAGTCGACCGGCGGCAACGGCACCGGCCGGTTCATGCCGAACCTGATCTTCCGCGGCCTGCAGAACGCGATCCCGCTGCCACGCTCGCAGACCGGCGCGGTGTTCCTCGACGGCAACTACGTGCTCGGCGGCGTCAACGCGATCAACACCAGCGACGTGGAGCGCGTCGAGGTGCTGCGCGGGCCGCAGAACACCTACTTCGGCCGCAACACGTTCGCCGGCGCGATCAACTTCGTCACCCGCAACCCGAGCGACGAGCTCAGCGGCGCGATCGACGTGCAGACCTCCGAGCGCAGCATGAACATGGTCAACGCCAGCGTGGAGGGGCCGCTCACGTCCTGGATGTCGGGGCGGCTCGCGCTCGGGATCCGCGACAAGCAGGGCCACTACGTCGCCAACGACGGCGGGCGCCTCGGCAGCGAGGAAACGAACTCGGTCGCGGGCACGCTGATGGTCGAGCCGGCCGAGAACGCCTGGATCCGCGCGCGCGTCTCCTACCAGGAGGACGACGACGGCCCCGGGCAGGTGATCAACCTGCTGCCGACCGCGATCGGCGACACCTGCCGGGGGCGCCGGATCAACAACGGCACGAACCTCGCGGGCACGGTCAGCGGCTTCAACGTCTCGCTGCCCTACTTCTGCGACCGCGTGCCGACGATCAGCCAGCTCGGCGAGCGCATCGTCTCGACCAACACCACGCTCTCGAGCCCGCTGCTCGCCTCGCTGAACCAGTCGAACGCGCTGCAGAACGCGCTCGGCAACTCGGTCGGCATGGAGCTGTGGGACCGGGTGCCGCGGCCGAACGGCATCGGCCTGCGCCGCAACGTGCTGATGGCGAACCTGCAGGGCAGCTACGAGTTCGACAACGGCATCTCGATCGGCCTGAACGTCGGCTACGACGACACCGAGCTCGGCCTGGTGCTCGACTCCGACCGCACCGACCTCGAGACGCAGTACACGTTCATCCCGCAGATCGCCACCACGCGCACCTACGAGCTGCGCGTGCGCTCCGGCCAGAAGCAGCGCCTGCGCTGGCTGGTCGGCGCGACGCGCTACAGCGGGCAGTTCATCAGCAACTTCGGCAATGGTGGCTCGGCCGCGTACGAGTCGCGGAACCTGCCGACCGGGGCGTTTCGCACCGGGGTGCTGCTCTCGCCTGCACTCGGCCGCAACCCCTACGGGGCCGACGAGAAGGCGACCGTCGAGGCGGTCTACGGCTCGGTGGACTTCGACATCCTCGCCAACGTGACGCTCTCGGCCGAGGTCCGCTACCAGCAGGACAGCTCCGTTGCCGGCCGCCAGTTCCTGCCGACCTTCGCCGCGGTCCCGGCCGAGCTCGAGTTCACCGACACCCTGCCGCGCGTGATCCTCGAGTGGGAACCGACCGAGGACTGGAACCTCTACGCCAGCTATTCGAAGGGCGTGCTCCCCGGCACCGAGAACACCGGCTTCACGCAGCGCACGCCCTTCCAGCAGGCGCTGATCCAGCAGCAGGTGCCGAACGTGCAGGGCATCCTCGGCTCCGACGAGCTCGACAGCTACGAGATCGGCAGCAAGCAGACCCTGCTCGGCGGCCGGCTGCGCTACAACGTCGCGCTCTATTACATGGAGTGGAACAACATCAAGGGCAGCACGCCCCTGGTGCTGCCGCGCACGTCGGAGACCAACCCGACGCCGCTCACGCTGCCGGGCGTCGCGATCTCGGGCGCCGCCGAGTTCTATGGCGTCGAGCTCGAGGGCGCGGCGCTGATCACCGACAACTGGGACTTCGGCGGCGGCATCGGCTACCAGCACGGCGAGTTCACCGACTGGTTCGAGGCCGGCCTGATCCGAGAGCTCGCGGGCGGCCAGAGCCCGGGCGCGATCCCCGGCGACCCGCGCTTCGGTGCGGTCAGCTGGAAGGGCAGCGAGCTGCAGCGCCAGCCGAACTGGACCGCGAACTTCAACTCCACCTATCGCGGCAACCTGAATGCCGACTGGACCTGGTCGCTGCGCGGCGAGCTGATCTACACGGGCGAGGCCTGGGACAGCACGGCCAACATCGTCCGGGTCAACGACTTCTACCGGGCCAACCTGCGCCTCGCCTTCGAACGCGACAACCTGACGCTCGAACTGTTCTCCTCGAACCTGTTCAACGACCAGAACTGGGACTTCGCGTTCCGCACCTCGGTGCCGGACCCGCGCAACTCCACCCAGACGGTGCTGCCGCTCGGGAACACCGGCGTGCCGCAGGGCTTCGCCGCGCTCGCGCCCGACAAGCGCGACGTTGGCCTTCGCATCCGTTACCAGTTCTGATGGTGCCCTGGCGAGGCGGCATCGGGCCGCCTCGTCGGGGGTGCGCTCCACCGCGGCGCCACCCGCGCCGGGCCCGCCCGCCCGCCCGCCCGCCGGTCGGGCATTGCCGCACCGTTGCCGTCCGCGGCCCCGCGTCATGCCGCCGTCACCGACGATGGCGCATCCTCGGCACCCGTTACGATAGCCGCGGTCCCGGCCGGCACCGGTCGCAGTCGCCGCGTGCCGAGGGAACGCAGGACGCCCATGCCCGACCCCGCCCCGCCCATCGCCAGCTTCGCCGCCGTCTTCGAGCGGCGCCTCTCGCGTCGCGAGTTCGTCACCGCTGCCGGCGGGGTCTCCGCGGCGGCGGGCCTCGCACTGCTGCAGCCCGGCGAGGCCCGGGGCGCCGCCGTCGCCGGGACCACGTTGGCGCGCATCGCGCCGTCGCGTCGCGACGCGCTGGAACTCGCAGCGGGCCATCGCTACGACCTGGTCGCGCGCTGGGGCGATGCGTTGTGGCCCGGCGACGCGGGGCTCGACGCCGCGACGCTGCGGCGCGGCGGGCTGCTGGACCCGGGCGCGGCCGCCGCGCAGGCGCGGCGCTTCGGCACCAACTGCGACGCCATCGCGTTCTTCCCGCTCGACGGGCGCAGCTCGCGCCGCGGGCTGCTGTGCGTCAACCACGAGTTCGTCGACGCCGAGCTGTGCTTCACCGGCCTGCCGCGCGCGGAGCGCCAGCGCCTGAAGGAGCGGCCCGACTGGATCCGTCGCCATCCCGAGGCCGTCGCCTGGATGCAGGCCGCGCACGGCGTCAGCGTGCTGCAGGTCGAACGCTCCGCACGCGGCCGCTGGCGCCACGTGCCGGGAGGCCGCTACGCACGCCGCATCACCGCCACCACTCCCTGCGAGATCCACGGGCCGGCCCGCGGCCACGAGTTGCTGCGCACCGGTGCCGACCCGGGCGGCACCCGCGCGCTCGGCACCTTCGCCAATTGCGCCGGCGGCAAGACGCCCTGGGGCACCTACCTGACCGCCGAGGAGAACGTAGACGACTATTTCGGCGGCGCCGCGAGCTGGCTCGCCGCGACCACGGATGCCCGCACCCGTGCGGCCCATGAGCGCTTTCCCTTGCCCGAGCGCTCGCCCTACGGCTGGGAGCATGGGGATCTGCGCTTCGACCTGCGCCAGGAGCCGCGCGAGCCCTTGCGCTGCGGCTGGATCGTCGAGATCGACCCGCGCGATCCGCTGGCCCCGCCGCGCAAGCGCACGGCGCTCGGGCGCTTCAGCCACGAGGGCGCGAACACGATCCTCGCCCGCGACGGCCGCGTCGCCGCCTACATGGGCGACGACGACAAGTTCGAGTACGTCTACAAGTTCGTGACGCGCGGGCGCTTCGACCCGAAGCAAACCGCGGCGAACCGCGACCTGCTGGACGAGGGCACGCTGTACGTGGCGCGCTTCGACGCGGACGGCCGCGGCGAGTGGCTGCCGCTGGTGCACGACGAGAACGGGCCCTTGAACTCCGCCGCGGGGTTCCGCGACCAGGGCGAGGTGGTGATCAAGTGCCGCGCGGCTGCCGACCGGCTCGGTGCCACGCCGATGGACCGGCCCGAGGACGTCGAGCCCAGCCCGGTCAGCGGCCGCGTCTACATCGCCTGCACCAAGAACGGCTCGCGCGAACGCGACAGCAAGCGCGCGAACTTCACCAACCGCGAGATCGACCTCGGCGCCGACGCCGCCAACCCGCGCCTGTTGAACGACTTCGGCCACGTGATCGAGCTCGTCGAGGACGGCGACGACGCGGCCGCGACGCGTTTCCGCTGGAGCGTCTTCCTGCTGGCCGGCGACCCGCGCGTGCCGGGATCGCGCTTCCTGACCCGCACCGAGGACCTGGTCGCCGGCCGCATCGAGCGCGGCGACACCTACTACGCCGGCTACCCCGACGCCTCGCAGGTGAGCCCGATCGCCTGTCCCGACAACCTCGGCTTCGACCCGCAGGGCCGCCTGTGGATCGTGACCGATGCCGAGTCGAACCTGATCGCCAACAACGGCTGCTACGTCGTGCCGACGGCTGGACCCGACCGCGGCCTGCTGCGGCAGATCGCCAGCGGCCCCGTCGGCTGCGAGATCTGCGGCTGCGAGTTCACGCCCGACGGCCGCACGCTTTTCCTCAGCATCCAGCACCCCGGCGAGGGCGGCACGATCGACGACCCGGTCAGCCACTGGCCCGACGGCGGCGACCTGCCGGCACGCTCGGCCCTGGTGGCCGTCACGCGCGAGGACGGCGGCGCGCTCTAGCGTGCCTTCGGCCGCGGTCCGGCACCGCAGCCTCGGCCTGGCCCCGGGGCGCGATACACTGCCCCGGCGAGCGAGGTCGTGGGATGAAGGCGAGGACCGGTGTCGCGGCGATGCTGCTGCTGGCGGCGTCCGGCTGTGCGTCGCTGTCGGAAAAGGACTGCCGGGCGGGCGACTGGTATGCGATCGGCCTGCGTGACGGTGCCGCGGGCCGCACCGAGGACTACGTGGCCGAGCACTCGGCCGCCTGCCAGGAGTATGGTGTCGCGCCCGACCGCGATCGCTGGATCGAGGGTCGCGAGCGCGGGCTCGATCGGTTCTGCACGGCGCGCAACGGCTACCGGATCGGCGAGGTCGGCGGGCGCTACGATGGGGTCTGTTTCGCCGGCGCCGAGCTCGAGTTCCGCCGCGGCTACGACCTCGGCCTCAGGATGAACGAGGTCCGCGGCCGGCTCGACCGGGTCGAGAACGACATCCGCGTGATCGAGGGGCAGCTCGCGCGCCCGTCGCAGGAGCTATCCGACGCCGAGCGCGAGCGTCTGCAGTGGCGGCTGCGCGAGCTCGAGCAGGAGCGCGGCTACGTGCGGCGCGAACACGACGAAATCGAATGGCGCGGCCGCTCGCTGTGAGCGTTCGTCGCGCGTGACCGACGAGGAACGAGGACCGCATGAGCATCCCGAACAGCCAGCACCAGTACCAGCTCGTCCGCCAGGCCAAGGGCTTCAGCCTGCAGCTTCGCGAGGGCGCGCCGATCCGCCAGCCCGGGCCACGCGAGGTGCTCGTGCGGGTGCGGGCCACCTCGCTGAACCGGCGCGACGTCAGCATCCTCAAGGGCTTCTACCCGGTCGGCAACCGCGACACGCTGGTGCCCCTGTCGGACGGCGCGGGCGAGGTCGCGGCGGTCGGGCCGGGCACGACGCGCTTCAAGGTCGGCGACCGCGTCGCCGCGATCTTCTTCCAGGGCTGGCTCGCCGGGCGACCGACGGCGCAGACTGGCGCGAGCGCGCTCGGCGGCGCGATCGACGGCATGCTGGCGCAATACGTGACGCTGTCCGAGGAAGGCCTGGTGCCGGTCCCGGAACACCTCTCGTTCGAGGACGCGGCGTGCCTGCCCTGCGCGGCGGTCACGGCCTGGCACGGCCTGGTGTCCCGCGGCCGGATGCAGGCCGGCGACACCGTGCTGCTCGAAGGCACGGGTGGCGTCTCGATCTTCGGCCTGCAGATCGCCGCCGCCGCGGGCGCGAAGCCGGTGATCACGAGCTCCAGCGATGCCAAGCTCGAGCGCGCCCGGGCGCTCGGCGCGGTCGCGACCATCAACTACCGCACCACGCCGGAGTGGTCGAAGGCGGTGCTCGCCGCGACCGGCGGCGTCGGCGCGCACCACACGCTGGAGGTCGGCGGCGCGGGCACGCTGCCGCAGGCGCTCGCGGCGGTCGCGCCGGGCGGCAACGTCGCGCTGATCGGCGGGCTCAGCGGCTTCGGCGGCGACATCCCCGCGGGCAGCCTCGTCGGGCGCAATGCCAGCGTCACCGGCATCTTCGTCGGCTCGCGCGCCGACTTCGAGGCGCTGAATGCGTTCCTCGCGAAGCATGCGATCCGTCCGGTGATCGACCGTGCCTTCCCGTTCGAGCAGGCCGAGCAGGCCTATGCGTACATGGACACGGGCAGTCACTTCGGCAAGGTGGTGATCCGCCTTTGATCCTCGAGCTGTTCGAGCGCGAGCGCGCGGCCGGCCGGCCGCTGGTGGCCGCGATCGTCGTCGCCACGACCGGCTCCACCTATCGCAAGCCGGGCGCATGGATGCTGTTCGCGGCGTCGGGAGACCGTGCCGGGCTGCTCAGCGGCGGCTGTCTCGAGGGCGACCTCGGCGAGCGCGCCGCGCGCCTGCTCGCCGCGGGCCGCCGGCTCGAGCTCACGAGCTACGACAGCCGCAGCTCCGACGATCCGGTCTGGGGCCTCGGCCTCGGCTGCGAAGGGCTGATGCGCATCCTGCTGCTGCGCGTCGACGCCGCGTCCGGCTACCAGCCGCTCGCCGAGCTCGCGCGGCTCGAGGCCGTCGGCGAGGCGGGTGCGTGGAGCGTGGCGCTCGAGGTCGAGCGCCCGGCGGCAGGCGCGGGAGCAGGTCGGGCGGCCGCGCCGCATGCCGCCGGCGAGGTCTGGCTCGACGATCGTGGCCAGGCCCCGGGCATCACGCAGGTTCTGCTCGACGGTTGCGCGACCGTGCTCTTCGTCGCGCGCGTCCCGCGCGCGCCGCGCGTGCTGGTCTGCGGCGCGGGTCCCGACGTCGAGCCGGTGGTGGCCTGGGGCGCCGCGCTCGGCTGGCACCTGACGGTGGTCGACCACCGGCCGGCGTACGTCGATGCCGCGCGCTTCCCGGCGGCTCGGGCGGTGCATCGCCTGGCCGCCGACGAGCTCGCGCACGCACTCGACCTCGGGCGCTTCGACGCGGCGCTCGTGATGAGCCACCACCTCGTCGCCGACGGACACTACCTCGCAGCCCTGGCGAATGCGCCCGTGCCCTATGTGGGCCTGCTCGGCCCGGCGGCGCGCCGCGAGCGGCTGTACGCAGAGATCGGTGCGGCCTCGGCCACGGCGCTGCGGCCGCGCCTGCGTGCGCCGGTGGGCCTGGACCTCGGCGGCCGCACGCCCGAGGCGATCGCGCTATCGATCGTCGCCGAGGTGCAGGCGGCGTTGCACGGCCGCGAGGGGGCGCCCTTTTCCAGCCACCTCGGCCGGCCGAACCCCGAGGACGGCTGAGGCGCGCCTCACCACGGCACCTTGCTGCCGTCCCAGAGCACGATCTCGGCATCCTGGGTGAGGTTCTCGATGTTGCGGATCACGCCGGCGACGCTCTGCTGCGGCGGGATCCCGGCGGCCGGGTAGCCGCTCGCGCGCAGCAGCCGCGTCTCGACCATGCCGGGCGCGAGGATGCCGACCTTCAGGCCCTTGTCGCGGGTCTCGGCCGCGAGGGTGCGCATCGCCATGTTCACCCCGGCCTTGCTGATCCGGTAGAAGTACAGCCCGCCGCCACGCCGCGTGTTGGCCTGCGACGAGAGCCCGCTGGTGATGACCACGATCTTCTTCTGCGACGAGGCCAGCACGTTCTCCATGAAGGCGCGCGAGATCTCGAGCGGCGCGAACGTGTTGACGCGCAGCACCTCCTCGAAGGTGGCGTAGTCGAGGTTCTCGAGCGACTGCTTGTCGCGCTCGCCGAGCCAGCCGGCGTTGTGCAGCAGCACGTCGACCGGACGACCGCGGTACTTCGCCGCCAGCGCCGCGACCTGCGCGCTGTCGGCGACGTCGAGCGTCTCGAGGCTGACGTTGCGGTGGCGGGCGGCGAGCGCCTGCAGTTCGGGCGCGTTCGCCGGATCGCGCGCGGTGGCGATCACCGTCCAGCCCTTCTGCGCGTACTGGCGCACGAACTCGAGGCCGATGCCGCGGTTCGAGCCGGTGACCAGCACGACCGGCGCGGCGCCTGCTGCGGGCGCCGGCGCGGCGGCCGGCGGGGCTTGCGCGGCCGCCGGCGCGGGCGCGGTCCCGGGCAGGAGCGCGAGCGACGCGAGGGCGAGCGTGGCCCACCTGCCCCACCGGCCACGGGCCGTCGCCATGGGACGGGTCGTGCTGCTGGTGCCCGCGGGCGACGGGCTCATGCGGACCCCGCGCCGCGCCGCCACACGACCGGGAAGACCTCCTCGGGCGGCGGCGCGTCGACGGCCATCGCCGGGTGCCGGTCGAAAGGCGCGAGGCCCAGGGTCAGCGGGTTCGGCCGCCACACCACGTCGCTGCCGACCCAGCGCAGCGTGAACGCGAGCCGGCGGCCGCCCGCATCGCTGCGCCGGGGCGGTGCGCCGTGGATGGTCTTCGGATGGATCAGCAGGATGTCGCCCGCTTCGGCCGTCCAGGTGCGGATGTCGGCGTCGGGGGCGTGCACCCGCGCCAGCAGTTCGTCCCAGGGCCGATAGTCCGCGGGTCGCGGCCGGTCCTGCGGCAGGAAGGTCGAGTGGTAGCGGAAGCGGTCGCGGTGCGACCCGGCGAGCGTCTGCAGCGGCGAGTTGTCGGCGTCGACGTCGGTCAGCGCCATCCACAGACTCGGCAGGTGCTCGCCCTGGAGCGTGAAGGTGCACTCGTCGTTGTGCCACGGCGTCGCGGTCTCCTTCGCGAGCCCGACCTTCGAGAAGGTGGCGTCGAGCCAGAAGCGCAGCGAGGTGGCGCCGGTGAGCGCCGCGACCGTCTCGGCGGCGGGGGAGTCGAGGATCGCCCGGCGCAGCGCCGGCATCTGCGGCATCAGGTTGACGAGGCGCACGTAGCCGTCGTGGTCCTCGAACTCGATGTCGCGGAACACCGGGTCCGGCGCAGTGCGGCGCGGGAAGCTGCCGGCGCGCAGCTGGCCGATGGCCTCGTCGAGCAGGCCCGTCAGGCGCGCGACGAAGGCGCGGTCGAAGACGCCCGGCACGTGCACCGTGCCGAGCTCGCGATAGGTGTCGACGTGCGACTGGGTGACCTTGAGCATGGGTCCGTTCCTCCGGGATTCAGGCGCGCCGGTCGCGGGATGCGACGCCGGCCACGGCGGCGGGGCCAGGGGCAGCGGTGCCGGCAGCCTCGACGCCGAGCCCGCGCAGGCGCTCCAGGATCGGCGCCACGTAGGCCGGCGCGCCGGCGCGCGAGTGCACCGGATGATCGCCCTGGAAGACGTGCCCCGTCGAGCCTGCAACCCGCGCCAGCACCGACTCGTGGCAGTTGAACAGCGGATCGTCGGTCGCCGACAGCGCGAGCACCGGCACCTGCAGGTCGGCGAGCGCCGCGAACACGTCGTACTCGAGCAGCGTCTGCATCGGCCGCGTGTCGAAGTCGGCGAGCAGCTTCGCCTTGACGAGCTGCATCGCGAAGCGCCCGGCCTCCTCGCCCCAGGGCAGCTGCGGCCGCCACATCTTCACTTCCCATAGCAGGTGCTTCCACAGCTCCTTCAGGTGCTCGCCGTCCTCGCGCGGCACCATCGGCGCAGGTCGCGCCTTGGCGAGGATGTCGCGCCGCAGCGCCTCGTCCCAGACCGGGGTGCCGTCGAGCGCCACCAGCACGAAGCGCTGCGGCGCGCGCCGCGCCGCCTCCATCGCGACCAGCGACGCGAGGTGCCCGCCGACCAGGGTGCACCGGCCGAGCTCCCAGCCGGCGAGGCACTCGAGCACGCTGTCGGCGAAGTCGCCGACGCTCCAGTGCCCCTCGCGGCGCAGCGAGCGGCCGAAGCCGGGCAGGTCCGGCGCGATCGCGCGGAAACCCCGCGCCGCGAGCTCGTCGACGATCGCCGAGTACTGTGCCGAGGTGCCGGGGCCCCAGTGCAGCAGCACCACCGCGGGCCCGCTCCCGGCCTCGCGGAAATGGACCTGGCCGCGACCCGTATCGACGTATCCGAAGCGCTGCATGTGACCTTCCCTGGCTGCGTGGCGCCAGTATCCGCAGCGGCCGGCCGGCTCGCCAGTCCCCCCGCCGCCCCCTCGCGGCACCGCCCGCCGCGCCCGGCACGCCGGACCGGAACGGACCGGGTTGCACGGGCAGGATCAGCGCAGCGGCCGCACGCCGCGCCGCGGCGCGGCGCCGAGCGGGTCCTCGGGCCAGTAGTGCTTCGGGTAGCGGCCGCGCATGTCCTTGCGGACCTCGACATACGCGTTGCGCCAGAACGAGGCGAGATCGCGGGTGACCTGCAGCGGGCGCTGCGCGGGCGAGAGCAGCTTGAAGGTCACGGGCAGCGTGCCGTTGGCGATCCGCGGCGTCTCGGCGAGGCCGAAGACCTCCTGCATGCGCATCGCGGCGCAGGGCGCGAGGTCGTCCAGGTAATCGATGCGGATGCGCGAGCCCGTGGGCAGCGTCAGGTGCGTCGGCAGCCAGGCGTCGAGCTGGCGCTGCGGCTCGTGGCCGAGGCGCGCGCGCAGTGCGTCGGCGAGCGGCAGCCGCGCCAGGTGCGCACGGCGCGTGACACCCTCGAGCCACGGCGCGAGCCACTCCCCGAGCCCGTCGAGCAGGGCCGCATCGTCGAACGGCGGCCACGCGGCGGTGCCGGGCAGCGACTTCGCGCGCGCCAGCTCGATCCGCGCGCGCAGCGTGCGGGTGTCCGCGTCCCACGGCAGCGCCGCGAGCCCGAGCTCGCGCAGGCCCTCGAGCATGGCCGCCGCCGCGGCCTCGCGCGGCGGCGGCTGCAGCGGCTTCTCGGCGATCACCAGCGCATCGAGGCGCTCGATCCGCCGCGCGACCACGGCCTCCTCGCGCGCCGACCACGTGACCTCGTCGAGGGTGGCGATGCGCCCGGCGGCCGCGTCCTCGAGCGCCTCGCGCCCGAGCGCGGCGGCCAGCAATATCCGCGCCTCGCGGTCGCGGTCGTCGAGCTCGACCGCGACGATGAACTCGCTGCGCGCCAGACGGTCGACGTGCGCGAAGGCGGCGCCGCGGCCGTTGGCGAGCGCGAAGCGCCCGGCCTCCGCGCCGCCGCGCAGGCGGCCGATCCGGTCGGGATAGGCGCAGGCGAGCAGGCGACCGACGTCCGCGGCGTCGCCACGGCCGCCGCCACCGCCAGCGCCACCGAGGCGCTCGAACATCTGCACCGCGCGCCGGGCGCGCGCCAGGCCGCCACGATCGGCCGTCGCACCGCCCGCCCATTCCCCGCGCAGCAGTTCCAGGCGCGTCGCGACGTCGGCATCGCGCTGCGGCGCCAAGCCCGTGGCCGATGCGCCGCGCAGCAGGTCCCGGTCCGACAGCAGCGCCGCGAGCTCGGCGCCGAGCGCGCCGAGGCCGCGGCGCCGCGCCTCGACGAGCAGGTGGGCGAGCCGCGGGTGCGCCGGGATCCGCGCCAGGGCGCGCCCGTGCGGGGTGAGGCGGCCGGCGCCGTCGAGCGCGCCGAGCCGGCCGAGCAGTTCGCGTGCGCCGGCGAGCGTCGCCGCCGGCGGCGCGTCGAGCCAGCGCAGCGCGGCCGCATCCTGCGCGCCCCAGCCGGCGAGTTCCAGCGCCAGCGGCGCGAGGTCGGCGTCGACGATCTCGGGCGGCGTGAACGCGGGGAGGCTGCGCTGCGCGCCCTCGCTCCACAGCCGGTAACAGACCCCCGGCGCCACGCGCCCGGCGCGCCCCTGGCGCTGGTCCGCCGAGGCGCGCGAGATGCGCTGCGTCTCGAGGCGGCTCATGCCGGTCATTGGGTCGAACCGCGAGCGCCGCACCAGCCCGGAGTCGACGACCACACGGATGCCGGGGATCGTGAGGCTGGTCTCGGCGACGTTGGTCGCGAGGATCACGCGGCGTGGGCCCTGCGAGTCCGGCTCGAGCGCCGCGTCCTGCTCGTCCGCGGCGAGCTCCCCGTAGAGCGGCAGCACGCGCACCGGCTCGCCGGCGAGCCGCTCCTGCACGCGGCGGATCTCTGCGGCGCCCGGCAGGAACACGAGCACGTCGCCCTCGGCCTCGCGCAGCGCACGCCGCACCGCGAGCGCCGCCGCCTGCTCGGGCGAGTCCGGCCCGCCCGGCAGCAGCGGCAGGCCCTTGCCGAGGTAGCGCGTCTCGACCGGGAACGCACGCCCCGCGGAGGTCACCCGCGGCACCTCGCCGAGCAGCGCCGCGACCGGCGCGCCGTCGAGCGTCGCCGACATCACGACCAGCCGCAGATCGCTTTCGAGCTGGGCGCGCGCATCGAGGCTCAAGGCGAGGCCGAGGTCGGCCTGCAGGCTGCGCTCGTGGAACTCGTCGAACACCACCGCCGCCACGCCCTCGAGCGCGGGATCCTCCTGCAGCAGCCGCGTGAACACGCCCTCGGTGATCACCTCGATGCGCGTGCGCGGGCCGACGCGCGTCTCGAGGCGCATGCGGTAGCCGACGGTTTCGCCGACCGCCTCGCGCAGGGTCTGCGCCATCCGCCGCGCCACGGCCCGCGCCGCGAGCCGCCGCGGCTCGAGCACCAGGATGCGCCGGTCGCGGACCCACGGCTGGCGCGCGAGCACCAGCGGCACCACGGAGCTCTTGCCGGCGCCGGGCGGCGCCTCGAGCACCACGCCGGCATGCTGCTGCAGCGCCGCGCACAGCGCTGGCAGCGCCTCGTCGATCGGCAGTCCGGACGCGTCCATCGGCAGGAACCCGCGCAGAGGCTGCGCGGCGATTGCGCAACGGGGCGGAATTGTATGCAATGCCTGCATGCGATGGATGAAGAGGGTCGTTGGCGCGCTGCTCGGCCTGGTCGTCATGACCTGGCTCGGCCTCACGGCATGGGCCTACTGGCCCGGCGAGGCCGAAGTGCCGGTCGCCCGCCTCGCCAGCGCCGACGACCGCTTCCTCGCCGTCGACGGCCTGCGCCTGCGCTATCGCGCCTGGGGCGCCGCGGGCGAGGGCCGCCCCGACCTGCTGCTGATCCACGGCTTCGCCAACTCCCTGCAGAGCTGGCGCCTGCTCGCGCCGCGCCTCGCCGACTGCTGCCACGTGGTCGCGATCGACATGCCCGGCTACGGTCTGTCGGACAAGCCGGTGGACTTCGACTACCACAATGGCCCGCAGGCGGCGGTGATGGTCGCGGCCGCACGCGCGCTGGGGCTGCGGCGCACGATCTACGTCGGCCACTCGCTCGGTGGCGCGATCGCGCTGCAGGCCGTGGTGCGCGACCCGGACGCCGCCGGCCTGGTGCTGCTGAACCCGGGCATCCTCACCACCGGGGTGCCGAAGATCGTGCAGGTCACCCTGCCGCCCTTGCCGCGGATGTCCGCGAAGCTGTTCGGCAGCCGCGAGTTCCGCGGCAATTTCCTGCGCACTTCCTACGTCGACCCCTCGATCGTCACGCCGCAGGTGATCGACGACCTGATGCTCGGGGCGCGCGCCGAGGGCTACATGGCGGGCATGACCTCCCTGATGAAGCAATATGCCGAGGGCGAGGAGATCGCGCTCGCGGCGCGCGTGCGCGTGCCCACGCTGATCCCCTGGGGCGACCAGGACCGCAACAAGCTGCGCAGCGAGGCGGACGACCTGCAGCGGCTGATCCCGGGCTCCGAGCTCGTGCGCTTCGCCGACGCGGGCCACTACGTGCACGAGGAGGCGGCCGCCGGCGTGGCCCGCGCCATCGAGGCCTGGCTGCCGCGCACCGCCGCTGCCGGCACGGCGCCCGGCGCCCCGCCCGATGCCCTGCCCGGCGCGACCGAGGCGGCGGCACCGACACCGGCCAGCGCGGCGGCGCCGATCACCCAAGGTGCGGCTTCGTGAACGGCCGGGCACTGCCGGGGCGCGACGTCGCGCGGCCGCCGATCCGCGTCGCCTTCGCACTCGCGTGGCTGTTCGGGGCGCTGCTGGCCGCGGCGATCGTCGCCGGCGTCGCGGTGGCGGCGGCGCCCCTCTGAGGCCTCCGCGAGGCGTCGCAGGTCGACCTGCTAACATCGGACGGGCAACCGGGGGACACCGTCATGCGCACCGATCGCAGCCGTCGCAGCGAGAACATCCAGGACCTGCGTGGACAGGGCCCGCTGCGCGGCGGCGGCATGCGCTTCGGCATCGTCGGCACGCTGATCGCCCTGGCCGCGGCCTGGTTCCTCGGCATCGATCCGCGGGTGGTGCTGGGCCTGATGCAGGCGGGCGAGCAGCTCGCGCCCGCTTCGCAGCCGCAGGTCCAGCCCGGCGCGCCGGTCGACCAGGACGGCGACTTCGTCGCCGCGGTGCTCGGCGACACCGAGGACACCTGGGGCGCGATCTTCCGCGCCGGCGGCGCCCAGTACCCGCCGCCGCAGCTGGTGCTGTTCTCGCAGGAAGTGGTCTCGGGCTGCGGCCGGGCGAACTCCGGCGCCGGCCCGTTCTACTGCCCGGCCGACCGCAAGGTCTACATCGACCTCGCCTTCTACCGCGAGCTCGAGACCCGCTTCCAGGCGCCGGGCGACTTCGCGCGGGCCTACGTCCTCGCGCACGAGGTCGGCCACCACGTGCAGACCGTGCTCGGCACGTCGGCCAAGGTGCGCGAGGCCCAGTCCCGCTCCGGCGAGGCCGAGCGCAACATGCTGCAGGTGATGATGGAGCTGCAGGCGGACTGCTATGCCGGCGTCTGGGCGCACCATGCCAATCGCTCGCGGCAGATCCTGGAGAGCGGCGACGTCGAGGAAGCACTCGGTGCGGCGTCCGCCGTCGGCGACGACACCATCCAGAAGCGCATGCAGGGCTACGTGGTGCCCGAGTCCTTCACGCACGGCAGCGCGCAGCAGCGCATGGCTTGGTTCAAGCGGGGCCTCGACAGCGGCACGCTCGAGGCCTGCGACACCTTCAACTCGCGCGGCTGACGCCGCCGGCAACCGGCGCCTCGCGCGCCGCGCCCTCGGCCGGGCGCACCACCGCCCAGGCGAACAGCAGCCACGCCGCCATCAGCGAGCCCCCGCCGAAGGGCGCCACCATGCCGAACCAGCGCGGCGCGCCGGCGGTCAGCGCATAGATGCTGCCGGCGAACAGGAAGATTCCGACCAGCAGCAGGCGCACGCTCGCCCGCAGCCGCGGGCCGTCGAAGCGCGGGTCGCGCTGCAGCACACCGATCGCCAGCAGGCCGAGGGCGTGGAAGAACTGGTAGGTGACGCCGGTCTCGAACGACTCGAAGCGCGCGGCGGTGAGGATCGGCTTGAGCGCATGGGTGCCGAAGGCACCGAGCGCCGTGGCGGTCATGATCAGGATCGAGGCGATGACGAGCGTGCGACGGCTGTCGGCCATGACGGGTCCTCCTGGCAGGACGGACCGGCGGGCGCGGGGCGCACCCGCCGGGCTGCGGTAGGATGACCCACCATGAACGCCCGCGCCGTGTCCCTCCACCCCCTGATCCGTGCGGCGGTCGCCGCCGGCCTGCTGCTCGCCTGCAGCCTGGTAGCCGCAGCCCCTGGGGCGCCCATGGCCGACGACGCACCGGTGCCCGAGGACGCGGCACTGCGGCATGCCCGCCGGCTGCTGCGCAGCACCATCCTCTTCGACGGCCACAACGACCTGCCGATCGCGATCCGCGGCTACGCACCGGCCCCGTCGGACGTGGTCGCGTACGATCTGCGCAGCCGCACGCCCGGCGAGACCGACATCCCGCGGCTGCGAGCCGGCGGGGTCGGCGCGCAGTTCTGGTCGGTGTACATCGCCGGCGAGGGTGGCGGGCCGTTCGCGCGCGTGCAGCTCGAGCAGATCGACCTGGCGCGGCGGATGATCGCGCGCTATCCCGACACCTTCCGCCTCGCCGGCACCGCCGCGGAGGTGCGCGCCGCGCACCGCGCCGGCCGGATCGCCTCGATGCTCGGCATGGAAGGCGGCTATGGCCTCGAGAACTCGCTCGGCCCGCTGCGCGCCTACTACGACCTCGGCGTGCGCTACATGACGCTGACCCACAACACCCACACCGACTGGGCCGACTCGGCCGGCCAGCTGCCGCCGCGCCACGGCGGGCTCACGCCCTTCGGCGAGGAAGTGGTGCGCGAGATGAACCGCCTCGGCATGCTGGTCGACCTCGCGCACACCTCGGCCGAGACCATGGCCGATGCGCTGCGCGTCAGCGAGGCGCCGGTGATCTGGTCGCACGCCTCGGCGCGCGGCGTCTGCGACGTGCCGCGCAACGTGCCCGACGAGATCCTGCGCGAGCTGCCGCGCAACGGCGGCGTCGTTATGGTGACCTTCGTGGCGCCGTACGCCGACTGCGAGGTCGCCAAGGTCACGGTGCCGGCGACGATGGAGCTCGGCCTGCGTGCCCGAGCCGCGACCAGCGCCGAGGAACGTCGGCGCATCCTCGTCGACGGCCTGAAGGCCATCAAGGTGCCCCCGACCAGCATCGGCAAGGTCGCCGACCACATCGAGCACGTGCGCAAGGTCGCCGGCGTCGAGCACGTCGGCATCGGCGGCGACTTCGACGGCAACCCGTGGTGGCCGACCGGGCTCAGCGACGTCTCGATGTACCCGAACCTGTTCGCCGAGCTGATCCGGCGCGGCTGGTCGGACCGCGACCTGCGCAGGCTCGCCGGCGAGAACGTGCTGCGGGCGATGGAGCAGGCGGAGAAGGTCGCGCGGCGGCTGCAGGCGGCGCGGCCCGCCTCGACGCTGCGCTTCGAACCGGCCGCACCGCCGGGGCGCGCCGGTGCGGCGCCGACGCCCACAGCCGAGGGCGCGGCCTCCGCCAGCGCGGCGCCGCAGGCCCCGCGCGAGGCGCCTAGGTGAAGCCCCGGAACGTCGTGAAGTCCTCGACGGCGACGCGCTCGGAGCGCAGCCGGTTCACCGCGGCGGCGGGGTCGGGCCGGCCGAGCGCGATCGCGCAATAGACCATCTCGTCCTGCGCCAGCGCGAAGTGCGCCGCGAGCGAGCGGCGCAGCGTCGCCCAGGCCTCCTGCATGCAGGTGCCGAGGCCCGCCTCGACGGCCGCGAGCGCGATCGACTGCATGAACATGCCGAGGTGCGCCCACTGGCCGCGCCCCATGCGCCGGTCGATCACCAGGAACAGCGCGACCGGTGCGCCGAAGAACTGGTAGTTGCGGGCGAACTGCCGCAGCCGGCCGGGACGATCGGTGCGCGGGATCTGCAGCAGCGCATACAGGTCCTCGCCCACCTTGAAGCGCCGCGAGCGGTACGGTTCCCAGAGGTTCGCGGGGTATACCGGGTCGTCGCCCTCCTCGCTCGGCGCACCGGCTGCGTGCGCCGCCTGCGCCAGCGCGATCACTGCATCGCGTTCGGCGCCCGCCACCGCGATCACCTTCCAGGGCTGCACGTTGCCGCCGGAGGGCGCCCAGCGGGCGCGCTCGAGCACGTCGTGCACCGCCTGGCGGGGCAGCGGGTCGGGCAGGAAGGCGCGGATCGAAATGCGGCGCTGCAGCGCCTCGGTCACGGTGGTCATGGAACCTCCACGTCAGGCGTGCGCGAGCCGCGCGACGACCTCGTCGGCGAGTGCCAGCGCGGACGTCAGCCCCGGCGACTCGATGCCGAACAGGTTGACGAGGCCCTCGAGACCGTGCGCCTCGGGACCGGCGACGAGGAAATCGGCCGCGGGCTCGCCGGGCCCGACGATCTTGGGACGGATACCGGCATAGGCCGGCTCGAGACGCGCCGGATCGAGAGCCGGCCAGAACCGCCGCGCCGCCGCGGCGAACGCCGCGCGCCGCGTCGCGTCCACCGCGTAGTCCTCGGCCTCGACCCATTCGACGTCGGGACCGAAGCGCGCACGGCCGGCGAGATCCAGCGTGAGGTGCGTGCCGAGCCCGCCGGGCTCGGGGACCGGATAGACCAGGTGGCGGAACGGCACGCGCCCCGCATAGGCGAAGTAATGACCCTTGGCGAGGAAGCGTGGCGGCAAGAGGCTCGCCGGCAGCGCGTCGATCGCCGCGGCGAGCGCCTGCGCCCCGAGGCCGGCGGCGTTCACCAGCCAGCGCGCCTCGACGACGACGGCGGACCCCGCGGCATCGAAGCAATGGACATGCCACCTCGAGGCCGCGCGCGTCACGCGCTGCACGGTGGTGCCGCAGGCGAGCGTCGCGCCGTGCGACTGCGCCGCGCCGAGCAGCGCGAGCATCAGCGCCTGCGAGTCGACGATGCCGCTGGAGGGCGAGAGCAGCGCGGCGGCGCAATCGAGTTGCGGTTCGAGCTCGCGGGCCTGCGAAGGCTCGAGCCAGCGCAGGTCGTCGACCCCCGCGGCCCGGGCGCTCGCCTCGATCGCGCGCAGCGCCGCGAACTGGGCCGGCGCGGTCGCGACGACCAGCTTGCCGGTGCGGCGGTGCGGCACGCCGTGCGTCGAGCAGAACTCGTACAGGCGATGCCGGCCCGCGACACACAGCCGCGCCTTCAGCGAACCGGCCGGATAGTAGAGCCCGGCGTGCACGACTTCGCTGCTGCGGGCGCTGACGCCGGCACCGATGCGCGGCGCGGCCTCGAGCAGCAGGGTGTCCTGCCCGGCCCCGGCCAGCGCACGCGCGGTCGCGAGCCCTACGACCCCGGCGCCTACGACGATGCTGTCCACGCGTTCCATCGCGGGCGGGCAGGCGGGCAGGCTCGGACCGCGGCCGCTCAGGCGCCCTGCGCCTGGCGCCAGGCGAGCGCCGCGACCTGCTCGACCTCGGCCGCGTACCGGCGCGCCTCGCCGCCTGCCGCGGTGCCGCGCGTCACGCGCGCGCGTATGCCGTGGAAGATGGCGGCCAGCTTGAACAGGCAGAACGCGCCGTAGAAGTCGAGGTGCGGGACCTCGCGGATGCCGCGGCGCTCGCAGTACCACGCCACGTACTCACGCTCCGGCGGCAGGCCGAGCGCATCGAGGTCGCAGCCGCCGAGGCCGGCGATCGAGCCGAGGTCCAGCCGGTACATCATCAGGTGGTAGGCGAAGTCGGCGAACGGGTCGCCGAGCGTCGCGAGCTCCCAGTCGAGGACCGCGCGCACCCGCGGCTCGCGCGCGTCGAATATCAGGTTGTCGATCCGGTAGTCGCCGTGCACCACCGCGGCCGGCGGCTCCGGCCGCGGCAGGTGGCGGGGCAGCCAGTCGATCATCCGCTCCATCGCCTCGACGCGGCCTGCGGCCTCGAGGTCGCCCGCATACTGCCGCGACCAGCGTGCGACCTGGCGTGCGAGGTAGCCCTCGGGCCGGCCGAAGTCGCCGAGGCCCGCCGCCGCCGGCGGCACCGCATGCAGGCGCGCCAGCGCCTCGACCATCGCGCGGAAGATCGCCGCACGTGCGGCGCGCGGCACCTCGGGCAGGGCCGGGTCCCAGAACACGCGCCCCTCGACGTGTGCCATGACGTAGAACGCAGTGCCGATCACCGACGCGTCCTCGCAGAGCGCGAGCACCGTCGCCACCGGTACGTCCGAATGCCGTCCGAGCGCGCGCATCACGCGGAACTCGCGCTCGATCGCGTGCGCCGAGGGCAGCAGCACGCCCGGCGGCTTGCGACGCAGTACGAGGCGCCGCCCGGGTGCCTCCAGCAGGTAGGTCGGATTCGACTGGCCGCCACTGAACTGCCGCACCTGCAACGGGCCGCGGAACCCGGGCAGCTGCACCGCGAGCCACGCCTCGAGCGGGGCCACCTCGAACTCGAAGCCGGCGCGGAAGTCGTGGCCGGCGGGCGAGGCTGCGGCGGTCACCGGCGGGATCATGGCAGGCGGGCGCGGGGGCCGCGCGTCAGCCCCGGTCGATGCGCTTCAGCCACGCGTCGACGATCAGGGCCCACTTGCGCGGCTGGGTCATGAACTCCATGAAGTTGCCGTTCGAGAACTCGACGTACTCGAAGTCCGGACGCAGCCGGGCGACCTCCTTGTCGATCGGGTTCACCTCGTCGCCCGTATCCGACAGCAGCAGCGTCGGTACCCGGACCTTCATCAGGTCCGGCTTCATCCGGTAATGAAAGGCCGCGTAGTGCCCGAGGTCGGGGCCGGTGAGGTAGGAGGTGATGGTCAGCCAGGCATTGGCGTCGAGCAGTTCCTGGCGCGTGTCGCCCGGGGTGCCGAAGAGGCGCCGGCGAGTGAAGTTCGAGCCGTCCGCCTGCGGCAGGCGGCCCGTGCCGCTGCCCTTGCCGATGTTCGCCTGGTAGCGCGCCAGCTGCTCGTCGGAGAACATCGCCGCGCCGTGCAGCACCAGCGCCTGTACTCGCCCGGGGTGACGGGCGGTGAACGCGGTGGCGATCTGGGCGCCGGTGTGGTGGCCACCGAGCAGCACCTTCTTCAGCTTCAGCCCATCGAGCAGGACGACCAGGTTGTCGGCCAGTTCCTCGATGGTCGGCTGGTGGTCCGGGATGTCGGACAGGCCGTTGCCCGGCGTGTCGACGGTGATCACCCGGTGCCCCATGCGCACCAGCTCGTTCTGCACGTCGGCCCACTGGATCATCGACATGGGCGACTGGTGCAGCAGCACCAGCGGCATCGCCTCGCGCGGGCCGACGTCGCGGTAGTGCAGCTGGCCGAGCGGCGCCTGCACGTAGCCCTTGCCGCCCTTGAGCACGGTGTAGCCCTTCCAGTCGTCGATGGAGGTGCCGCGCCCCGGCCCCTGCGCCGCGATCGACGACGAGGCGATGACCGACGCGAGCGCGAGCGTCGCGATCCGCTGGGACAGACTGTGGCGTGACATGGGCAGCTCCTCTGCAGACGGCGGACGGGCCCGCCGCGGACTCTCGTGGCAGGCTGCGCCCTTCCCGGCCCGATTATTCGGCGTCACGCCCGCCTGCGTCGACGGCAATCTGCCGCCCCGCCCGGCTACCGAGTCCCGGCGTCGCCGCATCCATCGCGGCGAGCCGCGGCTGCCTCCACGGCCGCGCCGGCACGCGCCGTGAGGCCCCGCATCAGCTCGCGCATGCTCGCCACCAGTTCCGGTGCGGCGGCTTCCGGCGTGCCGCTGTCGTACGGTGGCCGAGGGTCGTACTCGAGCCCGAGTTGCGCGAGCCGCGCGAGCCGCTCGCCCCGGATCTCGGCGATCACGCGCAGCGCGAAATCGATGCCGGACGTCACCCCGCCGCCGGTGATGCGGTCGCGGTCGACGACCACCCGCTCGGGCACGGGGATCGCGCCGAGCCGCGGCAGCCATTGGCGATACGCCCAATGGGTCGTCGCCCGGTAGCCTTCGAGCAGCCCGGCCGCCCCGAGCACCAGCGCGCCGGTGCACACGGAGGTGACATAGCGCGCGGTCGAGGCCATGCGGCGCAGGAACCCGAGCACCTCGTCGTCGGCGAGCAGCGCCGCGACCCCGGGGCCGCCCGGCACCAGCAGCAGGTCGGTGCGCGCGAGCGACTCGAAGCTGCAGCTCGGCAGCACCCGCAACGCCGGCGGCGTCTGCGCGGCGCACTGCACCGGCTCGAGATCGCGCCACACGAGGTCGGCGCGCAGGCCCGGCACGCGATGCAGCACCTCCAGCGGCCCTGTGAAATCGAGCTGCGTGACGCCCGGGAACAGCAGGATCGCGACGTGGAACGGCGCTGGCGGCGGCGGCGAATCGGTCGTGGACATGGCGGCAACTCCCCGGGTGAGGACGGGCAGGCGGCCCGCGGGTCAGCCGACGTACAGCGCGACCGAGCCGAGCGTCACGTCGGCGACGAACTCGCGCATCCAGCCGAGCACGGCGAAGCGCTGCAGGCGCGCGGTCGCGAGCGGCGCCGGGACGTCGTTCGGCGCGAACGCCGTCCAGGGCACGCGCACCGCCTGCCAGCGCGCGGCCGCGCGGAAGCTGTGGCGATAGGACTGGTCGTACCAGCGACAGTCGGGCGTGCGCAGGTGGACGTTGTAGTCCTCGTCGTTGCCGTGCACCCAGAACTCGAAGCCGTCGTAGCCTGAGGCGTCGAGCACGCCACCGCGCGGCGCGAGGTCGAGCGCGACCTGGATGAAGCCGCCGCCGTTGTCGCGCGTCACGCGGCCGGTGAGCCGCAGGCCGCGGCGGCCGGCGACCTCGGCGAGCGCCACCCTCGCGTCCGAGACGCCGCCCATCACCCGGTCGCTGAAGCCGAGCCAGCGTGCGCCCGGCGCCACGTACTCCGGGGTGGTGCCGAAATCGCTGAGCACCAGGCGCGATCCAGGGAGCAGAGGCTTCTCGGCCACCGGTGCGGACCTCAGCGAGGCCGCCTTTGCGGACCGGGTCGTGCTGGCACGCCGGCCCGGGACGTCGTCCCCCGGGTGGCGGCCGTCCCACCCGACCCGCGCTGCGGCGGCAATGGTGGGTTGCGCGGCAGGCCGGTGTGCTGGGTCCGGAACGGCCGCGCGCTCTCGCCGCCGTGCTTGCGCACGTCGCCGCGCGCCCGCGCACCCTCGCGCAGCTCGCCCGTGCCCGCCGGCTGCCAGGCCGGCACCAGTTGGTGCTTCGCCGGTCCGATCAGGTCCGCGCGCCCCATGCGGCGCAGCGCCTCGCGCAGCACCGGCCAGTTGTTCGGGTCGTGGTAGCGCAGGAAGGCCTTGTGCAGCCGCCGCACCTTCAGGCCCTTCGGTATCATCACTTCCTCGCTGTCGCGCGTCACGCGCTTCAGCGGGTTCTTCAGGGTGTGGTACATCGCCGTCGCGGTCGCCATCGGCGAGGGCAGGAAGGCCTGCACCTGGTCGGCGCGGAAGCCGTTCTTCTTCAGCCACAGCGCGAGCTCGAGCATGTCCTGATCGGTCGTGCCCGGGTGCGCGGCGATGAAGTACGGGATCAGGTACTGCTCCTTGCCCGCCTCCTTCGAGTAGCGGTCGAACAATTCCTTGAAGCGGTAATAGGTGCCGACGCCCGGCTTCATCATCTTCGAGAGCGGGCCCTCGCCGATCGCCTCGGGCGCGATCTTGAGGTAGCCGCCGACGTGGTGCTGGGCGAGTTCCTTGACGTACTCCGGCGACTCGATCGCGAGGTCGTAGCGCACGCCCGAGGCGATCAGCACCTTCTTGACGCCGGGCAGCGCGCGCGCCTTGCGGTACAGCTCGATCAGCGGGGTATGGTCGGTGTTGAGGTTCGGGCAGATGCCCGGGTAGACGCAGGACGGTCGCCGGCAGGCACTCTCGATCTCGCGGCTCTTGCAGGCGATGCGGTACATGTTGGCGGTCGGGCCGCCGAGGTCCGAGATCACCCCGGTGAAGCCCGGCACCGTGTCGCGGATCTTCTCGATCTCGCGCAGCACCGAGCCTTCCGAGCGGTTCTGGATGATCCGCCCCTCGTGCTCGGTGATCGAGCAGAAGGTGCAGCCGCCGAAGCAGCCGCGCTGGATCGAGATCGAGAAGCGGATCATCTTGTACGCGGGGATCTCCGCGCCGCAGTAGAACGGGTGCGCCTGCCGCTGGTACGGCAGGTCGTAGACCCAGTCCATCTCCTTGGTCGTCAGCGGGATCGGCGGCGGGTTCAGCCACACGTCCTGGTTGCCGTGGCGCTGCACCAGCGCTCGGGCATTCCCCGGGTTCGACTCGAGGTGCAGGATCCGCGAGGCGTGCGCGTAGAGCACGGGGTCGTCGACTACCTGCTCGTACGAGGGCATGCGGATCACGCTGCGCTCGCGGTCGGCGTTCTTGACGCGGCGGACGAACTTCACGACGTGCTCGGCGGCCGCGGCAGACGACGCAGGGGCCTGGGCAGCCACCGCGGCCGTCACGGTGACCGGCGCCGCCGCGCCTGCGCCGCGCGCCGCGAGCGTCGCGGCCTTGGTGCCGCCGTTGTCGTCCATCGCGTACGGGTCGAGCGGCGGGTTCAGGGGACCCGGGGTATCGAGGTGGGTCGAGTCGATCTCGATCCAGCCTTCCGGCAGCGCGGCGCGCACGAACGCGGTGCCGCGCAGGTCGGTGATCTCCTCGATACGCTGGCCGCCGGCGAGGCGGTGTGCGACCTCGACGATCTGCCGCTCGGCGTTGCCGTAGACCAGCAGGTCCGCCTTGGCGTCGAGCAGGATCGAGCGACGCACCTTCTCGGACCAGTAGTCGAAGTGCGCGATGCGCCGCAGGCTCGCCTCGATGCCACCGATCACGATCGGCACGTCGCGGAAGGCTTCACGCGCGCGCTGCGAGTAGACGATCACCGACCTGTCCGGGCGGCGCCCGCCCTCGCCGCCGGGCGTGTAGGCATCGTCGCTGCGGATGCGCCGGTCGCTGGTGTAGCGGTTGACCATCGAGTCCATGTTCCCGGCCGTGATGCCGAAGAACAGGTTCGGGCGGCCGAGGGCGCGGAACGGCTCGGGGTCCTGCCAGTCGGGCTGGGCGATGATGCCGACGCGGAAGCCCTGCGCCTCGAGCACGCGGCCGATGATCGCCATGCCGAAGCTCGGGTGGTCGACGTAGGCGTCGCCCGTGACCACGATGACGTCGCAGCTGTCCCAGCCGAGCGCGTCCATCTCGGCGCGCGACATCGGCAGGAACGGCGCCACCCCGAAGCGCGCGGCCCAGTGCTTGCGGTAGCTGGCGATGTCGCGGGCGGACTGCATGGCCGCCCATTAGACCAGATCGGCGCCGGGCCGTGCCCGGCGGCGGGGCTCAGGCGGCCGCGGGCCAGACGGCGACCAGGCGCCCCGCCCCGCCCTGGCGCCCATCGAGGCCGAGGCGGCGCAGGCTCGCCCAGAAACCGGCCTGGACGGAGCTGAAGGCCGGCTTGCCCGTGCGCGCTTCCCAGAGCTCGATCGCCTCGATCGAGGCGAGGCCGGTACAGGGCAGGTAGAGCGCCTCCGCGGCCGGGCCGTCGATCGACTGGCCGAGCTCGCAGACCTGGACGGGCGTCAGCGCCGGCACCTCGCGCTTCCAGACCTCCGGCGAGCGGTCGAGGTCGAGGCCGCGGATCGCCGCGACCTCGACGCCGATCGACGCCAGGTAACGGGCGACGATGCCGTTGCTCGCCGCGCCGTAGGGCGTGGCGACCGCGACGCTGCGCAGGCCGAGCGCCACGCAGGCCTCGCGCGCCGCGCCGGCTGCGGTCACCACCGGCACGCCGGCGAGCTGCGCGAGGCGCGCCTCGCTCGCCGCGTCCGCGCAGCGCATCGACGCGGCGGTGCACCCGACCAGCAGCAGCCGCGCGCCCCACGCCCGCATCTGCTCGATCGGTGCCGCCATCCGCGCCGTCAGTTCGACGCAGAAATCGGCGGCGTCGGCCGGTGGATACGAGAAGCCGGCGAAGCGGAACTCGACGCCCGCGGGCCGCATCGCGGCGAACTCGCGCTCGTGGATCGTGTTGCCCGCGGGGACCAGCACGCCGATGCGGATGTCGGAAGCCATGACTCGGACTCGCCTCTCGCCGCACGAGCGCGGCGGGCGCAAAGATACACTCGCGCCGGACCCGAAGGCCAACGTCCTATGGGGACCACCCGCGATTGTCTGTAGGACGAACACCTACAATTTGTAGGACGCAACTACCGATCCACCACGTGTTCCGGCGCGTGGATGCATGCGTTACCGCATCGCGGCGGCGAAGCGACATCGCGCGTCGTCGTGCGCCTCGATCCGTATATTGCGTGCTGCCCGCAAGCCCACGACAACCCGGAGGGGCATCCACGTGAGCACTCGTTCCTCGATCGTCTCGCGACGCATCCGCAACCAGCTGCGCATCGGCCGCACCAAGTCGACCGGCCAGTCCGCCGGGACGCGTCGCGGGAACGTCGCGCCGGCTGCGGACACGGCGGCGGATGCGGGCCTGCGCGGCGCCGATGCCGTCGTGCAACACCTCGGCAGCGTCATCAGCTGGGCCCGCCTGCGCTCGTTCGACCTGATCCAGCGCCGCGCCGGCGTCGACGTCGACCGCTCGGGCATCATCATCCTGACGACGCTCGAGCGCCTCGGCCCGATGCGCATGTCGGACCTCGCTGCCGAGATCGGCCTCGACCGCTCGACGATCAGCCGACAGGTCGCGGCGGTGGTGCGGAACGGCTACGTGCAGAAGCTCGACGACTCGTCCGACGCGCGTGCCTCTCAGCTGCAGCTGACCGCCCGCGGCAACGCCGCCCGCCGCAAGCTCGCGGAGGCCTGGAACACCATCGTCCGCGAGCTGGTCCACGACTGGAGCGCCGACGAGCAGGCACAGTTCGGCCGGCTGCTCGGCAAGCTCGCCGTGCAGATCCGCGCGACCGCCAACTGACCCCTGGCGGCCGCGACGGCCGCCGCCCGGCCCGAGCCCTGGGAGCGCCTCGCGTCGGCGACGCCGTGCATGCGTCCCTGTACGGCGTGAACGCGCTTCAGGGATGCCGCGCCCGCGGTACAGTACCGGGCGCCCATGAACGAACCCTCCCCGCAGTTCCTGCATCCGCACGAACGCTGGTCGCACCGGCACGATTTCGTCCCGGACGCCGCCGAGGCGGAGCGCGGCACGCGCTGGGTCATGCTGCTGACCGGCGTGACGATGGTCGCGGAGATCGTCGCCGGCAGCCTGTCGGGCTCGATGGCACTGCTCGCCGACGGCTGGCACATGGCGACGCACGTCGCCGCCTTCGCGATCGCGATCTTCGCCTACCGCTACGCCCGCACCCGCGCCGCCGACGCCCGCTTCGCCTTCGGCCCCGGGAAGGTGACGGTGCTGGGCGGGTTCGCCAGCGCGGTCGCGCTCGCGGTGGTGGCGCTGTTGATGGCGATCGAATCGGTCGCGCGCCTGTTCGCGCCGCTCGACATCCGCTTCGACGAGGCGATCTGGGTCGCCTGCATCGGGCTCGCGGTCAACGTGCTGAGCGGCGTGATCCTGCATCGCGCCGGGCACCATCACGGGCCTGCCGATGCGCACGGACACGCTCACGGACACGCTCACGGGCATGAGCATGAGCATGGGCACGGCCCGATGCACGACTCGGCGGACCACAACCTGCGCGCCGCCTACCTGCACGTGCTCGCCGACGCGCTCACCTCGGTGCTCGCGATCATCGCGCTGTTCGCCGGCAAGTATCTCGGGCTCGGCTGGCTCGACGCGGCCATGGGCCTGGTCGGGGCCGCGCTGATCACGCGCTGGGCCTGGGGGCTTGCGCAGGACAGCGCGACGATCCTGCTCGACCGGACGGCCGACGAGACCGCGAGCCGGGCGATCCGCGCGGCCATCGCCGCTTCCGACCCCGCCGCCTCGGTCGCCGACCTGCACGTCTGGCCGGTCGCCCCGGGGCGCCTCGCAGCCGCCGTGACCATCGTCTCGCACCGACCCCGCGCAGCGGATTACTATCGCGACGGGCTCGCCGGGATCGGCGGCCTCGCTCACGTCACCGTGGAGGTGAACGAGTGCCGCGAAACCGCCTGCCTGGAGCCCCGATGACCGAGAAAGTCAGCCTCTTCCGTCCCCACCCCTGGCACGGCATCGACATCGGTCCCGAGGCGCCGAAGGTCGTCAACGCGTACATCGAGATCACGCCCTTCGACCTGATGAAGTACGAGGTCGACAAGCCGAGCGGCTACCTGAAGGTCGACCGCCCGCAGCGCACCTCGTCCCAGCCGCCGGCGCTCTACGGCTTCATCCCACGCACCTACTGCGGCGCCGGCGTCGCCAAGCTCTCGAAGACCGCCAAGCGCGGCGACGGCGATCCGCTCGACATCTGCGTGCTCTCCGAGCGCCCGGTCGCCCGCAACGAGATCATCCTGCGGGCCTGCGTGATCGGCGGCCTGCAGCTCAACGACAAAGGCGAAGCCGACGACAAGATCGTCGCCGTGCTGCAGGGCGACTACGTCTGGGGCCAGGCGAAGGACCTGCACGAGGTGCCGGAGGTGCTGGTCGAGCGCCTGCAGCATTACTTCATGACCTACAAGCTCGTGCCCGGCGAGCGCAACCCGCTGCGCATCGACCGCGTCTACGGCCGCGCGCACGCGGGCAAGGTCATCGAGGCGGCGATGAAGGACTATGCCTCGAACTTCACGCTGACCTGATCGCCGCCGGGCGGCTCAGGGGCGTCGCTGCCGCTCGACCTCGCGGAACACCCGCAGCCAGTTGCCGCCCCAGATCTTCGCGACGTCGGCCGGCGAGTAGCCGCGCCGCAGCAGCTCGCGGGTGACGTTCGGCGCCTCGCCCTCGTTGCGGTAGCCGTCGACCCCGCCGGCGTGCTCGAAGTCGGTCGCGATGCCGACGTGGTCGACCCCGACCAGCTTCACGACGTGGTCGATCGCGTCGACCAGGTGGCCGACGTTCGCCTTCGGCAGGGCGCGCACCAGCCCGAAGTACTCCTTCTGGTAGGCGGCGGCACGCTCGGGCGGCAGCTTCGCGACGCCGGCGTCGTCGGCGACCCCGTACTTCGCGCGCAGCGCCGCGAGGTCCTGCTCGTGCGCCGGCGGGGGCGCGAGCAGGTAGCTACTGAAGGCGACGACGTGCACGACGCCGCCCTTGGCGGCGATCGCGCGCACCTGCGCGTCCGAGAGGTTGCGCGCGGTGTCGACGCGTGCCCGCACCGCCGAATGCGAGGCGATCACCGGCGCCCGCGACAGCGCCAGCACCTCGGCCGTGGCGGCATCCGAGAGCTGCGAGACGTCGAGGATCACGCCGAGGTCGTTGAGGCGCGGCACGAGGGTGCGCCCGAGCGGCGAGAGGCCGCCCCAGAGCGTCGGGCCATCGCCGTTCTTCGGCAGCGGCCGCGACGAGTCGGCGTAGGCGTTGTGGCTCGCGTGGGTGAAGCCGAGCTGGCGCATGCCGGCCGCGTAGTACTCGTCGAGCCGTTCGGCCTTCGGCCCGAGCACGGTCGCGTTCAGCACGCTGATCACGGCGCTGCGCCGGCCCGCGGCGGCGGTTTGCACGACCTCCTCGACGGTGCGGGCGATCGTCAGGCGGCTCGGGTACCACTCTGCCGCGCGGCGGATCGCGGCGAGCTTCTCGCGACCGGTGGCCATCGCGATCGCGTCCTGCTCGGGCGTGCGCGCCTGCTGCCAGGCGAACACGGCGAGCACCGCGACGTCGACGCCGCCGCGCTCCAGCTTGGGCAGGTCGACCTGCGAGGGTCCATCGACGCCGGGGTCGTTCTTCTCGGTCGCGAACCCGGGCGGCAGGTCGAGGTGCGCGTCGACGACCAGCGCGGCGTCGTGCGCCGCGCGCACCTCCTGCTCGGTCGGCTCGGCAGCACCAGCGGCGGTGCCCGCGCCGATGACGATGGCGAGCAGCGCCGTCGCGAGCCGCAGAGGCCCCGGACGTGAACGGGAATCCATGGCTACACCTCCCCGCGGCCGCGGCGCGGCCGGTCAGACGTCGTCGATGATGAACGTGCCGCCACAGCCCTGGTCGCGCCGCCCGACGTCGGCGCAGCGCAGCAGGGTCCCGGGACTGCCACCGGGCCCATCGTCGTCGATGCAGACTCGGACTTCCAGCAGGTGCGGGCGACCGCGCTTGCGCGGGTCGTCGCTGCGCACCGTGCGGCAGACGAAGACGACGTGCTCGCCATAGCCCGGCCGTGCGCGCTCCGCGGCCGCGCGCAGCTCCGCGGTGCCGACACGGCGCCCGGCGTTGCGCCGGATCGCCTCGCCGAGCGCCTCGTTGGCCTCGCGGGTGCCGGCGATCGCCGCGCGGTAGTAGGCGTCGTCGTCCAGGCCGGAGCAGGTGCCGTGGGTCCGCCACTCGTGCCGGTCGAGGCCCTCGCGCGCGCCCGGCATCCAGCGTTCGAGTTCCGCGCGGGTCGCGGGCGAGAGCGACAGGCGCGGGCCGGGGCAGTCCCGTGGATAGCGCCCGGGCGCGCGATCCTCGGGCCAGAGGCCGTGCAGCACCAGCGGGGTGCGCGCGAACGCGGCGGCATCGAGCGCCCGGCACTGGCCGATGCGCTGGTTGCCGTCCTCGCAGAAGGCCGGCTCGACCGTCAGCGCCAGCAGGTAGAAGTCGAAGCGCGCGCGGCGGGTGCCGGGCGACGCGGCGGGGACCGTTGCGGCCGCCACGGCACGCGGCGCAGCCGGCGGCGGGGCCGGCCGCTCACGCGCGGCGAGCAGGGCTGCCAGCAGGACGCCGAGCCCTGCCAGGAGCTTGCGGGTGTGGGGCATTCGTCAGACGGGTACGGCAGCCGGGTTGTAGGCCATGATACCCAGCGACTCGGCGCTGACGTGCCGCCCGGGCTGGAAATTCTCGCTGCGCCCGGAATGGTAGGTGCGCGCCGTCTCGCGCGACTTGAGCATCACCCAGGTGGTGCGGGACTGGCGCGCCTCGACGTAGCGCTGCAGGGCCTCGTCGAGCGAGCCGGCCGCGGCGAAGGCGCGCGCGAGCAGCATGCCGTCCTCGATGCCCATCGCCGCGCCCTGCCCTAGGAACGGGAGCATCGGGTGCGCCGCGTCGCCGAGCAGCGCGACGCGACCGACGGTCCAGCGCTCGAGCGGCTCGCGGTCGAACAGCGCCCACTTGATCAGCCCCTCCGGCGGGGTGTGTCGGATGATGGTGCGTACGTCCTCGTACCACCCCGCGTACTCGGCGAGCACCTCGTCGACGCTGGCACGGATCGACCAGCCTTCCTCGGCCCAGTCGTCACGCTCGCAGAGCCCGACGAAGTTCACCAGCGTGCCGCCGCGCAGCAGGTAGCGCGTGAAGCTGCGGCCAGGCCCGGTCGAGAGGCAGGAGGTCGGGCGGATGATGCCCGGCGGCAGGCTCGCGACCGGCACGAGGCCGCGGTAGGCGATGTAGCCGGTGAACTTCGGCCGCTCGGCGCCGAACAGCGCCGTGCGCACCCTCGAGCGCAGCCCATCGGCGCCGATCGCGACGTCGGCCGTGACGGCGGCGCCGTTGGCGAAGCGCAGGTGCACGCGACGGCCGTCGTCGTGCAACGTCTCGAACGAGTGCCCGAGCACGATCGCGTCGGGATCGTGCGCGAGGATCGCCTCGGCAAGCGCGCCGTGCAGGTCGGCGCGGTGCACCTGGTAATAGGCGGCGCCGTACTTGTCGAGCATGTCGTGGCCGCGCGGGATCTCGACCGTCAGCTCGCCGGTGCGCCAATGCTTCACGCCACCGCGCTCGGGCCGCATGCCGATGCGCTCCAGCACGCCCTGCAGGCCGATCGCGTTCAGCACGTGGGTCGCGTTGGGGCTCACGGTGAGGCCCGCGCCGACCTCGCCGAGCCGCGGCGCCTGCTCGTAGACGCGCACGCGGAACCCGAAGGTCTGCAGGGCGCGCGCCGCGGTGAGACCCGCGATGCCGGCGCCGACCAAGGCGATGTCCATCTGTCGCATGCGGACGATCATGCGTGAGGCGCGCGCGGATCCCGCCGATCGGCGCCGACACGATCCACATCGTGGCCACGCGGCAAGTCCCACGCCGCTGGTTGCGAGCCTGCGGTCCGGCGCGCGGCCGCTGCACGGACGCAGGCCGTCCCGGCGCTTGGCGTCCCGGCCGGCATCCGGTCCGACAGCGGCGCGTGCTTGCGGCAGCCACGAGCATCCGCGACGCTCCCAGCGATCCTCCGAACCCTCGACCGGAACCGCACATTGGAAGCGAGCGGCCTCGATCTCTTCACGCGAGCCTCGGGCTGGCTGCTGGTCGCAGCGCTCGCAGGCACGATCTGGCTGGCCCGCCGACGGCCGCGCGCGCTGCTGCATTACCTGCTCGGCTGGGGTCTCGCGACCCTCACCTGGTTCCATCTCTGGTACCCGATGCGCGGCGGGCTGCTCGGGCGCACGCCAGAGTCGGGCCTGTGGATCGCGACGCTCGCCTGGGCGCTGCTGCTGGTGCAGCTCGCCGTCGGCCACTGGATGCTCTCGGGGGCTGGGCGCGCCGGGCGCGGGACGGTACGATTCCACCACGGAACGATGCTCGCGATCGTGGGTCTCACGACGCTGCACGTGCTCCTCAACTCCGTCAGCCTCCACTCGATCTTCCGCCCCTCATGAGCGACGACCGCCGTGAGACGATCGTCGTCCGCGGCGCTCGTCAGAACAACCTGAAGAACCTCGACGTCGAGATCCCGACCGGCCAGCTGGTCGTGGTCACGGGCGTCTCCGGCTCGGGCAAGTCCTCGCTGGTGTTCGACACGCTGTACGCCGAAGGCCAGCGCCGCTACGTCGAGACCTTCTCGCCCTACGCCCGCCAGTTCCTCGACCGGATGGACAAGCCGGCCGTCGACCGCATCGAGGGCATCCCGCCCGCGATCGCGATCGACCAGACCAATCCGGTGCGCACCTCGCGCTCCACGGTCGGCACGATGACCGAGCTCAACGACCACCTGAAGCTGCTGTTCGCACGCGGCGCACGGCTATTCTGCCGCGGCTGCGGCAAGCCCGTGCGCCAGGACACGCCGGCGTCGATCTGCGACGACGTGATCGCGCGCGGCGCCACGGCCGGCGCCGACGCGCGACTGCTGGTCTGCTTCCCGGTCGAGATCCCGAAGAACTTCAAGGACGCCGAGGTGCGCGAGCTGCTCGCGCGCCAGGGCTACACCCGGATCCACGCCGCGACCCGGCGTTCGCTCGACGTCATCCAGGATCGGCTGCGCGGGGACGGCATCGACCGCTCGCGCCTGGCCGAGTCGGTCGAGGCGGCGCTGCGGCACGGCCGCGGACGGATGCACGTACACGTGGTGTCGGCCGGAGCCCCGGAGACGGCGGCGCCCGCGAAGACCCCGCCGGTGCTCGACACCTGGCGCTACTCGACGACGCTGCACTGCGCCGGGTGCGACATCGCCTACCGCGAGCCGACGCCGAGCGCGTTCTCGTTCAATTCCCCGGTCGGCGCCTGCGA
The DNA here is from genome assembly GCA_025458905.1 of Steroidobacteraceae bacterium. Lineage (GTDB taxonomy): Bacteria > Pseudomonadota > Gammaproteobacteria > Steroidobacterales > Steroidobacteraceae > UBA964. The sequence goes on from JALORN010000001.1 coordinate 123,488, forward strand.
GGCCTGCAAGGGCTTCGGGCGCATCATCGGCGTCGACTACGGACTCGTGATCCCCGACGAGTCGAAGACGCTGCGCGGCGGCGCGATCCGTCCCTGGCAGAGCGAGTCCTACAGCGAGTGCCAGGACGACCTGCTGCGGCTCGGCAAGCGCCGCGGTATCCCGCTCGACGTACCGTGGCGCGAGCTCACGGCCGAGCAGCGCCGCTGGGTGATCGAGGGCGAGGGCAAGTGGGCCAAGGACGTCTGGTACGGCGTCCGGCGGTTCTTCGAGTGGCTCGAGACCAAGGCCTACAAGATGCACATCCGGGTGCTCCTGTCGCGCTACCGTTCCTACGCGGAGTGCACGGCCTGCGGCGGTGCGCGCCTGAAGCCCGAATCGCTGCTGTGGCGGCTCGGCGAGCCGGGGCTGAACCTGCACGAGATCATGCTGCTGCCGATCGAGCGCACCCGCGCGTTCATCGACCAGCTGCGCCTGCCAGGCGCGATGGACCAGGCGACCGACCTGCTGCTCGCCGAGATCCGCACCCGCCTCGCCTACCTCGTCGACGTCGGCCTCGGCTACCTCACGCTCGATCGCCAGTCGCGCAGCCTCTCCGGCGGCGAGGTGCAGCGGATCAACCTGACGACCGCGCTCGGCACCTCGCTGGTGAACACGCTGTTCGTGCTCGACGAGCCCTCGATCGGCCTGCACCCGCGCGACATGGGCCGCGTGATCGACGTGATGCACCGGCTGCGCGACGCCGGCAACTCGCTGGTGGTGGTCGAGCACGACCCGCAGATCATGCTCGAGGCGGACCGCATACTCGACATGGGTCCGGGCGCCGGCGAGCGCGGCGGCGAGATCGTCGCCTTCGGCACGCCGGCGGCGCTGCGAGCCGATCCGAAGTCGCTGACCGGCGCCTGGCTCGCCGGTCGCAGGCAGATGCCGCCCGATGCGCTGGCGCCGGTCGTGCACGCCGGCGACGGCGTGCGCCCCGGCGGCGGCAAGGGTGCGGCGATGAATGCGCCCGCGCGCAAGCGCGGCGCGATCGAGCTGCGCGGCGCCGCCGAGCACAACCTGCGCGAGCTCGACGTCGGGATCCCGCTCGGGAAGCTCGTCTGCGTCACCGGCGTGTCCGGCTCGGGCAAGTCGACGCTGGTGCAGGACGTGCTCTACCCGGCGCTGATGAAGGCCAAGGGCCGGCCGAGCGAAGCGCCGGGCCGGCACGCGGCGCTGCGCGGTGCCGAACTCGTGGACGACGTCGTGATGGTCGACCAGACCTCGATCGGCCGCACCACCCGCTCGAACCCGGCGAGCTACGTCGGCGCCTTCGACGTGATCCGCGAGCGCTTCGCGAAGCTGCCGCAGGCGCGCGAGCGCGGCTACACCGCCGGCACCTTCAGCTTCAACTCCGGCACCGGCCGCTGCCCCAGCTGCGGCGGCAACGGCTTCGAGCACGTCGAGATGCAGTTCCTCTCGGACGTCTACCTGCGCTGCGGCGACTGCAACGGCCGGCGCTATCGCGCCGAGACCCTGGAGGTCACTTACGAAGGCCGGGGCGGCCGGCGCGCCAGCATCGCCGACGTGCTCGACATGACCGTGACCGAGGCGCTGGCGTTCTTCGCGGACGCCGCGGACCTCGCCGCGCGGCTCGCGCCTCTGGCCGACGTCGGCCTCGACTACCTGAAGCTCGGCCAGCCGGTGCCGACGCTCTCGGGCGGCGAGGCGCAGCGCCTGAAGCTCGCCGGGCACCTCGCCGAGGCGGGCACGAACGGCGGCGACGTGGGCGCGCTCGGCAAGCTGTTCCTGTTCGACGAGCCGACCACCGGACTGCACTTCGAGGACGTCGCGCGGCTGCTGCGCGCGTTCCGCAAGCTGCAGGCCGCGGGCCATTCGCTGCTGGTGATCGAGCACAACCTCGACGTGATCCGCAGCGGCGACTGGGTGATCGACCTCGGGCCCGAGGGTGGCGACGCCGGCGGCCGGATCGTCGCCGCCTGCACGCCTGCGGAACTCGCCGCCCATCCGACCTCGCACACCGGCCGCGCGCTCGCGGAGTACGCACAGGCGCTCGCCGGGCAGGTGGCCGACGCGCCGCGCCGGGCGGCCGCGCGCACCCCACGCGCGAACGGCGTGAACGGCGTGAACGGCGTGAACGGCGCGGCAGCGTCCCACGCACCGGCGCGACGCGACGCCGTCGTGATCCACAACGCGCGCGAGCACAACCTGCGCAGCATCGACGTCGAGATCCCGCACGAGAAGTTTACGGTGCTGACCGGCGTCTCGGGCTCCGGCAAGTCGACGCTGGCGTTCGACATCCTGTTCAACGAGGGCCAGCGGCGCTACCTCGAGTCGCTGAACGCCTATGCGCGCCAGTTCGTGCAGCCCTCGTCACGTCCCGAGGTCGATGCGATCTTCGGCATCCCGCCGACCGTGGCGATCGAGCAGCGCACCAGCCGCGGCGGCCGCAAGAGCACGGTGGCGACCCTGACCGAGGTCTACCACTTCCTGCGCCTGCTCTACATCAAGCTCGGCACGCAGCACTGCCCCGACTGCAACGTGCCGATCGAGCCGCAGTCGCCCGAGGCGATCCTCGCGCGGCTGATGCAGGCGCACCGCGGGCGCAAGCTCACCCTGCTCGCACCGCTCGTGACGGCGCGCAAGGGCCTCTACACCGACCTCGCCAAGTGGGCGGCGGGCAAGGGGTACGCGCAGCTGCGCGTCGACGGCGAGCTCACGCCGGTGAAGCCCTGGCCGCGGCTCGATCGCTTCCGCGAGCACAGCATCGAGCTGCCGGTCGCGACGGTCGCGGTCGGGCCGCAGTCCGAGGGCGAGCTGCGCGCGGCGCTCGCGAAGGCGCTGGAGTTCGGCAAGGGCATCGTGCACGCCCTGCCTGCCGGCGCGCGCGAGGTCACGGTGCTCTCGACCAAGCGCGCCTGCCCCTCCTGCGGCACGAGCTTCGCGGAGCCCGATCCGCGAATGCTGTCGTTCAACTCCAAGCATGGCTGGTGCGAGTCCTGCCTCGGTACCGGGCTCGAGTTGCCGGGGCTCGACGCGGAGTCGGTCGGGGAAGGCGCCGATCTCGCCGCCGAACCCGGCGAGGCAGCGCCGGTCTGCGAGTCCTGCCACGGCGAGCGCCTGAACCCGGTGGCGCGCCACCTGCGCTTCCGCGACCGCTCGATCGGCCAGCTCACCGCGGAGCCCGTGTCGCGCGCTGCCGCCTTCCTCGGCAAGCTCAGGCTCGGCACCCGCGAGGCCGCGATCGGCCGCGACCTGCTGGCCGAGCTCGCCGCCCGCCTCGGCTTCCTCGAGCGCGTCGGCCTCGGCTACCTGCAGCTCGACCGCGCCGCACCGACGCTCTCCGGCGGCGAGGCGCAGCGCATCCGCCTCGCCGCGCAGCTCGGCTCGAACCTCAAGGGCGTCTGCTACGTGCTCGACGAGCCGACCATCGGCCTGCACACCCGCGACAACCGCATCCTGCTCGACGCGCTCGCCGAGCTCGCCGCGCACCGCAACACGCTGGTGGTGGTCGAGCACGACGAGGACACCATCCGCCGCGCCGACCACGTGATCGACCTCGGCCCCGGCGCCGGCGTGCGCGGCGGCACGGTGGTCGCCGCCGGGCGCGTCGAGGACCTCGTCGCGAGCGAAGGCTCGCTGACCGGCCGCTTCCTGCGCGAGCCGCTGAAGCATCCCGCCGCGCCACGGCGCCCGGTCGAGCCGAAGGCGCCGTCGATCCGCATCGAGGGCGCGACCCTGCACAACCTGCGCGACGTCGAGGCGCGCTTCCCGCTTGGCCGCCTGGTCGTCGTGACGGGCGTCTCGGGCTCGGGCAAGTCGACGCTCGCGCGCGACCTGCTCTACGACAACGCGCGCGCCCGGCTCGCCGAGGGCCGCGGGCCGAAGCCGCCGCTGGTCGGCTGCGAGCGCCTGGAGGGCCTCGAGGGCGTGGACCGCGTGCTCGAGGTCGACCAGACCCCGATCGGCAAGACGCCGCGCTCCTGTCCGGCCACCTACGTCGGCATCTGGGACGAGGTCCGCAAGCTCTTCGCCGGCACCGCCGAGGCACGCATGCGCGGCTGGACCGCCGGCCGCTTCTCGTTCAACGCCGCCGGCGGCCGCTGCGAGGCCTGCGAGGGCCAGGGCGTGCGCACGATCGAGATGAGCTTCCTGCCCGACGTCAAGCTGCTGTGCGACGCCTGCGGCGGCCGCCGCTTCAACGGCGAGACGCTGCAGGTCACCTGGCGCGAGCGCAGCATCGCCGACGTGCTCGCGATGAGCATCGAGGACGCCGCCGAGTTCTTCCGCGCGCAGGCGACGCTGCACCACGTGCTGTCGCTGCTGGTCGACGTCGGCCTCGGCTACCTCACGCTCGGCCAGCAGAGCCCGACGCTCTCGGGCGGCGAGGCCCAGCGCATCAAGCTCGTCACCGAGCTCGCCAAGGTCCGCACCGACCTGCGTGCGCCATTGCGGCAGAAACCGAAGCACACCCTCTATGTGCTCGACGAGCCCACCGTCGGGCTGCACATGGCCGACGTGGAGAAGCTGATCCGCGTGTTGCATCGCCTCGTCGATGCGGGGAACACGGTTGTCGTCGTCGAGCACGACCTCGATGTGATCGCGGAGGCCGACTGGGTCATCGACATGGGGCCGGAGGCCGGCGATGGGGGCGGGCGCGTGGTCGCGCAGGCGTCGCCGCAAGATCTGGCGAAGCGGGTGATGGCGAAGCGCTCGCATACGGGGCAGGCGCTGGCGGAATTCTTGCAGCGCCGAATCGGCTAGATGCAAGGGGCGCGCGGCTCATGCGGTGCGGCGCAAGAGGCGCCGGCTGGTCGCTGCACACCGCAGGTCTGCGATTTGCGGCCCGGGGTCGCGATCCACCGAGCCTCAGTCCGTGGGGAACGTGGCAGCCTTGCAATTGCCTGGTCCAGGCGTGCCCTCGAAGACAGACCGCACCCAGGGAATCGAATCCTGTTGGGAGCGCAGCACGGTGGGACCGTGCATCAGCCCGGGATAGAAGCGGACTTCGAGGGCGGATCCCAGGTCGCAGGCGCGTCTGGCGCTGTCGAACGAGGCACGCGGGGAGGTCTGCTCATCCTTCAGGCCGATGCCGAGGAACACCGGCACGGTGAAGGCGAGCGGCGGATAGGCACGATACGGATGCGCGCGCATCTCGAGCGGGCTCGGATCGCGGGCGAACAGCGTGTTCGTGACCGGCTTCTGCTGGAGGAAGGCCTGCATCCCGGACGACCCGCAGGTGGTTCGGAAGCCTTCGTAGACGGCCTGGCCCGCGGGGGTCAGCACGCTGCCCGGGCGGAACGACGGGTCGAGCCACGCATAGGTCGGCAGGAAGCGCAGGTAGAGGATCGCCCAGGGGTCGAAGCCGTCCATCCTGACGGGGCGCATGTCCATCGAACCGGGCCAGCCGGTCAGGACGATGCCGCGGATCTTCAGCTCGGGCGCGAGTTCGCGCTGCATCAACCCGGCGTTCGCCGCGGCATGTGCGCCTTGCGACTGGCCGACGAGCACCACGTCCGCGGCGAGCGGATAGCTGCGACGCGCAGCCCGCACCGCATCCAGCACGCCGGTCGCCTCGGAGCGGCTCATCATGTAGGGGTGCGGCCCCTCGGTGCCCAGCCCTTCGTAGTCGGAGGCCACGACGGCATAGCCCTGCGCGAGCCAGTTGTCGAGATAGGCCGTGTCGCGCTCGGACCAGCCGTCGAAGGATGGCGCACAGATGTCCGGGAAGCCGACGGTGCCATGCGCCCAGGCGATGACGGGCCATCCCGTCGCGGGAGCCTTTCCCCGCGGCAGGTAGACGGTGCCGGACACGATGATGCCCCGCTCGCCCCGTGGACCGCCGCGGCTCGTGTAGAGAATGCGCTCGCTGACACTCGCCTGCGCGAGCGACTTGTCGGCGGCCAGGGCCTCGCGACGGACGACGCGCGGCGGGCCATCCGGAATGCTGGAGGTCCATCGATAGAAGGCGTCGACTCCGCCGTCGCCGACCTCTGGATCAGCGAGGGATCGCAAGGGCGCGATGGCAGCCAGCAAGCACCATGCAACGGCCCGGACTCGTGCAGTGAACGTCATGACGCCAGAACCTCGCCTCGTGGACGGCACCGTGACCATCGACCGACCGTTGGCGCTGATGACCAACCCATGCCTCGACGGCCGATCCGCCAATCGTCCGAGAGAACGAACCCGACTTCGGCGATCTTGATCGGACTGCCCGCCGTGCGGGTTCCGGCGGCGAAGTAGAGTTCACGTCCGTCAACCTGCGGATGGCAGGCCCGGCAAGGTACTCCCACCCGCACCAGCGAGACGCATCGAGCCGGCATGCAACGTTTCCGCGGAAACGTCCTCGGCCGGCGCGCCGTTGTGGAAGCAGGTGGCCCGGGGAAGCCGGTCAGCCGTCGTCGGTCCGCGGGAATCCCACGGTAGGAGCGACGGTCGCGCCGTGTGAACGAAAATAAATCTGTCCCCTTTTCGAAAATAAATCTGTCCCCTTGTGGCGGGTCAGGGGCGCAGGCGGTAGACGTCGTCGAACTTGCGCTCGAGGCGGGCGTTGGTGCCGCGGATCTCGTCGACGACGGACTTGGCCCAGTCGAAGTACTCGCGCTGGCGCTCGAGCGACCAGTCGCGCGGTGGGTGGGCCTTGATGTCGCGCAGGTTGCAGATCTTGTCGGCGAGCTTGACCAGGCGGGCGCGGCGCGAGGAGCCGGCCGCGCGCGCGACCTGCAGCTTCTTGCGGGCGCGCTTGCGCAGCCAGGTGACGTCGGTGACCTCCTGCACGACGTCGGCGACGACGGCGCCGAAGGCGCCGCGCAGTTCGTCGGGGGTGGTCTCGGTGTCCTCGATGGTGTCGTGCAGGATCGCGGCGGCGACGACCACGGGGTCGCGGACGCGGCCTTCGAACCACAGCACGTTCGCGAGGTCGATCGGGTGGTTGATGTAGGGCACGGACTTCGGGCCCTTGCGGCGCTGGTCGCGGTGCTTCCAGGCGGCGAAGCGCAGCGCCTCGAGGATCAGGCCGGTGCCCCGCCCCTCGCCCGCCATGCCGGTGAGGCCGCGCGCCACGGTCAGAACCAGCCGAAGTTGAAGCTGATGCTGACGCGCGGGGCGGCGACCGGGTTCGGGGGCACCTCGTGGCGCAGCCAGCTCTCGAAGAGGATCAGGCGGCCGGCGCGCGCCGGCAGCGTGATCCAGTGGCGTGCGCGCGCATCGGCGCGGCGCGGCGGCGCCGCCATGAAGCGGTCGAGGCGCGGGTCCTCGAGCTTCAGGCCGGGGGCGCCGCGGGGCGTGCGCACGTAGTAGGTGCCGCTGATGGTCGACAGTGGATGCAGGTGCAGGCCATGCACGACCTGGCGCGGCATCACGTTGACCCAGCAGTCCGTCAGGGACAGCGCACGGCCCTCGAGGTCGAGCTCGAGGGCGCGGGCGTAGGCACGCACGTGCCGCGCGAGCGCGCGGCCGAGGCGCTCGAAGGTCGGCGAGATCGTGTGCATCCGCGACTGCGATCCGTAGGAGGTGTAGCCGCCGGGGTAGTTGCGTGCCGACCAGCGACGGCCGGCGGCGTCGTCGGCCTGCAGCTGCAGGCTTTCGCGCAGCAGCCGGCGGTTGAGGTCCGCGAGGCCGGCGCGCTGCAGCGGCGCCTCGTAGACCAGGGTCGGGAACAGGGCTCGGATCGGCATCGCGCGAGGGTAGCGGTCGTCCATGCGAACGTGAAGTGCCGAACGGCGGTCGCCGGCGATCGGCATTTGAGCGACAATCCGGCGCCGTCCGGCGTGGCCTCGTGCGACGCAGCCCGAACCGGCGTGACCGCGGTTCGCCCCTTCCGGGGCAGCCGCCCGCGAACCTTCCTCACCCCAGGAGTCCAGGAACGATGAAGCACCCGACCTTCGCAGCGACGCTGGCCCTCGCCGCCGCGCTGCTGTTCAACGCCACCGGCGCGGTTGCGCAGATGCCGCCGCCCCCGCCGAAGAGCGAGATGGCGCTCGCGATCGAGAAGGCGCTCGCCAGCGACATCCGCACCCCCGAGGAGCGGGCGCGCGACGCGCGCGAGCGCAAGCCCGTGCAGACGCTCGAGTTCTTCGGTCTCAAGCCCGACATGACCGTGGTCGAGCTGTTTCCGGCGGCCGGCTGGTACAGCAAGATCCTCGGCCAGGTGCTCGCGGACAAGGGCAAGCTTTATCTCGCGATCGGCGCCGACCGCCTCGCGCCGCGCCTCAAGGAGTGGAAGCTCGACAAGGTCGCGGTGGCGCCCGCCAAGGCCGAGCTCAAGCCCTCGGGGCAGTTCGGCGTGTTCCAGGCGGACGCGATCGACCTCGGCGTGAAGAACGCCGACATGGTCCTGACCTTCCGCAACTACCACAACATGACGCCGGCGACGCGCGCGACGCTCAACAAGGCGGTGTTCGACGCCCTGAAGCCGGGCGGCGTCTACGGCATCGTCGACCACACGCGTCGCCACATGGACCCGGGCTCCTCGGAGACCTGGCGCCGCATCGACCCGGTGCTGGTCATCAAGGAAGTGCAGGCCGCGGGCTTCGTGTTCGAGGACTTCAGCGACCTGCACTACCGGCCCGACGACTCGCTGCAGTACGACTCGCAGCGCCCGTCGCTCGCCGGCTATTCCGACCGCTTCACGGTGCGCTTCCGCAAGCCCGCCAGGTAGGCTTCCGCGTCCTGCTGCGGCCCCGCCGGATCGGCGGGGCCGCGCGTTGCCGGACGCCATGGCGTGCGCTCACCGCTTCAGCAAGTCCTGGAGCCGATCCCGCAGCTTCTGCTTCAGTTCCTCCTTCTTCTCCTCGATCTCCGGCCGACGCTTCTCGAGTTCCTCGCGCAGCCGCGCCTTGGCGAGGCCGGCCAGGTCCGGTCGCACGACCGGGCTGTCCATCGTCCCGGTGACGCGCACCGGCACGACGAGGTCCACGAGCTCACGGTCGACCGTGTCGTCCTGCGGGATCCGCAGCACCTTCGCCTCGAGGTTCCAGTCGAGCGCGTCCGAGACCAGGTCGAGGCGGCCGCGGCCTGCGACGCGCAGGTACTGCAGGTCCATCGCGAGGTCGTCGCTCTGCAGCGCGCCGCCGCCGAGCCGGCCGCTCGCCTGCAACCGCGTGAAGGCGGTGCGCGGCGCGCCCGTGCCGCGCGCGGGCGGCGGCTCGCGCCGCAGCAGCGAGCGGGCGCGGCGGATCTCGTACCAGAGGTCGGCGCCCTCGATCGCGCCGTCGGCCACCTCGAAACGCAGCTCGCCGGCCGCGCTGCGCAGCCAGGCGCCGGAGTCGGCACCGCGCGCCTCGCCGCGCACGGTGCCGGTGCCGCGGCCGCTGAAGCGACGCGTCTCGAACATCGTGGCGAGCAGCGGTCCGAGGTCGATCCCGGTGAGGCTCTCGTCGAAGCGCAGGCGAGGCTCGGCGCCCGAGACGTCGACGCGGACGTCGCCGCGGTAGCGACCGCCATGCATTGCGGCTTCCAGCGGGAAGAGCCGCAGCTTCGACTGCTGCGCGTTCACGCCGACGCGTACCGCCGACAGCGGCAGGCCGGAGACCTGGCCGCGCGCGAGTTCCAGCAGCCCCACCACGTCGAGGCTGCGCAGGGTCTCGACGGGCAGCGTAAAGGGTTCTTCCCCGGGCGAGGCTGCGCCCTCCGTCGACGACGCGGGCGTCGCAGCAGCGCCGGCCGACGGTGGCGGCGGGCGGGCGGGGCTCTCGTCGGGCGGCAGGTACCGGTCGAGGTCCAGACGGTCGACCGCGAGTTCGAACCGCAGCGGCAGGATCCTCGCGTCGAGGTCGGCGATCGCCAGGCGCCCGCTCGCGGTCGAGTCGTCCAGCCGGAGCTTCGCCGACTCGAGCGCGAGCGTCTTCGCCGTGGCCTCGAGGCGTCCGTCGAAGGCCAGCCGGCCCAGCGCCTTCGGATCGCGCGTCTGCGGCACGGCGATGCCGGCGGCGGCGAGCCATGCGCGTGGCGACAGCTCGGCGAGGCGCAGCGGGCCCGAGATCTGCGGGGCGTCGAGCACCTGCCGGCCCGCCAGCTCGCCTTCGAGCCGTGCGCCGAGCGACTCGACCTTCAGGGCCGGGACCGCGAGGCTCTGCGCCTCGTAGTCGAACTCGATCGGCCCGCTGCTCACCTGCACGGGCAGGCCCGCCTCGGGCCAGCCTGCGCCGCGCAGCCGCAGGTCGAATCGCGGTGTCTCAAGACGGACCAGGCTGCGGCCGGGGTCGAGGGCCGCGCGCGCCGTCAGCGCGGCCTCGATGCGCGACGCCGGATCGGTGCGCCAGGTGAAGCCGCCACGCAGGTCGACGGGCGCGCCGGTGCGCAGCGCGCCGGTCTCGAGTGCGAGGTCGAGCACCTCGAGCGTGCCGGCGTCACGCGCGTCCGCCAGCGACAGCGCGCCGCCGACGATGCGCAGGCCCGAGAACGCGACCTCGAACGGGGCCGGGCCCTCCTCGGGCCCGGGCCCGCCGGCGCTCGCCGGGTCCGCGGACAGCCGCTCCACGAGGTCCGACCAGTTGTCGCGGCCTTCCGCATCGATCGCGAGCCGCAGCACCGGGCGCTCGAGCGTCAGGGTGTCGAACTCCAGGCGACGGCGCAGCAGCAGCCCCGAGAGCCGCAGGCCGAGCCGGGCACGGCCGATCTCGAGGAAGGGTGCAGCGCCGAAGCCCGGGGCATTGCCCAGCATCGCAGGGCCGAACTCGACGGCGAGCCAGGGAAAGAAGGACAGCTCGAGCCGGCCGGGCAGCTGTAGCGCCCGTCCGGTGCGCTGCTCGACGGCGCGCTGCAGCTGCGCCTTGTAGTCGTTCGGGTCGAAGAACAGCGCCACGCCGCCGGCCAGCAGCAACAGCAGGGCGACGAGCACGCCGAGGGCGAGGCCCAGGTATCGCAGCATCTTCATCGCGGCCTCCGCTCAGCGCGTGTTGCTCGCCGCCTGCGGGCGCCGCCGCGCCCGCCCGAGGGTCCGGACACCCGCGCGGCGCAGCGGCGCCCGGGACCCCGACGCCCCGAGCCACCACGACGCGAGGACCAGCAGCAGCAGGCGATCGAGCGAGCCGCCGCCACCACCACCGCCGCCGGCTGCGGCACCATCACCGACAGCCGCACCGCCCGTCGGCGCCGATGTCGACATGCTGCCGCTCACCACCGGCGTCGTCGCGGCGAGCACCGCCTGGGCCGCGTTGTTGCCCGGCGCTGGATCCCCGACCGACGCCGAGACCGAGGCGCGCAGCGTGCGGTTCCCGGCGCCCGCACTGCCGATGGTCAGCGTCACGGCCTGCGACGCGCCAGAGGCGAGCGCCGCGGGCGGGCAGTTGACGGCACCACCCTGGAGCGCGCAGCCGAGCCCGTTCGCCGCGACTGCGGTGACCGACACTTCCGCGGGCAGATCGAATGCCAGGCGCGCGTCGCCCACCGGATCACCGGCGAGGTGCTGCAAGGTCGCCGTCAGCTGCGCGCTGCCGCCGGCCACGATGCTCGCGGGCGCGAGCGCGAGGGTCGTCGCGAGGTCCGCGGACGGGTCGATGGTCAGCACCACCTGCGAGGCGTCGTTGCCGGCGACGCCGTCGTTCGCCGCGGTCAGAGCGACGCGCAAGGTCGGCGCGCCGGCCTGCTGGCCGGTCAGGTTCAGCATGACCGACCGCGTCGCCTGTGGCGCGAGCGAACCGAGGGTGCAGGTCAGGGTGCCGTTCGCACCGCTCGCGCAGCTGCCGCCGCCGGCGATCGACGAGCCATTCGCGACCACCCCGGCGGGCAGGGTCACCGTGGCGACGAGGCCCTCGACGCTGGCGGCGCCGAGCGAACGCACCTCGAAGCCGTAGTCGAACGCTGCGCCACGCAGCCGGCGCGGCGCCGGCGGCAGGTCGAGGCCGGCATCCGGCACGCTCAGGGCCGTGACGCAGCTCGCCGCGGCGACCACCGGCGCGATCCGCTCGAGGCTGCACTGCGAGAACCGGTCGCTGCCGTTCAGGCGCGGCGCCATCAGGAAGGTCGCCGGCGCGGCCTCGCAGGCCGAGCCGGCCTCGGCATCGTGCGGCGCGCCGAAGTTGTGGCCGATCTCGTGGGCGATCACGAGGGCCGAGTTGGTCTGCGACAGCGTGCCCTGCGTCAGGCCGGCGCCGCCGCGCGGGCTGCAAGGCGCGCCGAGGAAGGCGATGCCGACGGTCGAGCCGTCGAGGTCGCGGCCGGTCAGCAGGTGGGTCAGCCCGCGGGCGGCCTGCGAGGGCGTGGCGCGCCGCCAGGTGCCGAGCTCGTTCAGCAGCGTGCTCGCGACCGTGGTGGAGGTGAACGGGTCGGCCTCGCCGCGGAACACGGTGACGTCGGTGACCACGACCCTGACGCCGACCTGCGACGAGTAGATGCCGTCCACGACGTTCATGCGCGCGGCGATCGCCGCCTCGGGCATGAGGCCGCCCGCGAACGCGAGGGTGCTGAACTCGAAGTCGCCGACCACCGCGACCTCGATCTGCCGGGTCGGCAGCGTGGCGGCGAGCGCCTGCAGCTGCGCCCCGACCTGCTCGAACGACTGTTCCGCGGTGCGCGCGCGCAGCGCGGGCAGCGCATCCAGCGACACCACGCCGCAGCTCGCCTCGCCCGGCGGCATCAGCGTGTCGGCGAGCCGGTAGACGACCGGCGCCGTGCCCCGTGCGGCGACCGGGCCGACGGCGTGCTGCGCAGCGGCCGCAGCGGGCTCGATCGCGTAGAGATCACGTCCGTCGGACAGCAGCCCGAAGAGCCCCGCCGGGGTGCGCGTCAGCCTGACCCATGAGCCCGGTGCGCCGGCCACGGTGCCGCGCAGTGCCTCGACGCCCGGGGTGCGCGCAGGATCGAGGAAGCGCAGGCGCTCGTTGCGCTCGAGGCGCAGGTCGAAGCGTCGGCCATAGGCCTCGAAGCTCATCACGCGATGACCGGCCCGGTCGAAGGCCGGCTCGCCGGCCCGGTCGCCGCCTTGTGGGCCGACCATCTTCATGACTTCGTGCTGCAGTATGCGAAGTCCCACCGGCGGCGCAGCCGACACCACGCCGGCGGCCAGGCAGCAGCTGAGCAGGAACAGGACGCGGCGCATGGACTCGGCCCTCCTGGCCGGACTATAGACGTGCACAGCCTGCGGCCCTCGGGGCTGACCGTCCAAATGTCGCCATTCGGCGGCAGGAATTCGCCGACAGTGGACGAGCCGGGCGGGCGTGTGGCAGGGACCCGCCGAGCGCGTCGCCGCATGTCGTGATGCTAGGATTCGCGGATGAATCGCATGCTGATCTTCGCCGGCCTCGCGCTGCTGTTCGCCGGCCTCTTCTGGTCGCGCCTGCGCGCGCTCCCGCTGTTCCGGCTGCCGGGCGACATCATGATCGACCGCCCTGGCTTCAAGTTCTTCTTCCCGGTCACGACGATGCTGCTGGCGAGCGTCGTGCTGTCGATCGTGCTCTGGCTGATGCGGCGCTGAACCCATGTGGCGCGGGCTGCGCGTCGCCGTGCTGCTGGCGGTTCTGGTCGTCGTGGCGGGCGGCGCCTGGGTCGACCGCCGCCGCACGACCGACTGGGACAGCACGCTCTGGATCGGCATCTTCCCGATCGCGGCGGATGCGCGTGCCGTCACGCGCGAGCACGTCGCGGGACTGCGGCCCGGGACGTTCACCGACATCGAGCGCTTCTTCGAGCGCGAGGCGCGCGCACACGGCGTGACGCTCGCGCGGCCGATCAAGGTCGAGCTGAACCCACCGCTCGCCGAGGCGCCACCGCGGCTCGATCCCGACGCAGGCGTCGCGGGGCGGATCCTCTGGAGCCTGCGGATGCGCGCCTATGCCTGGCGGCAGGCCCGCGGCTCGCTCGCCGACATCAGCATGTTCGTGCTGTACCACGACCCCACGTTGACCCCGGCGGTACCGCACTCGCTCGGCCTGCAGAAGGGGCTGCTCGGCGTGGTCTACGCGTTCGCCGACCCGGAGATGGACGGCTCCAACGCCGTGGTGATCGCGCACGAGGCGATGCACGCGCTCGGCGCCACCGACAAGTACGACCCGGCGAGCGGCCTGCCGCGCTTCCCCGACGGCTACGCCGACCCTGACGCCGAGCCGCGTCACCCGCAACAGGATGCGGAGATCATGGGCGGCCGGATCGCGCTCGCGCCCGACGAGGCGGAGGTCCCGGAGTCGCTCGACGATGTCGTCGTGGGCGCGCTGACCGCGGCCGAGATCAACTGGCCGGGCAGACGATGAGCACCGCCGTCGAGGACGCGAGCCTGCATCGCGGGATCGACGCGGTCGCGCGCGTCGCGGGCGACCGCCCCTGCTGGATCGTGCCGGGGCGCGGCACCTGGAGCTTCGAGGACTTGCGGGCCGGCGCCGCGCGGCACGGCGCTGCCCTGCGCGCCGCCGGCGTACGCCCCGGGGACCGCGTGCTGCTGCAGGCGGGCAAGTCGCCCGAGTTCCTGCTGCTCTACCTCGGCTGCCTGCATGCCGGCGCGGTGTTCGTGCCGCTGAACACGGCGTACACGCCGGGCGAGGCGCGCTACTTCGCGCTCGACTGCGAGCCGCGCGTGATCGTGGCCGACCCCGCACGGCTCGACGCGCTCGCGCCGGTGGCCGAGGCCTGCAGCGCGCAGCTGTTCGGCCTCGATGGCGAGGGCGGCGGCAGCTGGAGCGACGCGGTCGCCGCGATCGGCGATGCCACGAAGCCTGCGCACGCCCCGCGCGGTGCCGACGACCTCGCGGCGCTCGTCTACACCTCCGGCACCACCGGGCGATCGAAGGGCGCGATGCTCTCGCATGGCAACCTCGAGTCGAACGCACGCACCCTGGTGGCGCTGTGGCGCTTCCACGCCGGCGACGTGCTGCTGCACGCGCTGCCGGTCTACCACGTGCACGGCCTGTTCGTCGCGACGCACTGCGCGCTGCTCGCCGGCGCCGCGACGCTGCTGCTGCCGCGCTTCGACGCCGCCGAGGTGCTCGACTGCCTGCCGCGCTCGACGGTGTTCATGGGCGTGCCGACCTACTACGTCCGCCTGCTCGAGCACCCGCGTTTCGACCGCCAGGCGACGCGCCGGGTGCGGGTCTTCATCTGTGGCTCGGCGCCGCTGCTGCCCGGGACCTTCGCCGAGTTCGAGCGCCGCACCGGCCAGCGGATCCTCGAGCGCTATGGGATGAGCGAGGCCGGCATGATCACCTCGAACCCTTACGAGGGCGAGCGCATCGCCGGCAGCGTCGGCTTCGCGCTGCCGGACGTCGAGGTCCGGGTCGCCGGGCCCGACGGTGGCGAGCTGCCGCGCGGCACGCCCGGCGTGCTCGAGATCCGCGGCCCGAACCTCTTCCAGGGCTACTGGCGGATGCCGCAGAAGACCGCCGAGGAGTTCCGCGCCGACGGCTTCTTCGTCACCGGCGACGTCGCGACCCAGGACGCGACCGGGCGCGTGGCGATCGTCGGGCGCGCCAAGGACCTCGTGATCAGCGGCGGCTTCAACGTCTATCCGAAGGAGATCGAGCTCGAGATCGACGCCCTGCCCGGCGTGATCGAGTCGGCCGTGATCGGCGTGCCCCACCCGGACCTCGGCGAGGCGGTGGTCGCGGTGGTGGCGCGTGCCGCCGGCGCGGTTCTCGCCGAGCGGGACGTGCTCGCGGCGCTGCAGGGGCGCCTCGCACGCTTCAAGCAGCCGAAACGCGTGTACTTCGTCGACGACCTGCCGCGCAACGCGATGGGCAAGGTGCAGAAGGTGCGACTGCGCGAGCAGTACGCGGCAACCTTCGCGGGCTGACGCGGGCCGCGCGCGGCACGGGCCGGCGGCCGTGGCCTTCAGTCGCGCGCCGCGCCCTCGGCCTCGTCCGCGCGCGGCGGCTCGTTCCAGCCACGCCGCAGCTGGCCGCGGATCTCGCCGGCCGGATAGCGAGCGGTGTGCACGTTGGCGTAGGTCACGCCCTTGCGGATCGCGCGCAGCACCTCGTCGAACTCGCCGGGCGAGATGCCCTGTGCCGAGGGGCCGACCACCTGCTCCGCCGTCAGCTGGCCGGCGACCGTGCCGGGCGCCTCGGGGCAGGCGGGCGTGCCGGGAGGCCCGGGCAGCGACGCGCTGCCGCAGAGCCAGACCATGATCCCACCGTTCACGCCGGGCTGCGCGGTGTGCAGATGCGCCTGGACGACGGGCGAGTCGAAGCCCTCGTACTGCAGCTCGTAGCTGATGGTGCTGGCACCCTCGTCGAGAGTCGCGCGGAAGCTGCCGCGGGCGCCCGAGATGATCGGTGGGACTTCCTGCGTGGACGTGAGCCGCGCCACGACGCGCGGCAGTGGGTTCAGGGTCTCGCGCCGGTCGGTCGCCGCCGGCGCGTACGGGACGAGCAGCGACGCGATGCCGAGCGACGCGAGCACGGTGGCCGCCAGCGGGCCGATCTGTGCGGGACGCATCGGGGTCTCTCCGGTGGGGGTCGAGACCGGAACTCTGCGCCGCGTGCCGGCCGCCCGGGAGCCGGATGTGCGGCCCGGGTCACGCTGGACGGCGGATTCCCTCGCGTGCGCTCAGGGGGCGGGCGGCGCACCGAGCACGGCCCGCCAGTTGCGCCAGTCGATGCGACGGGGATGCGCAACGTGACGGTTGTGCGGCGAGTCGAACAGGGCATGGCGCCAGCTCGGCGGATGGCTGCCGGTGATCTCGACCTTGTCGTCGAGCAGCCAGTCGCCGTGCACCACCGTCTTGTCCGCGGTGAGCACGATGCGCCGGCACCACCCGGCGCCGAGGTGCTGCTCGACCCAGGCGAACTTCTCGGCGACGCAGTTCTGGTACTGCTCGATCGGCGAGGTGCAGATGCGTACGTTCCAGCCGAGCGCCAGCATCGCCTCGAGCGCCTCGCGCCCGCCCGGGATCGCCGGCAGGTTGCGGAAGAAGCCGGGCCCGGCATAGACGCGCATCGCCGCGGCGCGCAGCTCGGCAGGCAGGTCGTCGCGCGGGTTCCAGGCGCGGCGGCGCTCGGCGGTGACGTAAGGGGCCTCGGGATGCGCCGCGCGCCACGCGGCGAGGAAGCCCGCGTCGAAGTCGGCGAGCACGTTGTCCTGGTCGACGAGGATCAGCATGGCGGACGAAGGTGCCGTGGCGGCGTCGCGCGCGACTATAGCGCGTGCCGGCCGACGCGACGCCCGGGGCCCGCCTGCGCCACCGCCGGCCCGGCAGGGGCCGGCCGCGACGCGCTGGACCGCGGCCTCAGCCCGCCGGCGGGGACGCCCGCGCCGTGGAACAGGGCGATCGCGACCGTCGAGTGGAACGGCAGCCAGACTGGCGGCCGGCTGTCGTCGCGGGCCTTCAGCGCCGGCAGTTCCGCCGCGGGGCGGCGCGCGCGGCGGCGGGGTACCAGACCATCGCGCCGATGCCAGCGAGCCGCAGCATCACGCTGGCGATGGAGCCCGGATTCCAGCAGGTCGAGTGCTTCGGACCGGACAACCGCTGCGCGATCACGCGCGCCTGCCGGCTGCAGGCCATGCTGGCCAGTGCGCTGGCCGAGTTCTTCGGAGTGCTCGACCGCCCCACGCTCGCCGACCTGCTGGACCCGCCCCCCGGCCCGTCCACCACCCGCCGCCGGGCGGGGGTCCATGCAACGGGCCTATGGCAGGCACCCTGATTTCGATTGGCAGCCCGGAGGGCGCGGCGCTCTAATCCGCTCCTGCCAGCCCCGAGGAACCCCCATGAGCCTCAACCGCACTCCGCTCCGCGCCGTGACCCAGGACGACGTCGACACCTACCAGCGCGACGGCGTCGTGATGCTGCGCGGCATCCTGAACCAGGAGTGGATCGACACGCTGTTGCCGCTCGGCATGCGCATCGCGGCGGGCAAGGAAGACTTCGGCCTGCTGCCGAGCTACCCCGGGCGCTACATGTCGCGCTGCATCCCCGAGTTCCGCGAACTCGCGTTCCACTCGCCGATCGCCGAGGCGGGCTGCCGCGTGATGGGCTCGAAGCGCGCGCGCTTCTTCTTCGACGAGATCTTCGCCAAGGCGCCGCGCTCCACCGAGAAGACCATCTGGCACACCGACCGCATGGGCTGGCCCGTCAGCGGCAAGATGGTGCCCTCGCTTTGGATACCGCTGACGAAGGTCACCCAGGCGAACTCGCTGGAGTGCATCGCCGGCACCCACACCCAGGACGTGCGCTACTGGCTGTTCTCGCCCAACGCCCGCAAGATGATCAAGCCGCCGGACCGCGTGCCGCACCCGGACGGCGAGGCGATGCGCAAGGACCCGAACCTGCGCTTCCTGACCTGGGACATGGAACCGGGCGACATGCTGGTGGTGCACCCCTGGACGCTGCACTACTCCCACGGCAACCCGACCGACGGCTGGCGCGTCGCGGTGTCGGTGCGCGTCTTCGGCGACGACATCCGCTGGGACCCGCGCCCCGACTGCGTCAACCTCGCGGGCGTGAGCTTCGACGAGATGATCCCCGGCGAGCCGCCCGCCGGTCCGCTGTTCCCGGTGGTCTGGAGCGAGGACGGCGAGCGCGAGGACGACTCCCGCTTCCCGCGCGGCTTCGCGACGACCTGGACGCGCGAGCGTCGCTCGGACGTCAACGAGTACGACGTCTTCCAGAAGAACTTCGAGGAATCGCGCCGCGCAGGGTCGCCGACGACCACGCCCGCCTGATCGGCGCCCGCCGCTCGTTCGGGGCCGAGCGCCGCGCCGAGGGCACGGCGCCAGGGCCCGGCCTCAGCGCATCGCGGCCGCCCGCTCCAGCGCGGCGGGCGGCGCGTTCTCAGCAACCGGCGCCGGGTTCCCGGCGGCCGGCGCGGGCACGGCGACCACCTCGGATGCCGCGGCCCGCCCGGGCGCCGCGGGTGGCGGCACCCCACCACGCGCGACCGCCACCGCCTCGCCGCCGCGGCTTCGCGTGCGCAGCTTCGGCGCGTTGACGATCACCTCGGGCAGGCGATAGCGGCGCATCAGGCCGGCGAGGTCGGCGGACCGCTCCGCCAGCGCGCCGCTGGCGAGTGCGGTGCGTTCCACCAGGGCATTGTGGCCGCGGGTGAAGCCCTCGAGCTCGAGCACCGCCCCGTCGATCCGCGCGATGCCCTCGGCCTGCTGCACGGCCACGGTGTCGATCTGCGCGACGATCTCGGCGACACCCTGCGCCGAGCCGATGATCTGCCCCAGGGCCTGCTCGGACTGCATCACCTTGTCGCTGCCGGTGGCGACGCAGCCCAGGGTCTCGTCGATCAGCTGCTGTACCTCGCGGGCGGCGCTCTTGCTGCGCGCGGCGAGCGCCCGGACCTCGGCGGCGACCACCGCGAAGCCACCACCGTGCGGGCCGGCATGGGCGGCCTCGATCGCGGCGTTCAGCGCCAGCAGGTTGGTCTGGAACGCGATGCCGTCGATGACGCCGACGACGTCGGCCATCCGGCGGCTGGTGCGCTCGATGGTCGACATGGCCTCGCGGGCGTCGTGCACCACGTCGCCGCCGTGCGCGGCAGACTGGCGCATCTGCGCGGCGAGGTGGCTCGCGAGGTGTGCGCTCTCGGTGAGCTGGCGGATGGCGGCGGTCACGTCGCGCGTGCTGCGCGCGGTGTCGGCGAGGCTGTGCGCGGCGCGAGCCGCCTGCTCGCCGAGCTGGCGGTTCTCCTCGGCGATGGCCGCGGCGCCGGCGCTGACCTCGGTGGCGAGCGTCGAGACGGTGCTGACGATGCCTGCCATCGCGT
This sequence comes from Steroidobacteraceae bacterium, assembly GCA_025458905.1. Taxonomy (GTDB): domain Bacteria; phylum Pseudomonadota; class Gammaproteobacteria; order Steroidobacterales; family Steroidobacteraceae; genus UBA964. The sequence continues at coordinate 143,120 of JALORN010000001.1, forward strand.
CGCCGACCGCGTTCAGCCCGGTGCCGAGGATCGCCAGCGGGCCCGTCGCGCCCTCGAGCGACACCCGGCTCGCGAGTTCGTAGCGATTGAGGTCGGAGACGACGCCGAGGATCCGCGCCTCGAGGCGCGCGCCTTCGGTGCGGTCCTTCCAGCGGATCGCTGCGCCGAGCGGGCGCCCGTCCGGGGCGCGCAGCGGCATCGCCCGCAGCTCGAAGCGGCGGCCGTCGAGCTCGAGGATCGCGGTGCCCGGGGCGGCATCCGCCTCCAGCAGCCGCGCGGCACGCAGCCCGTCGCCGTCGAAGCAGGCCAGCGGTGCGCCGCGCACCTCGTCCGCACCGACGGCCGAGAGGCGCGCGGCCAGGCCGTTTCCGAGCGAGTCGAGCATGGCCTGCATCGCGGGGTTCATCGCTTCGATACGCAGCGCCGCATCGGCGATCATCAGTCCGTCGTCGAGCGCGGCGATCGCCGCCGATTCGCGCTCGCGGCGCGCGGCGGACTGCGCATCGTGGAGTCGCTGCAGATCCTCGGCCCCGGCATCGCGCCACTCGACGAGCAGGCCGTGCGCGGCGTCGCGTCCCTGGCCGAGCGGTACGCACCTCGCGCCGAGCCGGCGGCCCGAGCGCTCGATGACGCGCTCACGGGGCTCGGCGAGGCCTTGCGTCGGCACCAAGGCGGCGTCGAGCGCCGCGACGCTGCGCCCCTCCCAGCGTGCCGTCGCCGTGCCGCCGCGTCCGCCCGCGGGAGGCGGGGCCGCCCCGAGCAGCGCTGCCGCGCCCTCTCCGCAGTGCACGATCGTGCCTGCGGCGTCGGCGAGCACGACGTCGCGGCCGAGGACCGCGAGCGCGGCCTCGGCGCGCGCCGCCCGCTCGCGCAGCGTCTCGAGGCCTCTGCGGGCCGCCCGCAGGCGACGGACCAACAGGTGAACCGGGAGCGCGCCCGAGAGCAGCACGGGAACCAGCCAGAGCCAGGACATCGCGTCGTTTTTCCTCGTCTTTCGGCGTCCCGGCCGTGCCGCGGGGGCCGACGCCTCATCGGTGTCTACGGCCCGGGCATCGGCCGCCGCGGGAATCCCTTAAGGGTGAGGAGGAGTCCAGGAGTGGGTTGCGGGCAGATCCGCGACGCGCGTCACGCCTGCTGCGCAGCGGGTGGCCGCGGCCCGTGTGTACTCAGCGCCCGGAAACGACGATGCGGCCACCGGGGCCGCGGGTCACGACCAGGTCGAAATTGCGCTCCAGCGAGCGCACCAGGCCGTCGATGTCGCCGGACTTGTACACGCCGCCGATGCGCATCCGGCGCAGCCGCTCGTCGGGGATCTCGAAGCGGACCTCGCCGTAGCGCGCGACCTCGGCGAGCGCATCCTCGAGCGGTTCGCCGTCGAAGACCAGCATGCCCCGCTGCCAGGCGAGGTGGTTCGCGAGCGTCTCGGGCGGCAGCGGCTGCACCGTCCAGCCCAGCTCGCCCGCCCCGGCGGCGAGCAGCTGCTCGCCGGCGACGACCTCGGCGCGCGCCGGTGCCCCGCCCGGGGCCGAGGGTGCGGCGCCCGCGGGTCGCGTCACGACCACGCGGCCCTCGGTGACGGTCAGCCGCAACGCACCGTCGCGCGCGAGCCTGACGTTGAAGGCCGTGCCGAGGGCGCGGATCCGCCGCCCCGCGGCGGAGACCACGAACGGCCGCGCCGCATCGTGCTGCACCTCGAAGTGCGCCTCGCCCGACACGACCTCGACCCGGCGCTCGCGTGCGCCGAAGGCGACGCGGACGCGCGTCGACGTGTTGAGCTTGACGATCGAGCCGTCGGCGAGGACCTCGGTACGCTGTTCCCCGAGCCGCGTCGCATAGGCGGAGCCCTCGCCGGGCGCGGATGTGCCCGCTCCGCCCGATCCGCCTTCGGCGCCGGTCGCGGGCGATGGCGACGCGGCCGCAGCGGCGGTGCCGGTGCCCGGTGGCCACTGCGGGCGCAGCAGGAACAGCGCGAGCAGGGCCAGCGGCACGGCGGCGCCGAGCGCGATCCACGGCCAGCGCGCGACCGGCGTCGACGGCCGGCTGCGCGGCGGCAACTCGAGCAGGCCCGAGAGCTCGCGCAGCAGCTCCATGTCGTCCCAGAGCGCGGCCATCGCCACCAGCGCACGGCCGTGGCGGGCATCGGCCGCCAGCCACTCCCCGAGCTGCGCGCGCTCGTCGGCCGCGAGCCCGCGATCGAGCCGGCTCAGCCACAGGCTCGCCTCCTCGTCGATGCGTCGCCGGGTCTTGAAGGCCAGCAGGTCAGCCATGGCCGCGCCCCGCGACGCGCCGGCGCGGCGCCGGCATCGCGTCGTGCTCCTGCAGGTAGGTCCAGCAGCGCAGCAACCCCTTGGCGACGTGCTTCTCCACGGTGCTCTCGCTGATGCCGAGGTAGGCGGCGATGTCGCGCTGGCTCATGCCATAGACCTTCTTCAGCAGGAACGCGCGCCGGCACTGCAGCGGCAGCTCGCGCACCGCGCGGCAGAAGAGCAGCAGGCGCTCGTGCGCCTCGGCCTGCGCCTCGAGGTTCTCGCCGCTGGCGATCCGGCCCGCGCCCGGCAGCGACTCGAGCGAATCGGCCAGGCGGCGCTCGGCGCCGGCGACGTGGTTCAACGCGAGGTTCCACGCGGTCTTCAGCAGGAAGGCGCGGGGATGCTCGATCTTCTGCGAGCGTTCCGCCTCGAACGAGCGGACGAAGGCTTCCTGGACGATGTCCTCGATGTCGGCCGGCTGCACGACGCGGCTGACGAGGCGCGCGATCTGCTTGCGAACGCCCGCGAACACCTCCGAGACCGATGCCATCGCCGGTGTCTCCCTCGCGCGGCCCGTCGGCCGATGCCGGCAGTGTAGTGAAGCGGCGCGGCCGCCGCAGCCTCGTTGACGGTCCGGCAGCCGCGTCACTACTGTGTCGCAGCACCGGCCGCGCCTGGCCGCGATTTTTTTTCGATGGAGTGGAGGATCCGGTCTCGCCAGTGGTCTCTCTTGTCGTAGCGCGTCGTCCCGCCCGACCCGGGATGCCGGAAGCGGTGCGTCGGCCCTGGGCCGTGTGCCTCGCCCTGCTGCTGCTGGTCGCCCACGGGACGTCGGTCGTCCTCGCGGCCACGTCGCGGCAGGTCGATTTCGACATCCCGAGCCAGCGGGCCGACCGCGCGCTCACCGCGTTCGCCAGGCAGGCGGGCCTGACGCTGGTGTTCCCCTTCGACCGGGTCAGCCGGGCGCGGGCGAACGCCCTCGTCGGCCGCTATGGCGTCGAGGAAGGGCTGGAGCGCCTGCTGAAGGGCACCGGGCTGCGAGGGGTCGCGGCCGACGGCTCGCAGCTGGTCATCGAGAGAACGACATCCACAGGGGAGAACGACAACGTGAATCGCAGGCAAGCGGGCAGGCAGGGTCGGATGCTCGGGCTGGTCGTGGCGCTGCTCGGCGGCACGGCCGCGGCCCAGACGGGCACGCAGGGGTCGACGGCGGCGACGGAATCGACCGCACTCGAGGAGGTCACCGTCACCGCGCGCAAGCGCGAGGAGTCGCTGGTCGACATCCCGGTGGCGGTGTCGGCCTTCTCGGCCGCGCGCATCCAGGAGGTCGGCGTGCTCGACCTCGAGTCGCTGGCGCGGTTCTCGCCAGGCCTGAGCGTGGTCAACCAGGGCGCGGGCCTCGGCGGCCGCCTCCTCTCGGGCATCCGCTTCCGCGGCATGAACCCGACCGTGTTCACGCCCTCGACCCAGATCGGCGCGCTGTTCGTCGACGGCATCTTCTTCCTCGGCGGCGCGCAGTCGATCGGCTTCGAGGACGTCGAGCGCGTCGAGGTGATCCGCGGCCCGCAGGCCGCCTACTTCGGCCGCTCCACCTTCGGTGGCGCCATCAACTACATCACCCGCGACCCCGCGCGCGAGTTCGGCGGCGACCTGCTGGTCGACTACAGCCCGTCCTACGACAACAACGCGCTGACCTTCGCCGTCGAGGGACCGATCCTCGGCGAGACGCTGCGCGGCCGCATCTCGGCGAGCACCCGCGAGAAAGGTGCGCAGTATCGCGCCACCGACGGCGGGGAGCTCGGCCGCGAGAAGACCGAGACGCTGGCCGGCACGCTGCTCTTCGAGCCCAGCGAGCAGCTGCGCATCAAGCTGCGCGCGAGCTACGCCGAGGAGGACGATGGCCCGCCGCTCGCGAGCATGGTCAGCTTCACCCGCGTCGGCAACTGCCGCCCCGGCACGCCGATCTCCTACCTCAACGCGGCCGGCAACGTCGTCAACGGCATGCTGACCCAGCCCTTCCACTGCGGCCCGCTGCCGTTCTCGCGCTCGGCGATCGACAGCAACACCAACTTCCCCGGCGTGCTGCCGCCGGCGCTGTTCGCGCCCGGCCCGGGGCGCCCGCCGCAGAACCTGCCGCTCGACGTGCGCGCCACGCTGGTCGACAACAGCTTCGGCAGCGGCCTGCTCGCCGAGGCGCCGCGCCTCGGCCGCTTCGGGCTGCTGCGCCGCATCGAGCGCTACTCGGCGCTGGTCGACTACGAGTTCGCGAACGCCTTCACGCTCTCGGGCGCGATCGCCTACAACGAGCAGAACGGCAACGCGATCCGCGACGGCGACTTCTCGGCGACCCAGGCGGTCTACATCGGCGCGCCGTCGAAGTTCGAGGACTACAGCGGCGAGCTGCGCCTCGCCTACGACGGCGGCGGCCGGCTGCGCGCGATGGTCGGCGCCAACTACTACAAGCAGGACACCAACCAGGGCTTCGTCAACGGCGTCGAGGCGACCTTCGGCTTCCGCATCCCGGCGACCGGCCCGCTGACGCGCCCGAACCCGCTGCAGAACCCCTCGGCGGCCGACGAGATCACGACCACGGGCTTCTTCGGCTCGGTCGACTTCGACCTGCTCGAGCAGCTGACCTTCACCCTCGAGGCGCGCTACCAGGTCGACGAGGTCGGCCGCTTCTCCGGCAGCGAGCTGATCGGCCTGACCGCCGAGCCGACCTACGAGTCGAAGGAGTTCCTGCCGCGCGCGATCGTCTCGTGGCGACCGCTCGAGGCCACCACCGTCTATGCGCAGTACGCCCGCGGCACCCTGCCGGGCGACAACACCAACCTCGCCGTGTTCCGCACGCTGACGCCCGCGCAGCGCGCCGAGGTGCAGGCGAACCTCGGCGGCGACATCGGCGAGCAGATCGACGCCGAGATCCTCGACAGCTACGAGCTCGGCATCAAGCAGGAGCTGTTCGATTCGCGGCTGCGCTACGCCCTGACCGCTTACTGGATGGAGTGGAAGAACCAGAAGGCCTCGGCGACGATCTTCCTGACCGCCGACAACGGCCGCACGGTCGGCTTCCGCGTGCCCGGCGACTCGGAGATCAAGGGCATCGAGTTCGAGGCCGACTGGGCCGCGACGGATTCGCTCGCGCTCGGCGCGACGTTCAACTGGACCGACGCGCAGTACACCGACTTCAAGCTCGCGGCCAACGCGGCGTTCTTCGGCGGCACCGCGCTCGCGGGCTACAACGCCAGGGGCAACACCCAGCCGCGCTTCCCCGAGCTCAACGGCACGCTGTCGGCCACCTACTCGGCGCCCTTCGGCGAGAGCTGGAAGTGGTCGCTGCGCGGCGACGTGGTCTACACCGGCAAGCAGTACGTGGACGAGCTGAACCTCGCCTGGGTGGATGCGTTCACCACCGCCAACGCGCGCCTGGCGTTCCGGCGCGACGACAGCTTCACGGTGGAGCTGTACGCCAACAACCTGCTCGACGAGGAGGGCTGGGCCACCGCGGCGGGCGCCGTCGACCTGTCGCTCGCGCAGTTCGTGACCCTGCCGCTGCAGCGCGGTGCCACCAGCACGCCGATCGACCGGCGCGCCGTCGGTGTGCGGGTCACGTACGACTTCTGATAGGGTCGCCGACATGGACAGACGCGACCTCCTCAAGGCCGCCACGCTCGCCGGCATCCCGGCGGGCGTGGCGGCGTGCGCCACGAGCCCCACGATGAATACCGCGACCCGCGGGGCAGAGCTGCCCCCCGGCCCCTCCCCGGCCGAGATCCTGCGCAAGGCCCCGCCGGTCGACCTCGAGCGCGCGTACGCGACGATGGAGCGCGACGGCCTGTCGGGCCTCGTGCTGATGAACCCGGTGAACGTCTACCACTTCACCGGGTTCTGGCCGGCGACCTCGCGGATGGGCTTCCGGCCCGGGGCCTATGCGCTCGTCAGCCGCGACCCGCGGCAGCCCGTCGCGGTGGTCGCCGCCGAGTTCACCTACTACTACCTGCTCGCCGACAACGCCTACGAATATCCGTTCCAGGTGTTCCTGTTCACCGGGCCCGCGGATCGCGAGCAGCTGGCCGCGGCGCGCGCCGGGCGCTACCAGGTCGATGCGCCCGCGGCGCCCGCCGGCTCGACGATCTTCAAGGACGCCGGGCGCGAGCCCATGATGGACACGGAACGCGCGCGCCTCGCGGCAGCGCAGGCTGCCGTCGCGCGCCAGCCCGTCAGCGCCGACGCCGAGTTCGCCCTGCTCAAGGCGATCCGCTCGCTCGGGCTCGACCGCGGCAAGGTCGGCATCGACGAGGCCGAGCTCGCGCCGCTGTTCGCCTCGGCCGGCCTCGCCACCCAGGTCGTGCCCGGCGACGACACGCTGAAGCGCATCCGGATGGTCAAGTCGGCGCGCGAGCTGCAGCTGATGCGCTACGCCGCCACCGCCAACATGCAGGCCGCGCTCGCCGCCGCGGCAACCGCGCGCGCCGGCGCCTCGTACCGCGAGCTGCGCTCCACGTTCTTCGCGGAAGCGGCGCGCCGCGGCAACCGCGGCGTGTTCATGGTGATCGGTGGCATCTCGGCCGAGGGCGTCGACCGGCCGCTGCGTGACGGCGACGCCTTCCTGTTCGACGCGGTCAGCGAGGGCGCCGGCTACCACGGCGACTTCGCGCGCACCGTGTTCGTCGGCGAACCGCGGCCGACGATGAAGAAGGCCGCCGAGGCCATCACCCTCGGCTGGGCCACGGTGCGCGACGCGCTGCGCCCCGGCCTGCGGCTCTCCGAGATCACCGCCCTCGGCCGCGACACCCTGCGCAAGGCCGGCTACGACTTCAACGTCGCCTTCGGCCCGCACAGCGTCGGCCTGTTCCACAGCGACTCCTCCGGCCTCGGCGACGTCGCGCTGGAGCCGGGCATGGTCCTCTCGGTCGACTGCCCGGTGATGCAGGCCGGCATCGGCGGCACGGCCCACCTCGAGGACCTGACGCTGATCACCCCGACGGGCTCGGAGCGCATCCACCCTGGGGCGGAGACGATCGTCCAGGTCTGATCGCCGCGCGCCGCGCCGCGCGAGTCAGTCCACCCCGGGCGCCGGCCCCGCCACGCTGTTCGCCAGCCATTGCAGCAGCTGTTCCGGGTCCACCGGCTTCGTCAGGTGCTCGTCGAAGCCCGCGTCGCGGCTGCGCTGGCGGTCGCGCTCCTGTCCCCAGCCGGTGATCGCCACCAGGCGCGTGGCGACGCCCCAGGGCTGGCTGCGGATCCAGCGGGCGACCTCGTGGCCATCGAGGCGCGGCAGGCCGATGTCGAGCAGCACGACGTCGGGGCGCAGCAGCTCGGCGACCTCGGTGGCCGCGACGCCATCGTTGACGGTGCGGGTCACGTAGCCCTCCAGGGCGAGCACGCGCGCGAGCGCATCGGCCGCATCCACGTTGTCGTCGACGATCAGCAGCCGCGCCTGCCTGCCCACCTGCCGCGGGGCGCCACCGGCCGGGGGTGCCTCGGGCGCAGCGGACGGCGCCGGGGTGCGCGGCAGCGCCAGCGTGAATTCGCTGCCGTGCCCGCGTCCCTTGCTCGAGGCGTGGAGGCGGCCGCCGTGCAGCTGCGCGAGCTGGCGCGACAGCGGCAGGCCGATGCCGAGGCCGGACTGCATGCGCTTGCCGGTGTCGGTGCGGGCGAACAGCTCGAAGATCGGCTCGAGCTCGTCGGGCGCGAGGCCGGTGCCGTCGTCGCGCACGCAGAGGCGCACCTCGTCCGCGTCGCACTCGACCGCCACCTCGATGTGGCCACCGGGTTCGGTGTACTTCGCGGCGTTGTGCAGCAGGTTGCCGACGATCTGCGCGAGGCGGGTAGGGTCGCCGCGCACGGGCGCGGCGCTCTCCGGCAGGCTGACGCGCAACTCGTGCCGCAGCGCCTCGATCAGCGGCCGGGCGGTGTCGGCGGCCTCGTGGACGATGGTGCGCAGGTCGAGCACGTCGCTGCGCAGCTCGAGCCTCCCGCGCGTGATGCGCCCGACGTCGAGCAGGTCGTCGAGCAGGCGGGCCATGTGCGCGACCTGCCGCGCGACCATGCGGCGCGCGTCGGTGGCGACGGGCCCGGGCGTGCCGGGCTCGAGCAGCCGCAGGGCGTAGCGGATCGGCGCGAGCGGGTTGCGCAGCTCGTGCGCGAGCGTCGCGAGGAACTCGTCCTTGCGGCGGTCCGCCTCGGTCAGCGCCTGGCGGGCATGCTCCTGCTCGCTGACGTCGATCACGTTGCCGACGATCTGCTCGAGCCGGCCGTCGGCGTCGCGTACGAACAGCGCATGGTCCCACAGCCAGAGATACTGGCCCGCGGCGTTCAGCGCACGGTAGCGGCAGCTGATGTTGCCGACCCCGGAGTCGCGAGCCTCGTCCCACAGCCGGCGGATCCGCGGCCAGTCCTCGGGATGCACGCGTGAGTCCCACCACCCGCTGGGCATCGTCTGCACGTCCTCCCGGTAGCCGAGCAGCGTCTCGAAGCCGGGACTGCGCACCACCGCGCCGGTGGCGACGTCGATCTCATAGAGATAGCCGCGCAGCGCCTGCGCGGCGAGGCGATAGCGCCGCTCCTCGCGCCGCAGCGCCACCTCGGTCGCACGCTGGGCCTCGATCGCCTGCTCGAGGCGGCGGTTGACGGACTCGAGCTCGGCCGTGCGGGCATCGACCAGGCGCTGCAGCTCGGCGGGGGTCTTCAGCTGCAGCGCCTGCGGCATGATCCAGGCGAGCGAGAACGCGGTGCCGGCCGACACCAGGCCGGTCGCGAGCTTCACCGCGCCGTCGAGGCGGTAATCCGGGTTCCAGATCGTCCAGATGCCCAGCAGATGCGTGCTGCCGCAGAGCACTATGAAGCCGGCGAACAGCACCGGCATCCACCAGTACGGGATCTCGTTGCGCCGCCGGCGCACGAAGTACCACAGGATCGCCGGGATCGCGAAGTACGAGGCGCCGATCAGCCCGTCGGCCACCACGTGCAGCCACAGCACCGAGGGCTGCCACAGGTAGCAGTGGCCGTGCGGCATGTAGCTGGCCGAGTCGAGCAGCCAGGCGAAAGGATTGTCCATCGAGCGCCCCCCGCGACGCGGCGCCGGAGATGCGCCGCGGAAATCGCGCCGATGCTAGTGGACGGGGCGCAGGACGCTGTGTGGGCGAGCGCACGCAGCCCGGGCGATCGCGACCGGTGGCTCGGCAGGCGAGACCGGGTTGCGCATCATCACGCGGGACGGCGCGGCCCGCGGCTGCCCGGGGTGAACTGCACGCGGCACGAGTCGCCGACGTCGGCGTCGAGCACCGCGCGGAAGTAGCGCAGGGCGAGCGCGGTGTCGGCGGGACGGCGCGCCGCGAGGCAGTCGCGCGGGATCACCAGTCGCAGGTCGCGCACGTAGGCGTCGTTGGCGGTGAACAGCACGCACTGGTGGCTGGTCGCGCCGGTCAGCACCAGCGTCCGCGCGCCGAGGTACTGCAGCAGCGTGTCGAGCGCGGTCGCGAAGAAGCCGGAATGCTTGGGCTTCAGCACGCGATAGTCCTCGGGCGACGGCCGCAGCAGCCGCGCGATCGCCGCGCCCGGCTTGCCGCGGCGCGCGCAGCGCCGCAGCAGGCCGCCGAAGTCGGAGCGCCAGCGCCCGCCGTTGTCGTTGACGTAGATGGTCGGCACGCCGGCGGCGGCGGCACGCCGCTTCAGGGCGAGGATCCGCGGCGCGACGGCGCCCGCCGAGCGCAGCAGCTCGTCGCCGCCCTCGAACGCGAACTCGGAGATCATGTCGATCACCAGCAGCGCCATCGTCGAGCGGTCGGGCGCAGCACCGTGCAGGTCGTGGTGGGCATCGGGCATGGCGTGCAGCGGGTACCGGCTCTCCTGACGGTCCGGGCAGCCTAGGGGAGCCTGGGTCGGCACGAGGTCCGTGCAGCGCCTACATCCGCAGTCGTCGCCGGACGACAGGGCATCCTCGGCCGACGCACCTACATTGGCAGCCCGCAACCACCCCAGGAGCCCGGCATGGATGCCCGCAATCGCCCTCTCGCCGTCGTCACCGGTGCCTCGAGCGGCATCGGCTTCGAACTGGCCGTGCAATGCGCCCGGCACGGCTTCGACCTCGTGGTCGCCGCCGACCGTCCGCTCGACGACGCGGTGGGCACGCTGCGCGCCTATCGCGCCGGGGTCGAGGCGGTACAGGCCGACCTCTCCACCGTCGAGGGCGTGGATCGCCTGCTCGCGGCGATCGGCGAGCGGCCCGTGGAAGCCCTGCTGGCCAACGCCGGCCAGGGCGTCGGCAGCGCGTTCCTCGACCGCGAGTTCGACGAGCTACGCCGGGTGATCGACACCAACGTCACCGGCACGCTGTACTTGCTGCATGCCGTGCTGCGACGGATGCGTGCCCGCGGCCGCGGGCGCGTGCTGGTGACCGGCTCGATCGCCGGCTACATGCCGGGCAGCTTCCATGCGGTGTACAACGCCAGCAAGGCGTTCATCGATTCCTTCGCCTGGGCGCTGCGCGACGAGCTCGAGGGCAGCGGCGTGACGGTCACCTGCCTGATGCCGGGAGCGACCGACACGGAGTTCTTCGAGCACGCGGGGCTGCTGGACACGCGCCTCGCGCAGCAGAAGAAGGATGACCCGGCGATGGTCGCGCGGCTCGGCTTCGAAGCGATGATGGCCGGCGAAGGGGGCGTCGTCACCGGACTGCGCAACAAGCTGCAGGTGGCCGCGGCGCGGGTGACGCCTGCACCGGCGCTGGCGGCGCTGCACGGGACGCTGGCGCGTCCCGGCTCGGCGGATCAGAACGCGTAGACGAGGTTGACGGTCGTCAGCGTGTCGGTGTTCTGCAGGCCCGCAGGCGGGTCGGTGTTGTGGCGGACGTCGAGGCCGACCGACAGCGCGAACTTGTCGCTCATCTTCACCTGCAGCGCCAGCACGTTCGACACGAAGGTGTTGTTCGCGCCGGCCTCGACCACGAAGGTGTCGAGGATCTTCGTGGTGGCGGTCAGCGCATGCTCGAACTTCAGGTCGCCGCGGAAGATGGCGTCGCCCTGGGTCTCGCCGGTCGGCGTGAGCTTGAGGCGGCGATAACCGACACCGGCCTGGCCACTGAACTTGGTGCGCTCGGTGTCGACGAACTTGTAGCCGTAACCGGTCGAGGCGCTCGCCTGGTAGTCGAAGCCGCTGAACTCGTCCTGCTCGTAGCGCAGGCCCCCGAACCAGAACGACCGCTCGGTCAGCTTGTAGTCGGACTGCCAGGCGGCGCCGTAGCGCTCGGCGGTCTTCACGCCGGCGTTGGTCGCGCGCAGCGCGGCGACGCCGAACGCGTGCTTCCAGCGATCCACCTCGCGCGAGGTGTCGAGCTTCACGTTGGCGGTGTCGGTGTCGGCGTTGCCGCGTGCGAACACGATGCCGACCTCGCCCTTGCCCTTCCATTGCGCGGCGGCGGGGAGGGAGGCGCCGAGCGCGAGCGCGGCGAGGAGGATCGTCGACAGGTATCGGGACATGGGAGGCCTCGGGCGGGTGCGTGGGGAGCGGGCGACGGAACCGCACGGACGCAGGCAGCACGCGCATCGCAGGGCGATGCCGCGACGACCCGGAACGGGAGATTGCGACGGGGTGCCGGCTTACCCGGCCGGCATGCACCATTTTACTGGGAAGCGCGGCGGTGTGCGACGGCGCGCGGCGCGCGGACCTTGAACAACTGTCAGGACTGCACCGGCGGCACTCCCGTCGCGAGCCGGGCCGGCAGCCCCCGGAGCCGGCGCCACGAGGGACCGGGGTAGGCGCTCGCTGACCGCCGGATGCTGCGCCTGCGCCTATCTGGCCACGCCGTGCCGCCCCTAGGCTCGATGCACTTCCACCGTCCATCCGCGGTCCCGCCGGACCCGCCAGCCAGGAGCCATCCATGTCCATACTCGACAAGGTCGTAGCCGCCGTCACGCCTCCGGAGAGCGACGACGCCAGACGCGAGGCCCGCGAGAAGGCGCGCAGCGCCGCGCGGCCCGGCGACTGGCTGTCGTCGATCCTGCAGCATCACGAGATGATCGAGTCGGCGTTCGCGGAGGTGCGCGCAGCCACCGATCCGCAGCAGCGCATCGCCGCCCACAAGCGCCTCGCGCTGATCCTCACCGGTCACTCGATCGCCGAGGAGGCCGTGATCTATCCGGCGCTGGCGCGTGCCGACGAGAAGGGGCACTCGACCAAGGCCTACACCGAGCAGTCGGCGGCCAAGGCCCAGCTCGGGCTGCTCGGCAACCTGCCGCCGATGAGCCAGGACTACCTCGACAAGCTCGAGCACATCCGTGGCGCCGTCCTGCACCACGTCTACGAGGAGGAAGGCGACTGGTTCGTGGACCTGCGCCAGAAGCTCGGCGAGGACGAGCAGGCGCTGCTCACCGAGCGCTACCTCGAGGAGTTCAATCGCTACATGGGCGACGACGTGCCGAGCGCGGCCGGTATCGTGCCGCGCCCGCGCGGTGCGTCGATCGGCAACGCGGCGAGCCCCACGGCCCGCTGATCGATCGGGCGCGCGAGAGCGCGACCCCGCGGCGGCGCGCGCCGCGGTGGGCGGACTACAATCGGGGCTCCGTTTCCCGGAGCCTCCCGATGCCCGTCAGCCCGTTGGTGCGCGCTGCCCTCACCGTCTCGGACCTAGAGAGATCGCGCGACTTCTACGTGAACGTCCTCGGCCTCGCCGAGGTGTTCCTCGACAGCTCCGTCGAGGGCGGCAACATGCACGCGTTGATGGGCATGCCGGCCTCGACCCGCACGCGCATCTGCATCCTGAAGACTCCGGGCACGCCGGCCTACGGCATGGTCGGTCTGTTCGAGCTCACCGATCCCGTGCCGCCGCGCCTCGACTTCCAGGGCGAGGGCTCGCTGGTCGGGGAACTCTGCCTGGTGTTCTACTGCCCGGACCTCGACGCGGTGATGCGCGAGGTGCAAGCGCGGCGCCTGGTGGTGGTCGCACCGCCGCTGCCGCTCGAAGTGCGCGGGCGCATCAAGCAGCGCGAGATGACCTTCCGCGGGCCCGACGGCGAGAAGATCAACCTGATCGAGTGGGACCTCGCGCGCGCCGCAGCCGGTGACCGCCCAGAGAGATGGCCGGGCGAGGCGCCGGCGGTCCCGCGCGCGACCGCGACCTGGCCGACGCCGTCGCGCGACCGCAGCTGACCTGGTCGACCGGCCGCGCGCTGGCCTACATCCGCTCGTGCCCCGCGCCGACCGCGCGTCGCTGCGGGACGCACGCAGCATCGAGGGCCCGCCCGGAGTGCCCCGATGTTCGCCTTCGCCCTGCTGCTGCTCGTCGCCGGTTTCGGCACCGGCGTCTACGCGTTCTCCTCGACACCGGCCAACGACCCGACGCTGGTCGTGGCCGCCTTCGCGCTGGCGATCGCCGGCGCGGTCGTGCTGCTCTTCAGCCCGCGGCTGGTGCGCCACGACCGGCCGGGATTTCCCCGCCTGAAGCTCTGACCCTCCCGAGGATCACTTCGGGCGGTCGGTCGCCTTGCTCGGGTCGATGGGCCCGGCGCCGATCGGCAGCGCGCTGGTCGTGACGAAGCCGCCGCCCTGCACCTCGTCCCAGTTGTGCATCAGGCCGGCGACCTCGCGGATGAAGTCGCCGTCGTTGACGACGAAGCTCTGGCCGTTCTGGTTGAACTTCATCGGGCCGCCGGTGATGCGGATCAGCGAGTCGGTCTTGGCGCTGTTCGGGCTGGTCTTGAAGCCTTTTTCCATCGAGACCACGCGCACCGAGTTGCCGGGGAAGTCGTAGCGACGCAGCACGAGGCCCCCCTGGCCGCCCGCCTTGACGTCGGCGCCACGGACCACCGCAGGCGTGGCGCCCGGCGTGAGGCTGGCGGCCGTCCAGGCGATCACGACCGCGTCGGCCGCCCTGCCCGGGCTGGTCAGCGCACCCTTCGGCAGGCTCGCGAGATCGCCCGCCTCGAGCGTCACGGGCTTGCCGTCGACCGTGGTCGCGACGCTGCCGGAGAGCACGTAGACCGTGGTCTCGTCGGTCAGCGGGTGCAGCACGCCGCCGCCCTTCCTGGTGAAGCGCAGTTCCTTGACCGTGGCGGTCGGCCACGGCACGAGCTTGGCCTGGTAGCGCACCGCCTTGCGCGGCGCCTGCCTCGCGGCATCGCCCGACGCGGACTGCACGGCCTCGCCCTGCTTCCACGCGGCCATCGGCATCGCAGCGAGCGTGTCGCCCTCGACGACGTAGACCGAGTCAGCCAGCGGCGCAGACTGCGCCTGCAGCGCGGGCGACAGGGACAGCAGGCCGAGCAATGCCAGGGCGGATGGGGCTCGCATGGGGGGCTCCTCGAAAGACGGCGGAGTGCCGACAGGCCGCGAGCATACCCCCGCGGGCGGCGGGCGGCGCGAGCCGCACGACGGCCTCGTTCCGCCCCGTGGCTCGTTCCCGGTGGCTGCGCGAGGTGGCGCACTGGCCCGCGGCGCGCTCCGCTGGGAAGATCCGGCACGGAGGGCGGGCGAACCGCCCGAGGAGACGTGCATGACCGATCGATGCCCTGCCGACACGGCACTCGCCCGCGAGATCGATGCGACGCGCCGCGGCTTCGTCGTCACCGCCGGGCTCGCGGTGGCCGTGCTGCCGTGGGCTGCGTCGCGCAGCACGGCGGCGAACGCGAAGGCCGGCGCGGCCGGCAGTGGCGCCGACCCACGGCGTTCGAACACTGGCCTGGTCAAGCTGCTCGCTGCGCTCGACGGTGCGGCAGCGCCCTGGTGGTTCACCGGCACGCTCTACGGCGTGCCGCCCGGCAGGTCGCCCGTGCCGATGGTGGTCTGCGAGGGTTGCGAGGTCTACTTCGCGCGTCGGCTGCCGAACGGCGACTACCTGCTGCGCGGCAACACGCTGACCTTCTTTCGCGACGTGGCGACGCGACGCTGGCTCGACGTCTTCGACAACCCCCTGACCGGGCGGCGCAGCGAGGTCCGCGCCAACGTGCTGGAGAGCGGCGCGGACTCGGGCTTCCTCTATCCCGCGGACGGCTCGGGCAGCTACTTCGTCGGCTCCATGGGCAAGACCGGGCAGCTGAACTTCAAGCCGCCGCCGCCGGATGCGAACCAGCCGCGGGGCGAGCTGCGCTGGGAAGAGTCGGGCGACCAGGTGTTCGCCACCACGAGCCGCAGCATCGCGACGCCGGCGCAGCCGTGGCTCGAGCTCTCGACCAACTTCGTGCCGGCGGGCGCGTTCTTCGATCCTGGCGTGGCGGCGGCGCCGGCGCACGGCACGGTCTCCTATCTCTCGCCGTGGCTGAAGTGGATGGCGATGGACGAGGTGCCGGGGCACCTGCTCTGGCACTGTGGTGCCTCGAAGCTGAAGTCGCTCGACGACCTGCCGCCCGAGTACCGGCGACGTGCGGAGCAGGCGGGGCTCGCGCAGACGCTGGCCGGACCCCGGGCGTAGCCGGCCGGTCGCGGCGGGGGCGCGCTGCGGGCGCCGCCGATCCTGACGGGTTCGTCATCGACTCCGGGGCCGGCGGGGCTTAACGTCGGAGGAGATTCCAGAGGGTTGCAACCGAGGGAGCCATGGCCACTGGCTGGGCCGGGGACGGCGCCGTTCAAGACCAGATCGACGCGACCGTCAAGGACGGCATCCTGCGCGCCAGGAGCCGGCTCGCGGCCGGCCCATCGCTGTCGCATTGCGAGCACTGCGGCGCGGCCATCCCGGAGCCGCGGCGCCAGGCCTTGCCCGGCGTGCGCCTGTGCGTGCCCTGCCAAGACGCCCGCGACAAGGAAGACGCGGTGTTCAGCGGCTACAACCGCCGCGGCAGCAAGGACAGCCAGCTTCGCTAGGAGAAAAAGGGGACAGATTTATTTTCTGGAAGAAAAAAGGGGACAGATTTATTTTTCGCGGCGCGCCGCGAAAAATAAATCTGTCCCCTTTTTTCCGCGGCCACCGTGCACACCGAGCACGCGCGCGACGATCGCGAGGCCGATGCCATTGCCGCCCGTGCCGGTGTCGCGCGCCGGCGCGACGCGGAACAGTGGCTCGAAGATCTTCCTGAGGTACTCCTCGGGGACGCCGATGCCCTGGTCGCACACCCTCACGATGCACCGCCCGTCGGCGCGCGCCGACGACACGCGTACCCGGCCGTGGTCGGGCGAGTAGCGGATGGCGTTGCGGATCACGTTCTCGAACGCACTGCGCAGCAGGTCGGGGTCGCCGTCGACGACGAGGTCGTCCGGCCCCTCGACCCGGATCTCCACCTCGCGCGCCGCGGCCTCGATCGCGCAGTCCTGGGCGATGCGGCGCAGCAGGTCGGTGACGTTGACCCGGCCCACGCGCAGCGTCAGCGCCGGGTCGTTGACACTCGCGAGCCGCAGCATCTGGCCGATCAGCGCATCGAGCCGCTCGACGTCGCGCGCCAGCTGCTCGCTGACCGCCGGAGTGGCCTGCGAGGCGCCGAGCTCGATGCCCATGCGGATGCGCGTCAGCGGCGTGCGCAGCTCGTGCGACATGTCGCGGATCAGCTGCTGCTTCGACTGCAGCAGCTCGCGGATGTTGTCGGCCATCACGCGGAAGTCGCGCGCCAGCTG
Organism: Steroidobacteraceae bacterium; assembly: GCA_025458905.1. Lineage (GTDB taxonomy): Bacteria > Pseudomonadota > Gammaproteobacteria > Steroidobacterales > Steroidobacteraceae > UBA964. The sequence continues at coordinate 159,907 of JALORN010000001.1, forward strand.
GCCGATCTCGTCGCCCCGACGCTCGAGCGCCGGGGCGACGCCCGAGTCGAGGTCGCCCCGCGCGATGCGGCCCGTGGCGTCGCGGAGCAGCTCGATCGGCACGCTGATCGAGCGCGCCACCAGCAGGCAGACGATCGCGAACACCACCGCGGCCAGCGGCCAGAGCGTCAGCGCGATGCGCGGCTCGCCGAGCAGGCCGAACAGCCGCTGCGTCGGCACCACCACGACCAGGCGCCAGCGCCCGCCGTCCGGGCCGGTGAAGTCGCGGACGAAGCTGTTGCCGGCGCCGCCGGCGCGCGGTTGCGGCTGCTCGGCGGTGCCGCCGGTCGCCGTGCGCGTCACGCGTGCCCCGGCCGCGTCGAGCACCTCCAGCTGGATCGGGCGCAGGCGCGCATTGGTCAGGGCCGCCCAGCCCTTGAGGCCGACCAGGCCCTGCGCGGCAGCGATGTCCTCGGCGTCGCTCGCGAGCTCGGCGATCCTCGGCAGCTGCAGGTTGCGCTGCTGCGCGGCCACCGCGAGCAGCGACGCACCGACCATCAGCAGCACCACCAGCGCGGTGGCACCGAAGAACGAGGCGAAGATCCGGACCAGCAGGCTGCGCATCCGCGTGTCCCGGTGTCGGTTCGTGTCGCGTCGCGTCGCGTCGTGCGGCGCCGCGCGGCCTCAGCCGGCGACCAGCTGGTAGCCGGTGCCGCGGATGCTGGCGATCGAGGCGCGCGCTCCGGCCTGGGCGAGCTTGCCGCGGATGTGGCTGACGTGGGTGTCGACGCTGCGGTCGTTGGGCAGCAGCCGCCGCCCGAGCACCTCCTCGCAGAGCTTGTCGCGCGACACCGCCCGGCCCGGGTTGCGCATCAGCACCTCGAGCAGCCGCAGCTCGGCGCTGGTCAACGGCAGCGTCGCGGACCCGGCCCGTGCCAGGCGGCGCGCCGGCTCGAGGTGCAGGTCACCGACCGCCAGCACGGCCTCGACCGCGGCGGCAGGCGAGCGCGCCCGGCGCAGGATCGCGCGCACGCGCGCCAGCAGCTCGCGCGGGTTGAAGGGCTTGGCGAGGTAGTCGTCGGCGCCGAGCTCGAGGCCGCGGACCCGGTCGACGTCGTCGCCGCGCGCGGTGAGGATCAGCACCGGGCACTCGCTGTAGCGCCGCAGCTCGACCAGCACCTCGAACCCCGACTTCAGCGGCAGCATCACGTCGAGGATCGCGAGGTCGAACTCGCGCGTCCGCAGGGTGCGCGCGGCAGCCTCGCCGTCGTGCACCGCCTCGACCCGCAGGCCCTGCTCGCCGAGGAAGTTCGACAGCATCGCGCACAGCTCGCGATCGTCTTCGACCAGCAGGATCCTCGCGTCGGCGGACATGGCAGGTGGATGCCCGGCAACGACCCGGGAGGGCCCTTTACGGAATCCGGCGGGCGCCCGGACACCGTCGGCGGAGACTGTAAAGCAAATCCGCGATGCGGGGCGGCCGGGGCGCCCTGCGAGGCCGCCCTTGGCCGCGCCAGGGGGCGGCCCCGACGATGTAAAGAAATGATGAGACCCCCGGCCCGATCTCGACTTCCCCTGGCCCGGCCCGCACTCTTGGCAGATGCCCCGGTTCCACCCCGTGTCCCGCCGCGCTCGCGCGCTCCCGGCCCCCGCAGGCCGTCGAGTGTCGTGGCTGCCGGTGCTGCTCGCCTGCGGGGCGGCGGCGCTGCTGGCATCCGGCCAGGTCCGCGCGCAGGTGCCGGGGAACGTCCGCAGCGCCGGTCCGGCCGCGGCCGGCACCGCGAAGGCCGCCACGGACACGGCCGCGACCGCCGGCGCGGCGACGTCCCCGGCGCTGGCCGGTGCGACCGGCAAGAAGCGCTATTTCGTCGCCGACATCTCCTGGGCCAACAACACCTACTACACGCCGAGCGAGGCGAAGGGCGCGGCGGAGTTCGAGCTCGACGTCGCGAGCAAGACGCTGCGCTGGGTCCTCACCTACCAGGACCTCTCGAGCCCGCCGACCAAGATCACGCTGCACGCGCCCGCCCAGCCCGGCGCGACCGGCGCCGCGATCCTGGACCTCTCCCCGGGCGGGCCGAAGAGCCCGGCGCGCGGCGAGGGCAAGCTCAGCGACGCACAGGTCGAGTACCTGCTGACCGGCTGGTCGTACGCGCTGGTGACGACCCGCAAGTATCCCCAGGGCGAGGCGCGCGGCCAGCTCGACCGCGTGCGGCAGGCGACGCCGGCGTTCCAGTGAGGGAACCCGCGCCGCCGGCGCCCGCCAGGGTCGGCTCGAGCGAGGCCAGGCTACCGGAGACGAGGACGTCCATGAACGCATTCCAGGGAAACGCCACCTTGCGCGGGAGCGGCCTCGCGGCCTGCGCTGCCGCGGCGCTGCTCGCAGGCTGCGGCAACGCCGGCGGCGGCGGCGAGTCGCTCGGCTTCGCGGTGATCGGCTGGCGCACGGCGGTCTACGAGACGCCCTTCATGGACGAGTGCCCCGAGGGCCTCGCCCAGGGCAACGACGAGCTGTGGTGGAAGGGCATCGAGCCGAAGGAGCGCGCCCGCCTCACCGCCGACGGCACGATCGAGCCGGTCACCGGCACCCGGCGCGCGATGTCGGTGCTGCGCGGCCCGAAAGGCGAGGACGTCTGCTGGCACCCGACCTCGGTCAAGGACCCGCCGCTGCGCGTGGTCGAGGGCGACACCTCCTACGGCCTCGACCTCGACGGCGACGCGAGCGGCCAGGGCACGCCGATGAGCTGCCCGCACGTCAACTTCAAGTCGCCCGATGGCCAGCCCGGCATCGACAACCAGGTCTACCGCATCCTCGGCTGCACCTATGGCTGGCGCCACCACGGCTACATCGAGGACAACGCCAACGGCGAGCGGCGCGACACCTCGCACGGCATCGTGCTGATCGAGGTCACCGGGGTCGACGACCGCCGCAACGACGACGCGGTCGAGGTCGCCTTCTACAAGAAGGCCAACGGCGACACGCTGCCGAAGGACAGCAAGGCGGACATCCTGCCGCACGCCACCTACCGCACCGACACCACGCCGCGCTATGGCGGCAAGGCCAAGGGCCGGATCGTCGAGGGCGTGCTCGAGACCGACCCGATCGACGTCACCCTGCCCTTCTACGGCAACCTCACGCACCTGCCGCTGGTGATGAAGGGCATGCGGATGCAGCTGCCCGTGGACCAGCAGGGCGAGCGCTTCGTGCAGGGCATGATCGCCGGCTACCAGGATCTCGCGAACTTCTGGGACTTCATCCAGCGCTACGAATACCTGCTGGTCACGGGGCAGTTCAGCTGCCCGGGCATCTACGTCGCGATGAACGAGCTCGCCGATGGCTACCCCGACCCGCAGACCGGCAAGTGCACGGCGCTGTCGGCGGCCTTCAACATCCGCGTGGTCCCCGCCTTCATCGAGCACGGCGCCGAGCCGAGCGGCGTGGTGAAGCCGGTGCAGACCCAGCTCGCCTCCGCCACCGAGGTGCGGCGATGAGCCGCGCGCTGCGGGCGCGGCGCCCGGCAGGGGCCCCGCGTGCGGCGCGCATCGCCGGCGCGCTGTTCGCGGGCGTCGCGGCGCTCGCGACGCTCGCGGGCTGTGCCACCGCCGAGCCGCCGAGCCCGGCGCAGCCGCCGACGCTGCGGCGCCTGACCGAGCAGCAGTACCGCAACACCATCCGCGACGTGTTCGGCCCGGGCATCGTCGTGGTGGGGCGCTTCGACCCGATCTCGCGCGAGGGTGGCCTGCTCGCCGTCGGCGCGGCGCAGGCCTCGATCACGCCCTCGGGCTTCGAGCGCCTCGGCAAGATCGCCGAGTCGATCGCCGGCCAGGTCGTCGCGACCGGCAACCGCGACTACCTGCTGCCCTGCCAGCCGGCGGATGCGGCGGCTGCCGATCCGGGCTGCGCGAGGCGGATCCTCTCGACCACCGGCCGCCTGCTGTACCGGCGCGCGCTGACCGAGGCCGAGCTCGGCCGCCTCCTCGCGCTGTCCGAGAAGGTCTCGACCACGCTCGGCAGCTTCCACGAGGGCATCGCGTTCGCGCTGACCGCGATGCTGCAGTCGCCGGAGTTCCTGTTCGTCGCCGATGCGGCCGAGCCGGACCCGGCGCAGCCGGGGAAGCTGCGCCTCAGTGCGCTGTCGAAGGCGTCGCGCCTGAGCTTCTTCCTCTGGAACTCCAGCCCCGACGAGGCGCTGCTCGCGGCGGCCGAGAGCGGCGCGCTGCACACCCCCGAGGGCCTGGGCGAGCAGGTGCAACGGCTGCTCGGCTCGCCACGCCTCGAGGACGGCGTGCGCGCGCTGTTCAGCGACATGCTGTCGCTCGAGAACTTCGACACCCTGCAGAAGGACGCGACCATCTACCCGAAGTTCGGGCTCGAGGTGACCGACGACGCGCGCGAGCAGTTGCTGCGCACCCTCGTCGACCACCTGGTCGTCAGGGACGCAGACTACCGCCAGCTGTACACGACGCGCCGCACCTTCGTCAGCGGCCCGCTCGGCATGATCTACCAGGTGCCGGTCGACGACCCGAACGGCTGGACCGCGGTCGAGCTGCCGCGGGAGTCGCCGTACCACGGCATCGTCACCCTGCCGGGCTTCTCGGCGCTGCACTCGCATGCCGGCCGCAGCTCGCCGACGCTGCGCGGCCGCGCGGTGCGCGAGCTGGTGATGTGCCAGCGCATCCCAGACCCCCCGGCCAGCGTCGACTTCTCCCAGTTCAACCACGCGAGCCAGCAGAAGGTCAGCACCGCGCGCGAGCGCCTGACGATCCACAACACCGAGAAGACCTGTGCCAGCTGCCACGCGCTGGTCGACCCGATCGGCCTCGCGCTCGAGCACTTCGACGGCGCGGCGCAGTTCCGCACCATCGAGAACGACGCGCTGATCGACACCCGCGGCGACCTCGACGGCGTGAAGTTCGAGGACGCGGCCGGCCTCGGCGAGGCGCTCGCCAAGAGCCCCGCCGTCACGAACTGCCTGGTCAACCGCGCCTTCGCCTACTCGCGCGGCCGCGCCGCCGGCAAGGGCGACAACGACCTGCTTCAGTGGCTGCACGAGCGCTTCGCCGCCGACGGCTACCGGCTGCGCGGGCTGCTCGAGTCGATCGCGACCAGCGAGGCGTTCTTCGCGGTGTCGCCGCCCAAGGCGGCGCCCGCCCCCGCATCGAGGACGGCCGGCCTGGAAGCCGCGCCCCAGAGGGAGACACGTTCGTGAAACGGAAACTTCACCGCCGCGCCGTGCTGCGCGGGATGCTCGGGGCCTCCGCCATCGGCGTCGGCCTGCCGCTGCTCGACTGCTTCCTGAACGAGAACGGCACTGCACTCGCCGACGGCCGGCCGATGCCGCTGCGTTTCGGCACCTGGTTCTGGGGCCTCGGCCACAACCCCGGGCGCGGCATCGCGCCGAAGGCCGGGCCGATCGAGTTCCGCGAGGAGTGCCAGCCGCTGGTGCCCTACCAGGACCAGATCAACTACTTCAGTGACTTCAACGCGCCGATGGACGGCCGCGTCAGCGCGGTGCACTTCACCGGCTGGGTCGCCTGCCGCACCGGCACCGTGCCGCTGCGCGGCGGCGACATCCCCGACCCGACGCTCGACGTGCTGGTCTCGGACGCGATCGGCGGCTCGACGCGCTTCCGCTCGCTCGACCTCACCTCCGTCGGCGACCCGAAGGACAGCTACACGCTGCGCAGCGCCGGCAGCCGCAACGCCGCGGAGGTCTCGCCGCTCGCACTCTACCAGCGCGTGTTCGGCGGCGACTTCGTCGACCCGCGGCGCGCCGACTTCAAGCCCGACCCGAAGATCGCGCTGCGCCAGAGCGTGCTGTCGGCGGTGATGGAGCAGAGCAAGGACTTCGAGAAGACCATCGGCGCCGCCGACCGCGTGCGCATGGACGAGTACTTCACCTCGATCCGGCAGATGGAGCGCCAGCTGCAGGCGGGGCTCGAGCGGCCCGAGGTCAGCGCGGCCTGCGTGCGGCCGCCGATGCCGCCGGATGCGCCGGTCGGGGTCGAGCTCGAGACCGTGGTCGTCACGCATGCGGCGATGACCGACCTGCTGGTGATCGCGCTCGCCTGCAACCAGACGCGCGTGTTCAACATGCTGTTCTCGCAATCGCTGTCGATGGTGCGGCGGCGCGGCGAGGCGCACACGCACCACACGCTGACGCACGAGGAGCCGGTCGACGCCACGCTCGGCTACCAGGCCGAGGTCGCCTGGTACAACATCAAGTCGATGGAGGCGCTGGCGCGCTTCGTCGAGCCGTTCACCAAGGTGCGCGAGGGCGCGGGCACGCTGCTCGACAACACGCTGATCTTCGCCAACTCCGACACCAACAACGCCAAGGTGCACTCGGTCGACGGCGTGCCGGTGATGACCATCGGCCGCGCGGGCGGGCGCCTGAAGACCGGCCGGCACATCGTCGGCGGCGGCGACCCGATCTCGCGGGTCGGGCTCACCGTGCTGCAGGCGATGGGCCTGCAGCTGCCGAGCTGGGGCACGGCCTCGCTGCGCACCTCCAAGACGATCACCGAGGTCCTGGCGTGACGCGAGCGGCCGGTGCGCGCGTGCGCGTCGCGGCGCTGCTGGTCGCCGACCTGCTGGCCGTCGCCGCGGCCGCGGCCGCAGGCTCGCCGCCGGCGGAGCCGGCGCCTGCCGGGGCGGGTGCGGGCGCCGGGGTCGTGTCCGCCGATGCGCGCGGCGAGGTGCCCGCGGGCCTGCGGCTGCGACCCGTCGGCGACGAGGAGATCCTCACCGACGAGCGCGGCCATTCGCTCTACACCACCGACGAGGACGCGACGCCGAACGTCTCGACCTGCGTCGACGCCTGCGCCAAGGCCTGGCCGCCTGCGGCCGCGCCCTCGGGCGCAGCACCGGCCGGCGACTTCACGCTGGTGCAGCGCGCCGACGGCAGCCGCCAGTGGGCCTATCGCGGCAAGCCACTCTACTCGTTCGCGCGCGAGGAATATCCCGGCGGCATCTTCGGCGACGGCGTCGCCAACCGCTGGCGGCTCGCGTTCCGCGCGCTGCGCACCCCGCCTGGCATCGGCGTGATGAAGGCGCCGATGGGCCGCATCCTCGTCAACGAGCGCGGCCAGCCGCTGTTCACGCCGGCCGCGGGCAGCGCCACCGCCGGCAAGGGCTGCGACGCGAAGTGCCTAGTCGAGTGGTCGCCGGTCCAGGCGCCCGCGCTCGCCCGTGAGCAGGGGAACTGGTCGCTGGTCGCCCGGCCCGACGGTACCCGCCAGTGGGCCTATCGCCGGCAGCCGCTCTATGCCTTCCGCGCCGACCGTCGCGTCTCCGACCTCAAGGGCTTCGAGCCGCGGCACGAGGGCTGGCAGCCGATCGTCGTGCAGCCCGAGCTGCCCGCGCCGGCCTGGGCGACGCTGGTCAAGACGGACGTCGGCCAGGTGTTCGCCGACGCCAAGGGCCTGACCGTCTATGCGTTCAACGGTGACCTCGAGAAGATCAAGCGCCTGATGTGCGACGAGGCGTGCCTGCAGCGGGCCTGGACGCGCCTCGAAGCCGACGCCGACAGTGCGCCGGTCGGCGACTGGTCGGTCAAGAAGGCGCCTGACGGCAAGCGCTACTGGGCCTATCGCGGCGCACCGCTGTACCGCTTCCACCAGGACCGGGCGCCCGGCGAGGTGCTCGGCAACCAGTTCGCGGCGAGCGCCGGCATCTTCGGCAACTGGTCGCCGATCGTCCGCATGCCCTACTAAATCTGATTTATTTTCCGCAGGAAAATAAATCAGATTTATCTTCCTCGGAGCTGGCGGCGCAGGATCTTGCCGGAGGCGGACTTCGGCACCGCGTCGATGAAGCGGATGGACCGCAGCTGCTTGTAGTGCGCGACCTGCCCGGCGACGAAGTCGCGTAGCTGCCCGGCCGTCGCGACCTGCCCGGGCTTCAGCACGACGAAGCCGACCGGCAGTTCCCCGGCCTCCGGATCGGGCTCACCGACCACGGCGGCGTCGGCGACTGCAGGATGCGTGAGCAGCAGCGCCTCGAGCTCCGCCGGCGGCACCTGGAATCCCTTGTACTTGATCAGTTCCTTGAGCCGGTCGACGATGTAGAGATAGCCGTCGGCATCGAAGCGCGCGATGTCGCCGGTGTGCAGCCAGCCCTCGGCGTCGAGCGTCGCGGCGGTCGCGGCGGGGTTGTCGAGGTAGCCGGCCATCACCTGCGGCCCGCGGATCCAGAGCTCGCCGTCCTGGCCGGGGCCGAGCGAGGCGCCGGTGGCGGGGTCGACGATCCGGCACTCGGTGTTCGGCACCGTGAGCCCGGCAGCGCCCGGACGGTTCCGCCCGGGCGGCGTGAAGTGGCTGACCGGGCTGAGCTCGGTCATCCCATAGCCCTGCACGATCTCGACGCCGATGCGTCGGCTCGCCTCGGCGGCGAGCTCGGCCGACAGCGGGGCCGCGCCCGAGAGCACGAAGCGCAGCGCACCGAGGTCGAACCGGTCGACCATCGGGTGCTTGGCGAGGGCCACGACGATCGGCGGCGCCACGTAGGTGTGGGTGACGCGGTACTCCTGGTGCGCGCGCAGGAACCCCTCGAGGTCGAAGCGTGGCATCGTCACCAGGGTGGCGCCCTGCGCGAGGCCGCTGAGCATCGTCACTTCCATGCCGTAGATGTGGAAGAACGGCAGCACCGCCATCACCACGTCGCCGTCGCCCAGCGGCACGAGGCTCGCGATCTGCGCCAGGTTCGCGACCAGGTTGCCGTGGGTCAGCATCACGCCCTTGGACACGCCGGTGGTGCCCGACGAATACGGGAGCGCGACCAGGTCGCGCGGCGAGGCGGCCACCGGCGGCGCGCCGGCGACGGCGGTGGGCGGCTCGCGCAGCAGCACCTCGAACGCCGTGAGCGCCGGCGCCGGCGCGCCGGCGGCACGGGCGCCGGCGACCGCCGCTGCGAGCGTCGGGGCATCGGCCCCGACCACCACCAGCTCGGCGACGCGGGTGCCGGCCGCAGCGGTGATCGCGGTCTCGAGCAGCGCCGCAACCGTCACCAGGCGCGTCGCACGCGCGTCGGCGAGCTGGGCGTGCACCTCGCGCGCGGTGTAGCCCGGGTTCAGCGTGGTGACGACGCCGCCAGCGCGCACGGCCCCGAGGAACGCGACCGCGTACTCGGGCATGTTCGGCAGCAGCACGCCGAGCACCTCGCCCCGGCGCAGGCCGCGAGCCCGCAGGTTCGCCGCGAAGTGGCCGACCTGCGTCGCGAGGTCGCCGTAGGAGAGGCGGCGCCCGGAGGCGGCGTCGATCAGCGCCGGGCGCTCACCGCGGCCGGCGGCCTTCGCCAGCACGACCTCGTCGAGCGGCGCCTGCGGGATCGGCACCGGCGGATACGGGCTCGCGTGGATGTAGGGCGACGCGGCGTTCATGCCGGGAGGCTACTCCGGCCCGGGGAGTTCGGCGAGCGGCCACATCCGGCGCAGCACGCCGTCGCGGCGCACGGCGTGGTGCCAGAGCGCGGCCGCGACGTGCAGGGCGAGCAGCGCGAGGCCGAGCCACAGTGCCCGGACGTGGACGGCGCCGAGCAGGCGATAGCCCATCGGGTCGTCGAACGGCAGCGGCGCCCAGATGCGCGGCAGGAGGCGGTCGAAGCCGAAGAACCAGAGGTGGGTCGGGCCGAACTGCGGCGAATCGGCCAGGGCCGACAGCGCCGCCCAGCCGGAGAGCGGCACGATCAGCAGCAGCAGCGCGAGCAGGGCATGGACGGAGCCAGCCAGGCGGCGCTGCCAGGGTGGGACCGCCGGACCGGCCGGCGGCCGCGGTCGGCGCAGCCTCCGCAGCAACCACGCGAGCGCGGCGGCGAGCAGCAGCAGGCCGAGCGTGTGGTGGAACTGTGAGGCGAACCGGTGCAGCCCGAGGACGCCTTCGTCCCGGAAGCTCGGTCCATAGGTCGAGGCCATCACGAAACCGGCCGGGACCTCGAGCAGGATCGCCAGCGCGATGCCCCAGTGCAGCGCCTTGGCCCACGAGTCCCAGCGGGTCGGCGCAATGGTCGAGGTGGCTGGCGCGTCCACGGGCCGAGTCTAGCCCGCATCGGCCTCGTGGCGTCGAGCGGACACCGCGGTGCACGCATGCCGCCGCGCGCGGGCGCGGCGCCGAAACGGGCGCGGCGCGCCGGACGCCTAGGGTCGGCGGCCGGGCAGGCCCTGCTCGCGGGTGCGCCAGGCGTCGCGGACGGCCTCGCGTGCGTCGTTCCAGCCGAGACGGCTCGCGCGCCGCGTCGTGTTCCAGCCCTGGGCGAGATCGGCCTCGACCTCGTCGAAGTCCTGGCTGCCGTACTGCTCGAACGTGTCGTAGCCGTAGCGGTAGGCCGGTTCGTAGTCCTCCCACTCGCCGCCGGCGCGGAAATAATGCGCGTCGCGGAAGCGGCCCTCGAAGTGGCGCCGGTAATCGTCCGGGCCGATCGGCGTGCGTTCGTCGAGCCGGCGGTCGGGCCCGGTGACGCCACTGTGCTGGCCGGTGCGGCGCTCCTCGCTGGTGTCCTTGTTCAGAATCGGCATGTGCGCTCTCCGTGGCGTGTGTCCGAGCGGCGAGCATGGCGCGGACGGGACGTGCGCCGCGACGGCCGCGGCTCCTGCCCCGGCGTCGGCCTGCGCCGACGCCGGGCACGGCCCGGGCACCGTGCGCGCAATGGGCGCCGGCACGCTGGCGAGCCTGGACCGGCGTCTATGATGTGGGGATGCTCCGCCTGCTCGCCCTCGCCCTGCGCTGGCTCGCCAGCCAGGCCGGACTGCTGCTGCTGATCGTCGCCGTGCTGCTGGTCGCGGGCTGGCTGCGCAGCGAATGGGCGGAGCTGCGCACGCTGCGCGCGGAGGTCGCGACCCAGGAGCGGCTCGCCGCCAACCTGCGGACCGAGCTCGCCGCGATCGACGCCGCGCTGCGCCGGGAGCAGGCGGCGTGGTCGCAGCAGGTGTCGGCGGTGACCTGGCCGCTGCGCACCGAGCTCGAGGGGCTGGAGGCGCGGATCGCGCGCGCGCAGCCGCAGTGGCAGGCGGCGCTGCGACAGTTCGCCGACCTCGAGCGCCAGGCCACGCGCGCGCGCGAGGCCGCGCGGCGCGCCGATGCCGAGCTCGCGGCGCTGGAGCGCGCGGCCTGGTGGTGGGACCGGTTCGTCGACCCGGCGAAGGCGCTGGCGCTCGAACGCGCCCGGGCCCGGGCGCGGCTCCTGCGCGGCAACGCCGCGGCCTGGGGTGCGGCACGCGACCGGGTGGCGCCGGCGATCGAGGGCGCGCCGATGCAGGCGCTGCTGGCGCGCGAGGCGGCGCTGCGTGCGCGGATCGACGCGCTTGCCACCGCGGTGTCGCCGCGCCAGCGCACCCTGCTCGAGGCGCGCGAGCGCAAGGCGTTCGAGGTCACGCAGGTCGAGGCGCTGCTCGGCGCGCAACGCGGGCGCGCGGCGCGCGACCCGCGCGAGCGGCTGCTGGCGGCGGTCGGGCGCCAGCTGCCGCTGGCGCTCGGCATCCTCGCGCTGGCGCTGCTCGTGCCGCTGGCGATCAAGGCGCTGTTCTTCTTCGTGCTGGCGCCGCTCGCCAGCCGCCAGCCGCCGGTGCGGGTGCGCCCGGACCCGGCCGCACCCGGGCTCCCGCCGCCGTCGCGCTCGGCCGTCTCGCAGGCGATCGAGCTCGCGCCGCACGAGGAGCTGCTGGTGCAGCCGGACCACCTGCAGAGCACCAGCCAGCCGGCGTCGAAACGCACCCAGTGGCTGCTGAACCCGGCGCTGCCGTTCGCGAGCCTCGCCTCCGGCCTCTACGCGCTGACGCGGATCGCGCCGCCGCCGGGCGGCGGCGGCACGCGCGTCGTGGTCGCGGCGCGCGCCGACCCGCTCGGCGAGCTCGCGGTCCTCGAGCTGCCTGCGGGCGCCGCGCTGGTGCTGCAGCCGCGGGCGCTCGCCGGCGTGGCGAAGCCGGCGGCCGAGCCGCTGCGCATCACGCGCCACTGGCGGCTCGCCAGCCTGCACGCCTGGCTGACCCTGCAGCTGCGCTATCTCGTGTTCCACGGGCCGTGCCGGCTGGTGCTGAAAGGCTGTCGGGGCGTGCGTGCCGAGACGCCGCGCGCCGGCGAGCCGCGGCTGGTCAGCCAGGCGGCGACGCTCGGCTTCAGCGCCAACCTCGACTACCGCACGACGCGCAGCGAGACCTTCGTCGCCTACCTGCTCGGCCGCGAGTCGCTGCTGAACGACCTGTTCTCGGGCGGCCCGGGCTGCTTCCTGTACGAGGAAATGCCCGGGCGGCGGCGGCGCGCGGGCGTCACCGGTCGCGGCCTCGAGGGCGTCGCGGACGCGGTGCTGAAGGCCTTCGGGATCTGAGCGGGCGCGCCGGGCGTGCCGCCCGCGCCCGCGCCCGCGCCATCGACTGCTGCCCCGCCTCGCGCCGCGAGCCCTCAGGCGGTGGCCGGGGCCTGCGTGGTCACGACCGCCGCGAGGCGCTGCGCGGTGCGCAGGAAGTGCTCGACGTGCTCGCGGTCGAACTGGTCGAAGTGCTGCGAGAGGCCGTCGGCGACGCGCAGGTGGCCGCGCGCGTCGCGGCGCACCCAGCCGCGCCGGACCAGCTCCTCGACACGGCGCCGCACCGTCTCGCGCGGGATGCCGGTGGAGCGGCTGATCGACAGCGCGTTGCAGGCGCCGAGGGGCACCTCCTGCTGCGCCTCGCGCACGTCGAGCTGCAGCGCCGGGTCGGCCTGCACCTCGGGACTCTCGAAGAACCGCCGCACGTTGTGCTGCGCGATCTCGCCGAGGACGATCGCGAGCAGTACGTCGCCGTCGTAGCGACGGACGAGGCGCACCAGGTGCGGGACGGTGAACTCGCTCAGCAGGTACGCGACGTACTGCTGGTGACGCTCGAACTTGTCGGAGTCGATCATGCAGGCCCCCCTTCCCGACCCCTTGTTGATTGGTCCATGCACCATTCTAGCGAGTTACGCGGGCCGGCCGGATGTTTGCTGAGCCGATGGCCATCGGCCGGCAGACGAACGGACCCGGCCCTGGCGAGGCGCCCCGGTCGCAGCCCGGCGCCGGGCCGCCCATAATCCGTTGCGCCGGGCCGGCCGCGGAGCGCGGCTTGTGGGCTGGCAGGGCGCCGACGATCATGGCCGGGGAGCCGGAGGTGGGAAGATGATCGACCGCAGGACGATGTTCGGGGCCATGGCCGCCTCGGTTGCGACGGCGCCGGCCTGGGGCGCGGCGGCGGCAGGCGGTGCGGCGGGACCGGCCGGGGCGACGCACCCCGGCGCCGCGCCGCGCGGCGCGCGGCCCGACTTCTCGTTCCTGCGCACCGAGCCGCTGGTCAATGCCGAGCGGGCCCGCGCCGTCATGGCGCGCGCGGGCCTCGACGCCTTCGTGGTCACCCAGCCGGCAAACGTCTTCTACCTCGGCAACCATTGGCCGAACCTCGACCGGATGGGCTTCCGGCACTCGGTGTTCGTGATCTTCCCGCGCGACCCGCGGCGCCCCGTCGCGCTGGTGATGCAGGGCTTCCTGCACTACTACCGCTATGCCGACGACGTCGACATGCCCGACCGCGTCGTGTTCCCGTACACGGCGCCGCTCGCGGCCGGCGCCGACGCCGTCGGCAACACGCCGGACGGCCCGGCGCCGGGGGCGGCGGACCCGGGCGGCCGCGAGCCGCCCGCAGCGCCGACCCGCCTGCACCGCATCCTCGACGAGTCGCTGGTGACGCCGCGCGAGCAGCGGCGACGCAGCGTCTCGGCGGCGGCCGAGCCGCCCTCGGCGACGCCCGACTGGGCGCTCGCCAAGGCGCTGCGCCATCTCGGCCTGGAGAAGGGCACGCTCGGCATCGACGACCCGGTGGTCGAGGCACTGGTGGCGCGCCGCGGCCTCGCCGCGCGCTGCACCGGCGGCGAGGATGCCCTGCGCCGCACGCGCCTCGTGAAGACACCGGCCGAGCTGCGGCTGATGCGGCTCGCCGCGCGCAACAACGTCGAGGCGGCCACCCGCACGGTCGCCGCGGTCCGCGAGCTCGGCAGCACCGGCGCAGTGCGCGATCGCTACTTCGCCGAGGCGATGCGGCTCGGCAACCAGCCCGTGTTCATCGTCGTCGACGGCTCCTCGTCCGAGATCGCCGACGTGCCGATCCGCGAAGGCCAGGCGTTCAGCATCGACTGCGTCAGCAGCCTGCTGCACTACCACGGCGACTTCGCGCGGACGATCTTCGTCGGCGAGCCGCACCCGCGGGTGCGGCGCGGCACGGCCGCGGTGTTCACCGCCTGGCAGGAGATCCGCGGCCAGCTGCGCGCCGGCATGCGCTTCGCCGACGTGCAGCGCATCGGGCGCGAGGCGATGCGGAAGCAGGGCGCGGACTTCACGGTGAACTTCACGCCCCACAGCGTCGGGCTCTGGCACACCGACCACCCGCAGCCGAGCCTGACCGAGGGCCGCAGCGTCGAGGGCCTGGTGCTCGAGAAGGACATGGTGCTGAGCGTCGACTGCCCGATCCTCGACACCGGCATGGGCGGCACCGTGCACCTCGAGGACCTGATGCTGATCGCCGACGACGGCGCGGCGCCGATCCACGACGTGCCGCCGAACGTGTTCGTCGTCTGACCGGAGGCGCCGTGACCGACCCCCGCTACGCCTGCCCGGCCGCGCTGCGCGGCATGACGATGGCCGACCCGGCGATCAACGAGTGCCCCTACGATTACTACGCGCGGATGCACGCCGAGGCGCCGGTGCACTTCGACGAGAAGATGGGCCTGTGGCTGGTGACGCGCCATGCCGACATCGTCGAGGCCTCGCACAAGTGGGAGGTGTTCTCGAGCCGGATCGACATGCGCCGCGACGTCTCGACGATCGACCCCACCGAGGCCGACCAGCTGTTCCTGCGCGAGGGCTGGCTGGTGGCCGACGTGCTGAGCCAGGTGGACCCGCCGCGTCACACCACCTTCCGCCGCATGGTCGAGCGGCTGTTCACCGGGCCGGTCGTCAAGCGCATGCACGACTACCTCGACCAGCACGTGCTCGAGCTGATGGCGCCGTTCGAGCGGCGCGGCCACGCGGACTTCCTGGCCGAGTTCGCGCTGCTGCTGCCGCTCGACGTGATCGCCGACCAGCTGGGGCTGCCGCGCACCGACGGCGCGCTGCTGCGCCGCTGGAGCGACGCCTTCATCGCCTCCTTCGACCCGACGATCGACGCGGCGCGCAAGCTCGAGCTCTGCCGGATCATCCTCGAGTTCCAGCGCTACTTCGTCGCCTGGCGGACCCGCAAGGCCGAGCTGCCGGGCGACGACCTGCTGTCGATGCTGGTCGCGACGCGCCGCGAGGACGGCCAGCCGCTCTCGACCGAGGAATACCTGGCGCTGTGCGCGCAGCTGATGGTCGCGGGCAGCGAGACCACGCGCAACCACCTGCTGTCGATGATGCTGCTGCTCTGCGACGACCCGGCGCTGCAGCAACGGCTGCGCGCCGACCCGGCACAGGTGCCGCGCTTCGTCGAGGAGTCGCTGCGCCTCGAGTCGCCGGTGCAGGGGCTCTACCGTCGCACCACGCGCGAGGTGGAACTCGGCGGCTTGCGGATACCCGCGGGCGCCATCGTGATGGTGATGTTCGGCGCGGCGAACCGCGACCCGGCGATGTTCCCGGAGTCGGCGCGGCTCGACCTCGGGCGGGCCAACGCCAACCGGCACATGGCCTTCGGCTACGGGATCCACGGCTGCATCGGCCGCACGCTCGCGACCGCCGAGCTCGGCATCGCGACGCGGCGGCTGCTCGAGCGCCTCGGGCCCATCCGCCTCTCGGCCGCCCATCCGCGCCCGCGGCATGCCTTCCACTTCAACATGCGCGCGCTC
Organism: Steroidobacteraceae bacterium; assembly: GCA_025458905.1. Lineage (GTDB taxonomy): Bacteria > Pseudomonadota > Gammaproteobacteria > Steroidobacterales > Steroidobacteraceae > UBA964. Next base: position 175,696 of record JALORN010000001.1, read on the forward strand.
GAGTCGTTGCACATCGAGTTCGACGTGCTGCCGGAGTCCGCCGCATGACCCTGACGATCGCCAGCCTGTCACCGGCACTGCTGCACGGCAGCCAGCCGCAGGTCGCCGACCGCAACGCCGCGCGGCTCGCGGCCGCGCTGCGCAGCCTGGTGGCAGCGGATTCGGAGCTGCGGATCGCGGTGCTGCCCTTCGGCTGCCTCTCGGGCGGCGCCGGTCTCGAAGAGCCCTGGTCGGCGACCGGCGCGGTGTCGCAGCTCGCGCCGGTGGCGACGCGGCTCGGCCTGCACCTCGCCGGCGCCGACCGCTTCGCCGGCGAGGCGCGCGGCTTCGTCGTGGCGCCGGGCCGCGGCGTGGCACTGGAACAGCCCTCGCTCGGCGAGGCGCGCGGCGCGCCCGCGGTACCGGTGCTCGAGACCGCGGACGGCTGGCTCGCGGTGCTGGTCGGCGACGACGCGCAGCAGCCGGAGTACGCGCGGCTCGCGATGTTCGCCGGCGCCGAGCTGATCCTGAACCCCTGCGCGGAACGCCTCGACGAGCGTTCCGAGGCGCGGCGGCTGTCGCGCGGCGCGCGGGCCTGGGAGAACCACGCGGTCGTCGTCGCCGCGAGCCTCGGTTCGGCCCTCGACGAGCAGGGATTGCCGGCCGCCGCCTTCACCGGGCGCGGCGTGCTCGAGGTCTGGGGCCATTCCGGCCAGCTGCTCGCCGCGGGCGACGGCCCGGCGGCGACCGCGAGCGTCGACCTGCGCGCGCTGCGCGAGCGGCGGGCGGAACCCTGGGTGAACTTCCCGGCGCAGCTGCGCACCGCACTCTATGCGCCCTCCTATGCGGCCGCCGCGCGTGGCGAGCTCGACCCGGGCGCGGCGGCGCGCGCCGCGGCCCCTGCCCCGCCCGCCTACGACGTGCTGATGCTGCAGACGCACGAGGCGTTCATCGGCAGCGAGGCGGACCGCGACGCGACCATCGCCGACAACCTCGACCGCGCGTTCGGCCTGGCGCGCCTCTTCTGCATGCGGCCGACGACGAAGCTGCTGGTGCTGCCCGAGTTCGCGTTGCAGGGCTCGGACGGCCCGCATCCGCAGTCCTACTGGGAGCGGGTGGGCATCCGCATCCCCGGGCCCGAGACCGCGCGCATCGGCGAGTTCGCCCGGCAGTGCGACGTGTACGTCAGCGCGATGGTGTTCGAGTACGACCCGGAATGGCCGCAGCGCTACTTCAACACCGCGATCATCGTCTCGCCCGCGGGCGAGGTGATCCTGCGCTACCGCAAGCTGCAGTGCGCCGACCTCAACGGCCTGCTGAACGTGACCACGCCCGGCAACGTGTTCTCGCGCTACGTCGAGCGCTACGGCCACGACGCGCTGGTGCCGGTGGTCGACACGCCCATCGGTCGGCTCGGCGCGCTGATCTGCTACGACTCGAACTGGCCGGAACTGTGGCGCACGCTCGCGATGAAGGGCGCCGAGGTGATCTGCAACCCGACCAGCGAGATCCACAGCGACCGCCGGCCCCACTGGTATGCGGCCAAGCGCGCGCACGCCGCGGAGAACCGGCTCTACGTCGCCTCGGCCAATGCCGGCAGCGAGCAGTTCCGCCCGGGCGCGCCGGTCACCGGCATGAACCGCGGCCATTCGGCGCTGATCGACTACGACGGCCGGCTCGCCGCCTGCGCCGACGGGCCGGGCGTCGTGCCGCTGGTCGGGCGCATCGACCTCGGCGCGCTGCGCCGCGCGCGCGCCGCGGCGGCGCAGCGTCCCGGCGCGTTCCGCCCCGAGGCGGTCGCGGATGCCTATGCGCGCTTCGAGGGCTTCCCGCTCGACTGCTTCCTCGAGCAGCCGATGCTGCAGGCGGCCGAGGGCCCGGCGCGGGTGCGCGCGCACATCGAGCGGCTGTTCGCCAGCGGAGTCTTCCACCGGCCCTGAACCGGGGCACGAGCCTTCAGCCGCGGGCCGGCACTGCCTCCAGGTAGGCATGCAGCATCCCGACGGCCTCGTCGACCAGGCGGCTCGCCGGCAGGTCCGCGGGCAGTTCCTCGAACAGCAGCGCCGTCTGCAGGGACTGCAGCACGAGGTAGAGGCCGGCCCGCACCGCGACCTCGGGCTGCGGGTGCGCGATCTCGGCACGACACTCGAGCAGCCAGTCGCGCATCGTCGCCATGCGTGCGCGGGCCGCGTCGAGGTCGGCGGGCCGCAGCGCCAGCTGGGCGTTGAAGCGGGCGGCGACGAAGGCGCGCAGCAGCCGTCGCCGCAGCAGGTATTGCGCGGCGATGGCGCCCAGCAGCGCCGCGAGCCGCGGCCGCAGCGCGGCGCGCGCATGCCGCGGATCCTGCAGCAACGCCGCGAGCTGCGCGCTGCCCTGCGCCTCCAGCCGCTGCAGCAGCAGCGGCAGCATCTCGCGCTTGCCGGGAAAGTGCTTGTAGAAGGCGCCGACGGAGCTGTGCGCCCGGTCGACGATGTCGTCGACCGAGACCTCGCCGTACTCGCGCCCGGCGAGCAGCGCCTCGGCCGCGGCCAGCAGGCGCTCCCGGGTCCGCTGGCTGCGCGCCTGCTGCGGCACCCGCACGGCTGCCACGCGCCGCGGCCGCGCGGAGGGCCGCTCGCGGCCCGTTGCCGCGACGCGCGCCGGGCTCGACGCGGCCTGCGTCGATGGAGAGGTGCGTTCTCCTTTTGCCGGGCTACGGTTCCGGCCAGGAGGTACTGCTGCCATGAAGACCACCGCAACCGTCGATGCACTGCTGATGATTATCGCCCTCGGGGCCGCGCTCTGGATCGCGAACGCCGCCGCGCTGCCCGGCGCCGGCACCTGGGCCGTCGCCGCCGGGATCGCCGTCGGGGCCTGGCGCCTGCGGCGTGCCGGCCTCGGATTCGCCGACGTCGGCCTGCGCGGCTCTCCTGCACCCGCCTGGCGCACCGCGCTCGGCGCACTCGGGCTGGTCGCGATCGTGATGCTGGCGGTCGGCCTGCTCGTGACGCCGCTCGGCCATGCGCTCGGCTGGCCCGCCCAGGACCTGTCGCGCTTCGCCTGGATGCGGGGCGACCCGGCCGCCTTCGCCGCCTACCTGCTGCTCGGCTGGGTGGGCGCCGCCTGCGGCGAGGAGCTGCTGTTCCGCGGGATGTTGATGAACCGGCTGGTCGCCGCTTTCGGCGTCGCGCGGGGCCCGCTGGTGGTCGTGTTGCAGGCCGCGCTGTTCGGCGCCGGCCACGCCTACCTCGGCCTGCGCGGGGTCGCAACGGCCACGGTGGTCGGCCTGGTGCTGGGCACGGCCTGGCTGCGCAATGGAGGCCGGCTCGCGCCCCTGGTGCTCGGCCACGCCGTGATCGACACCATCAGCCTCACGGCCATCTACGCCGGCGCCGTCCCCTGAGCGGCGGGGCGCGGCGCCCGCGGCGCGGCCAGCTGGCGCAGCACCCCGACCAGCTGCGCCACCTGGTAGGGCTTGGAGAGGTGGGCCTGGTAGCCGGCCTCGAGGCATCGCGCCCGGTCCACCTCGCGCGCGAAGGCAGTCAGCGCGAGCGCCCCGAGCCGCTCGGGCCCGAGGCCGAGGGACTCGCGCACCAGGCGCATCAGCGCGTAGCCATCGGTGCCGGGCAGGCCGATGTCGCTGACCAGGAGATCGAAGGCATCCGGCGCCCGCGCATCGGCGCCATCGTCGGCGACCGGGCCCGCGACGGGGCCCAAGGCCCGGCCCGCGGCGGTGCCCGCGAGGGTCGCGCGCAGCTGCTCGACCGCGCCCGCCGCGGACTCGACGGCGACCACCTGCGCCCCGTACTCCTCGAGCACGCGGGCGATGTAGGCGCGCATCGACGGCTCGTCCTCGACCGCGAGCACCCGCAGGCCCGCGAGCGCGCCGGCCTCGAGGATCTCGGCCGCGCCCTGCCCCGCTGCGCCGGCGCCCTCGCCGAGCGCCGCCGGATCGAGCGCCGGCAGCCGGATCGAGAAGGTCGCACCACGGCCCGGCCCTTCGCTGTGCGCGTGCACGGTGCCGCCGTGCATCTCGACCAGCTGCCGCACCACCGACAATCCGAGCCCGAGCCCGCCGTGGCGCCGTGCCGCGCCGGCGTCGGCCTGGCGGAAGCGGTCGAACAGGTGCGGCAGGAAGTCCGGAGCGATGCCCTCGCCGCTGTCGCGCACGCTGACCTCGTAGCCGGCCTCGAGAGGCGCCAGCGCCACCTCGATCCGGCCGCCGGAGGGCGTGAACTTGAGCGCGTTCGACAGCAGGTTGCCGAGCACCTGGTGCAGGCGCCCGGCCTCGGCCCTCACCCAGGCCGGCAGCGTCGCGACCGACGGCCGCAACGCGAGCTCGATGCCGCGCCCCTGGGCGGTCGGCGCCTGCCCGTCCACGGCGTCGACCACGACCTGCCACAGGTCGACCGGGCGCACGTCGAGCGTCAGCTTGCCGGAGACGATGCGACTCATGTCCAGCAGGTCGGTGATCAGCTGCGACTGCGCGAACGCGTTGTCCATGATCACCTTCAGGCCGCGGCGCAGGTCCGGGTCGGCCGCCTCGAAGCGCCGCTGCAGCAGCCGGCTCCACGAGATGATCACCGACAGCGGCGTACGCAGTTCGTGCGACAGCGTCGCGAGGAACTCGTCCTTGGCGCGCGTCGCCGCCTCGGCCGCGCTGCGCGCCGCGCGCTCGCTCTCCAGCAGGCCCTCGCGCTCGGCCTCGAGTCGCTTGCGCTCGGTGATGTCGAGGGTGATGCCGACGAAGCGGTCGCCGCCGCCGGCCTGCTGGATCACGCGGCCGAAGGCGGCCACCCAGCGCAGCTCGCCGGTGTCGGCGCGCGTGATGCGGTACTCGGGGCGGAACACGCCGCCGGTCGCCCGGGCCTGCGCAGCCGCGGCGAGCACCGGCGCCAGGTCTTCAGGGTGCAGCCGCGCGCTGAACGTGCCGCCGGGCACCTGCCCGTCGGCGGTCGGCGCGAGGCCGAAGATCCGGAACTGCGACTCCGACCAGCGCGCATCGTGGGTGATGACGTCGGCCTCCCAGATCCCGAGCCCCACGCCCTCGGTCGCGAGCCGCATCCGCGCCTCGCTCTGGCGCAGCGCGCGCACCGCGCGCGCCCGTTCCGACGACGACCAGGTGCGCTCGGCGACCTCGCGCACCAGCTGCATCTCGTCCTCGGTCCAGCGCCGCGGCCGCGGCTCGTGCACGTAGAGCAGCGCGACCAGGCGCCCGGCCTTGACGAGCGGTGCGGCGAGGCTCGCGCGCACGCCGCTGCGCGCCGCGTCGGACTCGGCGGCGCACCGCCCGAGGCGCGGGTCGTCGAGCACGTCGTCGAGCCGCAGCACGTGGCCGGCGCGCAGCTGCCCGAGCAAGGCGCCGCCGGGATCGCCCAGGCGATGCCGTCCACGTGCCTCGGGCAGCGTCCCGTCGTCCCACCCGGGAGCGAGGTGCACGTACTCACCGCCCTCGTCGAGCTCGGCGTAGCCGCAGCGCGCGGCCCGCAGGTGCTGCCCGAGCATCCCGGCGGCGGCCTGCATCGCCTCGTGCGGGTCGGTCAGCGAACGCAGGCGGTCGCCGAGCGCGAGCAGGAACGCTTGCCGGGCCTGCAGGCGACGCAGCTGCTGCTCGGCGCGGCGGCGCTCCGAGAGGTCCGCGAACGAGACCGCGATGCCGTCGTCGGCGCGCGTCGCGACGATCCGCAGGTCGAGCTCGAGTCCCTCGTGCGTGTACACCAACTCGCGCGACCACGTCCGGCCGGAGTCGACGACGTCCACGTAGGCATCGAACAGGCCCTCGTCCCGGTTGCCCGGCATCTCGGCGAGCAGGCTGCGCCCGGAGAACCAGCCACGCGGCCGGCCGACGATCCGTGCGGCGGCCTCGTTGCAGTACACCCAGACGAAGTCCACGACGCGCCCCCCGGCGTCGCGCACGCTGCGCAGCACCATGAAGCCGTCGATCGCCGACTCGTGCACGGCGCGGAACTGCGCCTCGATGTCGGTGATCGTGCCGAACCAGCGCAGCACGCGGCCGTCGCCCCCGCGCACCGGCAGCGCCCGCGCCAGCTGCCAGCGCCAGGCGCCGTCGCGGCGGCGCAGCCGGAAGTCGGCCTCGTACGGCTCGCCGGCGCCGAGTGCGCGACGCCACAGCAGCAGCGTCCGCTCGCGATCGTCCGGATGCAGCAACGCATGCCGCACCTGCGGCGACGGCTCCTCGACCCCGGTGTACTCCGCCCAGCGGCGGTTGGTGACCTCGTTCGAGCCGTCGGCCTCGCAGGTCCAGACGATCTGCGGCAGCGCGTCGATCAGCGCCATCGACTCGGCCGGGTCGGCGCCGATCGCCGGCACGGACGCCGGCGCGCGCGCCAGCGACGCGCCGCGGTGGCCGTCCTTCGGTAGCGGTTCGAAGCCCATTCCTGCCTGCACGGTCGTCGGGGCCAGGGCGCCCGCGAGGATGATGCGGCAGGGGCGCGGGCCGGCCAACGCGCGGCGCGCCCTGCCGCGCCGCTTGCGTGACCTTCCGCACCTTGCGTCGCGCGCTGGCGACGCCCTGCCCGGCCGGTGAGACCGTGACTGCTGCCCGGCGCCGGCCGCGAACGCGACCCGCCGGTCGCTCGTGTACGCTTGCGCACGGGCGGCCCCGGCCGCGATGCAAGCGAGGCAGGACGGATGAGCGGGAACTGGGACGTGATCGTGATCGGCGCGGGCTCCGCGGGATTGCCGCTGGCGATCCGCGCCGCGGAGCGCGGCGCGAGGGTGCTGCAGCTCGAGGCGGACTACCGCGTCGGCGGCACGCTGTACTGGTCCTCGGGGCAGATCGCGGCGGCCGGCACCCGGCTGCAGCAGCAGCACGGCATCGACGACAGTCCCGACGAGCACTATCGCGACGCGCAGCGCATCGCGCACGGCCGCATCGACCCTACGGTGCTGCGCCTGACGGTGGACAACGCCGCCGGCACGATCGACTGGCTGATGGACCTCGGCTTCAAGCCGGCGCCCGGCACGCCGGTGGCGGGCGAGGCGCACGAGGCCTATTCGACGCGCCGCTACCTCTGGGGCGCGAACAAGGGGATCTCGATCCTCGAGACGCTGAAGCCCGCCCACGACCGCCTGGTGCAGGCCGGCCGGATCGACCTGCGGCTGCAGCACCGCTTCACGACGCTCGTCACCGACGCGCGCGGCGCGGTCACCGGCGTGCGCGCCACGACGCCGAACGGCGAGGTGGAGTTCGCCGGCAAGAACGTGGTGCTCGCGAGCGGCGGCTATGCCGCGAACCCCACGCTGTGGAAGGCGCTGACGCCTCGCGTGCCGCTGTGCTCGCATGCCAACCCCTATTCGCGCGGCGACGGACTGCAGGCCGCGCGCCAGCTCGGCGCCGTGGTCGACGGCAGCGAGAAGTTCCTCTGCACCTTCGCCGGCTTCCTCGAGAAGGCCGACGACCCGCGCAGCGGCAACTTCCTGGCGCTCTCGCCGGGCGCACGCAAGGTCTGGGAGATCTTCGTGAACTCCGCGGGCCGGCGCTTCATGCAGGAGGATCACCCGAGCATCGACTACCGCGAGCGCTCGCTGCTGCAGCAGAAGGGCATGCAGATGTTCGCGATCCTCGACCACGGCATCCTGCAGAACGCCGCGTCGATGACCCTCGACGCGCCGGCAGATTACAAGGCACGCTTCGGCCGACACCCTTGCTTCGTCAAGGCGAAGACGCTGTCGGAGCTGGCGAAGAAGCTGGACCTCCCGGCGGCGAACCTGCGGCGCACCGTCGCGGACTACAACCGCGCGGTAGAAGCCGGCGTCGACCGCAAGTGGGGCAAGCAGTTCCTGATCCGCAGGATCGAGCAGGGCCCGTTCTACGGCATCCGCGCGCAGGGCATCACGGTGCTGAGCCCGGCGGGCCTGAAGGTCGACCGGGAGCTGCGGGTGATCGGCGGCAACGGCCGGCCGATCCCGAACCTCTACGCCGCCGGCGAGGTGCTCGGCTTCGGGCGCACCTCGGGCGACGCCTTCGTCGGCGGACTTTCGCTGACGCCGGCGCTCGCCTTCGGCAAGATCCTCGGCGAGCGCCTGCTGAGCTGGTGAGTCGCCGCCGCGGCGCGGCGGCGACCCCGGCGCGGGCCGCTACTTCGGTCCGCCGCCGCCGCCGCGCTTCGCGCGCTCGGCGCCGATCTGCTGCATCGTCGCGCCGAGCTGCGGTCCCGGCGCCTTCTGCAGCTCGATGAACGGCGACGGTGCCGGGGCCGCCCAGATCTTCCAGGCCGGCTCGCCCTCGGCGACCGTGTCGACCCAGCGCACCTCTTCCTTGCCGCACGTCTGGATGGTCTTGAAGTAGAGGATCTTGCCGGGCGCGTCCGGCATGCGCGCCAGCATCGTGAAGAGGCCGAGGCGGTCGGTCGGCAGCGAGCCCCCGCTCCAGATCACCTCGTCGACGACCTCCGACAGCCGGGCCCCACCCTCAGCCGCGACCGGCGCCGGCAACTTGCGCTTGACCACGCGGGTGGTCCAGCCCGCCTTCTCCTCGGGCACGACGATCACGATGCCGTCGGGGATCTTGACCCGTACCGACGTCGTCGGCGCCTCGCCGCAGCCGTGCGGCACGACCAGCGTCACGTACTCCTGGTAACCCGCGGGCGCGACCCATTTCTGCAGCACCACGTGGCCCGAGGCGAGCGGCGCGAGCAGCGCCAGTGCGAACCCGGCCACGACGGGCCGGACGATAGCTTGCATGTGGAGACCTCCCTTGTTGCCGGTCGACCGGCCTGCGTAGACCGTCGTTCGCCGGATCAGACCGACGCGCGGCGCAGCCGCAGCGCGTTGCCGATCACCGATACTGAGGACAGGCTCATCGCCAGCGCCGCAGCGATCGGGCTCAGCAGCCACCCCGTGAACGGATACAGGACCCCGGCAGCCAGCGGGATGCCGAGCGCGTTGTAGCCGAAGGCGAATACCAGGTTCTGGTGGATGTTGCGCACCGTGGCGCGCGACAGTCGCCGCGCGCGCACCAGCCCCTCGAGGTCGCCCTTGACCAGGGTCACCGGCGCGCTCTCCATCGCGATGTCGGTGCCGTTCCCCATCGCCACGCCGACGTCGGCGCGCGCCAGCGCCGGGGCGTCGTTGATGCCGTCGCCGGCCATCGCGACGCGGTGGCCCTCCCGCTGCAGGCGCGCGATCACGTCGGCCTTGTCGGACGGGCGCACGTCGGCGATCACGTCGTCGATGCCGAGATCGCGCGCGACCGCGCTGGCGGTGACCGCATTGTCGCCGGTCAGCATCACGATCTGCAGGCCCGCTTCGCGCAGCGCGCGCAGCGTGGCGGCGGCCTCGGGCTTCACCGGGTCGCCGACGGCGATCCAGGCGGCCAGGCGGCCGTCCTGCGCGAGGTACATCACGGTATGGCCGCGACCGCGGGCCGCGTCGGTCTCGGTCGCGACCGGCGCGACGTCGACGCCGTGCGCGGCCATCAGCGCCGCATTGCCGAGCGCCAGCGCACGGCCCAGGTGGCGGCCAGTCACGCCCTGCCCCGTCACCGACTGGAAGCCCTCGATCGCCGCCGGCGCCAGGCCGCGCGCGGCGGCGCCCGCGACCACGGCGCGCGCGATCGGGTGCTCGCTCGGCTGCTCGAGGCCCGCGGCGAGCGCGAGCGTCGCGGCCTCGTCGGCGCCACCGAGCGTCGCGAAGCGCTCCAGTGCAGGCCGCCCGAGCGTCAGCGTGCCGGTCTTGTCGACCACCAGCACGTCGACCTCGCGCAGCTGCTCGATCGCGGTCGCGTCGCGGAACAGGATGCCGAGCTGCGCGCCGCGGCCGCTCGCGACCATGATCGAGATCGGCGTCGCGAGCCCGAGCGCGCAGGGGCAGGCGATGATCAGCACCGCCACCGCCGCGACCAGCGCCGAGCCGAGGCGCGGCTCGGGCCCGAACGCATACCAGGCGCCGAACGCGAGGACCGCGATCCCGATCACCGCCGGCACGAACCAGGCTGCGACGCGATCGGCGAGGCGCTGCAGCGGTGCGCGCGAGCGCTGCGCCTGCACCACCAGCGCCACGATCTGCGACAGCAGGCTGTCGCGGCCGACGCGTTCGGCCTCCACCACCAGGGCGCCGGTCTGGTTGACCGTGGCACCGACGACCTTGTCGCCCGGGACCTTGTCGACCGGCAGCGGCTCGCCGGTGAGCATGGACTCGTCGACCGTCGAGCGGCCCTCGAGGATGCGCCCGTCGACCGGCAGCTTCTCGCCCGGCCGCACCCGCAGACGGTCGCCAGCGACCACGGACTCGACCGGCACGTCCTCCTCGGAGCCGTCGCCACGCAGCCGGTGCGCGACCTTGGGCGCGAGGCCCAACAGCTGGCGGATCGCGGCGCTGGTGCGGCCGCGCGTCGTCAGCTCCAGCCACTCGCCGAGCAGCACCAGCGCGACGATCGCCGCCGCGACCTCGAAGTAGACGCCGACGCGGCCGTGCGCATCGCGCATCGCCGCAGGGAAGGCCCCCGGCGCGAGCGTCGCGAGCACGCTGTAGCCGAAGGCGACCAGCACGCCGAGGCCGATCAAGGTGTACATGTTCGGCGACCCACGGCGTAGCCCCTGCCAGCCACGGCGGTAGTAGTCGGCGGCGAGCCACAGGACCACCGGTGCCGACAGCAGCATCTGGGCCCAGAGCAGCAGGTCGCCGGTCGCGTGCGACATCGTCACGCCACCGAGGTGCGGCAGCATCGCGGCCGCGACCACCGGCAGCGCCAGCAGCGCTGCGAGCCACATCCGCCGTCCGACTGCGCGGCGCTCGCCGTCGTCCCGTTCGAGCGTCGGCGCCTCGGGTTCGAGCGCCATGCCGCAGATCGGGCAGCTGCCGGGCCCTGCCTGGCGGATCTCCGGGTGCATCGGACAGGTGTAGATCGTGCCGGCGGCGGCCGGGCCCTGCGGTGCGGCGACGCGCGGCGCGGCGTGCGTGCCGTGACGGGCGGGCCCGGGCTCCCCACCGTGGTGCTGGTGGTGCGCGGCGTGCCCGCCGGTCGCGGGCTCGAGGTAGCGCGACGGCTGCGCGACGAACTTGCTGCGGCAACCGGCGCTGCAGAAGAAATAGGTCTCGCCCGCGTGCGTCGCCGAATGCCTGGATCGCGGCGCCACGGTCATGCCGCAGACCGGATCGCGCAGTGCCGGCCCCGGCATGATGGACGGAGTCGGCCCATCGGCGGGGCCTGGCTCGCGGCGCGTGTCGATGCCGTTCATGATGCCGTCCTGCGCTCCGGACCTTGCTCCAGCGCGAGGTCATCGAGGATCCTGCGGTCGAGGTCCCCGACGTGCCGCGCGGCGGATGAACCGCAGCATCTGGATCTCCCGCTCGCCGTAGGTCCGATAGTTGGCGGCCGTGCGCCGCGGCGCCGGCAGCAGGCCGATCGCCTCGTCATGGCGCACCATCTTTGCCGTCACGCCGCTGGCGTCGGCCGCCTGCCCGATGTTGAGTCGACCCGTGATGCCCATGCCGGTTCCCCTCGAGAAGAGATCCACAGGGTGCACCTTCCCGTCGTGGGAAGGTCAAGCGGCAGATCCACGTGGGCTGGAAGGGGCTGGCCCGCTGGCCGGGATGCCGGACCGGACGGCACACCGGCCGCCGGGCCGGGGAACCGGCCGCGAGCACGGACCGGCGTCAGTCGAGCCTCTTCCTGAAGCGCGCCACGGCGACGATCATCATGATCGCGAAGAAGGCTGCCAGCTTGGCCACCTGCGGCCAGACGTCGCCGAGCGTGGCGCCGCGCAGCACGATGCCGCGGATCATCACGTTGAAGTGCGTCAACGGCAGGATCTCGGCGAGGCGCTGCGCGACGACCGGCATCCCCTCGAACGGGAACATGAACCCCGACAGCAGGATCGACGGCAGCATGGTCAGGAACGCGAGCTGGAACGCCTGGAACTGGGTCTGCGCCAGCGTCGAGACGAACAGTCCCAGCGACAGGGTCGCGGCGATGAACAGCAGCGACGCGAGGTAGAGGTCGACGAAGCGGCCGGCGACGGGCACGCGGAACAGCAGGTGCCCGACCAGGAGGATCACGCTCGCCTGCACCAGGCCCACGACGACGAACGGCAGCAGCTTGCCGACCATCAGTTCCAGGGGCGTCAGCGGCGTCGCGATCAGCAGCTCGAGGTTGCCGCGCTCGCGCTCGCGGACGATGGCCCCGGCGGTGAACAGGACCATGGTCATCGACAGGATCACGCCGATCAGGGCCGGCACGATCTGCACCGCGGTGCGCTTCTCGGGGTTGTACAGCGTGCGCACCTCGAGTCGCCGTGCGGCCTCGCGGCCCCGTTCACCGCGCTCCCCGCGCGCACCGTGGCGCAGCAGCAGCGGCATCGCGCCGAGCGTGCCCACCACCGAGGAGAGCGTCGGCTGCGAGCCGTCGACGAGCAGCTGGGCGACCGGACGCGTGGACTCCTGCAGCCGCCGCTCGACGTCCGGCGGCACCACCACGCCGACCGCGACCCGACCTTCGCGCAACCGGGACTCGAGCTCGCGCTCGGACCCGACGCGCTCGACGAGCTGCAGCACCTGGGTCGCCTGCAGCTCGTCGAGCAGCTGGCGCGAAACCGAGCTCGACGCCTGGTCGAGCACGGCCGTGTCCAGGCCGCGCACGTCGAAGTTGATCGCGTAGCCGAACAGCAGCATCTGCACCACGGGCAGGCCGAGGACCATGCCGCCGGTCAGGCGGTCGCGTGCCAGCTGCCGCACTTCCTTGGTCGCGACCGCCGCGATCCTGCGCAGCGATGGCGTGCGGCGTTCAGCGGCCATGGGGACCCGCTGTCGTGGCGACCCGCGTCCGCGTCGCGATCACGAACACGTCTTCGAGCGTCGCCGGGGTGGGCACGACCTCGAGCGCGAGGCCGGCATCGGCCAGCCGGGCGCGGATCCCGGCCAGCGGCTCCGGCGCATCGCGGGCCGCCAGCACGTGCAGGCGGGTGCCGAGCTGCGCCACGCCGAGCACCCAGTCGAGGCCGGCGAGCGGCCGCTGCGCAGCCGCGCTGGCCTCGCCCTCGACCTCGAACACCACCGCATCGACCTGCTCGATCAGCCGCCGCGGCGGCCCCTCGGCGACCAGACGCCCCTCGGCGAGGATCGCGAGCCCGTGGCAGCGCTCGGCCTCGTCCATGTAGTGCGTCGAGACCAGCACCGTGGTGCCGCCGTGCGCGAGCGCGAACAGCCGCTCCCAGAAGTCGCGCCGGCTCTGCGGATCGACGGCGCTGGTGGGCTCGTCGAGCAGCAGCAGCTCGGGCTCGTGCAGGGTCGCGGCCGCCAGCGCCAGGCGCTGCCGCTGGCCGCCGCTCATCGTGCCGGCACGCTGGCTCGCGCGCGCCCGCAGCGCATGGTCGTCGAGCAACGCGTCGATGCGCCGCGCCGCGGCCGGCCGCGCGAGGCCCTGGGCCTGGGCCATGAAGCGCAGGTTCTCGAGGACCGTGAGGTCGTCCCAGAGCGAGAAGCGCTGCGGCATGTAGCCGAGCCGCCGGCGGATCGCCTCCGCGTCGCGCGCGACGTCGCGGCCGAGCACGCGCGCACTGCCCGAGGTCGGCCGCAGCAGCCCGCAGATCATGCGCAGCGTGGTCGACTTGCCCGAGCCATTGGGCCCGAGGAAGCCATAGATCCGGCCACGCGGGATCGCGAGGTCGATGCCGTCGACGGCAGTCGCCTGGCCGAAGCGTCGCGTCAGGCCGCGGGTCTCGATCGCGGGCGAGGTGTCCGACGCGTTCATCGCGTCCCGCCGCCCTGGGCCCGCCCGGGCAGCAGCTCGACCTCGACCGGCAGCCCCGCGGGCAGCGCGGCCGCCGCCGGGTCCAGGATCTCGACCTCGGCGAGGTAGCTGAGACGCGAGCGGTCGCCCTGGGACAGCGAATAGTAGGGCGTGAAGGCCGCCTCACCGGAGAGATGGCGCACGCGGCCGCGCAGCGCGGCGTCCACGCCGTCGACGCGCACCCGCGCCGGCGTGCCCACCTCGACCTGCAGGCGGCGGTCCGCGGGTACCCGGATCCTGGCGTAGGGCGTGCCGGCCAGCAGCACCACCACGGTCGCGCCGCGCGGCGGCCGCTCGCCGACCTTCCAGGGCAGCGCGTCCACGACGGCGTCGCGCGGGGCGCGAACCTCGAGCCGTACGCCCGTCAGCTGCAGCTCGCGCACCGCGGCCTCGGCCTGCTCCACGCTGCGCGCGGCCTGCCGCAACTGCTCGTCGCGCGTGCCGTCGCGCAGCTCGCGCAGCGCCGCCTGCGCCTCCCGCCACGACGCCTCCGCGGCCTCGGCCTGCGCGGCCTGGACGTCGAACGCGGCCTGGCTCGCGAGCCGGCGCGTGGCGAGGTCGCGCAGCCGGTCGCGCTCGCGCACGGCTGCGTCGCGCTCGCTGCGTGCGCGCGCCACCCGCGCGGCAGCTGCCGCGATCGCGGTGGCGCGCGGCCCGCTGCGCAGCTCGTCCTGGCGCGCGCGCGCCGCCTCCAGCGAGGCACGGCTCTGGGCGAGCTGCGCAGCGGCGACCTGCGGGTCCTGCACGAGCAGCAACGCCCCTGCGGGAACGGCCTGCCCCTCCGCCACGGGGACGTCGACGATCGGCTCGTCCGCCTGCGCGGCGAGCTCGATGCGCTCGCGCTCGAGCGTTCCCGGCAGGGCGTCGGCCGGCTGCCGCCCGCAGGCGACCAGCAGCACGAGCGTGCCCAGCGAGGCGGACGTCGCGGCGCGACGGCCCGGGCGGCCCGCGCGCCGCACGACGACGGCCGCGCGAGGCGGCGGCCGCATCATGGCCGCGGCGCCCGCAGCGCGTGGCGGATGAAGTCGAGCGTGTGCTCGATCAGGGCGTCGGGCTCGCGGACCATGCCGTCGCCGAACAGCCGCGAGAACACCGGCGCGCCGAGGAAGGGCATCACCGCGAGCGCGATGCACGACACCAGCACGAGTCGCGGGTCGAGGCCGGGACGGAGGCGACCCGCCCGGATCCCGTCGGCGATCGCCTCCAGGGTCGGCGGGGCGAGCCGGCTCGGGAAGTCGCGCACGAACGCGTCGCGCCAGGGCCCGGAGCCGGCGAGCACCTCGCGCAGGATCAGGCCCGGGATCCAAGGGTTGGCGGCGAGCACCCGCATGTAGGCGCCGACCAGCCGCTCGACCGCCTCCTCCGCCGGCTCGCCCGCGACGGGCGCGACGAGCGCACCGGCCGCGGCGAACACCGGTTCGAGTGCGCGCGCGAGAACCTCGCCGTACAGACCGTACTTCCCCTTGAAGTAATAGGCCAGCAGCGACGGGTTGACGCCGGCCGCCCGCGCGATCTGGCGCGCCGAGACCTCGCGGTAGCCGTAGCGCGAGAACAGCCCGCGAGCCGCCTCGAGCAGGGCCGCGCGCGCATCGCCGCGGCTGCCCTTGCGCGGCCGGCCACGGACGCGCCCGTCCACCTTCGACCGGCGCGGCACCGGCCCGGGCCGCGCCGCGTCACGCGCGCCCCGGGAGCCGGCGTCACCACCCACCCGTCTTTTGTGCATGTGTCGAATTATCGGCCGGTGCCGCGCGGGCACAACCGCACCGGTTCACGACGTGTTGAATTTCGGCCGGCTGCCGCGGTCAACGACGCGACGCCTGCTGCGTTGCCCGTACCAGGAGCGACGTCGCCATCGCCGCGGCCAGGGCTCGAACCGATGAACCACGACGCAGTGACCGCCACCCGCCGCTTCGGACTGGGCCCGCGCCCCGGCGAGCTCGCCACCGCGGCATCCGACGCGCGCGGCTGGCTGCTCGGGCAGCTGCATGCGCCGTACCACCCACCGCCCGAGCTCGCCGGGCTCGCCGGGGCAGCCGAGGTGCTGGGCGAGTTCCTGCAGGCGCGGACCCTGCGGCGCGAGCGCCGGCGCGACCCCGGCGGGGACGCGGGCGACGATCCTGTGGCGGTAGTGGTCGAGGGTCTCCGGCGCTCGGTGCTGCCGCACTAGCTCGCGGCCGCCGGCGCGCGCACGCGGGTCGCGATCCGCACCGCGCAGCCGTTCCGCGAGCGCCTGGTGCACTTCTGGTCGAACCACTTCGCCGTGTCGGCCGACAAGCCGATCTGCCTCGGCACCGCCGGGGCGTTCGAGAACGAGGCCATCCGGCCGAACCTCGACGGACGGTTCGCCGAGCTGCTGCGCGCGGTCGAGCAGCACCCGGCGATGCTCACCTACCTCGACAACGCGCAGTCGGTCGGGCCGGGCTCGCGCGCCGCGCAGCGCGCGCGGGGGCGGGCCCGCGACGGCCGGCGGATCGGCCTCAACGAGAACCTGGCGCGCGAGATCCTCGAGCTGCACACCCTCGGCGTCGACGGCGGCTACACGCAGGCGGACGTGACCTCGTTCGCGCAGGTGCTCACCGGCTGGTCGATCGGTGGCGGGCGCGGCCCCGGCGCCGCGGGCCGCGCCGGCGCGTTCCAGTTCCGCGACGAACTGCACGAGCCGGGCACGCGCTCGATCCTCGGCCGGCGCTACGCCGAGGCGGGGCTCGCACAGGGCGAGGCCGTGCTGCGCGACCTGGCCCGCCACCCGTCGACCGCGCGCCACGTCGCGACCAAGCTGGTGCGCCACTTCGTTGCCGACGAGCCGCCGCCGCGCGACATCGAGCGGATCGCGCGCGCCTTCCGCGACAGCGACGGGCACCTGCCGACGGTGCACGCCGCGCTGGTGCGGCTCGAGGCGCCGTGGGCGCCGGACGCGCCGCGCAAGTCCACGACCCCGCAGGACTTCGTGTTCGCGGCGCTGCGAGGCCTCGCGCTCGAGCCGCCGGATGGCCGCGGCCTGGTGGCACCGCTCGAGCTGCTGGGCCAGCGACCCTGGAGCCCGGGCTCGCCGGCCGGCTGGCCGGACCGGGCGGTGGACTGGGACGGGGCGGATGCGCTGATGAAGCGGATCGAATGGGCGGTCGCGCTGGCGGACCGCGTGGGCGACGCGCATCCGGCACTCGCCGCCGGCGAGGCGATGCTCGGCCCGGCGCTGCGCGCGGCGACGCGTCGCAGCCTGCAGCGCGCGGCCTCGGGTTCGCAGGCGCTCGCGCTGCTGCTGATGAGCCCGGAATTCCAGCGGAGGTGAGCCGATGAGCCCGGTACGACTCGACCGCAGACAGGTGCTCGGTGCCGGCATCGGCGGGCTGCTCGCCACGCTGGCGGCACCCCGGCTCGCGACGGCCGCTGCGGCCACGCCCGGCGAGGCGCGGCTGGTGCTGGTGCAGCTGCGCGGGGCGCTCGACGGACTGGCTGCGGTGCCCCCGGTCGGTGACCCAGACCTCGCGCGGGTGCGCGGCGCGCTCGCGCTCGCCCCGCCGGGCACCCCCGGCGGTGCGTTCGCGCTCGACTCACTGTTCGCGCTGCATCCGGCGCTCGCCTTCTGCGCCGCGCGCTGGGGCGCAGGCGAGCTGCTGGCCGCCCACGCGCTGGCGACGCCCTACCGCGAGCGCTCGCATTTCGACGGCCAGGCCGTGCTCGAGAACGGCGGCGACGCGCCCTCGGGCAGCGCCAGCGGCTGGCTGAACCGCGTGCTGCAGGCGCTCCCGGAGGCCGGGCTGCGCGGCGGCGGCGCCGGCGACGCCCCGGCGCAGGCCAGTGGCGCGCCACTCGGCCTCGCGCTCGGGCAGAACGTCCCGCAGGTGCTGCGCGGGCCGGTGCCGGTCGCGACCTGGGCGCCGTCGCGGCTGCCCGAGGTCGACGCCGACCTGCTCAGCCGGCTGCAGGACCTCTACGCGGACGACGGCGCGCTGTCCGCCCGGCTCGCGCAGGCCACGGGCGCCGGCGCGCTCGTGGGCGAGGCCGGCGCCGCCGGCAGTGGCGAACGCCTGCGCGGCATCGCCGCGACGGCCGGCCGCATGCTGGCGGCCGAGGATGGCCCGCGGATCGCCGTGATCGACTCGAGCGGCTGGGACACGCACGCCGGCGAAGGGGCGGCACGGGGCCTGCTGGCGCTGCGGCTGCGCGGCCTCGACCAGGCGCTCGAGGCGCTGCACGGCGGGCTCGGCGCGGCCTGGTCGCGCAGCGTGGTGGTGGTCGTGACGGAGTTCGGCCGCACGGTCGCGCCGAACGGCACGCGCGGCACCGACCACGGCACCGGGACGGTCGCGCTGCTGCTCGGGGGCGCGGTGCACGGCGGCCGCGTGCTCGCGGACTGGCCGGGACTGCGGCCGGCGCAACTGCACGAGGGCCGCGACCTGCGGCCCACGGCCTCACTCCACGGGCTGCTCAAGGGCGTGCTGCGCGATCACCTCGGGCTCGGCCGTCGTGCGCTCGACGAGGTCTTCCCGCGCAGCCTCGCGGCGCGCCCCGTCGATGCCCTGGTGCGCGGCGGCTGAGGTGCGCGCCGTGGCACGTTCCAGCGCCGCGACGCGCCGGCGCGTGTCGGCGCCGCTGCGCGCCGCGGCGGTGTTGCGCAGGTAGTCGTCGAAGGGCTGGGCCGGCAGCGCGGCGTGCATGCCGGGCTGGTCGATGTCCTTGACGACGCCGGCGCGATGCACCAGCACCACGTCGTCACAGACGCTGACGTGGTCGATGATGCCGGCCTGGCCGCTGGCGATCACGCGGTTGCCGACGCGGCTCGAGCCGGCGATGCAGAACATCGCGGTCAGCAGGCAGTCCTGGCCGATCTCGACGTTGTGCGCCACGTGGCAGAGGTTGTCGAACTTGGTGCCCGCGCCGATCCGCGTCTCGCCGTAGGTGGCGCGGTCGATGCAGTTGTTCGCGCCGATGCGCACCCGGTCGCCGACGACGACGATGCCGGTCTGCGGGATCGGGTGGCTGCGGCGCGCCGCGTCCTGCGCGAACCCGAAGCCCTCGGAGCCGATCACGCTGCCCGCGCCGACGTGCACCTGCGAGCCGAGGCGGCAGCCGTAGCCGATCACCGCCCCGGGATGCACGATGCAGTCCTCGCCGATCTCGACGTCGTGCTCCACGACGGCCCCGGCGAGGATGCGGGTGCGCGCGCCGATGCGCGCGTCGCGGCCGATGACGGCGCGCGGCTCGACGCGGACGCCGGGACCGAGCCGGACCGTCGGATGCACCACCGCGCTCGGGTGCACGGGGCCGTCCCAGCCGGCGGCGTCGTAGTCGCGGCCCGCGTGGCGCTGGCGGATCCAGGCGTGGGCGAGGGGCACGTTCGGGGTGACGACGATGCTGCTGCCGCAACCGCGCTCGAGCAGGGCCGAGCGCAACCGTGGCGTGGTGACGACCGCGGCCGGGGCCTGCCCGCCGACGCAGTCGACGAGGTCGGCGCGATCCAGGAACACCAGCGTGCCGGGCCCCGCGGACTGCACCGGGACGATGGCCGCGATGCGCGGGTTGGCGACGGGGTCCCACTCGAGGACGAGGCCGGCGCGGCGGCCCTCCTCGACGATCTCGGCAAGTGCGATGTCCACGCGAGCGTCCTGCCACGTGCCGCCTCGGCACCGACCTACCTTACTCGCATGCTGCAACCAAGGTCGCCGCCCGCGGCGGCGAGTCACGGGCTGATACGCCCTCACCTGCAAGGGACCTGCCGGTGGCTCGCGGCAGGGGTGCCGGCGGAGGCTGCCGTGGGGGTACCGGACGCCGCCCTCAGGCCCAGCGACGCACGCGCCGGCGATACGCGTCCCAGTCGGCGCCGAACTGCGCCCGGAGACGCCGCTCCTCGGACGGGACGTACCAGACCTGCATGGCGAGCAGGAACGCCGCCAGCGGCAGCAGGGCGCCCAGGCTGCCGAGCATCGTCGCCTCGCCGGCGAGCAGCAGCAGCATCCCGAGGTACATCGGGTTGCGCGACAGCCGGAAGCAGCCGCCGGTGACCAGCACGCTGGGACGCCCCGCGAACTCGGTGCAGGTGCCGGCCCGCAGCATCGCGCGCATCGCCGACTGCGAGAGCGCCACGCCGAGCACGGCCAGCGCCGCGCCGGCCCAGAAGGCGTCGCGGGGCACGACGCGCTCGATCGGCGCGAGCAGGTGCAGCACCGCCATCGCGACCAGCGCGACCAGCAGGGCCTGCGGCGGTTCGCAGCGCAGCAGGCTCGGCGGCCGGGCCGCGGCGGGCTGGGAAAGACGGGGGACGGGCAAGGGGGTACCGTGGTGGGGTTCGTGCCGCGATTCGTTCGCGGCCCCGGTGATTATGGCGCGCCGGGTCGCCGCGGGAAGCCCACGGCGCCATTCCTGAACGGATCGTAACGTTAGGCGGCCAAACATCCGGGGCCGCGGCCGCGCCTGCCCCGGGGTGGTGCAGGCCGGCCGGTACATCCACCGACCTTGCACCGCAACGGGTCGCGGCGCGACGCCGGTCAGCCACGCGGCCGCAGCAGCGCCGCGAGGCGGTCGGGCGTACCCTCGATGCGCTCGAGGTGCGGATAGCGTGGCCCTTCGCGCCACTCGACCTTCACGGTGGAGTAGCGGTCGTCGCGCCGCAGCAGCAGCTCGATCGGCTGGCCGTCGCGCTGCGCCTGGCGCAGCCCCTCGAGCAGCTCCTCGCCGTCGAAGGCGCGCCCGTTGACCGCCACCAGCATCGTCCCGGGTGCGATGCCGGCGGCGAACGCCGGGCTGCCCCAGGCGACGTCGACGATGCGTCCACCCTCGCGCGCCACCGACAGGCCCAGCGAGAAGGTCGCACTGACGCGCTTCTGCCCGGCGTCGAGCGTGCGGGTGAACGCCGACGGACGGTCGCGCCACACCAGCTTCCAGCCGCCGCGCGCCAGGCCGCCGAGCGGGCCCGCCTGCGACGTCGAGTCGAGGCGGCTGCGCAGGAAACCGCGCCAGTCCTCGGCGGCGACGGCGGCGAGGCCCGCGACGACATCGTCGAAGCGATAGGTGGTCGGGCCCAGCACGCCGTCGCGCCCGCCGAAGAACGCGCGCGCGAAGTCGTCGAGCGAGCGGCGCTCGCGGCTGAGCTCGCGGATCCGCGTGTCGGCATCGAGCCAGAGCAACAGGCCTTCCGTGTAGTAGTCGGTGCCGCGCTGCCAAGACGGGTAGGCGAGCGGCGCACGGTAGGCCATGATCGGCTGGTGGGTGGTGTCCTGCAGGTCGCGCCACTGGCGGCCGGCACGGGCCGTGTCGTAGCTCGCCGCGTAGTGCGCGAGCGCGTCGCGCGCGAACGCCTCGCTCCACAGGCCTGAGCGCGCCGCGAGCACCAGGCCCCAGTACTCGGTCAGGCCTTCGTAGACCCAGAGCAGGCTGTTGCGCATCGCGACGTCGAACCCCGGCGTCCAGAGGTCGGCCGGACGGCGCGACTTCCCGTTCCACGAATGCACCAGCTCGTGCGCCAGCAGGTCGCGGCCCGAGGCCGTGCCCTCCCAGTCGACGAAGTAGCCCGGGCCGAGCGCGTTCTCGCTCGACTCGTGGTGCTCGAGCCCGATCCCGCCGAAGGTCTCGCTGAGCGCGAGCAGGAAGTCGTAGCGCCGGAACGGGCGCGTGCCGAACAGCGCGAGCGCCTGCGCGACCAGGCGGCGATGCGCCTCGACCTGCGCCGGCGTCGCCTCCAGCTGCGAGGCACGGTCGGCGAACACGTTCAGCGTCACCGGGCCACGCGGGTCGGCGTCGAGCTCGAAGCGCCGCGCGTGGCGACCCGCGAACAGCGGCGAGTCCACCAGGCGCTCGAGGCTCAGCGGCTCGAAGCGCACGCGCCCGCCGTCGCGCGCGGCGACGCGCGCCGCGCTCGCGAACTCCCAGCCCGTGGGCAGGCGGATCGAGGGCTGCAGGGTGATGCGGCTCGCGTAGTGGCCGGCCGGATACAGCAGTGCCTTCTCCCACTGCAGCCCGAGCAGGTCGGCGGTGACGGTGCGGCGGCCCTGCTCGGCCGTGACCGGCGTGACGTACTCGAAGCGCAGCTCGAGTGCGGTGACGCCGGCCGGCACGTCGAGGTGGAAGGCGAACATGTCGTACTCGTCGCGTCGCCAGTCGATGCGCCGCGCGGGCGCGTCGGCGGCGGTGACCACGAGCCCGGCCAGCGACTGGATCGAGCCGGTGGGACCGTGGTTGCCGGGCAGCCAGCGTGGATAGAGCAGGGTCAGCGGGCCCGGCGCCGCGACCGGGATGCGCTCGCGCACGCTGAACACGCGCCGTTCGAGGTCGGTCAGGTCCACCTCGAGCTCGAGCGTGCCGGGATAGGGCCGATCCTCCGGCGCAGGCACGCGACGCGCAGGCGGCGGCGCCGGCACCGGCATCGGCGCGGCGACGGCCGCGGCGTCCGGCGCGCGTGCCGTGCCCGGAGCCGGGGCCGGCTGGGCCGCGGCGACGGCGACGGCGACGGCGACGCAGGAGACCAGCACGCTGCACGCGAGCGGCGCAGTGCGCGCAGTCACCGGTGCGCATGGGCGCGAAGGCGAGGCGGTGATCGCCGCGGGACGGCGGATGGGCGATGGGGTCATGGGTGTTCCTGGAGGCGGGAGCCGGCGCGATCGCGCCGGGCCGGCGATCCGGAAATGATACTCTGCGGCCATGCGACACACTCCCCTGGCCCTCGTGCTCTGCGGCCTCGCGCTGGTCCCCGCCGGCGAGCTCCGCGCCCAGTCCACCCCGCCTGCACCCAAGGCCACGCCTGCGCCCGCGCCGGCGGCGGCACCCGCTGCCGCGTCCCCCGCCGCACCGGCGCTCGACCCGAAGCAGACCATGTACGCACTCGGCGTGCTGCTCAGCAGCCCGCTCGAGAGCTTCTCGCTCGCGCCCGCGGAACTCGAGCAGGTGCTGGCGGGCATCCGCGACGGCGTGCTCAAGAAGAGCGCGCTCGCGAACCCCGAGGCCTACGGCCCGCGCATCCAGGAACTGCAGAACACGCGCATGACCGCGGCCGCCACGCGGCAGAAGGAACTCGGCAAGGCGTTCATCGCCAAGGCCGCCGCGGCGCCCGGCGCCACGCGCCTCGCCAGCGGCATCGTGGTCACGCCGATCAAGGCCGGCAGCGGCGCGGCGCCGAAGCCGAGCGACGAGGTCACGGTCCACTACGAGGGCAAGCTGGTCGACGGCACGGTGTTCGACAGCTCGCTGCGGCGCGGCGAGCCGGCCACCTTCCCGCTCGGCGGCGTGATCCCCTGCTGGACCGAGGCGGTGCAGCAGATCAAGGTGGGCGGCAAGAGCCGCCTCGTCTGCCCGCCCGAGACGGCCTATGGCGAGCGGGGCTCGCCGCCGCGCATCCCCGGTGGCTCGACGCTGGTGTTCGAGGTCGAGCTGCTCGACATCGTCAAGGCGCCGCCGGCGCCGGCCGCACCCGCGGCGCCCGCGGCACCGGCCGCGCCGATGAAGCCCTGAGGCCTCGCGTCCCCGGCCACCACCGCCCGGGCGCCGATCACTGCGCGACATGGCGACGACGACCGGCGCAGCCGCGATCCCGGCGCCCGCGGCGCTCGCCGCACTCGCGGCGCTCGCGCACGAGCTCGGCGGCGACCTGCTGCAGCTCGGACCGGGACTCGATCCTGGCCGGCACGCGAAGGACTCGGCGCTCGCGACGCCCGCCGACGTCGCGCCGCTCGCGATCGCGCGGCCGCTCGAGGTCGCGCAGGTGTCGCGCATCCTCGCGACCTGCGACGCCCATCGCATCCCGGTCGTCCCGCAGGGCGGCCTGACCGGCCTCGCCGGCGGCGGCGTGCCGCTCGCGCCCGCGCTGCTGCTGTCGCTCGAGCGGCTGCGGCGCATCGAGGCGATCGACGCCGCGGCCGGCACGATGACGGTGCAGGCCGGCGCGACGCTCGCTGAGGTGCAGGCCGCGGCCGATGCGGCGGGCCTGTTCTTCCCGCTCGACCTCGGCGGGCGCTCGGCGCAGGTCGGCGGCAACGCCGCGACCAATGCCGGCGGCCACCGCGTGCTGCGCTTCGGCATGATGCGCGCGCTGGTGCTCGGCCTCGAGGCAGTGCTCGCCGACGGCACCGTGCTCTCGAGCCTCGGCAAGGTGCTGAAGGACAACGCCGGCTACGACCTCAAGCAGCTGTTCATCGGCAGCGAGGGCACGCTCGGCGTGATCACGCGGCTGGTGCTGCGCCTGCAGCCGAAGCCCGCGAGCCAGGCCACGGCGCTGTGCGCGGCCCGTTCCTACGCCGAGGGCCTGGCGCTGCTGCAGCGCCTGCGCACCGGCCTCGGCGGGCGGCTGTCGGCGTTCGAAGTGATGTGGCCGGCGTTCTACCACCTCGCCACCAACCTCGCCGGCCGCGAGCCGCCGCTCGCCGGCGGGCATGGCCTCTACGTGCTGGTCGAGGCGCTCGGCCAGGAGCCGGAGCACGACGCCGCGCTGTTCGAGTCGACGATCGCCGCGGCGCTCGCCGACGGCACGATCGAGGACGCGGTGGTCGCGCAGTCCGGGCCGCAGGCGCGGGCGCTGTGGGAGATCCGCGAGGGCTCGGGCGCGTTCCGGCGCCACCACTGGCCGCAGCTGCCGTTCGACGTCAGCTTCGCGCCGGGCGAGATCGGCGCCTTCGTCGAGGACTGCGACGCGCGCCTCAAGGCCCGCTGGCCACGGGCGAAGGTCCTCTACCTCGGCCACGCCGCCGACGGCAACCTGCACGTCTCGATCAAGCTGGACGAGCACGCCGGCAGCGCGCGCGAGATGGACGACGTGGTCTACGCCGCCGTGCGCGACCGCGGCGGCTCGGTCTCGGGAGAGCACGGCATCGGCGCCTGCAAGCGCGACTACCTGGGGCACACGCGCAGCACCGCCGAGATCCAGGTGATGCGGCGCCTGAAGGCGGCGCTCGACCCGAACGGCATCCTGAACCCCGGCAAGGTGCTGCCGGACGAGCCGGCACGGGCCTGAGCGCGCCGCGCGCCGGCGGCGCGCGCGTCAGCGCTCGCGGAACGCCTCCTGCGAGCGCAGCACCGGCTTCAGCAAATAGTCGAGCACCCGCTTCTCGCCGGTGCGCACCTCGACCGTCGCGGTCATGCCGGGAATGATCGGCAGGTCCTTGCCGCCCGCGCGCAGGCTCGCCTGCCGGGTGCGCACCAGCACCCGGTAGTAGCTCGCCTCGTCGGCCTTGCGCTCCTCGCGCAGCGTGTCGGGGCTGATCAGCTCGACCGTGCCGTCGAGCGCGCCATAGATCGTGTAGTCGTAGGCGGTCAGCTTCACCTGCGCCGGCAGCCCGGGCCGCAGGAACGCCACCTCGCGCGGCGGGATCTTGGCCTCCACCAGCAGCTGGTCCTCGAGCGGCACGATCTCCATGATGTCCTGGCCGGGCTGGATCACGCCGCCGATGGTGTTGACCCGCACGTTCTTGACGGTGCCGCGCAGCGGTGCGCGGATCACGGTGCGATCGAGCATGTCCTTGCGCGCGGCCAGCACGCCGTCCAGCTGCGCGAGCTCGCCCTCGCTGCGCGACAGCTCGGCGGCCGCGTCGGCGCGGTACTTGTTGTCGCGCTCGTTCACCTGCAGGTCGAGTTCGTTGTACTGGCGCTCCATGCGCAGCAGCTCGACCTCGGCGACCAGGCCGCGCTCCACCATCGGCCGGGTCATCGCGATCTCGCGCTCCAGCAGCCCCTTGCTGCGCTTCAGCGCCGCGATGCCCTGCTCCAGCGCGCGGCGGCGCGCGAGGTAGGCCGCGGTCTCGTTGCGCACCAGCTCACCGTCGGCGGCGACCGGCGGCGGGAAGCGCAGCGGCGTGCCGCGCGACTCGGCCTCGAGGCGCGCGATCGTGGCGCGCAGCGCGAGCTCCTTGCTGCGGCCCTCCTTGAACGAGGCGTCGGCCTTGGTCGGGTCGATCCGCAGCAGCGGCTGCCCGGCCGCGACCACATCGCCCTCGCGCACGCGCAGTTCCTTCAGGATGCCGCCCTCGAGGCTCTGGATCACCTGCTCGCGACTCGAGGGGATGATCCGCGCCTCGCCCTTGGTGACCTCCTCGACCCGGGTCGACGCCGCCCAGGCGAGCGCGGCCACGAGCACCGCGGCCATCAGCGCCAGCGAGACGCCGCTCGCGCGGCTGCGCTCGCCGAGCAGCGCCTGCTGCATGTCCGTGGCGTAGGCCAGGTCCTCGCCGCGCAGGCTCACGAGGCGGCCCTCACGCGGCCCTCGGAAAGCGCCTGCATCACCGCCTGCTTCGGCCCGTCGGCGACGCATCTGCCGCCGTCCATCACCATGACGCGCTCGACGAAGGCGAGCAGCTGCAGCTTG
Source organism: Steroidobacteraceae bacterium (assembly GCA_025458905.1). Lineage (GTDB taxonomy): Bacteria > Pseudomonadota > Gammaproteobacteria > Steroidobacterales > Steroidobacteraceae > UBA964. The sequence goes on from JALORN010000001.1 coordinate 201,687, forward strand.
TGGGTGACGAGCACCAGGCTGCGCCCGGCAGTGAAGTGCACGATCGCCTGCATCAGCTGCTGCTCGGTCGCGTTGTCCATCGCGCTGGTCGGCTCGTCGAGCAGCAGCACCGCGGGCTCGGCCAGCAGCGCCCGCGTCAGCGCGATCAGCTGCCGCTGGCCGCCCGAGAGCCCCGCGCCCTTCTCGCCGATCGGCATGTCGTAGCCACGCGGATGCTGGGCCGCGAGCGCGTCGACGCCGGTGGCGCGTGCCACCTCGATCATCCGCGCGTCGCCCGCCTGCGGCGCGCCGGCCTTCAGATTCTCGCGCAGCGTGCCGTGCAGCAGCTGGGCCTCCTGGCCGACGTAGGCGAGGTGCCGGCGGGCGTCGGCCGGGTCGACCTGCTGCAGGTCGATGCCGTCGAGCAGCACCTGGCCGCCGCGCGGCTGGTAGAGGCCGCAGAGCAGCTTCAGCAGCGTCGACTTGCCGCTGCCTATGCGGCCGAGGATCGCGACGCGCTCGCCGCGGGCCACCGCCCAGTCGAGTCCGCGGATCGCCGGCGGGCGGTCGGGCGCGTAGCCGAAGGCGAGGCCACGCACCTGCAGCGCGCCCTCGGCGACCGGCTTCGCGAGGTAGTCGCGCGCCGGGTCGCGGTCGGCAGGCCGGGCCATCAGCGCATCGAGCGTCCTCAGCGCACTGCGCGCCTGCTGCCAGCGCACCGCGAGGCCGGCGAGGCTGCCGACCGGCGCGAGCGAGCGCGAGGCGAGCATCACGGCGCCGATCAGCGCACCGATCGTCAGGCGGCCCTCGCCGATCAGGTAGGCGCCCCAGACCACCATCACCACGGTCGTCAGGCTCTGCATCGCCGCGCAGAAGTTCAGCACCACCTGGGTCAGCAGGCGGCTCTTCATCGCGGTCGCGGCGGTGGCCGCGCTCGCGTGCTCGTAGCGGCCCTGCATCAAGCCCTCGGCGCGCAGCGCCTTCAGCGTCTCGGCGACCGCCAGCGACTCGACCAGCAGTCCCTGGCGCAGCGAGGCCTCGCGCAGGTTCTCGCCGACGTAGCGCGCCAGCGGGATCTGCGCGAGGCCGGTGACCAGCGCCACCAGCGGGATCAGCGCGATCGGCACCCAGGCGAGCGGGCCGGCGATCGCGACGATCACCGCCAGGAACAGCGCGAGGAACGGCAGGTCGGTCAGGGTGACGAGCGTCAGCGAGCTCGCGAAGTCGCGCACCGACTCGAACTCGCGCAGGTGGCTGGCAAAGGCGCCCGGCGAGGCGGGCTGGTGCTCGAGCCGCGTCGCCAGCGCATGCTGGAACAGCCGCGCGCCGATCACGAGGTCCGCCTTCTTGCCGGCCGAGTCGATCAGCCAGCCGCGCAGGCTGCGGGCCGCGAACTCGAAGCCGATCGCGACCGTGACGCCGACGGCGAGCGTCCACAGCGTGACGTAGGCCTGGTTCGCGATCACGCGGTCGTAGACGTTCATCACGAAGAACGTGCCCGCGAGCGTCAGCACGTTGGCGAGCACCGCCGCGAACGCCGCCTCGCCGTAGTAGCCGCGGTAGCGCCACAGCGTGCCCCAGAACCAGTGACCGCCGGCCGCCGGGCGCGGACCCGGCAGGCCGCTGCGGGTCTCGGGGCGCGGTGCCGGCTTCAGGAGGAAGCAGGCGCCGGCGTAGCGCGACTCGAGTTCGGCGAGCGCGATGCGCTCCCGGGCTCCACCCATCTCCGGCCATGCGATCTCGCACCACGGCACGCCCGGCGCGATCGGCGACGCCGCGGCCGACGCGGCGCCGGGCCCGGCCGGGGGAGCCTCGGCGTCGGCGCCGTCGCCGCCGCGCGCCAGCAGCAGCACCGCCCCGCCCTCGCGCAGCACCAGCACCACCGGCAGCAGCAGTGCGTGGATGTCGGCGAGGCTGCGACGCGCGACGCTGGCGTTGCACCCGGCCGCGCGCGCGGCGCGCACGAACAGCTCCGGCGTGAGGCGCGGGGCCGCCGGCAGGCCGGCGAGCAGCGCGTCCGGCGAACGCTCGATGCCATGGTGGGCGAGCGCGAGGCGCAGCGCGCCGAGCAGCGGGTCGTCGCCGCCCGGCTCGAGGCCGAGGGTGTGTGGCAGGGAGTTCATTCGGTGGCGGGCCTCGACAACGGCTTCGGCGCCGGCCATTGCTCGGTCCCGGCGGCCTCGGCGGCCTCGGCGGCGTCGGCGAGCGGTGCGGCCGCGATCCCGAGCCAGGAGGTCAGCGTGGCACTGGTGCCGAGCAAGCGGTACTGCGCCTGCAGCAGCTCCAGGCGCTCGCCCTCGGCGCCCTGGCGGGCCTGGAAGGCCTCGGTCTCGGCGTTCAGCAGGTCGATGATCGAGCGGCGCCCGATCGTGAACTGCTGCCAGTACGCCTCGCGCACCTGCACCGCCTGGTCGACGAGCTCGCGGTAGACGGCAGCGCGCTCGCGCCGCGTGTCGAGCTGGGTCCAGAGCTCCGCGACGCGCGCCGAGAGGTCGCGCCGCACGGCGCGTGCGCCCTCCTGCGCCTGCACGTACTGTTGCTGCGCGGCGCGCGCGCCGGCCCGCCCGGAGCCGCCGTCGAGCGGCAGCCAGCTGACGCCGAGCCGCACGCTGTAGTCGTCGAAGTAGCGGCGCTCGCCGGCGAGGTCGCGCGGGCTGTCGACGCCGGCCTGCAGGTCGATGCGCGGCAGCATCCACGCCGACGCGGCGCCCCAGGCGTGGCGCGCGGCGTCGGCCTGCGCGTCGGCGCCGCGCGCGGCCGGGTGCGAGTCGAGCGCGGCGATCGCATCGGGCAGCGAGGCCGGCAGGGCGCGCGCCGGCTCGCGCGGCGCCTCGACCGCATCGACGTCGCGTCCGACCAGGTCGACCAGCACGGCGCGCGCCTCGTTGGCCGCGCCGCGCCGTCCAGCGAGGATCACGCGCGCCTGCTGCAGGCGCGCGCCGACCTGCACCAGGTCCGAGCCGCGCCCTCGATCGAAGCTCGCGATCTGTCGCACCCGCTCGTGCAGCGCCTCGTGGGCGGCGACGTTGTCGGCGGCGAGCTCGGCCAGGCGGTCCTGCTTGTACCACTCGAGGTAGACGTCGACGACGCGCGTGGCGAGTTCCTCCCCGGTCAGGCGCAGGGTGGCGTCGGCTGCCTGCAGCCGCCCTTCCTCGCGCGCGATCGACTCGCGCGTGCGGCCGCCGTCGAACAGCAGCAGCGAGCCGCGCAGCCCGAGGTCGCCGATCTCCGCCGGGCGCCCGCCGGAGCCCTGGAAGGCGCGCCCCGGGTCGGCGAACAGGCCGAGCTGCGGCGCGCGCGCCGCACGCGCCTGCTGCAGCTGGTAGCCGCTGGCCTCGGCGCCGGCGGCGGCGGCGCGGGTGCGCGGGTGGTTCTCGAGCGCGAAGCGCACCACCGACTCCAGCGGCTCGGCACGGGCGAGCGCCGTCGCGGCCAGCGCCGGCAAGGCGATCAGCAGCGCGCGGGCGAGGGGCTTGGCCAAGGTCCGGTGCATCCCGTCGGAGTCCACCCGCAAGTGGACTCGATCCGGCCCCGGCACGTGACGTCGTGGTTAACAGTTCGTCCCGGGGGCGCCCGGCCCGTGATGCAGTTCACGTTCCGCGACGCTGCGCCGCGCCCCGCGGCACGCGCGCAGCGTGGCGTGCCGCGGGCCTCAGGCGGCGAGCAGCGCGAGACGCTCGAAACGTCGCAGCGACTCGTCGAGCAGCCGCCCGACGGCGACGCCGAGCACCTCCGGATCGACCACCGCGGCATCGCCGCTGCGCACGGTGATCTCGCCGCGGACGGCGGCCTGCAGCAGCGCGTCGCACAGCCCCTCGCGGTCGAGCTCGCCGTCGAGCAGCCGCAGCACGCGCGAGTCGACGCCGTCGAGCCGGACCGTGTCGTGGCGCAGCGTCGCCACCACCTCCTCGCGCTGCAGCACCGCGGCGCGCGCCGGCGCGAACGAGCGCGGGCGCGCGTCGCCCGCCGAGCCGACCGGGATCGGCTCCAGGTGCAGCCGCAGCAGGCCCTCGAGCAGGAAGCGCATCAGCGCGGCGTCGAGCGCCGCGACGTCCGCGTCGCCCACGACCAGCCGCCCCGCGAGCAGCGCGGTCGCGCCGGCGAGCAGCTCGTCGTACGCGGCCGGGCGTGGGAAGCGCATCGCCAGCTCCAGCAGGAAGGCCTTCAGCAGCGGCGCGGTCGCCCGGATCGAGCGGCCGGATGGATCGCGGAACTCCGCCGCCTCGGCGCCCTCGGGGCGCACCGCGGCGATCGGCACGAAGGCGCAGGTCAGCAGGAAGCCACGGTGGGTCTGCGGCGTGATCGTGCGGCGCACCGCGGCCATGCGCTCGCCGTGCACCAGCAGCGTCTGCCGGAACGAGCGGTTGCGGAAGAAGTCCATGTACTGCTCGGTGGCGATGATGTTGCCGCCCGAGACCTTCTGCAGCGCCTCGTGCACCTTGGGTCCGAGCCGCTGCGGCGCCATGTCGGCGAGCGCGGCCTCGCCGAGGTAGCCGAGCCCGTGGGCGCCCGCGGCCTCGACGAACTCGCGGAAGTAGCACGGACGGTTGTAGGCCTCGAGGTGCTCGTGGAAGAGGTAGAAGTCCTCGGCCTTCTCCACCAGGCCCGCCTCGTCGGCGAGCATGCGGCCGAACGCCGAGGCAGGATCGGTGATGTCCTTGGTGAAGCGCACCATCGCCCGTGCCTGTGCGATGCGGTCGCGCGGGTCCTGCAATCCGCGGGTGTGGAACAGCATCGCGTCGCGCACCACCTCGCGCATCTTCCAGCCGGGATAGGTGTTGTAGCTGACGTAGGCGATGCCGTCGGGCGAGAGGTTGTCGCGGCACACCGCGAGGATCGCTCCCTGCACCTCGGGCGCGACCCACGAGTAGACGCCGTGGCAGACGACGTAGTCGAAGGGCCCGGCGTCACGGCCGAACTCGGCGATGCCCTGCTGGCGGATCTCGACGTTGCCGAGCCCGAGCTCGCGGACCCGCTGCTGGCCGCGCTGCACCTGCACCGGCGAGTAGTCGATGCCGAGGAAGCGTGCGCGGGGGTAGCGCGCGGCGAGCGGCAACAGGTTGCCGCCGGCCGAGCAGCCGAGCTCGAGCACGCGCGCCTCCGACGGCAGCCGCGGCGCGAGGCCGAACAGCCGCCCCATCACCGCGAGCTGCTCGGGCTGGCTCTGCGGGAAGGCCCGCGAGGCGTACGGGATCGCGTCGTAGTCGTGGGCGCTCATGCGCCGGATCTTAGGCGCGGCCGGGTGGCAGCCCGCGCGAACGGCGTCGCAGAACCCCGGCGGCGGGCAGCGGCGTGCCCGGCCGGGGAATGCGGGCGCCGGGCCTGCCCGCGCCGGCGACCTGGACCGCTGGTCAGGGCAAGGTGGCGAGGCCGCCGCCGAACGGGTCGTTGGTCAGGTAGAGCACGCGCGTCTCGCTGCCCCCGCCCATCAGCTCGGCGAGCGAGCCGTAGCGGGCGTTGCCCGCGGTCGCCGTCGCCTCGTACAGCACGCCCTCGAGCACCACGGTGCTGACGGCCGCACTCGCGCCGGAGCCGGCGGTCAGCGTCAGCCGCACGTTGCCATTGCCGTCGGTACCGAAGGTGACGAACTGCGCCGCCGAGTCCGCCTGCGTGACGTCGCGGATCGAGAGGTTGTTGTCGATGTCGTTGTTGGTGGTCGCGGTCACCGCGCCGGCCGGGTTGAAGCCCTGGTAGATCGTCGTCGCCGCGTTGGCCCAGGCAGGCGTGCTGCCGTCGGGCGCCACCGCGCCGACGGCCACGCTGTTGACCGCATAGCTGTCCGCGACGTCGACCAGGTACAGGCGGTCCGTGCCGACCTGGAAGTCCTTGATGACGTCGTTGCCGGACTGCGTGCCGGCGGCCATCGAGTAGGCGAACACGTCCCGCACCGCGCCGCTGGTGGCTGCAGTCGCGCCGATCGCGCCACCGTAGAGCGTGTCGTCGCCGGCGCCGCCCATGATGACGTCGATGCCACCGAGCCCCGCGACCAGCTGCGCGGCCGGGTTCGCGGCGATCGTGTCGGCGCCCGCGGTGCCGGCGGTCGAGACGCCGCCGACGGTCACGCCGCTCGCGACGTAGACCTGCGCCGTGCCACGCGTGTACAGCGTGTAGGTCGACCCGTCGCCTATGGGGTTGAGGCCCGTGCCCCCGGCGGCGACCGACCAGCCGGCGGGTCCGCCGACGCCCTCGGCGAACGTGAGGCCGTCTCCGGAGTCGCCGGTCACGAACAACGTGTTCGAGCGGCGCCCCGTGAGGCTGCCGCCGGCGGCGGTGAAGTCCCCCGCGAGCTGGTAGACGTCCTGCTCCGAGATCCGCAGCGTCGAGGCCGACGCGCCGGCCACGAGGTCGATGCGCTCGATGCTGCGCGTGTGGCCCGAAAGGTTCTGGCCGATGCCGGTGCCGGCCGCCGTGAAGTCGAGCGTCATCGCGGCGCCGACCCGCAGCGTGTCGAGGCCCGAGCCGCCGTCCACGCGCAGCCAGTCGTTGCTGCCGACGACGATCGTGTCGCTGCCGGCGCCGCCGAAGATCGCGTCCGCGCCGCCGGCGCCGCCGGAGAGCGTGTCGGCGCCCGTGGTGCCGATCAGCGAGTCCGCGCCCGCGGTACCGGTCAGGGACGAGCCGGTCCGGGCGGCCGCATTGCCGAACCCGGTGTTGCCGTAGATCAGGTAGGCCGCTCCCGCGTCGGCGCCGCCGGCGTCCGCATCCGGCGCGCCGACCAGGATGTCGTCGAGCCCGTCGCCGTTGACGTCGCCGGCGGAGTTCACGCCATGACCCGTCAGGTCGCCGGTCGTGGCACCGCGGATCGCGATGCCGCGGCTGCCGATGCCCGCGGCGAGGTCGATGTCGTTGGCGCCGGCGTCGGGCCCGCCGAAGATCACGTAGGCCGCACCCTGGTCGGTCGCGGTGCCGGCCTCGTTGCGCGGCGCGCCGACGATGAAGTCGTCGTAGCCGTCGCCGTTGACGTCGCCGAGCGCGCGCACCGACTCGCCGAAGTAGTCGTCCGCGGCCGCGCCGGTGATCAGGAAGCCGCCGGTCCCGGCCGAATGCGCCACGACCGTGCGATCGTCGAGCACCGTGCCGTTGCCGTAGATCACGTAGACCTTGCCGGTGTCGACGCCGGTGTAGGCCGGGTCGTCGACGTTGTTGTAGCTCATCGCGAAGTCGTCGTAGCCGTCGCCGTTGACGTCGCCGACGGTGCGGATCGAGACACGGTTGACGTCCGGGTTGGCGGAGCCGGAGTAGCCCTCGCCGTTGCCGGCGACGCGGACGCGATAGGGGTTCACGCCGGTGTTCAGCGCGGTGCCGTGGCCGATCCAGTCCGGCCCGACCTGGTCGGGCGTGGCCCCGACCCACATGATGTTGCCGCCGCCGCCCGGCCCGCTGGTCGCGAGGTTGCCCTGCAGGATCAGCGCGTTCACGAGGTCCGAACGCCCGCCGAGGTCGACCACGATGCCGAAGTCGGCATAGCCGTCGCCGTTGCGGTCGCCGACGCCGCCTACCGCGGAGCCGACGAACAGGCCGGTGCCGTCGGGGCCCGCGCCGATGATGATGCCGCGGGTGTCGGTGCCGGCGTGGATGATCTCGCCCGCCGGGCCGTCGTCGTCGACGAGCTTGCTGACGTCGCCGCGGAACGCCGACAGGTCGACGTTGTTGCCGGCGCCGAACTGCCGGCCGGCGTGGCCGTAGATCACGTAGGCGGCGCCCGAGCCGAAGTTGGTGAAGGTGCCCGGGGCGCCCTGGTTCGGGGTGAAGCGCGCGCCGACGACCAGGTCGTCGTAGCCGTCGCCATTGACGTCGCCCACCGAGGACAGCGCCTGGTTGTGGGTGCCGATGCCGTTGGTGCCGTTCGGGCCGGTGCCGACCTGGAAGTAGCCGCCGCCGAGCGTGGTCACGCCCAGCTCGGCGACGTTGCTGATCGACGCGCCGCCGAACACCACGTAGGCGCTGCCGGTCTGCGCGTTGCCGGTGCGCACGCCGCCGATCATGAAGTCGGCATAGCCGTCGGCATTGACGTCGCCCAGCTGCGTGACGCCGGTCATGAACTCGCCGGGGCGGCTGAACTGGTTGTCGGCCACCGAGGTGATCGTGGCGGTGCGCAGTCCGCCCGCGCCGATGCTGCCGTAGGGCGTGGACTGGCCGTAGACCAGGAAGGCCGAGCCGCCGCTCGCAGCGGTGCCGCGCTGCGACACCAGGAAGTCGTCGAGCCCGTCGCCGTTGGCGTCGCCGGCGCTGGAGACGTCCCAACCGAAGCGACCGCCCGGCAGCGCGCCGGAGATCCGCACGCCGGCGCCCGCGTCGAGCCGCGACAGGTCGATGGTGCGGGTCGTGAAGTTCGCCTGAACCGTGTCCGTCGCGGCCGACAGCGGCGCATCGCCGCCGACGACCGGGTTGACCAGCGTGCCGCCGTTGCTGCCCGAGCTCTGGTCCCAGGCGCGGAACATCAGCGCGTCCGCGACCGACGCCGCGGTCGCCGAGCGGCCGCCGTCGAACACCAGGCGCGCGGTGTCGGCCAGCAGCAGCACGTGGTTGTCGGTACCGCCGGCGACGCCGTCGGCGCCGAACAGGCCATTCGCGACCTTCGAGCCGCCGGTGTTGCTGATCCAGTCCCAGCTGGTGCCGCCGTTGGTCGAGTACCACAGGGTCGCGCCGGGCGCACCGGCCGCGAGCGACGTCACCCCGATGCCGAGCTTGGCGCCGGCGTCGGCATCGGTCACCGCGCCGACCAGCAGCGATCCGGCGGTGAACACGCCGGCCGGACTCGCGCCGGCGGGTGCGTGCAGCGCCGCGTCGGCGCCGCCGGAGAACGCGTACTCGGCGGTGGCGATCGCCGGTGACCGGCTGGCGTCGAGCACCGGGGCCTCGTTGTTGTCGACGACGTTGAAGGTCAGGCGGTTCGCGCTGGGGTCGAGGTTGACGCCACCGTTGGCCGTGCCGCCGTCGTCGCGCACCTGGAAGGTGAAGTTGGCGTAGCTCGTGCCGGTCGCGCCCGTCGCCGGACGGAACACCAGCCGCCCCGCCGCGAGATCCGCGAGCATGATCTCCTGGCCGGACGTGACGGCCGCGCCGCCGAGCGTCAGCGAACCGGCCGCCGGCAGGCTCGCGATGCGCACCGACAGCAGGGCGTTCGCCGGCGCGTCCGCCGCGTCGGTCAAGGCGAAGTCCGCGGCCGAGAACGTGTACACGCCGTCCTTGGGCGCGGTCACGGTGCGGTCCGCGCCCGCCGGGGCGTCGTTGACCGCGTTGATCGTGACGGTGACGTCCTGCGTGGTGGTGTTGCCGGCGGCATCCTGCATGGTCACCGACAGCACGACCGTGCCGTTCTTGTCTGCCGCGCCCGCCACCGGCGTCACCGTGGCCTTGCCGCCTGCGATCGTGATGCCGAGGTCACCGGCGACGAATCCGGTCGCGGACTTGAAGGTCGCGGCCGTGACAGAGATGCTCGCCTGCGTCGAGAGGTTGTCGGTGGCCGCCAGCGCCGCCGCATCGACCGTCAGCGAGGTGAAGCCCTCGTTGGTCGCGAGCGCCTGGCCGAAGGTCGGCGCCGTGGCGTCGATGGTGAGCGTCAGGCCGGCCGAGACGGTGCTGGCATTGCCGGCGAGGTCCACCTGCCGCGCCGAGACGGTGCGCGTGCCCGCGGCCAGCGCCGACGAGGTGATGCTCCACGCGCCGCCCGAGTCGGCGATCGCGCTCCCGAGCACCGTGGTGCCGTTGGTGTCGAGCAGCGTCACGGTCGCGCCGGCTTCGGCGCCCGTGCCGTTGAACACCGGCGTGGTGTTGCGCGTCAGGTTGTCGGTCGCGGAGACACCGGTGTCGCTCGCGGCGGCGAGATCCGGCACGCCCGGCGCGGCGACCGTGCGGTCGACGGTGAAGGCTCGCACCGCCGACGGTGTGCCGGCATTGCCGGCCGCGTCGGTCAGCGTGGCGACGGCCGAGTAGGCGCCGTTCACCGCGAGGCTCGCGGTGGGGATCAGCAGCGTCGCGCTGCCGGCGGCGACGTCGGCCGCGGTGATCGTGTAGCTGATCGTCGCCGGCGCGCTGCCCGGCACGGTGAGCACCAGCGCGAGCGTCGCGCCGCTCGCGGTGCCGGTCGGCAGCGTGACCGTGACCGGCGTGCCGCCACCACTGGTCGCCTCGGCGGCGTTGACGAACCCGTCGGCGGCCTCGGGCAGGGCGAGCACGGGTGCGCCCGGGCCCGCGGAGGACAGCGTGAACGTCGAGGGCGTGGACGCGGCGCCGGTGTTGCCCGCGGCATCGACGATGCTCGCCCGCAGCGTGTAGCCGCCCTGCACGGCCTGCGCCGGCAGCGTGACCGTGGCCACGCCCGCCGTGACCTCGGCCGCCGTGACCGCGCGCGCGACGGTCGTCGTGGTGCCGTCGGGGCGCGTCAGCAGCAGCGACACGCCGTCGCCGGCGGCGAACGCACCGCTGACGTTGGCCTGGATGCCGTCAGCGTTCTCGGCGGCGTTGACGACCGGGCCCTCGGGCACGGTCAGGGTCGGCGCGGCGGGCGCGGTCGTGTCGATCGCGATGCTGAAGGTCGTGGCCTGCGACACGTTGCCCGCCACGTCGGTCGCGGTCACCGAGACCGGGGCGGCGCCGTCGGCGAGCGCGACCGTCGGTGTCACGCTCCAGGTGCCGTTCGGGGCGACGGTCGTGCTCAGCACCGTGCCGCCGGGCAGCGTCACGCGGATCGTGTCGCCGGCATTGCCGGTGCCCGAGATCGTCGGCGTGGCATCGTTGGTGCGACCGTCGCCGGCCGTGCCGCCGTCGGAAGACGCATCGAGGCGCGCCACGGGCGCCGCCGGCGCGGTCGAGTCGATGGTCACCGTGATCGTGGCCGCGGCCGAGGACGTCGTGCCGCTGCCGCGGTTCGAGACCACCTGCAGCGTGGCCGGCCCGTCCGCCAGCGCCGCCGTCGGCGTCGCCGACCAGTTGCCGGCCGAGTCCACCGTCGCGGTCGCGATGGTCGCACCCGCGGCATTGCGCACCTCGATCGACGCGCCTGCGTCACCGCGGCCGGTGAGCGTCGGTGTCCGGACGTTGGTGATGTTGTCGCCGGCGGTCCCCGAGTCGCTCGCAGCCGCGAGCGCGAGGCCGGTCGGGGCCGAGGGCGCCGGGCTGGTCGAACCGCCCGGCGGGCTGCCGCCGGCACCGCCACCGCTGCTGCTGCCGCCGCCCCCGCCGCCGGCCGCGGCCGCGAGCCCACCGAGCGCGCCGACACCGAGCAGCACGCCGGTCGCGGAAAATCCGCCGCCGGTGGCCGCGGCCGTCTTCGCGACCGTGGCCGCCGTGCCGGCCGCGCCCGACGCACCAGCGCCCACCGCGGCGCCGGCGCCTGCGCCACCGGCCGCCGGTAGCGCGGCGGCCGATCCCGCGCCAGGGGCGGCTGCGGCCAGCAGCGACTCCGGCGCGACGCCGAGCTGTCCCGCCGCGACGTCACCGGTACCGAGGATCTCGAACTGCCAGGACTCGACCTGCTGCGCCGGCACGAAGGCGCGCAGCGTCTCGCTGTAGACCTCGGCACCGCCGGTCTCGAAAGTGGCGCCGTCGGCGCCCGCCCAGTCCGAGATCGTCACTTCCTGGCCGTCGGGGAAGCGCACCTTCAGGTCGCGCCCGCTGCGGTGGATCTTCGTGCCCTCCGGGAGCTTCTCGCTGCCGTCGACCAGCAGCCGGTAGTTGTTGTGCGACTCCGCGGTGACTGCGGCACCCGGCTTCACCGGCTGCGACGACACCTTCCCGGTCTGGCCACGGACGATGACCGTAATCTCACGCGCCATGCGAGCATCCCCTGATCGTTCTGTTTTGCGCCCCGCGGCGGGTCACGTGGACCTGCTGCGCCGGCGGCCCGCGGTATGCCATCGCCCCGACAGGCTCGGGGGAACCCGCAACGGCATCCGCGTGCTCGCCATGCTCCATCGCGAGTGTCTGCCGGAACCGTGACGCAGTTGGCGCAATTTTCCCGATTGCCGCCATAAAGCCGGCAATAACGCAGCGAAACGCGCTATGTCACGGGATTATGCAAGGCCGCGGCGCGCGGCCTGCGTGGCTCAGAGTTCGTCGTACTTGCGCGCGCTGCCGCGCGACTTCTCGACCGGGTACTTCTCGGCGTTGCGCGCGAGCTTGGCGTGGGCCGCGGCGACGAGGTCGACGTCGAGCTTGTCGGCGAGGCGCACCAGGTAGAGCAGCACGTCGGCCATCTCCTCGGCGACGCGCTCGCGCTTCGGCGCCGGCAGCGCACGCGAAGCCTCCTCGCCGAGCCACTGGAAGTGCTCGAGGAGTTCCGCCGCCTCGACGCTCAGCGCGGCGGCCAGGTTCTTCGGCGAGTGGAACTGGTCCCAGTCGCGCTCGGCCGCGAAGCGCCGCATCGCCTCGCGCAGCGTGGCGAGGGCCGGGTCGTCCGCAGCATCGGGCGCGCTCATGGATCGACAGCATACCGCCACGAGGGAACTCCGGCCCGTGGCGCGGATCGGTGGATGAAATGAGCCTATTCGCCGGCCTCATGGCCACCCTCGCCACCACCCTCGCTGCTGCCGGCGTCCTCGCCCAGGGAGAACCCGCCGCCGCGCCGCCGCGCGGCGCCACTCCCGACGCCGCACGACTGCTGGCGGTCGCCGGGGAACTGCGACGCGGCGCCTGCGCGCCGCGAGGCGGCGCCGCGCCGGCGCTGCGGCGGCGCACGACGCTCGACCGCGCCGCACGGTCGTTCGGCGACGGGCTGCCGCTCGGCGAGGCGCTGCAGCGCGCGGGGGTCGTCGCCACGCAGTCGGCCGGCGTGCACCTGCGCGGCGCGCGCGATGCGGACGCATTGCGCGACCTGCTGCGGCGCGAGTTCTGCACGCGGCTCGCGAGCGACGCGCTGACCGAGGCCGGCGCGTGGGTGCGCGGCGGCGAAGCCTGGCTGGTGCTCTCGAGCCCGCCCTTGCCCGCCGCCTCCGGCGGCTACGGCCGCCCGGGCCTGGTCTCCGGCGCCGCCGCGCCGGATACGGCGCGCGGCCGCAGCGAGGTGCTGGCGCTCGTCAATGCGGCGCGGGCCGAGGCGCGCCGCTGCGGCGACCGCGCGTTCGGCGCGAGCCCGCCGCTGCGCGTCTCGCCGGCACTCGAGCAGGTCGCGCAGCGCCATGCCGAGGACATGGCGCGCCGCGGCTACTTCGACCACACCGGCGCCGATGGCAGCACGCCGCAGCGGCGCATCGACCGCGGCGGCTATGCCTGGTCGATCTCGGGCGAGAACCTCGCGCTCGGCCGCATGAGTTCGCGCGAGGCAGTCGAGGGCTGGCTGGCGAGCCCCGGCCACTGCGCCAACATCATGGAGCCGCGCTTCACCGAGACCGGCATCGCGCTGGCGGCCGGTCGCGCCCCCGACCAGCCGACCTACTGGGTGCAGGCGTTCGCGGCGCCGAAAACGCGCTAGAGTCGCGGCCGATGCCCCACGACCTGGCCTGCTGGAAATGTGGCGCAACGCTGGCGGCGCTCAGCCTGCCGCTGCGGCGCCTCGACGAATGTCCGTCCTGCCGCGCGGAGCTGCACGTCTGCCGCATGTGCGTCGACTACGACCGGCGCGTCGCCAAGCACTGCCGCGAGCCGACCGCCGAGGAAGTGCGCGACAAGGAACGCGCTAATTTCTGCGACCACTACGCGCCGCGGCCGGGCGCCTACGAGGCTCCGGACACGCGCGCCATCGAGCAGGCGCGCAGCGAGCTCGAGAAGCTGTTCGGCAAGTGACCCGGCGCGCGGCCGCGCCGCGCCGGCGGGCTCACTTGCGCAGCTTCTCGCCGAGGCGGTCGAGCAGCCTGGAGAAGGTCGAGGTGGGCGGGTCGACGGCGCGTGCACGGCCGTCGATCACCACGCGCTCGCCGCGGCCGGTGTCGATCGAGAGCTGGCTCGCGCCCAGGATCTCCAGCGTCTCCTCCAGCGACTGCGGCGCGCCGCGCGGGCGGTTGGGCCGGCGGCTCGTCGCCGCCGGCGCGTGCGCGGCCGGCGAGGCGGCGACCGGCCGGGTCGGCGCCACGGCCGCCGCCGGCGCAGGCGCGGGCGTCGACAGCTCGATCTCCTCGGGCCGCGGCGCCGCGGTCGCGGGTTCGTCGTCGATCAGCTTGAACTCGTCGCTCGCCGGGCCGCCGGCGCGCGACGCCGGCGCGGCGGGTGGCAGCGCGATCGCGCCGATCTGCCTGGCCTGCTCGCGCTCGTTGACGCTGACCGGGACCACCGCGACCTGCGCGAACTCCGAGCGCACGTAGTGCGCGACCTGCTTCGCCGACATCGCGTCGCTGAAGAAGCCGAGCCGCAGGCCGTACCACTTTCGGCCTTCGCGGTTGCCCTCGATCTTGTAGAGCGTGTACGCGTTGAATATCGCGAGCGAGGGCACGCGCGCGAGGTCGATCGGCGTGACCGCCCAGTTCAGCTGCACCGCGAAGTGCACGACCGCTTCGCGCTTGATCTGCGCCTTGATGTCGCGCCAGGTCTGGGTGTCCTGCGGCGACAGCAGCGCGATGTCGCGCACGCCGGCCGGCGGCGCGGCGCGCGAGCCGGCCGTGCCCGGGCCCTCGAGCACCCGCAGCACCTGGCTGTCGGTCATCTCGGCACCCGGCGAGGTCGATTGCACCGCCGGCACCGCTGCGGGCTGGGCTGCCGCGGGCGTCGCGGGCGGCGTGCGCGCGCCCGGGGTCGAGGCCGCAGCCGGCGGCTTCGCTGCCGATCCGGGCCTGGGAGCGCCACCGGGGCGCGCTGCGGCGGACGGCGCGGCAGGCGCGGCAGGCGCCCGTGGCTTCGCCGGCGCGGCCAGGCCGTGCGTCGCGGGACGCGCCGCGACCCCCGCGGTGCGCGTGGCGGCCGTGACCGACGGCGGCGGGATCGGCATCTGCACCGTGCCGGACGCGGCCGTGTCGCCGTCGGGCTCGAGCGCGGCGATCACCTCGCGAACGTTCGAGGCGGGCGGGACCGGCGAGCGGCCCGGCCCCGGTTTGCGCGGCGCGGCCGCGGCAGGAGCGGCGGGAGCCGTCGTCGGCAGGGGCGCCGCAGTGGCGGTCGCAGGTGCAGGGGCAGGGGCAGGGGCAGGCGTCGGAGTCGCCGCGCCCGACGCAGGCGGCTGCGAAGTCGCCGTCGCAGCCGGGCTGGCCGCCGCAGGCCGGGCGGCAGCGGGCGCCGCCGGCTCGACGGGCAGGTCGGAAGGCGGCGCAGCCGCCGCTGCAGTCGCGCCACGGCCCACCGCGGGCAGCTTGCGGCCCGGCGTCTCGCCGACCCAGGCCGCCGGATACAGGTCGCGCACCAGCGCGAGCATCTGCTCGGCTTCGTCGCGCGTGGCGAAGTACCCCATGTGCAGCCGGAAGCGCTCGCGACCCTCCTCGCGCCGGCGGCTGACGAAGAACGTGTAGCGCGCGAGCTCCGGCGCGCTCGGCTTGGCGAGCGCCATCGGCGTCGTCGAGGCACAGAGATTGACGACGAAATCGCCCGTCGCGGCGGCCGACGCCGCGGCCGATGCGGACGAAACCGGGCTGCCCCTGACAGCCGAGTTCGACGGTTGCGACATGTGGGTTCCCCGCTGGTGTCCCTGGCACGAGACCTCGGGGCAGACCTCCCTCGACGGGGATCCGATCACGGGGGCCGGGCGACGCGCACCGGACCCTGTGGCAACCCCGCTATCCGTCGGCGCCCTGGCGCCGGCGGACCGGAAGCTTTGCGTCCCCGCCTCTCGGCAGGTTTGCCCTGGTCACCTCGACAGTGTCGAAGCATCCGCCACCGTCGTCAAGAGACGACAGTTACGGAATCCTTCATAACTTACCGCCACAACAGGGATTGTGCAGCGCGTCAATGACATAAAGCCGAGCAATTCCGGCAGTTTGCGGCTTGCGTCGCGCCGGCGGCGCGCCGGCGGCGCGCGTCATGCCGGCGACGCGCTTCACCAAGGCAGTTCGCCGCCCTGGTAGTCCCAGAACCGCCCGGTGTTCTCGATGCCGAGCCGGTCGACGATGCCGATCACCTTGCCGACCGAGACCGCCGGCGGCTGCAGCGGCATGCGCGCGCCCTTCATCATGTCGGTGTCCACGGGCCCGGGGTTGACCACCCCGACCGCGACGCCGCGCGGCTTCAGCTCGTAGGCGAGGTTCAGCATCAGCATGTGCGCCGCGGCCTTGCTGCTGCGATACCAGTAGAGCCGGCCGGCGTCGATGCCGCCGAACGACGCCTCGCTGGTGCCGACCAGCACGACCTTCTTCTGCGCGCTCGCCAGCACGTTCGGCAGCAGCGCCTCGGTCAGCTTCATCGGGCCGATGGTGTTGACCTCGAGCACCTGGCGGAGCACGTCATAGTTCATGCGGCCGAACAGCTGGTTCGGCACGCCGCCGGAAATGCCGGCGTTGTGCAGCAACAGGTCGACCGGACGGCCCGCGAGCCGGCGCGCGAGCGCATCGATGGCCGCGTGGTCGGCGACGTCGAGCACCTCGACCGTCACGCTGCCAGGGTGCGCGGCGGCGAGCTTGCGCAGCTCCGCGGCCTCGTCCGGCTTGCGCGCGGTCGCGATCACGTTCCAGCCGCGCGCCGCGTACTGGCGCGCGAGCTCGAGGCCGATGCCGCGATTCGCGCCCGTCACCAGCACCGTCGCCGCGGTCGCAGCCGGCGGTGTCGGTGCCGCAGCCGTGGGCGCCGCCTGCGACCCAGCCGGGCGGGCCCCGGTGAGCACGGCCAGCGACAACGCGGCGAGCAGCACCACTCGACGAGCCGGCGATGGACCATGCGTGCGGAACGATCGGATCATGGCCACCCCTCCCCGACGAGACGATGCGGCGACGCTATCACGGCACCGCCGGCGCGGCCGGCACCGGCGCCGGTTCCGTCCAGAACCGGCCCGCGCCGACGAAGCGGGCCGCGAACCAGTCGTCGTCGAGGCGGTCGTAGCCCACCGGCCGCCCGCGGCGCGGCGCATGCAGGAATCGTCCGTCGCCGGCGTAGATGCCGACGTGGTCGATCGTCCCGCGACGGCTCGCGAAGAACACCAGGTCACCGGGCTGCAGCGCCGAGCCGGGCACCGGCTGCGCGGCGGCATGCTGCGCCTGCGCGGTGCGCGGCACCGCGAGGCCGGCGAGTTCGTGCACCCGCAGCACCAGGCCGCTGCAGTCGAAGCCCTCGCCCGGCGCGTCGCCGCCGTAGCGGTAGGGTGCGCCGACGAAGCGCTCGGCGATGCCGAGCAGGCGCGCGCCCGGGGCGAGCGGCGCCCGCGGCGCCTCGACGCCGGGCAGCGGCACCGGCAGCGGCGTGGCGACGTCCGGGACGCGCGTCAGCGAGCAGCCGGCCGCGAGCAGCGGCAGCAGCGCAGCGAGCGGCAGCGCGCGACGGGCCATCAGCCGGCCTGCCGCAGCGCCTCCTCCATCGGCGCGGGCGCGCGCCCGGCCTGCAGCATGTCGGTGACCTGGGACACGGGCATCGGCTGCGCGAGGAAGAAGCCCTGCGCGCCGTCGCAGCCGCGTTCCCGCAGGAAAAGCAGCTGCTCGACGGTCTCGACGCCTTCGGCCACGACTTCCTTCCCGAGCGCGTGCGCCATGGTGATGATCGTCTCGGCGAGCGTCGCCGAGGCGGCGTTCACCGGGATGTCCTCGAGGAACGAGCGATCGATCTTGACCACGTGGATCGGGTGCTGGCGGAGGTAGTTCAGCGAAGAATACCCCGTCCCGAAGTCGTCGAGCGCGAGCCGCACGCCGAGGTCGGCGAGCTGGCGCAGCACCGCCCCGGCCACCTCGTCGGCGAACACGGACTCGGTCATCTCGATCTCGACCAGCTGCGGCGGGATGCCGTACTTGTCGAGGATGCGCCGGATGTTGCGCGCGAAGTCGACCGCCTTCAGTTGCTGCACCGAGACGTTGATCGAGAGGCGCGCCGGCGCGATGCCCTGCTCGCGCCAGATCGCGAGCTGGGCGCAGGCCGCGTCGACCACCCAGCCGCCGATGTCGACGATCAGGCCGCTGACCTCGGCGGCCGGGATGAAGTCGCCCGGGGCGCGCGTGCCGTCGCGCGGCGTCTGCCAGCGCAGCAACGCCTCGAGGCCGACCAGGCGGCCGTCGGCGAGGCTGAACTGCGGCTGGTAGAACAGCGAGAACTCGCGCCGCCGCAGCGCGCGGTAGAGGCCGCTCTGCGAGGTCTCGAAGCGGCTCGCCATCAGCGCGCGGTCGAAGAACACCGCCCGGCCGCGGCCGAGCCCCTTGGCACGGTACATCGCGCCGTCGGCGCGGCGCATCAGCTCGTCGATCGCGGCGCCGTCGTCGGGGAACAGCACGATGCCGATGCTCGCCTGCACGTAGTGGTCGCGGCCCGCGAGGTTCACCGGCAGCTTCACCGAGTCGATGATGCGCTCGGCCACCACCGCGGCCGACTCGGGGTCGGCGACGTTGCGCAGCACCACGGTGAACTCGTCGCCGGCGAGGCGCGCGACCGTGTCGCCCTCCTTGACGCAGGCGCGCAGCCGCTGCGCGACGATCGTCAGCAGCTGGTCGCCGGCGGCGTGGCCGACGCTGTCGTTGACCTTCTTGAAGTGGTCGAGGTCGATGTAGAGCAGCGCGCCGCGGGCGCGCGACTCGACGCAGCTCGCGAGCTCCTGCGCCAGCCGGTCGCGGAACAGCAGGCGGTTCGGCAGGCCGGTAAGCGGGTCGAAGTGCGCCTGGCGGTAGAGGTGCTCGTCGCGCGCCGTCTTCGACAGCGCGATCGCGAGGCGCATCGCGAACTCCGACCCGTAGTGCGCGAACCGCGGGTCGGGCGTCGGCGCCTCGCGGAAGCCGACCGCGAGCAGCGCGGACAGCCGGCCGCCCGAAGCCACCGGCCAGACCCAGAAGAACTCCGAGCCGAGTTCGCGCAGCGGCTCGAGGAAGCTGTGGCGCACGGGCTCCGCGCGCGCGATGGTCACGCCCTCCTCGGCGGCCGCGAGGCCCTCGACCAGCTCCGGGTCGAACTCGACGCGGGCCACCGGCAGCGGCTCGCTGCCCTCCGCCGCGCGATACACGCGGCCGAGCGCCGGCGAGTCGGCGTCGAGCAGGGCGATGCCGGCGCTGTGGCAGCGCGTCACCTTCGAGACGCGCGAGAGGATCGCATCGAGTACCGGCTCGAGCTCGGTGGCACCCAGCAGCAGCCGGTCGATGTCGCCCAGCGTCTCCAGCGCGACGACGTCCTCCTCGATCCGCCGACCGATGTCGTTGACCGCGGTCGCGAGCGGGACGTAGTCGCCGGGCAGCGAGCCCGTCGCCAGGGGCGCGAAGCGGCCCCGCCCGATGCGCAGCAGCGCGCCGCGCAGCTCCATCAGTGGCCAGCGCTGGCGCTCGAAGATCGCGAGGCTCGCCATGAAGGCGCCCGCAGCGGCCAGGCCGAGCAGCACCAGCAGCCCGGTGCGTAATGGCGCGGCCGCTGCCCAGGCACCGTCGACCGGCATCGCCGCGACCACCCGCCACGGGTGCGGCGCCTGGATCGACGCCGGCAGCGCGAGGCCTTGCACCGTGCCGCGCCACTCGCGGCCACCGGCCTGCCAGGAGAGCTGCGCCGGGGGCGCGGCGGCGGCGGGCGTGGTGGCGCCCGGCGACACGGCGGCCGACAGCACGTGGGCACGCACCACCCCGGTGCCGTGCGCCGGGAAGGCGGCGGTGCCGAACAGCAGCGTGGCGCTCTCGTCGACCACCACCAGTGCCGCGTCGGGGCTCGCGGCCTCGCCCCACAGCCACGACGGCGAGAGTTCGAAGTAACCGAGGACGGTGCGCCCGGCGAACGGCAGCGTCCGCACCAGGTAGACGGCACCCGTGTCGCCGCCGGTGGCGAGCGAGACCAGGGTGCTGCCCTGCCCCGGCGCCGGCTGCGCCAGCGGCGCGAGCGGCGCCGGCAGGCCCGCGCCGCCCTCGGTGACGAGCACGCGCGCGAACACCCCGGACGCGCGCGCCGCGGCCTGCAGCGCATCGAGGCCGTCGGCCGCGCGCGCGCCGAGCTCGCGCGCGGCGACGTCGGCCGCGGCGAGGCGTGCGCCGGTCACCGCCGCGAGCGCGCGCGAGCGCTCCGCCATCCGCTCGGCGCCGGCGAGCCGCGACTGCCCGGCGAACTCGTGGCCCGCGAGCAGCGCGACCAGCAGCAGCGGCAGCACGGAACAGGCCACGAGCGCGACGGCGAAGCGCCGCCACAGGGGGCTGCGGGCGAAACCTTCGGTGGGATGCATCGGGGATCGGCGACCTTGCTCGTCGCCGGAGATTTAACGATAGACTCTCCGCGATCCGGAGTGGACCGCATCACTGATTGGGTGTCCTCGTCGCGGGGGATGCCGCGGGCGCCCGTGAGTTCCGTCACAGAATGGCGTCACAGCACATCACGATGCGGGACAGCGACTCCTACGCCGCCGCTTCGCGCCGCATCCAGGCGTGGATGCTCGGCGCCTGGGTGCTGCTGGTGCTCAGCGCCTCGCTCTACCCGTTCACCGTCGATCCCGCACGCTTCGCCGACGCGGCCGCGGGCGGCTTCACGGGCCTGCGCGAGTGGCGCACGCCCTCGCAGCGCGACCTGCTCGTCAACCTGCTGGTGTACGTGCCGGTCGGCCTGCTCGTGCCGCTGGTGCTCGACCCGCGCCGCGCCGCGGCGCGGCGCTGGCTGCAGGCGATCGGCAGCGGCGCACTGCTGTCGTTCGGCATCGAGCTGCTGCAGCACGCGATCCGCGCGCGCGTGCCGAGCCTCGCGGACTGGGTGCTGAACGTCGCGAGCACCGCGATCGGCGCGACGCTCGCGCTGCTGGCGGCGTGGCTGCCGGTGCGGCCGCTGGCGACGCGGCTGCGGCGGCTGAACGTGAGCCCGGCGCTCGGCCTGCTGCTGGCGCTGTGGTTCGCGGCGCACGCGGCGCCGTTCCTGCCGCGGCTGCGCCCCGGGCGCGTGCAGGGCGCGATCGAGGCGAGCCTCGCGCTCTCGCCCTCGGTCGGCGGCATCGCCGCCTGGTTCGCCGCCTACCTCGTGCTCTCCGCCGTGATGCGCACGCTGTTCCGCCGCGAGACCTTCTGGCCGCTGTTCCTCGGCACGGTCGCGGCCTCGCTGGCGTCGCGGCTGCTGTTCGTCGGCCAGACGCTGACGCCGGACGAGCTGGCCGCGGCCGCGCTCGCGCTGCCGGTGATCTGGCGGCTGCGCCGCCGCACCCACGCGGCCTCGCGCACGCCTCTGCTCGGCATCGTCTGCGTCGCGCTGCTGGTCGCGGGCCTCGCACCGTTCGAGTTCTCCGCGAGCGCGCAGCCGGTCAGCTGGGCGCCGTTCGCGGGCCTCGTCGACGGCCGCGTCGACGAGCTCTACCTCGGCACGCTCGACCGCCTGTTCGTCGCGATCGGCGCCGTGTGGATCGCAGCGGGCAGCGCCCTCGGCGCCGGCCTCGGCACCCTGCTGCTGCTCGGCGTCGGCACCGTGACCGAGGTCGCGCAGGCCTGGCTGCCCGCGCGCGTGCCCGACACCACCGACCTCGTGGTGATGATCCTGGCGGCGATCCTCGTCAGGATCTCGGAACGCCCCGGCCTGCGCGTCGGCGCGGGGTGACGCGGGTTCGCGCTGCGCCTCCGCGGTGGCCCGTCGGGGCTGCGGGGAAACCTTCAGCGCTGGGGCTTGGCCGCCAGCCTCTGCAGCGCTTCCCAGGTGTAGCGGTTGACGCCGCGGCGCCCGCTGCGCGGCAGTGCCGCCATCGCGCGCGCCAGCACCGCGACGTCCATGCCGCGCCAGGCCTTGCGTTCGCCGCCGAGCAGCGGGTTCACCAGCGGCATCACCAGGCGGCCGAGCGACTCGAGCGGACGGGACTCGGCGCGCGCGCCGCCGAGCAGCAGCCCGGGCTGGACGATGTCGAGCGACGGGAAGCCGAGCGCCGCGACCGCGGCCTCGGCCTCGCCCTTGACGCGCAGGTAGAAGTTCTTCGCCGCGGGGTCGGCGCCGGCGGCGGACACCAGCACGAAGCGTTCGGCGCCGGCCCGGCGCGCGACGCCGGCGACCCGCAGCACGGTGTCGTGGTCGACGGCGCGGAACGCGGCTTCCGAGCCCGCCTGGGCCAGCGTCGTGCCGAGGCAGCAGAACGCCTCCTGGCAGGCCACTCCCGCGAGCTGGGCCTCGAGGCGGTCGAAGGCGACGATGCGGTTGGCGAGGCGCGGGTGTTCGCGACCGAGCGGCCGGCGCGTCAGGGCGGTGATGCGCGCGTACTCGGGCGCCGTGAGCAGCACGTCGAGCAGCGCGCGGCCGACCAGGCCGGAGGCGCCGAACACCCAGGCCTGGCGCTGCCCGGCAGGTGGCGCGGGAGGGGCGGTCCGGGGTGGAGGTGCGCGTTCCATCGCGCGGCGAGCTTAGGCAATGCGGATGCGCACGTCACCCCCGGCATCGAACTGCTACCCTTGCCGCCTCGCTGCGGGGCCGGTCCCCGGCCCCGGGATGGAACCCAGAATGAACAAGAACGTTCTCCGCCTGCTGTTCGGCTTCATCTTCGCCAGCCTGCTCGCCTACACGTCCTGGGCGAGCACGCGCCAGCCGGTCTGGGAGTGGCGGGGGTTCGCCATCCAGCCCGACAACTGGTGGACGATCGCGACGCTGGTGGACGCCTACTACGGCTTCCTCACCTTCTACGTCTGGGTGTTCTACAAGGAGACCCGCGCGCTGGCGCGGCTCGGCTGGTTCGTGGCGATCATGCTGCTCGGCAACATGGCCATGTCCGCCTACGTCCTGTGGCAGCTGGCGCGCCTGCGCGACGACGAACCGGCCTCCGCGATCCTGGTGCGGCGCAGCGCCTGACGGGCCTGCCGTGCTAGTGTCGCGCCGCGGAGCGCCTGCGTTCCCGGCCGGAACGCGATCGCCCCGCGGCGGTCCAACACCGCGGCCGCCGGCCACTCGTCCCGTCCAGGCCGCGGGGCTTCCGTGACCGGCCGCGACCACCCCCGGGCCCGTGTCGCCCGGCCAGCTTGAGCGGATACCGGATCTCCAGAGCATGACTGCATCCACTGCACCGACCCCCACTCCGGCGCCGGCCGACGGCGCGACCTCGTCGTTCTCGATGCGCATGCTCGAGTCGAACCGCGTGCCCGACTGGCTGATCCGCAACCGCATCCGGTCGCTGCTCGCGGACCGGCTGCGCGAGGAGGACAAGGGCGACCCGGAGCGCCAGCAGGCCCACCTGATGGACCTCGTGCGTGCCTTGCGCGAGAGCCCGATCGCGATCAACACCGCCGAGGCGAACGAGCAGCACTACGAGGTCCCGACCGAGTTCTACCTGCAGGTGCTCGGCAGGCACCTGAAGTACTCCAGCTGCTACTACGACAGCTTCGACGTGTCGCGCGCGGCCCAGGGCCTCGACGCCGCGGAGGCGCGGATGCTGGCGCTGACCTGCGAGCGCGCCCGGCTCGCCGACGGCGACCGCATCCTGGAGCTCGGCTGCGGCTGGGGCTCGCTGTCGCTGTGGATGGCCGAGCACTTCCCGCGCTCGCGGATCACCGCGGTCTCGAACTCCCGCACCCAGAAGCAGTTCATCGATGCGCGCGCCGCCGAGCGGGGCCTCGCGAACCTCGAGATCGTCACCTGCGACGTCAACCGGCTGCAGTTCGAGGACGGGCGCCGCTTCGACCGCGTGGTGTCGGTCGAGATGTTCGAGCACATGCGCAACTACGAGTCGCTGCTCGGGCGCGTCGCCGCGTGGATGGCCCCGTCGGCCACGCTGTTCGTGCACATCTTCACGCACCACCGCTTCGCCTACCCGTTCGAGGTGCGCGACGAGACGGACTGGATGGCGAAGTACTTCTTCACCGGCGGCATCATGCCGAGCGACGACCTGCTGTTCCAGGGCGCCGTGCGCCTCCTGGACCACTGGCAGGTCGACGGCCGGCACTACCAGCTGACCGCCGAGGCCTGGCTGCAGAACATGGACGCGCGCCGTGCGCAGGTGATGCCGGTGCTCGAGCGCGCCTACGGCGCCGACCAGGCGCTGAAGTGGTGGGTCTACTGGCGGGTCTTCTTCATGTCCTGCGCCGAGCTGTGGGGCTATGGAGGCGGCCGCGAGTGGCTCGTCTCGCACTATCTCTTCGAGCGCCGCTGACCGGCGGCACGACCGGAACCCAGACCCGAGCAAGGCGGACACCCACGATGCACCCGCGCCACCTGATCCCCGCCGCCGTCGCCGCGACGCTGCTCGTGGCAGGCGGCGCCCTGGCCCCGACGCCCGTGCTGGCCGTCACCGACGCCGAGCGCTACGACGTCTACAAGGCATTCCGCGCCGAGTTCGACGCGGCGCGCTTCACCGACGCACTGCCGATCGCCAAGCGGCTGGTCGAGCTCACCGAGCAGCAGTACGGCGCCGAGGACCGGCAGCTGGTGAACCCGCTGACCAACCTCGGCACCGTGCAGTACCGCCTCGGCGACTACGCGGCCGCCGAGTCCTCCTACCTGCGGGCGGTGCGGCTGATCGAGGGCAAGCTCTCCGGCGCCGACCGGATGCTGATGCGGCCGCTGACGGGCCTCGGCGAGACCTACCTCGCGACGAAGCAGCACGCCGAGGCGGCCACCGCGCTGAAGCGCGCCGTCGACCTGTCGCGCAACCTCGACGGCCTGTTCAACGCCGACCAGCTCGACATCCTCGACCCGCTGATCGAGAGCTACGTCGCGCTCGACCGCCTGCAGGAGGCGGAGAAGGAGAGCCAGTACGCGTTCCGCGTCGCCGAGTCGTCGTTCGGCCGCAACGACCTGCGCATGCTCGAGCCGCTCGACCGGCTCGCGCGCTGGAACGAGTTCGTCGGCCGCTACACCACCGCCCGCGGCCTGCACGCGCGCGCGCTGATGATCGCCGAGAACGCCGGCGGGCGCGGCACGCCGCAGTCGGTCGCGGCGCTGCGTGGCCTCGCCCGCTCCTACTACCTCGAGTTCATCTACGGCCCCGAGGAGACCGAGGCCCCCCTCGACCCGTTCCAGCAGAACGCGGCGATGCCGCAGCTGACCCAGATGGGCCAGGAGAACCGCCTGAATCCCGACGGCGAGCGCGCCCTGCGCCTCGCGCTGGAGGCCCTGTCCAAGACCGACCCGGTCGATCGCCGTGCGCGCGGCGAGACCCTGGTGGAACTCGGCGACTGGTACCTGATCGGCGGTGCGGTCGCCAAGGCGAACCAGGCCTACCGCGACGGCTGGAAGGAGCTGGTGGAAGCCGGCAACGACGCGGTGTCGATGCTGCAGGCGCCGCGCCGCCTCGCCTACCGCCCGCCGTCGGCCTCGATCGCGCGGGCGCGCCCGAACGACCCGGCCGACTACGAGGAGCGCTACGTCGAGACGCGTTTCAAGGTGATGCCGGACGGCAAGGTCGCCGACGTGCAGACGGTCGCGACCGATGCGCCGCAGTCGATCGAGAAGTCGACCACCTACGCGGTGCGCAAGGCGCGCTATGCGCCGCGGCTCGAGAACGGCGAGCCGGTGGTGACCGAGGGCGTCACGCTGCGCGAGCGCGTACTGGTGAAGGCGCAGCAGCAGCCCGACCCGCCGCCGGCCGAACCGCGCTGACGCCGTGCGGCCGGGCGCCGGCCGCTGCGCGCCCGGGGCTCGCGGTGCTCAGGTCGGTGCGAGGCGCGGGCCGGCGCCGGCCGGCGGCGCCCCCGCTCCCGGGGCGCTCGCGCCGGGCGCGGGCAGCACGTCGGGCAGCGTCGCGGGCGGCGGCGTAGGTGTGGTGGTGCCGGCCTTGCCGCGCCGCGACTCGCGCACCGGGACCGTGTCGATCGCCTGCAGGGTCGCGAGCGGCGCGCTCTGGCTCGAGGCCGCGGCGAGCAGCGGGCGGCCGCTCGCCAGCAGCTTGGCGACCGCCAGGTCCGGGAACTGCGTCAGGAACTTCGCGGCCGCGTCGCGCATCGCCGAGCGCGTCGCCGCCTCGAGCGGCGTGCTGCTGCTCATGCCGCTCGACTCGCTGTTGCCGTAGCCGGTGAGGGTGTAGGCGTCGACCGGGTCGCCCTGCGGCGTGCGCAGCAGGATGCGGTAGCGGATGGTCACCGCGACGTAGTCACCGCCGGTCTCGCGCGCGGTCGCGAACGAATACTGCTCGATGCGCGCCTCGAAGATGCCCTGCAGGCCGCTGGCGCGCTTCGCCGCCTCGAGGTCCTCGAACTCCTCCGCCGACTGGAAGCTCGCCCGGAACACCTCGCGCGCGAGCTTGCGCTGGCCCTCGCCGAGCGAGACGCTCCACGGCACGCCGCCGCGCGTCTCGTTGTGCGCGTAGTCCTTCTGGTCGGATGGCAGCACGAAGCCGACGCGCGCGGTGATCGGCTGCACCAGCGCCTTGGGCAGCACCGGCTGCGGCGCGATCTTCACCCCGCCGCAGGCGCCGAGCAGCAGCGCCGGCGCGAGCAGCAGCGCCCGCACCCCGCACGTCGCGCGCCGCCGGGCCGGGAGCCCCGCCGCGCACGCCGGACCTTCCGTGGCCGGCGCCTGCGGCGCGTGCCCGCCGCGGGTCAGTTCGCTCCCACGCATTGCCGTGTCCCCATGATGTCGATGGTGGCCGCGCAGACCTTGACGTTGGTGAGCCCGACGAACGTGCCGTCGTTGCGCTCCGTCATGGCCCGCATTAGGGCGGAAAAGCGGATGTTTGTAAACGGCGTCATCCCGCCGCCGACCGGGAAGCCGATGGCGTGGATGCGCACGCGGCGACGTCCGCCGGCATCCGGCCGGTTGATCCGGTCGACGGCGTCGAGCGAGGCCTGGATCGACTCGCCGGTGAACTCGTCGCCGAGCACGTAGATGCTGATGCGCTTGTCCGCGGACCAGTAGTTGCGGATCGCGATCTCGATGCCGTCCGCGGGGCTCGAGTCGCTGAAGGCACGCCAGTTGCGCATCCGGCTGACGATCTGGGTGCGCTGGCTCGACGAGTCGGTCAGCCACTTGCCGCGCGTGCCCTCGAACATCTCCTTGCCGTTGTCGTCGACGATCTGCAGGCCCTTGAGGCGCGGGTAGATGTCGAGGATCTCCTTCATGACCTCCTGCAGCGTCTCCCAGTGGTTGCCCTGCATGCTGCCCGAGGTGTCGATCAGGAAGATGACGTAGTCGCTGTCCACCGGGATGCCGCCGACCGCGTCGGTCTTGATCTGGCGGCGCGAGCGCGAGGCCTTCAGCAGGCGCTGCTGCTCCTGCTGCAGCTCGTCGTAGGCCGCGAGCAGCTCGTTCTCGACGATGTTGCTGACGGCGGCCTCCTGGCGCGAGGCGCTGAACTGGCCGCGGATGCTCGACGCCTCGCCGGCCATCTTCGCGAGGTTCAGGCGCTCGCGCGTCAGCTTGTCGACGCGGCCCTTCAGCTCGCGCTCGAGCCGCGTGCTGTCGCCGCGGATCGCGAACAGCTCCTCCTGCAGCGCCTTCAGCTGCTGCTCGAGGTCCTCGCGGGACTTCTCGATCTGCACCGGCTGGCCGAACTCCGAAAGCACCAGCAGCAGGATGATCGCGCCGAAGCCACAGCAGATCACGTCGAGGAACGACAGGCTGAAGGTCTCGGTGTCGCGGCGCCGCAGCTTCATCGCGACCTCACGGCCAGTCCGGCGAGGGCATCACGAACGCCCCCTTGGTGCTGCGCGCCAGCATCCAGAAGCGGTGCGAGGCCGGCAGGTCGCCCTTCATCGGCAGCAGCACCACGTCGATCGGCGCCTTCAGCGTGATCGAGCGCGCCGCCTCGTCAGCGCCGGCGGCGTCGCGCCCTGGGTGGGCAGGCCGTCGGTGATCAGCACCACCTGGTCGGGCTCGGGATTGACCTCGCGGATCGCGCGGAACGCGTTCAGCAGGCTGGTGCCCTCCTGCGGCACCAGCGCATCGAGCGCCTGCGACACGCGGTCGAGCTGCGCGTTGTCGCCCGCGGGCAGCCACTTGCCGCCGGTGCCCTGCACCAGCGGCTCGGCGCGCGTATTGAACGCGTACACCTGGAACTGCGAGCCCTGCGGCACCTGCGCCACGATCCAGTTGGTGATGTCCACCGCACGGCGCCACTTCGCGGCGGCCTGGCGCGCGGGCTCGGGGGAGTTGCGCAGGCGGATGACGTTGACGAGGTCCTCGTCGAGCATGCTCGCCGAGCGGTCGACCAGCACCAGCACGCGCTTGCCGCGCAGCGCGAGGCCGGTCAGGTAGCGCCGGCTGGTGATCGAGGCGCGCGCCGGCGCGACGCGCTCGGCGTTCGGCGTCGGCACCTGGGCGCTCGCCTCCAGCCGGCGCGTGCTCTCCTCGAGCGCCTTGACGTCGGCCTTCAGCTTCTCGATGCGCTCGCGCTTGGCGAGCGTGTCCGAGTCGTAGATCGAGGACTCCTCGCGCTTGCGCTGCAGTTCCTCGATCAGGCGCGTCGCGCGCGACGCCGCCGCGGCCGTCTCGCTCTCGGTCTGCTGCAGCGTGTTGCGCAGCCGCACGAGGTTGCGGGCCCCCTCCAGCACCTCCTCCTCGATCTTGCTGACCTGGGCGGCGAGGTCCTGCGTCTCCTTGGTGCGGATCATGCTGCTCTGCGCGCTGATGACCGTGTAGAACAGGATCACCGCGCCGAACCCGCAGCAGATGACGTCGAGGAACGAGAGGCTGAAGACCTCAGTGTTGCGGCGCTTCTTCACCACGCCCACCTACCGCGATCAGGGCGAGCTCGACGCCCGGGTCGCCGATCCGCAGCCGGTCGCCGGCGCGCAGCCGCGCGCGCCCGGCGACGCGCTCGCCGTTGACGAAGGTGCCGTGCCGGCTGTGGTCGACGAGCACGATCGCGCCGCCGTCGTAGCGCACCGTGCAGTGCAGCCGCGAGACGCCCGCCAGCCCCTCGGGCAGCTCGACGCCGCCACCGGCCGGCGCGCGCCCGATCTCGAGCGCCGCGCCCGCGAGCGGCAGCGCCCGCCCCGACCACAGCAGGTGCGTCGGGCACTTGGCAGCGGCGGCCTGGGTGTCGCCGTCGAGCCGCTCGACGACCACCGGGCCGTCCTCGGGATCGAGTGGCGTCGCGAAGCTCGCGACGCCGCGACGCAGCGGCACCGCCGCCTGCACCGCCGCGCCGTCCCCCAGGTCCGGCGCGGCCAGCGCGGCCGCCCGCGCCAGGTAGCCGTCGGGCAGCAGCCGCAGCTCGCAGCCGCGCAACTCGGCGGCCAGCAGCTCGCACAACCCCGGCAGGCCGGCGAGCCGGGCCGGCGCGACCAGCGTGACGCCCGCGCCCGCGGGCCGCAGCTCGTGCAGCATCGCGACGAGCTCGCGGTAGGCGGCCTCGCCCCGCGCGGCGAACTGGTCGCGCGTCAGCAGCACCTCGTGGCGCTGCGCCGACCCGCCGCTGCCGATCGACAGGCCGATCGCGGCGCTGCCGTCGCGCGCGGCGCGGGCCGCGACCGCGTCGAGCTGGTCGTAGAGCCGCTGCTCGGTCGCCGCCTCGTGCAGCGGGTCGAAGCGCGTCTTGAGCACCATCGCCTCGCTGACCAGCTGCAGCCAGGACTCGCGCAGCGCCAGCAGCCCGCCGCGCAGGCGTAGCCGCGCCGACCGCCGGCGCGCCTCGCCGTCGCGCAGGTCGACGCGCGTCGCTGCGGCATGGTGCAGGCCGAGCTCGACGACGATGGCCGCGCCCTCGCGCAGGCCGAGCGCGGCGACGGCGAGCGCAGCCGCATCGACGAACGCCGCGACCGGCAGCGCGGCCGCGCGGAACACCGCCAGCAGCCGCGACAGCGCCGGGCCGTCGCAGGTCGCCGGGACCGCGACGCAGGCGGCATCGCCGGCCGCGACCGGCAGCGCGGCCGCGCGCACGCCGAGCTCGGCGCGCGCGACTGCCAGCGACTCGCGCGCGGGCGGGCGGCCCTGGGCGAGGTCGAGCCAGTGGCGCGAGGAGACCGCGGTCGGCGCGGTACGCGCGCTCGCCACGGCCGACCGGCCGGCGGCGGCGCGCTGCGCGCGGCCCGCGTCGACGATCGACGGCGCGATCGACGGGGCGGCGGCATCGCCGGCCCGCGCGATCGCGAGCGCGGCGTCGTCGAGCGCGATGCCGAGCGTCGTCACGCGCGGGCCTGGAGGTTGCGGATCACGCGCTGGTCGAGCCAGGTCTCGGTGTCGAGCACGTGGCGTTCCTGCACCTGCTGCAGCTGCTGCAGCAG